>CAZAYP010000022.1:16173-72417 GCA_964489425.1 uncultured Verrucomicrobiota bacterium | reverse complement strand
TAGCGGCTGCGCCGCAACCCTGGGCTATATGATATTGCCCCGTTGGGGCAACGAACGGCGCGAGACCTTCGGGCAGATTCGGGGTGTCTTGGTAAACCCACCATTGTCCTGTTGGGGCAACGAACGACGCAAGACTTTCAGGCAGATTCGGGATGTTTCGGTAACCCCAACGCGGCTGGGACGGGTCTGGTTCCGGAATCCCAACGGGATTCGATCTGCCTTTTGACGCAACCCCGTTGGGGTTGCGTGTGTTTGGCAACGAACCCAGGGTAGCGGCTGCGCCGCAACCCTGGGCTATATGATATTGCCCCGTTGGGGCAACGAATGGCGAAAGACCTTCAGGCAGATTCAGGGTGTCTTGGCAACCCCACCATGGCCCCGTTGGGGCAACGAACGGCGCAAGACTTTCAGGCAGATTCGGGGTGTCTTGGTAAATCCAACCAAGCCGGGACAGATCTGGTTCCGGAATCCCAACGGGATTCGATCTGCCAGCCCAGGGTTGCGGGCTGCCCGCTACCCTGGGGTGAGCGTGGCGTGAAGCATCCGGCCAACCCCAACGGGGTTGCGTCAGTCCCACACAAAACGTTCGTCCCATTCCATGTTGTGTTTGCGCAGAAAGGTCCGGAATTCGTCCTGAAACGATGTCCTTTTGTGATGTTCTTCCTGTTTGGCTATATATTCGCGGGTTTGGTCCAAGGCTGAAATGCTCACCGAGAAGGCGCCATATCCACCTTGCCATGCGAAAGAATTCAGTGCCGGGGCACGTTCCTTGATCCACATGCTTGAAGCCCTTTTGATTTCCTTGACCCATTCGGCCACGGTTAATGTCCGCGCCAGAAGACACAACAGGTGAACATGATCCGCGCTTCCGCCCACGATGATCGGTAAACAACCGAGGCGTTTTGAGATCCCGCCCAGATAAGCGTGCGTTTCGTTGCGAAGGTCGGGAACATGGAGAAATGGGTGCCGGTTTTTGGTTGAGAATACCAGATGAATATGCACGGCTGCCAAGGATTGGGGCATAAAAAATGCATCCTTTTGACGCAACCCCTTTGGGGTTGCATGTGTTTGGCAACGAACCCAGGGTAGCGGCTGCGCCGCAACCCTGGGCTATATGATATTGCCCCGTTGGGGCAACAAACGGCGCAAGACCTTCAGGCAGATTCGGGGTGTCTTGGTAAACCCACCATTGTCCTGTTGGGGCAACGAACGGCGCAAGACCTTCGGGCAGATTCGGGGTGTCTTGGTCACCCCACCATGGCCCCGTTGGGGCAACAAACGGCGCAAGACCTTCAGGCAGATTCGGGGTGTCTTGGTAAACCCACCATTGTCCTGTTGGGGCAACGAACGACGCAAGACTTTCAGGCAGATTCGGGATGTTTCGGTAACCCCAACGCGGCCGGGACAGGTCTGGTTCTGGAATCCCAACGGGATTCGATCTGCCAGCCCAGGGTTGCGGGCTGCCCGCTACCCTGGGTGTTTTGACGGGTAAAATATCCCAACCCCAACGGGGTTGCGTCATGGATGGGTTCAATCGCATGCGGTCCTCACATCCCGTTGGTGGTCCACGACGGTATATTCAGTTCGCTCAACCCGCTGTTGGTGATCCCGAACGTGTTCGTGCGCGCGCCGGCTCCGACCTGCAAGACGCCCAGGTCCGTGCCCAACGTCGCGCCGGCCGCCGCGCCACTGGCCGCGGGCGCGCGATTGGTGCCCAGCACCAGCATGACGGGGTCCAGGTCGAGATAGGTGAACGCATTTTCCTTGCGCGTGTTGCCATACTGGATGGAGTGGATCTCCAGCGGGGCCGGACCGTCCGGGCTGGCCCCGGCCACGACCACGATCTGGGTGGAGCCGGCCACGCTGACGATGTCGTCCACCTCGGTCCAGTTGATGGTCACGGACGGCACATCGGCCAGCGTGCCATTGCAAAGGTTGGACCCGGTGATGGTGATCACCGTCCCATTGGTGCCTTCGGCCGGCGACACGCCGGACAGCGTGAACATGCCGGGGGAGTAGCGGTACACGTTGGTGCGGGTTTGGTCGCCCACTGAATAAATAAAGCCATCCAGCACGGCGGCGGAACCCCATTTGACCGCCACCGGCAGGCCGGCCGCTTCCGTCCAGGTCGTGCCGTTGAACCGCCAGTTGTTGGTGTATCCGCCGCCAAAGACATACACGTTGCTGTTGAGCGGCGCGGCCGCCATGGCCGAGCGCGCGGCCGGCAAGGCCGTGGATTCTGTCCAGTTGGTGCCGTTGTACCGGAACACGTTGGCGCGCGGGGTGCCGCCGGGATCAATGCCGCCCACCGCATAGAGGGCGTTGCCCAGCGCCGCCGCGGCCATGACGCTGCGCGCCGCCGGCAGGCCCGTCACTTCCTGCCAGGCCCCTTCGGCATAGCGGTACACGTTGGTCTCCGCGGTCATGCTGCCGGAACCTCCCACGGCATAAAGCGCGCTGTTCAGGTTGGCCATGGCCAGGTAGCTTCTGGCCGCCGGCAGTCCCGCCACCTCCTGCCAGGTGGTTCCGCCATACCGGGTGACGTTGGTGCACGCGGCGGCCGCGAGCCCGCCCGCGGCATAGATGGCGCCGTTCAAGGCGTCCGCGGCCAGGTAGATCCGGGCTTCCGGCAGGCCCGCCACCTGGGACCATGTGGATCCATTAAACCGGTACACATTGGTCATGACCGTGCTCCAGCCGGCATTGGCCCCGCCCATGTAATACAAGTTGCTGCCCAGCGTGGCGGCCGCGCCGCTGATCCGCACTTCCGGCAGGCTCGCGACCTCGGTCCAGCCTTCCTCGATCCAGCCGCCGCCAATGGCGCCGGGCGGGTTGTACGTGAACAGGTTGGCCACGGCCGTGCGGCCCATGCGGGTGGACCGGATGTCCACCATGCCGCGGCCGATCGCGCCGCCCGGCCCGGCGCGCACCACGATCTGGGTTGAGCCTTCCACGCTCACCACCGTGGCGGCCGCCCCGCACAAGGTCACGGACGCCACGTCGCCCAGGGTGCCGGCGCACAGGTTGGTGCCGCTGATGGTCACGTTGATGCCGCCGGTGAACGAGCAACTGGCGGGCACGACGCCGGCATGGCTCATCTGCTGCCAGGCCACGGTCATGACCGGCAGGATGTTCGTGACGTTGTTGGCCGCGTCATCAAAAACCGAAAGCGCATCGGCGTCATCACGTTCCAGGACGACCACGCTGTCGGCGACATTGGTGTACCGGATGAGACCGCCCAGGGTGGACTCGGTCGCCAGCGCAAACCCGCAGTCGACGAGCAGTTTGGTGTTGGCGCCTACGTTAAAAGCCGCGTCCAGAACCAGGTTGGCGGTGTCGCCGACCACGAACGATTGCGCGGCGTTGCTGAATACCAGGGCCAGGCCGGAGGCTTCCATGTTCTTGTCGCTGCTGGTCCATCCGGTACGCGCGGTCTCTTTCAGGCGGACCCTGTAGTTGGGCACGATATGGGGAGCGTTCGCCTGGGTCACGTGGAAGCCCATGGCCGTGATTTGCACGTTGGTCAGGCCCGCCGCCTCGAGTTGTGCGGTGGAGTACACATGCTGCTGGTGATAGTTGGCGTACTGCATGCGAATCGGGCTGGGTTTCAGGGGGGTGGAGGAAGCCTGCGACGCCCCGACCGTGGCCACGCCTGAAGCCACCCTCGTGCCGATTCTCCCCGGCTCGGTGACCGCCGCCAGGTTGATGACGAACGGGGTGGTGGGCGAGTCGTTGGCGATGTTCAGCGCCGCCGAGTGCGTCCCGGCCACGGTGGCGTCAAACGCCACCTTGACCGCGGCCGCCGCGCCCACCGCCAGGCTGCCGGGGATGCCGGACACGCGGAAATACGCCGCACCCGCGCCGCTGGTGGTCACGCCGCTGATGGTCAAGAGGCCTGTGCCGTTGTTGGTGATGGAGATGGTGTTGGTCGCGCCGTACCCGCGCGCAACCGCGCCAAAGTCCGTGCCCTTGGCCACGCTGGCGGCCTCGCCGCTGGTCATCACCGCCCCGTTATGGCCCAGCACCTGGAGACCGGGGGTCGAGGACGCCGCGCCGGCCAGGTTGATGAAATAGGTCGCGCTGGCTGAATCGTTGGCCATCTGCAACGTAGCCGACTGGCTGCCCACCAATCCGGCGACATACGCGATGCTGAAATGGGCCACCCCGCCCACAGCCACGGTCGCTGGGATGCCGGACACGCGGAAATAGGCCGCGCCCGTGCCGCTGGTGGTCACCCCGCTGATGTTGAGCACCGCCGTGCCGTCGTTGGTGATGGAGAGCCAGTTGGTCACGGTCGTGCCCAGCGCCCGGGTGCCGAAATCCGTGCCCTTGGCCGCGCTGGCGGCCTCGCTGCTGGAAATCATCGCGCCGTTGGTGCCGAACACCAGCATGCCGGGCACCGTGGCCGGGCCTTCGTAGGTCCAGCCGCCCGCCAGTTCAGTGTGGCCGTAGCTGACCGAGTCGATGATGATGGCGCCCCGGCCGCTCGCGCCCGCGGCCGCGGTGACCACGACCTGGGTGTTCATGAACGAACCAATGGACGTCACCGCCACACCCTTCAAGGTCACGTTGGTCACGTCGCCGACTTGGCCGTTGCTGAAGTTGCGGCCGCCGATTTTTACCGTGTACCCCCCGGCAGTCGCGCCGCTGGTGGGCGAAACATTGAGCACCACGCCGGTGGGATTGTAGTAATAGTCCTCGGTCCAAACCAGCGTGCCGGTGCTGGTGGAGTATGTGACGATGTCTTTCCATCCGGGCACGGTTTCCGCCGGCACGGTGAAGCTCACCCAGTTGGTCGCCTGGGCCAGGATGGCCAGCACGTTTTTCCCGCCCACGGTGACGTTGGTGATGTCCGACCCGTTGCCGATCCGGAGCGGGGAGTTGGTCATGACCACCCGGTTGCCGCCCACGAGCGGGCCTTCCGGCGGAAGCACATCAATGCGCCGCTTGATCTCTCCCTCGAAAATCCACATGTATTTCAGGTAGGAACCATCCGTGTTCACACAGTTGGTCCAATAGTGGTACACCCAGGCACTTTTAGCTTCCTGGCCGTACAACCGCATTTCGAACTGGGTGTTGGTTGCGGAAACCCGGAAACTGTTGGTGTATATCTTGAAAAAATTAGTGGTGGGCTGGCGGAACAGGTTGGAGCAATAGCCATCCGCAATAGACCGCAGCACAAAGACGTTCGCCCGCTCGTCGTTCATCGACTTCTGAATGAAATTGGTGACGGTGATTTTCCACCCGTTGGAAATCGCGAACCTGAACGAGAAAAAGTTGGTCATGGGCTTTTTGTTGGCCGTGAAATACTGGGTCTGCGCCACGCCGCTGACCATGGTGCCGGTGTACCATGGCTCGACGTAAAACCACGAGTTGTCGTTATATTTATAGAAATTCGTTTTCCAGAACGCCAGGGCCGGGCCGGCCAGGCTTTTGTGGTTGGTGTGCGCCGGGGCGCCTGCAGGTATCGCATCCGACGACGAGTTCATCTTCTTCCATGCGGCCAGCATTTCGGCGCGGGGCGCCAGGTTGGGCAGCATCATCAAGGCCACCAGCACCAACCCCGGACTGAGTGGCGCAATGCGGATGAGTTGGCGGCGGATAAATAGCATGACCCGGCGCGCAGCCGGTGGGTTGCTGCTCGGAGACAACTGGTTCATGGCCATGTTCCTTTCTGGCTATATACGGTAGACCTCAAAGAATCCCACTATACTTAAAACGGCTTTAAAATAAGAAACAAAAAAGTGGGTATGTGTTGGGTATGCGGCGGCCGGCATCCGCCAGATCACGCGGGACAGGAGCCCCGCGCCACGTGGCACGACCCGGTGGGACGAACGGTTACCGTGAGCCGTCCGGTCTTTCCGAACATTTATTATGAAAAACCATTCATATGCTCGCGCCAAGACGCTAAGACGCCAAGAAGCCAGATCCGGCTTTGCGTCTCTGCGTCTTGGCGGGAAAATATTCCGGTCCCGATTCCTGCACGGTCGGCTGGATACCTGCATGTGAATCCGCGCGGGACAGGAGCCCCGCGCCACGTGGCGCGGCCCGCCCAAGCCGTGGCCTGGGGTCATGAAGCATAGTGGCTCACGGCCCCTGCGGAACGAACCGCCCGCAAGGGCGTCAGCGCGCTTCGATGCGGTAGAACCCGGACGCCGTGCCGGCTTCATCGGTCCACGAGTTCACCGGCGGAGTAGCCGGCAGGCCCGTGGCCACGGGCGCGTAGGCGGCGCGTGCGTCTAAAGCCTTCATGACGTCGTACACTTCCGGGTCGCGGCTGAGCCACTGGAGCACAATGCCCGCGGGGGTGACCGTGAAGTTGTTCAGCCGGGGCATCCACACCGAGCGCTCAAACGGGCCGTAGTCGCGGGAGCTGCCTGAGGTTTCGTATTCCACCAGTTTGTAGCGATAGGTGCCATCGACCTTGGCGGCGAGGTCCGCCACGCTGTACGCCGCGCCGATCCCGCCGTTGGGCCACCCTTGGGCCGCGACCATGGCCGCGTTCACCTTCACCCACACGCCAGCCTCCTCGCGGTACAGGTCAAAGCCCTGGGTGTCCGCCTCGGACGCGGTCTGCCAGCAGACCACCACCCCGCCGTTTTCCTGGCGCAGGAAGAAATCGAACAGGACGACCGCGGCTGGTGCGTCATACGTAAAGCTGTTGGGATAAATAGTCGTTCCAAAAGCCGTGGAAAGCACCACCACGGAGCCGGTGACCGCGCCGCCCGCCGTGGGCGCCCGGCGGCCGGACCCCGTGTATGAGCCGGCGGTGACCATGATCTGGGTCGAGCCGGCCACGCTGTCAACCTGCGCGTCGACGCCGCAAAGGGTGACCCGGACGACGTCGTCGGTGGTGCCATTGCACAGGTTGGTCCCAATGATCACCACCGGGAACCCGCCGGTAGACGCCCCGCTGTTAGGCACGTTGGTGAGCACCCCGCCGGGCTGGTTGAACAGGTATTCGTAGGTGAAGCGACTCGACCCCACGCTGGTGGACTGCACGAAAAGATCCTTGCGCCCGGCGCTGTCGCCCGGTGGGTTGACCCAGGACACCCAGTTGGTCGACTGGCCCACAATGTCCGTGGTGGACGCCGTGCCAATGACAATGTTGGTGATGTCCGACCCGTTGCCGATCGCGTCCAGCACGTTGGTCAGGAGCACCAGGTTGCCGCCGGCCAGGGGCCCCGTCTCGGGAATGATCGTGACCCGCCGGGTCACATCGCCCTCGATAATCCACATGTAGTTCAGGTACGAACCAGCCGTGTTGACGATGTTGGTGAAATATATATACACCCACTGGCTCTTGGCCTCGGTGCCGTACAACCGCAGGTCCACCCGGGCGTTGGTCACGTTGAGCAAATCGAAACTGTTGGTGTAAATCCGGAAGGAGTTGGTGGTGGGCTGGTTGAACAGGTTGGTGCGGTAACCGTCCGTGCTGGTCTTCAGGATGAACCGGCACGCATTCTCGTCGTTCATTGTTTTCATTATGAAGTTGGTGAACGACGCCTTGAACCCGTTGGAGATGGCGAACGAGAAGGTGATGTAGTTGGTCACGGGCTTGCCGGTGGAACTGCGGTAGTTGGTGGCCGAGATGCCGTTGACCATGCGGCCCGTGTACCACGGTTCAATGTAAAACCAGGAGTTGTCATTATACTTGTAGAAATTCGTTTTCCAATAGGCCGCGGGCGCCGCCATGTTTGGGTGGTTGCTCACGGAGAAGTAGGGCTCCACCTGGGTGGACGAGTTGGCTTTTCTCCACGCGCCCAGCACCCCGGCCTGCACGTCCGGCGCCGGCAGCAGCGCAGCCAGGACCGCGGCGCAAAGGGCGGCTTTCAGCAGGCCGGTCGCGGTTTTCCAAACATTGGAAAAATTGGGGCGGCTTTTTCCAATCATTGGAAAACCCGGATTCTGACCACGCATCTCCGATGCCAACATGCGACCCTGATTGCTGTTCATAACTTTGCCTCCGATTCTGATGGAACAATTAATTTAGTATTACCCAGATGGCTTGGTGAAGTCAAATGCTGCTTTTGGGTTTTTGTGTTTATTATGGGCATCGTGGCACGGACCTCCCGGGCCGTGATGCTTGGCTGGACTACGCGGGACAGGAGCCCCGCGCCACGTCGTACCCGCGTCAGCGGGCTTGTATGCGGTAGAACCCGTAGGGCGCCGGCTGGCTGCCGCCAATGTAGTAATTCATCGGGGGCGTGGCCGGCACGCCGGATTCCAGCAGCTCAAACGGCTGGAGCAGGCTGGACGTCCAGTAGACATCAAAATTTTCGCCGGCCTGGCTCGGCCACTGGAGCAGCGGTCCGCCCTGGCCGGGCGCCACGCTCAAGCGGAACTCGCGGGCCTGGCCGGAGAACGGGCCGTAGGTGTTGATTTTGCCCGAGGTCTCGATCTCCTCGAGCTTGTACTGGTACACGCGGCCCACAGCGGCGTCCGCATCGACCAGGCAATACGAGGCGCCGATGCCACCGTTGGGCCAGCCTTCGGCCGGGACGAGGGCGGCATTGACTTGGACCCACGCGCCGGAATCGTCCTGGCGGTACAGGTTAAAGCCCAGGGTTTCGCGCTCCGACCCGGTCACCCAGCAGATTTTGACCTGGCCGTCCTGCTCGTAGGCGCGGAATTCGGCCAGGGTCACGGCCGCGGCCTGCACTACAATAGAGAGGATGGAGACGTCGTCGATGCAGGTGCCGTAGGCATATTCGCCAATGCCCTCGAAAGCGATGTAGACGGTTGATGACAACGGATTGGTGAGCGCCAGGGTGCGCTCAATCCAGTTGGTCTGGCCCGTGCTGTAGAAGGCCAGGGTGGACCAACCGCTACCGAATGAGACGCCGACCTGGGTGGGCGGCTCGTTGGTGCGCATGCGCACGCGCAGGTAGTCCTGGTCGGCCGGCCACGGCACCTGGATGTGCCAGAAGCGCAGGGTCGGTGTCAGGTAGCCGGACAGGTCCATGGCTGGGGTAATCAGGCGGGTCATGTTGCCGTAGGAGCCAGCCCCAAAGCGCGCGAAGTTCTTGTCCGTGCCGGTGGTGGCATTGGTCCAAGCGCCGACCCGTTTGCGCCCCGGGTTGCCGTTGATGCCGTTGGTGGCCCGGATCCAGTCGGTGTTATTACTACAGATCTGCTTGGTCCAGGCGCCGCCGGCGGGCCACTGGACGGCGGGGGTGTTGCTGGCTGTCCAGGCCACCTCGAAATCCTGCCACAGATTGGTGCGCAGGACATACGTTACCACCGGGGCCGCCGCGCTCGTGGTGGAAAAAATCTTTACGTCATCGATGCAGGTGCCATAGCCATACTCGCCGATGCCCTCGAACGCGATGTAGACAGTTTCCGACAAGTTGCTGAGCGCCAGGGTGCGCTCCACCCAGTTGGTCTGCCCCGCGGAGTAGAAGGCCAGGGTGGTCCAGCCGAGCCCAAAGGAGGTGCCGGTCTGGGTGGGCGGCGCATTGGTACGCATGCGCACGCGCAGGTAGTCCTGGTCGGCCGACCAGGGCATCTGGACGTGCCAGAAGGTCATGGTGGCGCCGTTCATGCCAGAGAGATTGAGCGGCGGGGTAATCAGGCGGGTCATGTTGCCGTACGAGCCGGCCCCGAACCGGGCGAAGTTCTTGTCCGTGCCGGTGGTGCTGTTGGTCCAGGCGGCGACACGCTTGCGGGGCGGGTTGCCGTTGATGCCGTTGGTGGCTTGGATCCAGTCGGTGTTGTTGCTGCAAATCTGCTTGGTCCAGGCGCCGCCGGCCGGAAACTGGGCGGCCGGCGTGTTGCTGGCGGTCCAGGCCTGCTCAAAGTCCTGAACGAGATTGGTGATCTCGTAGCTGACAGCCGGCGAAGTATTGCTGTCGCCGACCACCAGAACATCGTCGATGCAGGTGCCGTAGGCATACTCGCCGATGCCCTCGAAAGCGATGTAGACGGTTTCCGACACGTTGCTGAGCGTCAGGGATCGCTCCACCCAGTTGGTCTGGCCGGCGCTGTAAAAGGCCAGCGTTGTCCAGCCCGCGCCAAAACTGGTGCCGGTTTGCGTGGGCACGGCATTGGTGCGCATGCGGATGCGCAAATAGTCCTGGTCGGCTGGCCACGGCACCTGGATGTGCCAGAAGGTCATGGTGGCGCTATTCATGCCGGAGAGGTTGAGCGGCGGGGTGATCAGGCGGGTCATGTTGCCGTAGGAGCCCGCGCCGAAGCGCGCGAAGTTTTTGTCCGTGCCGGTGCCGGCATTCAGCCAGGCGTTGGTGCGCTTGCGCGCCGGGTTGCCGTTGATGCCGTTGGTGGCTTGGATCCACTGGGTGTTGTTGCTGCAGATCTGCTTGGTCCAGGCGCCGCCGGCCGGGAACAGGGCGGCCGGGGTGTTGCTGGCGGTCCATGCCGCCTCAAAATCATTGGAGAGGATGGTGATGGTGGCGGCCTCGCTCGTGGCGCCCATGATCATGCACGCCATAGCCGCCATAGGCAGGGTCAGATAAAAACCACGCATACTTTTGTACATTGTCAGCCCTCCTTTTGAAATAACATTTACACCGTACAATAACAGGAATTGAAAAACCATCTAAAACAAAACATGGGTATATTATGGGTACGCGGCGGCTGGCAGACGCCAAGTCACGCCACGTGGCACGGCCCGCCCGGGCCGTGTCCGGGGTTTGGCCCTTATGCCTCATACCATTTCCGCATGAGGATCGGTACGTGTCTGGGCTCCCCGCCTTTTCAAGGCGGGGGGGACCCGAAGGGTGGGGCGGTTGTTCCGGGTTCCACCCACCGTGATATCGGGACGCGGACCATCCATAACCACCCCGGCCTGCGGCCGCCCCTCCTTGCAAAGGTAGGGGAGCTTGTATGCTTGTTCTCATGCGAAAACGGTATCAATGAACCGGGCCGCCGTGGCCTTGAATCCGAGCCACACCTTGGCGCCCGGGGCCAGGGCCTGCTCGGCCGCGGCTTCGGCGGTCACATGGGCCCAGAGACATACCCCGTTGGCCTCCACCAGCACGTGCAGACCGAGGCGCGCTGGCTCGATATCCGCCACGCGGCCGGCCAGCACGTTGCGCATGGAATCCGCAGGCCGCGTTAGCGCCAGGACCACGTCTTCGCCACGCAGCGCCAGGAACCCGGGGCCGCCGGGCTGGTCGGTTAGAATGAAAAATTCCGGGCCCTCATTGGCGCAGGCGAACCGGCGCAGGTTCCCGGCATCCGCGGCCGCGGCCAGCGTGCCCGGCAGCACGTTGCGCAGGCCGGCAAACCGCGCCAGGAACGCGGAGCGCGGCTGATCGAGCAGGTTGCGCAGCGGGCCGGTCTGGACGATGCGCCCGTTTTCCAGGATCGCGGCGCGCGCGCCGAGCGCGAGCGCCTCCTCGGGGTCGTGCGTGACGTGCAAGAGGGTCATGCCCTGGCGGTGCAGGTCGCGCAGCAGGCCGCGCAGGTCGGCGCGCGCCTGGGCGTCGAGCGAGGAGAGCGGTTCGTCGAGCAGCAGGCACGGCGGGCGGCGGGCCAGGGCGCGGGCCAGGGCCACGCGCTGGGCTTCGCCGCCGGACAAAGTGCCCGGCCGGCGGCGCCATAGGCCCAGCACGCCCGTACGGTCCGCGGCCGCGCGCGCGGCCGCCGGGTCGGGCGCGCCGTAGGCAATGTTGCCGCCCACGGACCGGTGCGGGAACAGGGCATTGTCCTGGAACACAAACCCCAGGTTGCGGCGCTGGATGGGCAGGCGGGTGATGTCGCGGCCGGCCAGCCACACCCGGCCGGCGTCCGGCCGCCGCAAGCCGGCGATAATTTCCAGCAGCGCGGACTTGCCCGCGCCGGACGCGCCCAGGAGCATGAAATAGTCGCCCGCCGCCACCTCGAACGCGACGCGGTCCAGGCGCAGGTCGCCGATGGCCAGGCGGATGTCCTCAACGCGCAGCATCAACGGGCCTCCCGGCCAGCATTCGCAGCGCGGCGAACACCAGCACGCAAATGATCAGGAACAGGGCCGCCACGGGCCGGGCGTAGGCCAGGCCGTAGGCGCCGAACCGCTCGTAGAGCAGCACCGGGGTGATCATGGGGTGGTAGGCCACGATGATCACCGCGCCGAACTCGCTCATGCCGCGCGCCCACATCATCACCAGCCCGCTGAGGATCGCCCGCCACGCCAAAGGCAGGGACACGGTGAAAAACACGCGCAGCGGGCCGGCGCCCAGGGCCATGGCGGCCTGCTCGTAGCGCCGCGGCACCGCGGCAAACCCGTCGCGCGCCGCGTTGATCAGGAACGGCAGGCTCACGAACGCCATGGCCAGCACGATGCCCGCCGGCCGGCTGACGAACTGCAGGCCCACGCTTTCGCCGGCGCGGCCCAGCAGCCCATGGCGGCCGATGAATCCCAGGAGCGCAATGCCGGCGGCCGAGTGGGGAACCACCACGGGCAGGTCCAATGCCGCGCACAACAGGCGCTTGAACGGGAACTCGTGGCGCGCCAGCAACCACGCCAGCGGGATGGCCAGCACCCCGAACCCCAGGGTCGCGGCCATGGCCGTCCACAGGGTCAGCCAGATGCTGGCCACCACTTCCGGGTCGCAGGCCGTGGCCGGCAGGGCGGGGGCGGAATGGAACACCATGCCCGCCAGCGGCGCCAGGATAAAGAGCAGCACCACGCCGCCCAGCAGTGCGCAGAGCAGGTGAAACGGGGAGATGTTGCGGAACCGTTCCATGGGCTGTGGCGGGTCGCCGCGCTACTGCGGCGGGCGGGCGAACTCCTGGAGTTCCGGCGGCAGGTCGGCATAGGTCACGGTGGCCGCGGGCACCACGGACGGCTGGCCGTTGCGCTCCATGACCGCCCGGCCGGCGGGCGACAGCAGGAACCGCACGAACGCGAGCGCCGCGGCCGGGTTGGGCGCGCCGGTGGGGATGGTGATCCCGTAGACCATGGGCTCACCGCGCATGGTCTCGGTCGCGCCAGGCTGGCTGCCGGCGATGTCCACGCTCACCCGCGCGTAGCTCGCCGCCTCGGCGAGCGTGCCGAGATTCACGGCGGCCGGCAGCTCAAGGAACCGCAACTGGTGCTGGATGGCCAGCGATCGGTAAAGAAAGCCGTAGTCGACCTCGCCGCTCTCCAGCAGCGCCAGCAGGTCGGTCTCCTTGGGCCGCATGAACTCGCGGTCCTTGGCCAGCATGGTCGTGGTCCAATCCGCGCCCCACAGGTCCAGTCCGGCCAGCTTCAAGGTCAGGACCGTGCGGTAGCCGCAGGGGTCGGAGTTCGGGTCCGAGCGGCCGACGACCACGTCGTCCCGCAGCAGGATGGCGCCCCAGTTGGTGGCGCAGAGCTCGGTGGCGTGGCGCGACCGGTCCGTGTAGGTCAGGACCATTTCGTTGGCCGCGAACGGGATGGCCCAGCGCGAATGGGCCGGCACAAGGTAGCGGTTGATCACCTCGTAGTCCGCGGAGGCGAGCACGTCGCAGGGCTGGCCCAGCTCCGTGATCTTGCGGGCGCAGGCCACGCTGCCGGCGGCCTCGCGCAGGACGCGCACGTCCGGGTACAGGGCGTTGAACGCGGTCACCATCTCGGCCATGGGCACCGCGAGGCTGCCGGCGTGGAACATGATGAGTTCGCCCGCCACGGCGGGCTCCGCGGCGCGCGCGGCCGGCAGGCCCCAGTCCAATAGGGTGCCCGCCAGGCACAGGGTGGTGATGCTGCAAGGACGTAATATAACTTTCATGGTTTCTCCCTTCGTTAGCTTCGTGTGGGCAGCCACGGCGGCATGGCGCCGTGGCTACAACCAGAGGGCGTGCAGCGCCAGCGCCTGCTGTAGCCGCGGCGCTGTGTCGCCGCGCCGGTTTGCTGATTGGTAAAAAGATACATGGCCGGTATTCAGCGCTCGAGCGGCATGAAAACGAGCGCCGCGGAGTTGATGCAGTAACGCAGCCCGGTGGGCGGCGGGCCGTCCTCGAACACGTGGCCGAGATGCGCGTCGCAGCGGGCGCAGCGCACCTCGGTGCGCACCATGCCATGGCCGGCGTCGCGCAGCGACCGGATGTTGGCCGGGTGCACGGGCTGGAAAAAGCTGGGCCAGCCGGTACCGGAGTTGAACTTGGCATCGGAAACAAACAGGTCCGTGCCGCAATCCACGCACTGGTACCGGCCGGGTTCCTTGTGCTTGGTCAAGGCGCCGGTAAAGGCACATTCCGTGCCGCCCTCGCGGGTGACGCGGTACTGCTCGGGCGTGAGCAGCGCGCGCCACTCGGCGTCGGTTCGGACCAACCGGGTGGTGGTGATGAGCGCCTGCTGAACGCACGAGTAAACTTGGATCGTTTCGGGTTCCATGGCGCCCTCCGCCGGCATCCGGGCCAGCAGCAGGATGGCCCCCAGCGCAAGGGGCAGCCCATCAAGCCTCGGCCCGAGGTGTTTTGTGATCATGCTGATTTACCTCTTGGGGCTTGTTCATCCAACTCGCCCCAGTTGCCGGTCATAGTATCGCCTTGGAGGGCTTTTGCCAAGAGCCGCAGGTAGCGCTGGCGCGGGATGAGTTCTGCGCCCATGCGCTCGAGGTGGTCCGTGGGCACCTGCGAGTCAATCAGCGTGAACCCCCAGGCGCGCAGGTGCTGCACGAGGTGGACCAGGGCGAACTTGCTGGCGTTGGGCACGGCGGAAAACATGGACTCGCCGAAAAAACAGCGGCCCAGGGACACGCCATAGAGCCCGCCGACCAGCTGCCCGTCCTGCCAGGTTTCCACCGAGTGGGCGTAGCCGGCGCGGTGCAGCCGCTGGTACGCGGTTTTCATGGCCGGGGTGATCCACGTGCCGGGTTGGTCGGGCCGCGGGATGGACCGGCACTGGCCGATGACCCCGGCGAAATCCCGGTCCAACGTGGCTTGGAAGAGGCCGCGCTTGAGCACCGGCTTCATGCCGTGGCCCATGCGGAACTTTTCCGGGAACAGCACGAACCGCGGGTCCGGCGACCACCAGAGGATGGGCTGGTCCTCGTCGTACCACGGGAAGATCCCGCTGCGGTAGGCCAGCAGCAGGCGGTCCACGGACAGGTCGCCGCCCACGGCCAACAGGCCGGACGGGTCCGCCAGCTTTACGGGCGGGAACAGCAACTCGGCGGGCAGCATGTACACGGGCATGATCAACCGGCGGCTAGAGTTTTTCGATCGTGGCTTCGAGGTGGCAGGACAGCAACTGCTCCTTGTGCTGCTTGGCGCGCGACTCATCTTCCACCTCGGCCACGGCGCGCCCGCGGCGGTGGGCCTCCCACATGATTTTCTCGGCCACCTGCTCGTTGTGGCCGAACACGCGCATGAGGCACATGACCACGTAGTCCACGGTGTTGTGCGTGTCGTTGTGGAGGATGACTTGGTAAAGGTCTTCGTGGCGCAGGCTGGCGCCGGTCGTCGTTTGGTCCTGGACCTGGGTTCCCATGGCTGGCGGAATAGTAGGGGGAGGAGCCGGAGATCGTCAATCTCCGGATGCCGGGTCTTTTGACGCGGTTTGCGCTGGGCCAGTCATCCGGCGCTGGACAACCGGCGGCTTCCTGCCGTATAGTTCCCGCCCAGAGTTTATACCAAACCAGTAAACAAGGAGCCTGCGCAATGAAGACCAATGATTTCCTCAAGTTTATGGACAAGGTTCGCGTCTACGACCTGACCCAGCGGCTGAGCATCCACACCCCGCCGTGGCCCAGTTACATGCCCATGGGGCTGCAGTATTTCAAGCGCATTGCCGGCGCCCACCAGGGGCAGGGCGCCAACGGCCAGATCATGACCACCAGCAACCACGTGGGCACCCACATGGACGGCGAGATCCATTTTCATGCCAGCGGCCGCTCCATCGGCAACGTGCCGCTGGCGGAGTGGATTGGGCCCGGCGCCATCGCCGACATCTCCCGCGAAGTGGGCGACTATGACCTGTACAGCCCGGAAATGATCACCCGCAACGTCGAGGTGCGCAAGGGCGACATCCTGATCATCAACACCGGCTACCACCGTTACGCCTGGGACCAGCCGGGATCGGACGAGGTGCGCTACTTTGTCAAGCATCCCGGCCCGAACCCGGACTTCCACAAGTGGGCCCTGAAAATGCAGATTAAGTGGATTGGCGTGGACTGCGGCAGCGCCGATCACCCCATGAACACGATCATCCGCCAGTGGCATCCGGCCCGCTTCATCGAGGCGGAACAGAAGCTCATCGCCAACTACGGCAAGAAGTGGGACGAGATGTTCCCCTCCGACGTTTACTATCAAGTCATGCACCTCAAGCTGTTCCCCAAGAAGCTGGTGCATGCGGAAAACATCGGCGGCGAGATCGAGAAGGTCAGCAACCAGCGCGCGTGGATTGGCTGCTACCCGCTGCGGGGCATTGAGCTGGAATCCGCCATGTGCCGGATCGTGGCCATGCTGCCCCCGAAATAGGACATTTCCAGTACCCAACCAGGCAATTACGCGAAAGCAGAAAGGCAAGAGGTGACCACAATGAAAGCAACGAACTATCTCAAAATAGCGGGCAGCGCGATCTTGGCGCTGGTGGCCGCAGGGCTGATCGCGGGCTGCGCCACGCAGCGCGCCATGCAGACGGAACGCATCCTATCCGCGTCCGGCTTCCATATGAAGCTGGCGCAAACTCCGGAGCAGCAGCAGCAGTTGGCCGCTTACCCCCAGCGCAAGCTGATCACCGAGCAGAAAGATGGCCAGCCGTACTTCGTGTACGCGGATGCCAAGGACTGCAACTGCGTCTACGTGGGTGATGAAACCGCGTACCAGTCCTACCAGAACCTCGTCGAAGACCAGCAACTCGCCGACGAAGACCGCATGACCGCCGAGATGAACGAAGACACGGCCATGGACTGGGGTCTGTGGGGCGGCTGGGATAGCTGGGGTTGGTAAAATCTTCCGTCGCACGCCTGGCGCCTGCATGCAGGCCGCCGCCGTCCCGGCGGCCGGCCCAGGCTGGTCTTGGTGTTCTGCAATAAAGGAGCCCTGAACATATCATGAAAAAATGGATGCCGTATGCGCTCGTCCTGCTGGCCTGGGTGGTTCTCGCGGGGCCCGTGGCGGGTGCGTCTGCCCCGACCACCTTTACGCGCGAGCCCGTGGTGCAAAAAATCGACAAGAAAAAGCATGCGGCGGTGCGGGAGCGGATTGAGTTTATCCGCGACCAGTTGCCCCAGGAGTTCCACGATCGCCACAACTTTGCCTGGGCGGTGATCAAAATAGACGGCGTGGACATCCGTGAGTATTACTCGCACAGCGGGATCCAAAGCCTGGAAGACATGTCCGACAAGGCCGGCCGCAAGATCCAGGAAATCTCGGTCCGTCCGGAGCATGCGCAGTTCGAGACCCTGTGCGTGAACCGCAACAACGTGGTGGACGGGCCGGATTGCTGGAACCGCCGGGTGGATACCGAGTTCAAGATCATCGAGCACCTGATGGAGTTCATGCCCAGGGACACGAACGTGACCGGCCGGATCGGGCTGTACACGGACCTGCCGCCGTGCGCGAGTTGCCTGCACGTCATGCGCCAGTTCCTGCAGCGGTATCCCAACGTCCAGATGGACGTGTTGTACGGGGAAAAATGATGACCGCGGGCGACTATTTCGAGCTGCGCTGCGCGGTGCTGGAGACGTTTTACGGCACGATGCTCGCCGAGAAGTACACCGTGGGCCAGGCCGCGGACCGCTGCCTCGTGGAGTTCCGGCGCGACGTGCTCCGCGCCGGATGGGAGGCGCTGGCGGTACTGGCCTGCCTGCTGGCGCGGGTGGCGCGGCATGACCGGCCGGCCTTGGCGCGCTTTGCCCGCGAAATGGCCGCCATGCAGAAGTTGGCGGTTGCGCCGGCGTGCCGGCAGGCGCTGGACCGGCGCGCCTGGGGGCGCGTGCAGGAAGACTTGGGCTTCATCCGCCAGCCCGGGCCCGCCAAGTAATTCCACTTTTGCAGCAGGGTTCGGTACGTATCTGGGCTCCCCGCCTTTTCAAGGCGGGGGGGGGACCCGAAGGGTGGGGCGGTTGAACTCTGAACATTCATGTTTATGCCGGATGGTTTCCCGCGGAGGCGCAGGGACGCAGAGCAACGGCAGAATGAACATGGATGAACAGGCCGGACAGGATTAAGAGTGGTCCCCCTGCGCCTCAGCGGCTCTGCGGGAGAATATTCTGGGGTGTCCGGCGCGCGTATGCTTGTTCGCATGCGGCAATGGTATAAGGCCAGGTTGACGCCGTGGCAGCAACCGCCGGGTAGCCCGGTTGGATCTCCGCGCCGCAGATGGCAGCGGGCCGCAGTTGGCGCCGGCTTATTTGCCCAGCAGGATGCCGATGACGACGCCAATGGCGGTGAAGGCCAGCAGCACGACCGACTTGATGGTTTCAATTTTCGTGAACAGCAGGTTCACTTCCATCTTGTCGCCCAGCCACCAGCCGCGGTTCATGATCAGGACCAGTGCCACCAAGGCCACAATGATCAAAGCCAGTATTTTTTTCTTGTCCATGGTTCCCTCTCCCCGTTGGTGAAAATAATCAGCCGCGGGCCAACTGCACGTCGTGCCGGGCCTCAAAGGCGGCAATGGCGGACTCCTGTTCCAGGGTCTTGGAGATGGCGTCCTGCCCGCTCAGGAACATCTGGCGCACGGCCGGATCCATCTCGAACCGGTAACGCAGCTCTTGCGGGCCATGCACCACGACGGCCTGCTGCTCCAGGTCCACGGTGACTTCCATGCCCGGGTGATCCGCGGCGGCCTGGAAGACCGCGTCCACCTCGTCCGCGGCCAGTTCCACGGTCAGCAGCCCGTTCTTGGCGCAGTTGTTGCGGAAGATGTCGGCGAACGCCGGGATGCGCCCGGCCCCCTCGGCTTTCCAGGGCACGATGACCGCCCGGAACCCGAACTGGGCAATGGCCCAGACCGCGTGTTCGCGGCTCGATCCGCAGCCGAAATTATTGCGCGCCAGCAGCACCGAGGCGCGGTCGTACGGCGGCCGGTTCAGGATGAAAATCGGGTTGGGCTGGCCGTCCGGCAGGTAGCGCCACTCGAAAAACAGGTGCTGGCCAAACCCTTCCCGGCTGGTGGCCTTGAGGAACTGCTTGGGGACGATGGCGTCGGTGTCGATGTTGGCGCGGTCCACCCACGCCACGATCCCGCGATGCTTGCGAAAAGGTTCCATACGCTTATTTCCAGGTTCGGATGTCCACAAAATGCCCGGCCACGGCGGCGGCCGCGGCCATCTCCGGGCTCACCAGGTGCGTGCGGCCGCCCGGCCCCTGCCGGCCCTCGAAGTTGCGGTTGGTGGTCGCGGCGCAGCGCTGGCCGGGTTCCAGGCGGTCGGGGTTCATGGCCAGGCACATGCTGCAACCGGGGTTGCGCCACTCGGCGCCCGCGGCCAGGAAGATGCGGTTCAGCCCTTCCGCCTCCGCCTGGCGCATGACCGCCCGCGATCCCGGCACCACCAGCGCGCGCACGCCCGCGGCCACGCGGCGGCCCTGGATGACCTTGGCGGCGGCGCGCAGATCCTCGATGCGGCCGTTGGTGCAACTGCCGATAAACACCACCGCCACCTTGATGTCCGTGATGAGCGTGCCGGGTTGGAGCCCCATGTAGTCCAGGGCCTTGGTGACGTCGGCCGCGTTGTAGGCGGGAACCTGGTCCGGTTGCGGGACGCGGCCGGTGACGTCCGTCACCATGCCGGGGCTGGTGCCCCAGGTCACCTGCGGCGCCAGCCCGCTCACATCCAGGGTCAGCTCGCGGTCAAAATGCGCGTCCGGGTCCGAGGGCAGGGTCTGCCAGAACGCGATCGCCTTGGCCATGGCCTTGGGGGCCGGCGCAAACGGCCGCGGCTTGGCCGCGATGTACTCGAAGGTGGTGGCGTCGGGCGCGATCATGCCCACCCGCGCGCCGGCTTCGATGGTCATGTTGCAAACCGTCATGCGGTCTTCCATGGTCAGCGCGCGGATGGCCGGCCCGGCAAACTCCACGGCGCAGCCGGTGCCGCCGGCGGTGCCGATGCGGCCAATCAGGTGCAGGATCATGTCCTTGGCTGTCACGCCCGGGGCCCGCTGGCCCTCGAAGGTGACGCGGAACGTGGCCGACGGTTTTTGCTGCAAGGTCTGGGTGGCCAGCACATGCTCGACCTCGGAGGTGCCGATGCCGAAGGCCAGCGCGCCAAACGCGCCGTGCGTGGCCGTGTGCGAGTCGCCGCAGACCAGGGTCACGCCCGGCAGGGTAATGCCCAGTTCCGGGCCGACAATGTGCACCACGCCCTGGTCCGGGTCGCCCATGCCGAACAGGCGGACGCCAAACTGCGCGCAGTTGTTGGTCAGCGCCTCGATCTGGCGCTTGGCTACCGGGTCGCGGACGGTCAGGTCGGCGCCGGTGGGCACGTTGTGGTCAATGGTCGCAAAGGTCAGCTCCGGGCGCCGGACCTTGCGGTCGGCCTTGCGCAGGCCCTCGAACGCCTGCGGGCTGGTCACCTCGTGCACCAGGTGCCGGTCAATGTACAGCAGCGCCGACCCATCGGGTTCAGCCTTGACCACATGCTGATCCCAAACCTTCTGATAAAGTGTTTTTTGCATGGCGCGAAAATGTATCAAATCCGGGCTAATTGTCGAGACTTACCTTGCCCCGCTCAGACGCGCAAAAAAAGTTGAAAAAAGATCTTGTCAGACGGCCACTGTTTTTTCTACAAGATGCAGTATTCGGTAAAGGGGAAGTTTTGCTGGGTAAAACGTATTAGCAGGATAACAGAGCCAAGGAGATAACCGTGAAGCGAGTAGTAGTGAGTTTGGCGTGTGTATTGGCAGGTGCAGGATTGGCGTTCGGTCAGGCCAGTGATCGTGCGGATAATGCCGTGTATGCCACGGATTGGCAGACGGGTTATAACGGCGGCAGCGGGTTCGGCGCGTGGAGCCTGGTGGCGGCCGGTGCTAACCACGGGTACTTCAGCATGGATAGCAGCGCGGACATCCGCACCAGCGATCATGTGTGGGGCCTGTATGCCAATACGGGAGAAACATCCGAAGGCACGCGCCCGTTCAGCACGGCGCTGCAAATCGGCCAGACGTTCCGGATTAACTTTGAAAATGGCAATGTGGATGCCGCCGGACCGAGCGTGGGCATCGGCTTGCAGAACGCTACGGCGCAAAACCGGTTCGAGTTCTACTTTGCCGGCGGTTCGGCCAACTATACGGTCAACGACAATGCCGGCGCGGGCGATTCGGGGATTGGTTGGCGCAACACGGGCATGACGGTAAGCTTTACCCTGACTGGGGCGAACAGCTACGCGTGGGATGTATCCGCGTACGGTGGCAGCTCCCTCAATTCCGGCAGCGGTACCCTGGCCAACTCCGGCGACATCGATCGTATGCACGTGTGGAACTTCAACGCCGGCGCTGGGGCCGACGCTAACTTCTACGTCAACGACATGCAGATCATTCCCGAGCCGTCCACCATGGCCCTGCTGGGCATCGGCCTGGGTGGCATGCTGCTGCGCCGGCGCCGCCAGAAAGCCGCGTAACCCAAGCCAGTTTCGGTTTCCGAAAAGAGCGGGCCCTGCGGCCCGCTCTTTGTTTTTAGCCATGCTGGTCAATCCAGCGCATGGATTTTGGTAAGGCCTCAGCCAAGCGGGGAGACTCTCACGGAGGCACGGAGACACGGGGATGAATGCAAAAAGAACCGGCGCGATCATGGTTCTACGTCATGCGTGGGAAGGAACCCCACTTGCCATTTGATTTGTTGGTGAGAGCCATGAAGCATACCTCGCGCCATCCATGGCCCGAGCGCCGCTGTTCTCCGTGACCTCCGTGGCTCCGTGAGAAAAAATGAACAAGGTGCTGCACCGTATTCTTCCCTCGTAGCGGGTTCGGAAATGACGACAGCTGATGGGCACCCATCTCAAGCCCGGCGCCTGATCCCCCCGTTTCACTGAGGCCTTACGGATTTTGCGCTTAATCGCTTTGCATGCCCGGAACGTGGTATATAATGACGGATGGAGAAAGCTACATGACGACCAAGCCATATTTCTATGTCACGACGCCGATTTATTACGTTAACGACAAGCCCCACATCGGCCACGCCTACACCACGATTCTTG
This sequence comes from uncultured Verrucomicrobiota bacterium, assembly GCA_964489425.1. GTDB lineage: Bacteria > Verrucomicrobiota > Kiritimatiellia > RZYC01 > CAZAYP01 > CAZAYP01. The sequence continues at coordinate 50,371 of CAZAYP010000022.1, read as the reverse complement.
CGGATGTGCTGGCGCGTTACCATCGGTTGATGAACGTGCCCACGTTTTTCCTGACCGGCACGGACGAGCACGGCCAAAAAGTGGAGCGGGCCGCCAAGGCCGCGGGCATCACGCCCCAGCAGCAGGCGGACACCACGGTGGTCCGGTTCCAGGAACTGTGGAAAAAGCTGGGCATTACCCACGACGACTTTTTGCGCACGACCGAGAACCGCCACAAGGACGTGGTGCGCCGCATCCTCCAGGACCTGTTCGACCGCGACGAGATTTACCGCGACGAGTACGACGGCTGGTACTGCACGCCCTGCGAGCGGTTTTTCATGGAGAAAGACCTGGCCGACGGCCAGTGCCCCGAATGCCACCGGGCCGTGGAAAAAATCCGCGAGGCCAATTATTTCTTCCGCATGAGCAAGTACCAGGACTGGCTGGTCGATTACATCAAAACCCACCCGGGGTTCATCCAGCCCGCGTTCCGCGCCAACGAGACGCTCGGGTTCCTGCAGAAGAAGCTCAACGACCTGTGCATCTCGCGGCCCAAGAGCCGCCTGAACTGGGGCATCGAGCTGCCCTTTGATGCCGACTACGTCACGTACGTCTGGTTCGACGCGCTCATCAACTACATCAGCGCCATGGGCTACCTGGTGGACAACGCCAGGTTCGAGGCCTGGTGGCCGGCGTCCTGCCAGTTGATTGGCAAGGATATCCTGACCACCCACACGGTCTACTGGCCGACCATGCTCAAGGCCATGGGCCTGCCGCTGCCGCAAACCGTGTTCGCGCACGGCTGGTGGCTGTCGGGCGACAGCAAGATGAGCAAGTCGCTGGGCAACGTGGTCAATCCCATGGAGATGGTGGACCGTTACGGCGTTGATGCCTTCCGCTATTTTCTGAGTGCGGAGATGGTCATGGGCCAGGACGCCAACTTTACCGAGGAGGCGTTCGCGCGGCGCTTCAACGCCGATCTGGCCAACGATCTCGGCAACCTGTTGAGCCGGCTGTGCAAGATGATCGGCGCCAACTGCGGCGGGGCAATCCCGGCGGCGCCAGCCTCTGTGCCGGCGGGCGCCGAGGAGCAGGAGGTCTGGCAGATGACCCAGGCGGCGGCCGATGGTCTCACGCGCGCCGTGGCTGACCTGCGCCTGGATGCGGGCCTGGGCGCCGTGGTCACCGCCATCCGCGGCATCAACCGGTACCTGGAGCAGAAGCAGCCGTGGTCGCTGGCCAAGCTGGCGGACCCGGCGCCGCTGCACGTGACCCTCTACACCGCGGCGGAGGCGCTGCGGGTGTGTGCCACGCTGCTGTACCCGGTGATGCCCGCCAAGATGGGCCAGCTGCGCAAGACGCTGGGCTTGCCGGAGCAGCCCGACGACTTTGCCCGCACGCGCCAGTGGGGCCAGTTGGCGGCCGGCACCCGCATCGCGCCGGCCGGTGGGCTGTTCCCCCGCTTGGACCTCAAGGCCGCGGCGCCCACGCCCGCCGTGGGCGCGCCGCCGGCCGGACCGGCCGAGGGCGTGATCGCGTACGACGATTTCATGAAAGCCCAGTTGCGCGTGGCCTGCGTGCTGGCCGCGGAAAAGGTCGCCGGCGCGGACAAGCTCTTGCGGCTGGAGATCGAGATCAGCGGGGAGCGGCGGCAGATCGTGGCCGGCATTGCCTTGCACTATACGCCCGAGCAGCTCGTGGGGCGGACGATCGTGGTGGTGGCCAACCTCAAGCCCGCGAAGATCCGCGGGATCGAGTCGCACGGCATGCTGCTGGCAGCCAGCGCCGCCGGCCGGATGCGGCTGGTGACCGTGGATGGCGACATGCCCAGCGGCGCCGTGGTGAAGTAATCGGAGCAGGAGATCCATTTATGAGCGGTCACGAAAAACGCGGGTTGTTCGGCTGGGGCCGTCGGCAGGAGCCGCCCGCGACCCCGGTGCCGCCCGCGGCGCCGGAGCCGGCCGTGGAGGCGCCTGCCCCTGAGTCCGCGCCGGCGGAGCCCCAGGCTGAATCTGCGCCGCCGGAACCGGAATTTTTCCTGTTCTCCTGCCCCGCCTGCCAGTGGGGGCTGGAAGCGCCGGAAGCCTTGCGCGGACGGCAAGTGGCCTGCCCGCACTGCGGCACGGACCTGATCGTGCCGGAATGCGAGGGGAACTTCCGGGCCGCGGAACGGGCAGCCCCATCCGCATCTCCGGAGCCGCCCGCGGGCCAGCCGGCCGCGGCGGCCGGTGGCAGCGACAAGGGCAGCACGGTGCGCCTGGAAATTCCGCCCGACTACCAGGCGCCGACGACCCACCGCCGAACCATCGTGATCAAGCGCCGGAGCAAGTAACCCCCAACCCGCAACACCGGAGGCTGCCATGCTGCACAAGAACAAGCATTTCCTGGAAATCCTGGCCGTGGAGCTGGAGGATTTGCGCGAGGACGTCGAAGCCTTGATTGCCGAATGCCAGCGGCATAACCAGCAGGGCACGCTCACCGAACACGTGTTCCTGGGCAACCTGTCCCTGTTCAAGAACGAAGTGCTCGGCGTGGGGATTTTTGAATCCGCCCTGAAAAAGATCAACCCGGACTCGTTCGCGGACCTGGATTCCCTGATCGCGGCGCTCAAGGATCATTTTCGGCGCCTGATCGAGGCGCAAAGCCTGGCCCCGGTGCTGTACCAGTTGGTCGAGCGCAAGATCGAGAAGGTCGCCGGATATGTCGCCCGCTAGCGTGGGCCGCCCTGTGGCCAACCCACGGCGGTGGGCCAAGCAGCAGTTGGCGCGGGCCGCCGGCCGCATGGGGCTGTTCAACGCGGGATTGCGCCTGCGGTGGACCCTGAGCCATTACACGCAGGTGGTCATCCTCACGTACCACCGCGTGGCGCCCGCCGCGGACTGGCCGCAGATCCACTCGTCGCCGCACATCCTGGTCACCCCGGAAACCCTGGACTTGCAGCTGGGGTTCCTGGCGCGCTTTTACGAGGTCGTGCCGCTGGCGGAGTTGGTCGCCCGCTGCGCCCTGGGCCAGCCGTTCCCGGTGCGGACCGCGGTGCTCACCTTCGACGATGGCTGGCGCGACAATGTGGTGCATGCGGCGCCCCTCCTGAAAAAACACGGCTTGCCGGCCACGGTTTTTCTCGCCACCGGGTATGTCGGCACCCAGCGGGTGTTCTGGCCGGAGCGCATGAGCCACCTGGCCGCGCGGTTCGCGACCGCCGCGGCGCAGGACCCTGACCTGGGCCGGCGCCTGGCGCAACGCTGGCCGGTTGCCGTGCCCTCCGCGCGCCTGCTGGCCGTACTGCGCACCGGGCGCTTTGAGTACCAATCCGCCTGGCATGACGTTCCCGAGCCGGAATGGGAGGCGGCCGTGGCGGCGCTGGAACAGGAGCTGCCGGCCGGCGCACCGTTCCCGCAGGATCTGCACGCCATGATGAGCTGGGACGAGGTGCGTGCATGGTGCCGGATCGGCATCGACTTCGGGTCGCATACGGCCGAGCACCACGACCTCACGGCCCTCCCGCCGGAGGCGCTGGCCGCGGAACTGGCCGGATCGCGCGCTGTCATCCGCGAGCAGTTGGACGAGCGTTGCGACCTGCTGGCCTATCCGTATGGCCGGTTCAATGCCCAGGTCATGGCGGAGCTGCCCCGGCATCATTATCGCGCGGCGGTTACCCAGGTGCCGGGCTTGAATTCGCGTGCCACGGACCCGTACGCGTTGCGCCGGATCAACGTGAGCGAGAGCCGGTTCCTGGACGAGAAGGGCCGATTTTCGGTGGATCTGTTTGCCGCCACCCTGGCCGGTTGGTTCCCCGGGCGCTGATCCGCGCGGCCGCGGTAAATCTCCTTTCGCCGGCCAGGACCATGGCTATAATCCCCGGCATGCAAGGTCATGACGACAGTTTCCGGCCGGTCGGGCGCGCGCGCCTGCCGGCCTGGCTCAAGCCGCCGCGCACGCCCAAGGGCCAATTCGGCGCGGTCCAGAAGCTGCTGGCGCAGCGCCGGCTGCATACGGTGTGCCAGGGCGCCCAGTGCCCGAACCGCCGCCAGTGCTGGAGCGAGGGCACGGCCACCTTCATGATCCTGGGCGCGGCCTGCACCCGCCAGTGCGCGTTCTGCGGGGTGCGCCCGGGCGTGCCCGGACCCGTGGATGCGGACGAGCCGGCGCGCGTGGCCGCGGCCGCAACCGACCTGCGCCTGCGGCACGTGGTGATCACCAGCGTCACGCGCGATGATCTGCCGGATGGCGGCGCCGGGATGTTCGCCGCGACCATCCTGGCCCTGCGCCAGGCGCTGCCGGCTTCCACCGTGGAGGTGCTGACCCCGGATTTCCAGGGCGACCTGGCCGCGCTGGCGCAGGCGCTGGCGGCGCGGCCGGACGTGTTCAACCACAACCTGGAAACCGTGGCGCGGCTCCAGCCCGCCATCCGGCCGCAGGCCTCCTACGCGCGCTCGCTGGCCGTGCTGGCCGCGGCCGCGCGGCTGGCGCCGGACCTCCTGGTCAAGTCCGGGCTCATGGTGGGCCTGGGCGAAACCGACCTTGAGCTGGATGCGGCCATGCAGGACCTGCGGCGCGCCGGGTGCCGGGCGCTGACGATGGGCCAATACCTGCAACCGCGCCGCGACCGCGCGCCGGTGGCGCGGTTCGTGCCGCCGGAAGGCTTTGCGGCGTACGCTGGCCGCGCCCGCGAGCTGGGGTTCACGCAGGTGGCGTCCGCGCCGCTGGTGCGGTCGTCGTTCCACGCCGCGGACTTGTGTTCTCCGCCGATCGCGTCCCCTCGCGCGTGACCGCGGTCCGGCGGGTAAGGCCTCAGCCACGCGGGGAGACTCTCACGGAGGCACGGAGACACGGGGATGAACGCAAAAAGAACCGGCGCGATCATGGTTCTGCGTCATGCGTGGAAAGGAAACCCACTCCCGCCTTTTAATTTGTTGGTGGGATCCATGAAGCATGACTCGCGCCATCCATGGCCCGATCGAACCGGTTCTCCGTGACCTCTGTGGCTCCGTGAGAAAAATGAAAAAGGTACTGCACCGTATTCTTACCCCGTAGCGGGTTCTGAAACGATGACCGCTGATGGGCACCCATCTCCAGCCCGGCGCCTTATCACCCCGTTTCACTGAAGCCTTGTCCCGGCGGCCGTATTTTTCTTTCCCGCCTTGGCTTGCACCGGTACCATGCCGGCATGTCAAACCAGTTGTATTGGCAGTACCGGGCGGCGGCGGTGATCAGCCGGACCTTGCCGTTGCCCATGGCCTACTGGGTGGGGCTGCGCATCGCCGACCGGTACTTCGTGCACGACCACGCGGCGCGGCGCGCCGTGCTGGCCAACCAGCGGCGCATCCATGCCGCCCGCGGCATGGATATGACGCCTACGGCCGCCGTGGGCGTGGTGCGCAAGACGTTCCAGTATTTCGGCAAGTACATGGTGGACTTTTTCCGCTACACGCGCCTGGCGCCCCGCGACGTGGATCGTATGGTCAGCATCGAGCACCGCGAGTACATTGACCAGGCCCGGGCGCGCGGCCGGGGCGTGATCTTCCTCACCGCCCACCTGGGCAACTGGGAGTTGGGCGCGGCGGTGATGGCCGCGCTGGGCTACCCGCTCAACGTGGTGTTCATGCCCGAGCGCATGCGCAAGGTCGATGAGCTGTTCCGCAACCAGCGGCGGCGGCGCGGCATGGAGCCGTTGCCCCTCGGGCACGCCGCCGGCCGGATCCTGCGCACCCTCAAGGACGGGGGCATGGTGGCCCTGCTGGGGGATCGCGACTTCACCCGCCGCGAGGACCGCATCCCGTTCTTCGGCCACCCCGCGCGCATTCCGCGCGGGCCGGCCTGGCTGGCCTGCCGCACGGGCGCGCCGATCGTGCCGGGGTTCCTGCTGCGCCAGGTGGACGACACGTTCCTGCTGCGGTTCCACCCGCCGCTGGAGCCGGGCGGCCCGGGATCCAGCGAGGACCTGCGCGCCCGCGCCTGCCGCGCCTTGGAAAAAGAGATCGGCGAAAACCCCCACCAGTGGTTCGTGTTCGAGGATTTCTGGGCCGCGGGCGATGCCCCGGTCCCGGGAGCCTCTCGCCCGGAGGAGCCATGAAGAAAAACCGATATTGCGCAGTCATCCCGGCCTACGGCGAGGAAACCCGCATCGCCGCCGTGGTGCGCGGCGTGCTGCGGCACGTGCCCGAGGTGATTGTCGTGGATGACGGTTCCCCGGACCAGACCGCGGTCGTCGCCGACCAGGCCGGCGCGCTGGTGCTGCGCTACACGCCCAACCGCGGCAAGGGCCACGCGTTGCGCCAGGGGTTCAGCAAGGCCCTCGAGTACGGCGCGGACGCGGTCATCACCCTGGATGCCGACGGCCAGCACGACCCGGACGAGATCCCGCGGTTCATCGAGGCCTACGAGCGCACCGGCATCCCGGTGTTGATCGGCAACCGCATGGCCGCCACCCGGGACATGCCCCTGCCGCGCCGGCTGACCAACTGGTACATGAGCTGGTCCCTGAGCCGCCTCATGAAGCAGTATGTTCCGGATACGCAGTGTGGCTACCGGCTGTACCGCACGGACCTGCTGCCTTTCGTGACGGCCGCCGCGCCGCGGTTCGCCGCGGAGTCGGAAATCCTGCTGCTGATCGCCGCGCGCGGCATCCGCATGGACTCGGTTCCGGTCAGTACGATTTACCGCGAGGAGAAGAGCAAGATCCGGCCCATGCGCGACACGTTCCGGTTTTACGCCATGCTGTGGCGGTTTCGCCACCGCCGCCCGCGCTGAGCCTGGCCGTTACGGATAGCGCCAGGCCAGCTGCAGGTAGCCGTAGCTGCGCGGCCGGCCGCCGGCGGCCAACCCTCCGGCATCCTCCTCCGCGGCGTAGCCCACCTCGGCATCCAGGCGCCAGGGCAGTTGGTACCGCAGGCCGGCCTGCCAGAACACGCTGATGAAGTCGGCCTTCCAGTTGTAGGCGATTTGCGGCCGCGAATCGCCCAGCGGCAGGAACACCCGGGCCACCAGCGTGGCCTGGGGGTGCTGTTTCCAGGCCGCCAGCAGGCGCAGGTCGATGGCGTAGCGCGCCGTGACGCGGTCCGCAAAGTCGATCCCGGGGTTGGGGTCGTACTCGTTGTGCGGGGGAAACACATAGAATTCCGGGCTGCAGGTGATGTCCATGGATTCGGGCCAGGGAATAGCCAGGCGGCTGGCGCCGACCGATAGCCCGTGCCAGATCAGCTTGCCGCTGTCGGCGTAGTCGCCGTGAAACGTGTAGTCGTTGTGCGTAAACCGCGCGAACAGGGCATACGGCAGCGACCATCCCACGCCGTACTGGAGGTCCTCGGCATGGGTCAGGCTGCGGTCCTGGTTCTCCACCAGGTCGGCTTCGCCGCCCGCGGAGATAAAGAACCCGCCCACCGGCGTGCCGCGCAAGGGATGGTATTCCAGCGCCAGGGTGCTGCCCAGGTGCGTGGCGGCCGCGTCCAGGCGCTTGCCGGAGTCGGATCCCGGATCGTAGGGCAGGTACTTGGGTCCGGGCAGGTATCCCTGGACGGCGGCGGTGAACGTGTTGGTCCCGCGGACTTCCGTGAGGGGTTGCTGGGCCTGCGCTGCGCAGGAAGCCAGGAGGCCCGCGATCAACGCCACACCAACCATCCGGGATTGCATCATGGGAACCAGCATGGCACATCCGCCACCGGATGACAATGCTTCCCGCAACCTCGCCCACGGGTTGACTTCCGGCGCCGCCTCCATTAAGGTTTGGCGCCACGGGAAAGGCGGCTGAACATGAAAAAAGTGCTCATACCCACGAAGCTGGAAGATGTGTGCCGGAAGGCGCTGGAGGCGCATGGCGCGTACACCGTGGTCCAGGACGACAGCGCCGATCTGGCCGCGCTGGCGGCGCAACACCCGGACACCTACGCTTTGGTCGTGCGCAGCGAAAAGGTCACGTCCGCGGTGCTGGACTCGCTGCCGCAGCTCAAGGTGGTCATCCGCGCCGGCGCGGGCTACGACAACATCGACACCAAGCACGCCCGCAAGCGGGGCGTGGACGTCATGAACACCCCCGGCGCCAACGCCAACGCCGTGGCCGAGGAAGTGGTGGCCCTGATGCTCGCCGACGCGCGCCACGTGGTGGCCGCCGACCCCCTGACCCGGGCCGGCCAGTGGGAAAAGAAAAAGTTCATGGGCCGCGAGATCACCGGCAAAACCGTGGGCATCGTGGGCCTGGGCTACATCGGCAAGCTGGTGGCCCGCCGCCTGGCCGGGTTCGAGGTCAAGCTGCTGGGCTATGACCCCATGCTGGCCGCGGACAAGGCGCGCGAACTGGACGTGGAAACCCTGGAGCTGCCGGCCTTGTTCGCCCAGGCCGACTACATCACCCTGCACCTGCCCGAAAACAAGGACACGCGCGGCCTGGTCGATTACAGCCTGCTGAGCCGGATGAAGAAAGGCGCCACGCTGATCAACTGCGCCCGCGCCGGCGTCGTCAAGGAGGACGACTTGCGGCGGGCCAAGAAGGAACGCGGGTTCCGGTTCCTCAACGACGTGTACCCCAAAGACGAGCCCGGGCCCAAGAGCGTCGCGGACGTCGCCGACCTCATGCTGCCCCACCTGGGCGCCAGCACGGTGGAAGCCAACACCAACGCGGCGCGGCGCGCGGCCGAGCAGCTGATCGAGTACGACGAAAAGGGCATCAGCGCCTACGTGGTCAACCGCGATGTGCCGGAGGGCCTCGACCCGGCGTTCGGCGAACTGGCGTTCACCCTGGCCAAGCTCTGCCGCCACTGCGTGGGCGCGGACACCCAGCTCAAGCTCATCGAAACCAGCTTCTACGGCGAGCTCAAGCCTTTTGCCCAGTGGCTCCTCGTGCCCATGGTGGCGGCCCTGGGCGAGGATTTCGACCGGTCCATGGATTATCACGCCGCGGTGAAATACCTCAAGGATCGCGGCATCGAGTACCAGAACCGCCCGACCGACGACCGCAAGGGGTTCAAGAACTCGATCACCGTGGACCTCACCGGCAGCATCGATGCCGACACGCTGCGCCATGCCAGCCTGCGCGGCACCGTGGCCGAGGGCGTGCGGATGATTTCGCGCATCAACGATTTCGACAAGCTCTATTTCGAGCCGCGCGGGTGCACCGGCGTGTTCGTGTACCCGGACCGCCCCGGCGTGCTGGGCCAGATCGGCAGCGCGCTGGCCGTGGCCGGGGTCAACATTGATGACGTGCGCAACCCGCACGATTCCAAGGGCGCCAAGTCCATCGCCATCCTCCGGGTCAACAAGCCGATCCCGGACCTGGTCCTGCGGCAGATCGCGGACGCAGTCGCCGCGGAACTGGCCTTTTGCCTGGACTTTCAATAAGCGCGACCCGGCTTAATTAAACAGGAGAACCCACATGCAAGCATCGTTCCGACTGACCCAGGAACAAGTTGACGGGATCGAAATCGTCCAGCTGTCCGGCGCGCTGGACACCGCCGCATTCCCCACGTTCAAGAAAGCCATGGACACGCTGTGCGCCTCGGCCCACATCCGCCTGCTGGTGGATTGCAGCGAGCTGGAATATATGAACAGCGCGTCCCTGGGCCAGCTCAATTACTACCAGTCGGCCTGCAAAAAAGTGAACGGCCGGGTCGTGTACGCCCAGATCTCCCCCAAGATCCTCGAGATCCTGAAGCTGCTGGGCTTGGACCGCAAGCTCAGCATGGCGCCCACCCGCGACAAGGCGCTGGACGTGCTGCGGGCGTTCGCCCGATAAGGCCCGCGGGGCGTGGCGCCCCGGGGTCGTCCGCGGCGTGGACCATGGCCATGCAGCGCAAGTTCATCCTGGCGGTTATCCTGTTCCTGGCGGTCCTGCTGGCCGCCAATCTGGCCGCGCGCCGGCTGCTGCCGCACGTGCCGGACTGCAGCGGCGCGATCCGTAACGAGTACCGGTTCCGCGGCTGGCCCGAGTACCTGGCGGGGTTGCGGGCCGCTCCCGGGGCCACCCGGCTGGTGCTGTTGTCCAACTCGCAGGGCTATGCCGGCGAGGAACGCGCCGAGCGCAGCTACCCGGCCCTGCTGGGCGAGGCGCTCAACCGCCGCCAGGCCGGCGGCCACACCAACTGGGTGGTCATGAACCTGTCTATCGACGGCGTGACCCACATGGAGTACATGCTGCTGGCCTCGCTGCTGCGGGATGACCCGCCGCCGGTGGTGCTGACCGTGGTGGGCTACGCTGATTTCCGGGCCGAGAACTTTGACCAGGGCCTGGCCCACGGCCGCACGGATGTGCCACGCCTGGTCACCCGCTGGCGGGTGCTCCGCCATTTGCCGTGGGCTTTTTACCGCCGCCACTTCAAACTCGAGGAGTTCCTCACCGCCAGCGCCCACGATCACCTGGCCTTGCTGCGGTTCCGCGACTACCTGTGGTCGTGGCTGGACGTGCGGTTCCCGCGGCTGCAGACAGTGTTCTACGCGCCCAATGTCCCGTACCGCGCCTGGGATATCAAGAGCGGCGCCACGTATCGGCCGCTGCAGTTGCCCATGCCCCGCTTCCCGCCGCCCAAGTTCGTGTTCGATGACCACTCCACCACCATGTTGCGCGAGTACCTGGCGCAGTTGGCGCCGCTCACGTCCCGGGTGTTCGTGGCCACGGCCCCCCTGCGGTTGGCGGAGCGGGACAAGCGCGTTCTCTGGCAGCAGCAGTTCCAGGACGCGGTCACGGCCGCCGCCGCTGAGCAGGGCATGACGTGCTGGGACCTGACCTCCGCGCTGCCGCCGCAGGACTTCGTGACCAGCAGCCACTTTAACGCCGACAACCATCACCGGTTGTCCGAACTGCTGGCGGACCGCATCGCCGGGAGCCTCGCGCCGTAGCCATGTGGTTCAACACCTACACCTACGGCGTGTTCCTGGTGATCGTGCTGGCGCTGTTCGCGCTCCTGCCGCCGCGCGGCCGCCAGATCATGCTGCTGATCGCCAGCTACGTCTTCTACTGCTGGGCGCACGCCATCTACGGCACCCTGCTGCTGGTGTCCACGGTCATGGACTATGGCGTGGGGCTGTGGCTCGAGCGCTGCGCCGATCCGCGGCGGCGCCGCGGCATTCTGCTGATCAGCATCATCGGCAACCTTGGCCTGCTGGGCTTTTTCAAGTACGCCGACTTTTTCCGCGACAACATGTACGGCCTGGCCAACCTGCTGGGGTTCGAGGTGACATGGGTGCCGTGGAACATCCTGCTGCCGGCGGGCATCTCCTTCTACACCTTCCAGACCATGAGCTACACGATCCAGGTTTACCGTCGCCAGTTCCCGGCCGAGCGCGACCTGCTGCTGTTCGCCCTCTATGTCTCTTTTTTCCCGCAGTTGGTGGCCGGCCCGATCGAGCGCGCCACCCACCTGCTGCCGCAGCTCAAGGTGTTCCGCCGGGTCACGTTCGACGACTGGTCCTACGGCATCATGCGCATCATCTTCGGCCTGTTCCGCAAGCTGGTGCTGGCCGACCGCTACGCCATCGTCGCCAACGCCGTGTTCGCCAACCCGGACGCTTACTCCCCGCTCACGGTCTGGACCGGGCTGCTGGCGTTCGGGTTCCAAATCTACTTTGATTTCGCCGGGTACGTGGACATTGCCATCGGGTCGGCCCGCCTGTTCGGCGTGAACTTGACGGAGAACTTCAACCGCCCGCTGGTGGCCCATTCCATCGCCGACTTCTGGAACCGCTGGCACATGACCCTCACCGGCTGGATGCGCGACTACGTGTTCCAGCCGCTCGGCGGGTTCCGGAAAGGCGGGGCGCGGGCCGCGTTCAACGGCGGCCTGGTGCTCATCCTGTGCGGTCTCTGGCACGGCGCCAGCTGGCATTTCGTGCTGTGGGGCATGTACCACGCCGTGATGCTGGCGCTCTACTACGCGTGGAAGTATGCGCGGCGCAGCCGCGGCATCAAGGCCCCCAAGGTGCGCCGCATGACCCCCCTGCTGCTGCTGTCCATTTGCGCCACGATCTTATGCACCAGCCTCAGCGGCGTGTTTTTCCGGTCGCCGGACCTGGCCGCTGCGGGCCGCATGTTCCAGGCGCTGTTCGGCCTGCAGTCCGCCACCCCGGCCGGCACCGATTGGTTTTTCTTCGCCATTTTTGCGGCGATCACGGCGATCTGGATGACCGTGGAGTGTCTCCAGGAATACTGGGACCTGGACGCCCGGGTGCGGCGCTGGCCCTGGACGGTGCGCGTGGTCGGCCTGGCCCTGGTGCTGCTGGCCGTGACGCTGCTGGCCGTCAACATGGACTCGCCCTACATCTACTTCCAGTTCTGATGCGCGCGCCGGCGGCGGTTTTCCAAACATTGGAAAAAACAAGCCCCGGTTTTCCAAACATTGGAAAAATGCAGGTTCCCGCCCGCGCCGCCGCCCCGCCCCCAAAATCAGCCGGCGCCGGGACGTGGCTGCCAGCCGGCAATGTGGCCGTCGGGCTGCACGGCAAGGTCCGGGTACATCATGCGGTACATTCGGGCCCAGGTGTCGGGCGGGTGGCGCAAGGCGTCCGGGCCGGACCAGCCGGCCACCAGCGGCGCCCAGTCGCTGCCCAGGCGTTCAAGGCTTTCACGGCAGGAGCGCAGGGCGCCGGGTTGCTCGGCGCAAGCTGCGAGCGCCGCCGCCGCCACCAGCATCTTGGCGTCGGCCGGGCCCAGCCGCAGCGCTTCCATGATCCGCGGGTAGGCTGGCTCCAGGCGCCCCTGCTTGAGATAGGCAAGCCCCGTGAGCCACAGGCCGCGCGCGGCCTGGTCGGGCGCCAGGCGCGGCAGGGGGACGGCATCGCGCGCGGCCAGCACGCCGGCGAGCAGGCGCGGCGCCACGAGGTCGAACGTGTGCGCGGCCAGCACCCGGTGGTATCCCGCCAGGCCGATGGCGCGGCGCTCCTCGTCATGGGCCAGGTAATGGCTGATTTGGTGCGCAAGGTCCGCGGTGTCGCGGTAGATTGCCAACTCCCGGCCGGGCTGGAACAGGGCGTGCGCCGCGGGCTTGTCGTCGGTCAGCAGGAACCCGCCGCAAGCCAGCACGTCGAAGACGCGCATCGGCAGGGCCGTGACCAACTGGGGATTGGTGATGTTCAAATTGATTTTGGAGCGGCTGTAAATGCGCGGACAGTCACGGCGGTTGTCCGCCGCGCCGTGAAACACGATGCCGCGCCCCGCGTTCAGGCGCCATTCCTCGCCCCCAAACACGTGGATGGTCAGGCCGCGTTGCCCCAACTCCCCGAGGACGTCGCGCCGCGCGGGCGAGAACGAGCCCACGAACGAGATGTCATAATCGAATCCTGATCCGGGTTCCGGCCTATAGACCCGCGGGTTGGTGGCAAACGGCTGGTGGGTCACGCGGGTGAATCCCATCTCGCGCAGGCGGGGGACGTAGTGCTCGTCCCAGCAGAAGATGTCGTACAACGGCTCTAGGCTGAGATGGTCCGGGGTCAGGAAGTTCAGGGGATTGTCAAAAAACCATGAGATTACCCGCGGGCGGCGGGCCAGCAGGGGCAGCACCTGCGGCACCAGGCCGATGTGGTCGAGCGTCACCACGGCCTCCGGTTCCACCGTCACCAGGGCGTCGGTGATCGCCACTACCTGCTCGTAATATCCGGGCAGGGCGGCAATGTCCTGGACCTGCACCTGGTGCCCGTGCCGGGCCAGGGCGTCCTGGATATCCCGGAGCGCGTGGGGCGCGGCGACCCCGTGCGCCGTGAACGACAGGATGCTCAAGGGCCGCGCGGGGCTCATGCCGGGTTGCGGAAGGGTTCGAGGGACAAGCCGGCGCTGGCCAACATGCGCGGCAGGCGGTGGATCCAGCCATGTTCCGTCACCACGCGGTGATGCGCCGCCGCGCCCAGGGCCGCGGCGCGCTGCGGGTGGCCCAGCAGGTCGTGCGCCAGTTCGCGCGCCTCGGCCGGCGAACGGAACATGAGCACCTCCCGGCCCGGCGCAAAACACTCGGCCATGCCGTACTGGAAATCATGCAGCATGGGCACCCCGCTGGCCGCGATTTGAAACGGCTTGTGGGTGATGCCTTCGGCTTCCCAGCCGCCGGAAATGTTGAGCGCCAGCCGCCCGCGGCGATAGACCGCGGCCTGCTGCTCATAGGGAACCCAGGCGCCCACGGGCCGGTCGTCCGTTGGGCTGGCCGTGCCGAACAAGCCCACGCGGAAATACCGGGCCAGGTATTGCAGCACAAACGCCCGTTCCCAGTTGCCGAACTCCCACAGGATTTCGCCCGCATCGAAATACAAGGCCGGGTGGGACCGCAAAAAGCCGGCGGCCTCGGGATGGGCGGTTTCCAGGCCGGCCCAGTGCCGGAACGGGGCGCGCTTGGGATCCGCGCGCAGCGCTTCGACCCACTCCTCGCCCAGGCCGCCCAGGTGGGGTTGGATGGCCGGCGGCGCGGCGCTGGCCCACAGGTCCTTCAATTGCCCGCGCACCTGGTCGGCGACCACGCCCAGGATTTGCGCGGGGTCCGGCCGATCATGCGCCAGCAACGGCGCGAGGCCTTCCGGCAGCGGTTTCAGCCAGCCGGAAATGGCCACGATGTCAAAATCCCGCGGCTTGGGCGGCGGCAGGTCCGCGGGCGCATCCTCGGCGACCGGCACGGCGTGGCAGCTTTGCCAGCCGGCCATGGCGTGCAGCTCGTCCGCGGCCGGCTGGCTTTTCAGCAGGTGATGATGGTTGGCGCTGGCCAGCAGGTCGCGCAGCACCGGCTTGAGCCCGGCCCGGTTGGCAATCCGCTGGGGATGATCGGTCCAGAACATGAGGCAGGGAATCCCCAGCGCTTCAAAGAGACCTTGGAGCCGGCCGTCGGCCGCCTTGACCGGCGGTCCGATCATCGGGTTGAAAATGTAGCCGAGCACCGCGCCGACTTGCTCGCGCCGGGCCTGGTCGGCCAGGCGTTGGCTGGTGCCGCGCGGGTCCGCCGTCAGTTGGCGCCAGATCGGCTCCAGCTCCCATTCCACCACGGCCAGTCCAAGCTGCCGCGCGGCGCGGGCCAGCCCGAGCATGTAGTAGCGGCTGAGTTGGCCCGGGTTGATGAGCAGCAGCAGGCGGGCCGGCGGGGCGGCAGGATGGTCAGGCATGGCCAGGACCCTCCGGGCGGCGGCGGATGACGGCGTCGAGCTCGGTGGCCACCTGGTCGATCAAGGTGGCGGATCCCTCCAGGCGGTTGTTCCGCGCCAGCTCCTCCAGTTGCAGGCAGGCCGCGTGCAGCGTCTGCGCGCCGAACAAGCCGGCCGCGCTTTTGAGGCTGTGCGCCGCGCGGCGCAACGTGGGCGCATCGCTGCCGGCCAGCGCCTGGCGCATCAGGCTCACTTGCTCGCGCGCCTCCGCCTCGAACAGCTCGTGCATCTCGGCAAGTTCCGGGCTGTCTGTGGCCGGTCGCGCGGCGGGGGGCGCGGCCGGCTCGCCCGGCGGGGTGGCGCTGGGGGCCGCGCGCCGCAGGGCCGCGGCCAGGTCCGCCATGGCAACCGGCTTGCCGAGATAATCGTTCATGCCGGCGGCCAGGAACCGTTCGCGGTCGCCCGGCATGGCGGCAGCCGTCATGGCAATAATGTGCACGCCGGGGTTTTTTGCTCCGGAGCCCGGGGCGCGGATGCAGCGGGTGGCTTCCATGCCATCCATGATTGGCATTTCGATGTCCATCAGCACCGCATCATAGTCCTGTTGCCGCAATTGTTCCAGCGCCTGTCGTCCATCCCCGACCAGGTCCGCGGCGTGGCCCAGCTGGGCCAGCTGCCGCTGCGCGACGTCGCGGTTGATGCGGCTGTCGTCAACCACCAGGATGCGCAGGTTGGGTCCGGTCGCAGCGGCCGCAGCCGCCGGGCGCGCCCGGCGGGCGGCCGTGGCGGGATGCGCCAGTAGCTGGTACAGGAGCCGATGCATGACCGGCCGCGGAATGGTGTGGGTGGCTGGCCAGGGCGCTGTCGCGGCCGCGCCGGCCGGGGTCACCAGGATGCACCGCAAGCGCGGCCCGGACCCAGCCAGGGCCCGCAGCCGCTGGACCACCTCGCCCGCCGGGGGTTGGGCCAGGTCGGCATTGAGCACCAACAGGTTGTAGGGGCGGTCCGCGGCATGGGCCGTGGGCACCAGCGCGGCCGCCGCCGCGCTGTCGTCGGCCAGGGTCGCCTGGACGCCAAACCGCTGGAGCTGGCTGGCAATCGCCGCGCGCTCCAGGGGCCGATCATCCACGACCAGCGCGCGCAGCCGGCCGGTCGCCGGCGTGGGCGCCAGGTCGGGTGGCGCTTCCGCGTGCGGTTCCAGCCGAAGGGTGAACCAGAAGGCCGCGCCCTTGCCGGGCGGGCTTTCCAGCCAGATGCGACCCTGCATCTGCTCCACCAGGAACTTGGCGATCACCAGGCCCAATCCCGTGCCGCCATGCTTGCGGGCATGCGTGTGCGATCCCTGGCTGAACGCGCGGAATAAATGGCGTTGGAGGTCCGGTGGGATGCCCGGCCCCGTGTCCAAAACGCCGATGCGCAAACTGCCGGCCGGCCCTTCGGGTTCCGGCCCGACGACCACCCGGACCTCACCGCGCTCGGTAAACTTGACCGCGTTGCCCACCAGGTTCATCAGGATCTGGCGCAGCCGGATCGGGTCGCCCCAATAATGCAGCGCCAGGCCCGGGTCCACCAGGGCGGCAAGCTGCAGCGGCTTCTCGCCCGCGGCGTGCGCAAACAGCTCCAGCACTTCGTCCACCTCGTCCACGAGGTTGAACGACACCCGGTCGAGCGTCAGCTTGCCGGCCTCGATCTTGGCGTGGTCCAGGATGTCGTTGATCACCATCAGCAGCGCCCGCGCGCAGTGCTGGACCGTGCCGACGTAGTGTTGTTGCTGCCCGTCCAGCGGCGTGTGGCGCAGCAGTTCCAGCATGCCGAGGATGCCGTTCATGGGGGTCCGGACCTCGTGGCTGACGTTGGCCAGCAGCACGCCGCGCGCGCGCGCCGCGTGGCGGTGCATGGCCGCCAGGCGCTGCTGCTGGATGATCACCCCCGTCACGGCCAGCACCGCCATCACCGCCACGGCGACATAGGCGCTGACCTGGCGGGCCAGGACCCGGCTCTGTTGCTCCAATTGGCGGGCGCTGACTTCAAGATCCACGATGCCCAGCGCCGCGCCGTTGTGGAAGATGCCTTTGGTCACGGTCCGGGCCCGGTCGGTCGGCCGCACCGGCGCAGGCTGCAAGGTGCCGTCCGCCTGCCGGGCCAGACCGGCCACGGCAACGTAACGCCGCCCGGCCCGCCGGCTGACGACAATCCGTTCGATCTCGGGATGCACCATCATGCTGTGCAAGGTGGCGGTGGCCTGGCTTACGTCCGTCGCGTCCAGCATGGGCCCCAGCAAGCGCGCCCCAGCCGCGGCGGCTTGCCGACCTGCGGCTTGCAGGGCTTGCTCGCGCGCCTGGACACCCCGGTGGTACGCGGTCAGCCCGATGCCCGCAAACAGCAGGCTCAGCCCGCTCCCGAGCAGGATGATTTCACGGATGGTAAGCAGGCCGCCGTTGCTGCGGCGGGCGGCGCGGGATGGAGCCGGGTGTTCAGTTGGCATGGCACATGGCAAGGTCTGGCCGTGGGTGGCGCATCACCATCCCAGGTAATAAAACATGACCGCAAAGAGCCCGTCGGCCACGATGATGAGGACCAGCCCGCTGACCACCGAGCGCGTGGTCGAAACGCCCACTGCCTGGGCTCCAGCCAGCGTCTGCAGGCCGCGCAGGCAGCCGACACCGGAAATCAAGCCGCCAAAAACGACCGCCTTGAACAGGCCGCCGAACAGGTCGGACAACCCCACGGAACTGGTCACCCGGGTGACGTAGGTGACGAGCGGAAACCCCAGCGTGCGCACTACGATGGCCGCGCCAATCAGGCCGAACAGCGTAGCAAAGATCGAAAGCAGGGGCGTGGCCACCAGGCCCGCCAGCACCCGGGGCACCACGAGATGCCGGACCGGGTTGATGCCCATGGTGACCAGGGCGTTGATCTCGTCGTTCACCTTCATGGTCCCGAGTTCAGCGGCAAACGCGGCGCCGGATCGCCCGGCAAAAATGATGGCCGTGACCAGCGGCCCGAGCTCCCGCACCAGCGAGAGCGCCACCAGGTTGGCGACGAAGATGCTGGCCCCGAACTGGGTCATGGGAATCGCGGCCTGGAACGCCAGGATCAGCCCCAGGAGAAATCCGACCATGGCGATGATCGGCAGCGCATTGACGCTGGTGGCTTCGAGGATCCGCAGCATTTCACGCCAGCGGCTGCGGCCCGGATGGGCCGCCACGTCGCCCAGGGCGGCGGCGAGCTCGCCGATGAACTCGACCTGGGCTTTGACATCCCGACCGAGCTGGACCGTGGCCTGCCCCAATTCATCCGCCAGGCAAGGCAGGCACAGCCGGCCCGCGGCGGCCGGCAGCCCCGCGACACCGGGCAGCAGATCAAACAGATGCCGGTATTGGTCGGGAAAATGATCCAGTTGCAGCGCGGCGCCCCGCGCCTCCTGGCGCCGGCGCAAGTCCAGCAGGAATCCGATTCCGGACAAGTCGCAGTAGGTCACCTGCGCGCAGTCGAGTTCCACCCGGGCCGGGTGCTCCTGCTCCAGGAAGGCCAGGGCGGCGCGCCAGGGCGGCCCCACGGTGTTGGAGTCGAGCCGTCCGGTCAAGGTTCCGCGCCAAATCCCCGCGGCTGCGGGCTGAAAAACCAAGGGGGCCTGCGTTGGTGAGCCCGGCGCCTGCATGTCCGGTTGGCCCCCTGGCATGGATGTCAGGGGTTGGCCGACTTGACGGGGACCGGTTCGTCGAGCAAGGTTTCCACCCCGGGCCGCAACCCGATTTTGGCGGGCGTTGCTTTGGGGGTCGGGGAGGGGGGGGGCGCCAGCGTGGGCTCGGACGTGGCCTCGGCCTGGAGTTCGGGCGCGGGCGGCGTGGAACTCTCGGGCAACCCTGGGGACAATTCCTCCAGGGTTTTTGCCACCGGCTCCTTGCTGGTGACGGGGGCGGGGGCGGCCTGTTCCACGCCGTACTGCCGGGCCAGGATGCCGCGGATCATTTCGGTGAGCAGGTACAACGTGGAAGTGCTTTTCTCCCGTTCAACCTTGCCGATGGCGCTCGCGATCAGCTCCGTGATTTGGCTGGAGTTCTTGAAGTCGCGGCTGAACATGCCGGCGATGCTTTCCTGGTTGGCTTGGGCATAGGCATAGAGGTCTTCCTGCACCTGGTCGAGCAGGTCCCGGATGTCGATTGCGGTGCTGCTGTCCATGGTGCCATCCGCAGCGATTTGGGCGATCGCCACCTCGCCAATGGCCGGCGTCGCGCTTTGGATGATGATATAGAACTGGCTGCGGCCGAATAACGAGGCTTCCTTGCTCAGCACGGTTCCGGCGAACAGGTAGTCGCTTTCCAGGGCCAGGGCCGCAAACTCATCGGCCACGTCCGCATCGACATAGCAGGTGCCAACGTCGCGCAAAAACATGGGGATATAGTTCTTGATCCCCAGGAGCAGCATGGGCCCGCCCGGGGGGGTGAGCAGGGCATCCTTGAAAATGAATCCCACCGACCAGAAGTTCTTGGGGTTGGCCTGCAGTTCGCTGGGGCTGACCTGCTTGTAATATCTCTGGTCTTCGGCGCGCCCGCCGTCCGCCAGCCACAGGAGAAGTGGCAGCAGTAACCACGTTGCACGCCATGCCGGAAGTCGGTTTCCCAGTCGCATGGGGGTTAACCTAGCCGCCGTGTGCATGACAGTCAAGCTGATCTGTCAGAATCCTTGGCATGCTCCGCAGAAGGGCACAGGTCTGCCACGGGGCAGGCGGCGCAGGCCGGGTTGCGTGCGCGGCAGCAGTAGCGGCCATGAAACACCACGGCATGGGAAAATGCCGCCCAGCTTGCGCGCGGCAGCAGGGCCTTGATCGCGAACTCGATGCGGTCCGGGTTGTCTTCCGTGGTCAGCCCCAGCCGCTGCGATACCCGCCGGCAATGCGTATCGACCGTGATCCCGGGTTGGCCAAAGGCGGAGATCAACAGCACGTTCGCGGTTTTGCGCCCCACGCCGGGCAGGGTCACCAGCGTGTCAAGGTCCGCGGGCACGGCGCCCGCGTAGTGTTCGGCCAGCACGCGGGTGAGCGCCAGGATGTTGCGGGCCTTGTTGCGGAAAAACCCGGTGGACCGGATGGCGGCTTCCAATTCCCGCGGAGGAATGGCCGCCCAGTCCGCCGCGGTGCGGTAGCGCGCAAACAAACCCGGGGTGACCTGGTTGACGCGCCGGTCCGTGCACTGGGCCGACAGGATCGCGGCTATCAGCAACTCCAGCGGGCTCGAAAACACCAGCTCGCAGTGGGCCTGGGGATAGGCCCGGCGCAGCCGCCGCAGGATCGCGGCGGCCCGCCGGGACAACGCCCGGGCCGGAGGCCGGACCCCCGGCTTACGCGCCCTTGGCATCCCCGCCGGCCGCCTGGTCGCGTTCCCGCATCGCGTCCTTGCGACTGAGCTTGATTTTGCCCCGATCGTCAATGCCGATGCATTTGACCCACATGGCGTCGCCGATCTTGCAAATCTCTTCCACGGTGTTGACCCGGAACTCGGCGAGTTGGCTGATGTGGCACAGCCCGTCGATGCCGGGCATGACTTCCACGAAGGCGCCGAACTCTTTGACGCCAGTGACGCGACCATTGTAAATCTTGCCCACTTCCGGCTCGCCGGTGAGGGCCTCGATCTCGCGCACTGCGGCTTCCATCGCGGTCTTGTCCCAGCTGAAGATAGCGACCGTGCCATCGTCTTCCACGTCAATCTGGACGCCCAGGGTATCCGTGATCCGGCGGATATTCTTGCCGCCAGGTCCGATCAGCGCGCCGATCTTGTCCGGATCAATGCGCATGGTGTGGATGCGCGGTGCGTACTTGGACAGCTCCGCGCGCGGCTGGGCGATGACCTGGGCCATGGCGTCCAGGATCTTGCCGCGGGCCGCGCGCGCCTTGGCGAACGCGCCTTCGACCAGGTCCCAGGCCAGCCCGGGGATTTTCAGGTCCACCTGGAAGCCGGTGATGCCTTCACGGGTGCCGGCCACCTTGAAGTCCATGTCGCCGCAATGATCCTCGGCGCCGATGATATCCGTCAGCAGCCGCGCCCCGGTCGCGCCGGTGACCAGGCCGATGGAAATGCCGGCCACGGGCTTGCGCAGCGGCACGCCCGCGTCCATCAGCGCCAAGGTGCCGGCGCAGATGCTGGCCATGGAGGAGGACCCGTTGGATCCCATGATCTCCGAGACGATGCGCACGGTGTAGGGGTAATCCGCCGGCATCATCGGCAACAGCGAGCGTTCCGCCAGCGCGCCGTGCCCGATCTCGCGCCGCCCGGTGCCGCCGATGCGCTTGACTTCGCCGGTGCTGTAGGGCGGGAAGTTGTAGTGCAGCATGAACCGCTTCTCGTCCGGGCCGCCGGCCACGAGGTCCAGGGTTTGGGCGTCGGAGACCGTGCCGAGGGTGACCGTGGCCAGGGCCTGGGTTTCGCCGCGGTTGAACAGCGCCGAACCGTGCGTGCGGGGCAGCAGCCCGACATCGATGTAGAGCGGGCGGATGTCATCGCAACCGCGCCCGTCCATGCGCTTGCCGTCGTTCAGGATCGCATGCCGCACCAGCTCGATCTCAAGATGGTCGAACACGTTTTTGAACTTGGAGTCGGTCATGTCCGGGAACGCGGCCAGCAGCTGCTGCTGGAGCGCGACGCGGACGGCGGTGAGCTTCTGGTCGCGCGCCTGCTTGCCGGGCACGCGCAGCGCCGCGGCCAGGTCCGTAGCCGCCAGCTCGCGGGCCTTGTTGATCAAGGTCAGGTCCGGCGTGGCCGGGGTGACGACCTTGTCGGGCAGCCCGCGCTTGCGGCGCAGCTCGAGCTGGGCGTCCACCAGGCGGACGACATACGTGTGGGCGTACTTCATCGCGGCGACGATGTCCGCATCGCTGATTTCCTGGGCGGTCCCCTCGATCATCAGCATCATGTCGCGGGTGCCGGCATAGAGCAGGTTCAGGTCGCTGGCCTTGGTGTCGGCCGGCGCCGGGTTAAGCTTCCATTCGCCCTTGACGCGGGCCACGCGCACGGCCGCGATCGGGCCTTGGAACGGGATCTCCGAGAGGGTCAGCGCGGCGCTGGCGGCCGTGATGCTCAGGGCGTCGGTTTCCGCCGTCTCGTTGTCCACGCACAGCAGCTCGTTGATGATCTGCAGCTCGTTGCGGTACTCGGGCGGGAACAGCGGCCGGATCGGGCGATCCGTGGCGCGGGCGGCGAGAATCTCTTTTTCCGAGGGCCGGGCCTCGCGCTTGAAGTAGCCGCCGGGAAACCGGCCGGCGGCGTAGAATTTTTCCCGGTACTCGACCTGCAGCGGGAAATAGTCCAGGGCTTCATTGATTTTCTTGGAGGCCGTAGTGGCAGAGGACAGGATCGTGTCGCCGAACTGCACGGTGACCGAGCCGTCCGCCTGGCGGGCCAGCAGGCCCGTTTCGATGGTCAGTAGTTTGCCGTTCAAGTCCACTTGTACGGCGGTGGTATTCTTCATTTGTCTTTCTCCTTCTTGCTTGCTTTGTTGCTTTGGGTTGTTAAATCAAGGGCCGGTTCCAGCTGGGCACGAACCGCCAAGCGGAGGCACCCGCCTTGCCGGCGACACGCGCAGGCAAGGGAGCGCTACGTAAGGGTGGGGGGAGGGGTTCAGCCGCGCCCATCAATGGCGCAGTCCCAGGCGCTGGATCAGGCTGCTGTAGCGATCCTGGTGCCGGCGGTGAATGTACGACAGCAGGCGGCGGCGCTTGTTGACCATCATGATCAGCCCGCGGCGCGAGCTGTGGTCCTTGCGGTTGAGCTGCAGATGTTCGGTCAAATCATTGATCCGCTTGGTCAGCAGCGCCACCTGCACTTCGACCGATCCGGTGTCCTGCTGGTGGACTTGGTAGTCTTTCTTTATCGCGGCCTTGGCTTCTTTATCCATATGTTGTGAACCAACCTTCTTCTTGTGCACCGATTTATTATTAGGGGGGTACTATAGAGAGGGTGTCGCCGCTTGTAAAGTGGATTGCAGAGGTTTTTTTTGCGGCCCGATCGCGCAGCCGGACGCGCGCCGCCTGGATGTCGCGCGCAATCTGTTCTTGCAGGGCGGCCGCGGAATCGAAGCGCTGGTCCCCGCGGATGAACGCATGAAAAAAAACTTCCACCCGCGTGCCGTATAGATCGATTTGCGTGTCGAACAGGTGGGTTTCCACGAGCCGGCCGGCGGCTGGGTCCGCAAAGGTCGGCCGATCGCCGAGGTAGGCCACGCCCGGGTACACCGTGCCGCGGGCCAGCAGTTCCACCGCGTAGATCCCGTCCGGCGGCAGCACCTCGTTGTGCGGATCCACGTTGGCCGTGGGAAATCCCAGCGTGCGCCCCACCTCGCGGCCGTGAACCACCTCGCCCCAGGCGCTGAACGGTCGGCCCAGCATGCGCTCGGCCTCGCGCAGCCGGCCCCCGGCCACGGCCTTGCGCAGGCGGCTGCTGGAGATCGGGGCGTCGCGCCAGAGCACCGGGGCGACCACCGTGGCCGCAATGTGGTACTGCCGCGCCAGTTGGCCCAGGTTGGCGGCCGACCCCTGGCGGCCCGCGCCAAAGGTCCAGTTGATGCCCACCACCAAATGACGCAACGCCGGCAGGTGCCGCGTAAGCAGCGCCAGGAAGTCTTGCGGCGGCGTGCGCCGCAGCCCGGGGTTGAAGTCCAGTACCAGGCACCCGTCCAGCCCCAGGCGCTCGAGCAGGCGTTGCTTGTGCTCCAGGGAGGTCAGCAGCAGCGGGGCCTTGTCCGGCCGGATGACCTTGAGCGGGTGGGGCTCGAACGTGAGCACCCACGCCTGGCTACCGCCCTCGTCGGCCAGCTGGCGGGCTTTTTCCAGCACCGCCTGGTGGCCGCGGTGCACACCGTCGAAGAACCCTACGGCCAAGACTACCGGCAGCGCGGGGTCCTCCCAGCCCTCGAGGTTGCGGATGATTTTCATGGGAGCGGATCCCGCCGGGCGGTGCCCGGCGGAACCCCGGTCAGGCCGGCTCCGTCACCGGGGTTTGGTTCATGGGCAGGATGCGCGCCACCAGCGCGTCCTTGTCCAGCTTCATCAGCTCGTCCAGCGGGGCGGCCTGGGCGACGTCAAACACGCCGCTGCGGGTGCGGCGCAACTGCGCCAGGTGCGCGCCGCAGCCGAGCGCCGCGCCGATATCCGCGCACAGGGTGCGCACATACGTGCCCTTGGAGCTGCGCAGCGTGAAGTGCGCGCTGGGCGGCTCCCACTGGGTGAGGCGAAACTCGTAGATGTGGAGCAGCTTGGGCGCGCGCTCCACCACCTGCCCCTTGCGGGCCAGCTTGTACAGCGGCACCCCGTCCTTCTTGATCGCGGACACCATGGGCGGGATCTGCATGACGTCGCCGGTCCACTTCTTCATCTCCGCTTCGACCTGCGCGCGCGTGATGGCCGTGGCATCCCGCTCTTCGAGCACCGGGCCGTCGGCATCCTGGGTGGCGGTGGCGATCCCCAGGCGCATGACGCCGGCGTAGCCCTTGTCGCCCTCCATCACCTGCTGCGAGAGGCGGGTGCCCTTGCCGATCAGCAGCACCAGCAGCCCCGTGGCCATGGGGTCGAGCGTGCCGCCGTGGCCGACTTTCTCGAAACCGAAGTGGCGGCGAATGACCGCCACCACGTCATGCGAGGTGTAACCGCTGGGCTTGTCCACCAGCAGCAGGCCGTCGGCCGGACCGCGCGGCGACGGCGGGGGGGATTTAGCCTGGGGCCAGCGGTTGCGGGGCGGGAAGCTTTTCATCGGGTTGCGGCGCTCCTTGCTGTTCTATTTTGGAAATGATCGCCAGCACGCGGTCGCCTTGCTCGATGGATTCGTCGAGATGAAAGCTCAGGTGGGGGGTGTATTTCATCCGGATATCGCGGTTGATGCGCGTCTGGATCTCGCGGCGGTGCGCTTCGAGCAGCCTGAGCATCTGGGGCCGCTCGTCCCGATGGTCGCGGATCGACACCATGACCCGCGCGGTGTGCAGGTCCGGGCTGGTCTCCACGCGCGTGATGGTGATCGCGGTCAGGTCCACGCCCGCCTCGTTCAGCAGGCGGAACAGCAGCTCGGCGATCTCCTGCCGCAGCAGTTCGTTGATCCTGACCATGCGTCTGCTCATCCGGTCCTCCCGCGCGGGGCGCGCGGCCCGTTACAGTTCCTGGGCGATCTTCTGGATTTCGTAAAACTCGATGCGATCGCCGGGCTGGTAGTCGTTGAAGTTGTCCAGGCGCACGCCGCACTCCTGGCCTTCGCGCACCTCGCTGGCGTCGTTCTGGAATCGCTTGAGCGAGACCACGCTGCCCTCGTAGACCGAGGCCCCGGCGCGTTCGATGCGGGCCTTGGACCGCGCGGTGACCCGCCCGTCCTTGACTTCGCAGCCCGCCGCCCGGTTTTTCTTGCCGAGCGAGAAAACCTGCCGGACCACCGCGTGGCCGATCACGTTTTCGCGGATGACCGGCTCGAGCAGGCTGGACATGAGCTCGCGGATATCGTCCAGCAGTTCGTAGATGATCGTGTAGAGGCGGATCTCCACGTTCCGGTGCTTGGCAATCGCCTTGACGCCGGCCTCGATCCCGACATGGAAACCGATAATCCGGGCCTGGGACGCGCTGGCCAGCAGCACGTCGTTCTCCGTGATGTTCCCCACGCCGGTCAGCAGGGTGTGTAGCGAAACTTTCTCGCTCTTGATGCCGGCCAGGGCGTTCTCGATGGCTTCCAGCGACCCCTTGACGTCGGTTTTCAGGAGGATCCCCAGCTTGCGGCCCTGCCGCAGGTCGGTGAGCTGGAGCATCTCGTCGGCCGTGGTGATGACCTTGCGCACGGTCGGCGCGTCGCTCTCCCGCGCCTGCTGCTGGCGGGTATCCGCCTCCGCGCGCGCCGCGCGGTCGTTCGGAAACACGTCAAACGCGTCGCCCGCTTCCGGCACTTCGCTGAGGCCCAGGCAGACCACCGGCATGGACGGGCCGGCGGACTTGACGCGTTCGCCGCGGTCGTTGATCAAGGCCTTGACCCGGCCCCAGGTGCGGCCGCAGACGACGGCGTCGCCCACGCGCAGCGTGCCTTTCTTGACCAGGAACGTGGCCGTGGGCCCCATGCCCGTGCCCATGCGCGCCTCGATGACGTAACCCTGGGCCGGCACTCCGGGATTGGCTTTCAGTTCCAGCATCTCGGATTCAAGGATCAGGCGCCCCAGCAACTCCTCGATGCCTTTGCCGGTCGTGGCGCTGACTTCGCAGACGCCCAGCGTGCCGCCCCAATCCTCGGGGGCCAGCCCTTCATTCTGCAACTGCTGCCGCACCCGCAGCGGGTTGGCGCTGGGCAAATCGCACTTGTTGACGGCGACCACGATGCATACCCCGGCGGCCTGGGCGTGCTGCAGCGCCTCGCGGGTTTGCGGCATGACGCCGTCATCCGCGGCGACCACCAGGACCGCGATGTCCGTCAGGCGCGCGCCCCGCGCCCGCATGGCCGTGAATGCGGCGTGGCCGGGCGTGTCCAGGAACGTGATGGCATGTTTCTTGTAGACGGCCGTGTACGCGCCGATGTGCTGGGTGATCCCGCCGTCTTCGCTGCTGGCGACCTGGGCGTTGCGGATCTTGTCCAGCAGCGAGGTTTTGCCATGGTCCACGTGCCCCATGAACGTCACCACCGGCGGGCAGACGATATCCTCCACCGGGCGGTCTTTTTCCGGGACCGTCTTGACTTTTTCTTTCTTTTTGGGGGCCGGGGGCGGGGTGGCGGCGGGCGTTGGCGCTGGAGGCTTGGGTTCCGGCGTCTTCTTCTCCTGCTCCACCTTGTAGCCGTGCTTCTCGGCGATCTGCTGGATGACCCGCAGGTCCAGCTTCTGGGTGATGGACGCGAACACGTTCATCCGCATCAGTTCGGCGATCAGTTGGTTGGGCTTGAGCCCGAGTTCCGTGGCCAGATCCTTCAAGACCACCGGCCCCTTGTAGGTCACCGTCTTGGGCTTGGGCGGCTCGGGCGGCGGTTCGGGCGGTTCCGGCGCAGTGGGTGGGGCGGCCGGCAGCGCCGGCGTCGCCGCCGGCGCCTCGGGCGGCGCGAACGGGGCCGGGGATGGTGGCGGCTCCACGGCCGGCCGGGGGCCGACCTTTTCGCGCAGCGCCTTGATTTGCGAAACGCTGACTGTGGCGAGGCGGTTGCCCACCTCAAACCCCATTTCCAGGGCCAGCGCCAGCAATTCCTTGCTGCTTAACTGCAGCTCTTTGGCCAGTTCGTGTGCTCTCATGAGTCAAGCTTTCCGTGCAATTTTTCGTACTGCTTTTCCGCAGCTTCGTGTAGTTTTTGCGCCACTTCTTCGTTGGCGCCGTCCACCTGGTTCAGGTCCGCCACGTCCGCCGACAGGATCTGCTCCACCGACAGGAAGCCGGCATGCACCAGCTTCTCGGCCCACTCCTCGCCGATGCCGGCGATCTGGGCCAGGGTGGCCACGGCCTTGGCCACCTGCTCGGCAAAGCCCATGGGCGCCTCTTCCTTCTGGATGTCGATCTTCCAGCCCGTCAGCTTGGCGGTCAGGCGCGCGTTCTGCCCCTTCTTGCCGATGGCCAGCGAAAGCTGCTCGGCGTCCACCAGCACCTTGACCTGGCGCAGGGGTTCGTCCACCGTGACTTTCAGCAGCTTGGCCGGGGCCAGGGCGTTGGTGACGTACTGGCGGATATCCTCGTTCCAGCGCACAATGTCGATCTTTTCGCCGCCGAGTTCGCGGACAATGTTTTTCACCCGGATGCCCTTCATGCCCACACACGCCCCGACCGGGTCCACCTTGTCTTCGTGGGATACCACGGCCAGCTTGGTGCGGTAGCCGGCTTCGCGGGCGATGCCCTTGATCTCCACCGTGCCGTCGGCAATCTCCGAAACCTCGAGCTGGAACAGGCGCTTCACAAAATCCGGGTGGCTGCGCGAGAGGATGATCTCCGTGCCCTGCTTGGAGCTCTCGACCTTGAGCACAAAAGCGCGCAGGCGTTCGCCCGGTTGGTATTCCTCCGTGGGCACCCGCTCGCGGGCCGGCATGACCGCTTCGGCGCGGCCCAGGTCCACGATGACATCGTTGCGTTCGAAACGTTGCACCAGGCCGCTGACAATGTCGCCCGGGCGATTCTTGTACTCCTCGAACACGCGCTCTTTTTCGGCCTGGCGGATGCGTTGCATGATGGTCTGCTTGGCGGTCTGGGCGGCGATCCGGCCGAAATTCTTGGGGGTGATCTCCTGGTCCACCGTGTCGCCGACGCGCACGTCCGCCTTGATGGCCTGGGCCTTGGCGAGGATGATTTCATCGTTCGGCTGGAACACCCGGTCCACGACCTTGAGCCGTGCAAAGGCGTGGATGTTGAGGGTCTTGCGGTCAATCTCCACCCGCACGTCCTTGGCCGGGGTGACACTTTTACGCGCTGCGCTCATCAGCGCCGACTCCAGCGCGACAATCAGCATTTCGCGGCCGACGCCCCGTTCCCGCTCCAGGTATTCCAACACGGTCTGCAGTTCGTTGTTCATGCTCACCATCCTCGCGTTCACCGGCCGTCACGCAAGCCCTACACTAAAAAGAGTGGGGGGGACCCACTCTGCGTGCCGGACCGAAATAATTACACTACAATAAATAGAATACTTTTCCGGGTACCGGCCCTATTGTCAACTAAAAAACACGGACGCCGAAGTGTTTTTTTCCTTCCCAGCGGGTCTGCGCGCTTGCCAGGGGCACTGGAAAACTACCATCAGCGCCGACAGAGCCGCGCCCGCTTGGTGTGGTTTGGAGGGACATCTGCGTTGTCCTGCGCCTTTCATGAATCGCGCCTCTTTTTGCGGGCGCGCTCGTGGCACGGCCCTCCCGGGCCGTGGACAGGATGCCGCGGGACAGGCACCCCGCGCTAAACGCGAACGACTGAATCCATCCCGATGGATTCGACAGAGCGGCGCCTCCATCGGCGCGATCACTATTCATCAGGTGGCGGACGCTTTGTGGACGCCGTCTGCCGGCTATTCCGTACCATTATGTTGCAAGACACTATAAGCGCCCGGCAGCCTCGAGTCCACGCGTAATTATTGGGAAGTGAACGAATTGCTGGACTGCAACCACGGCTGGAGGGATGCCCGGGCTGAGTTCGTCTACATGGTGAACAAGGCCGAAATTTTGGGCCTCAATGTGTTCATCCATGGTATTATTATCGGCATCACCGCGGGGATGCCCATGGCCAACGCGGTCCAGTATATCTGCTTGAAGCGGATGTGATTCAACAAGACTGGCACAGGCTCACGGCGCCAGGTCCTCGAGAAACGATTGGATCGGGAACGCCGGGTCGTAGTGGCGCTGTAGAAAAAGTGCGTTGCGCTCCGCGTACAAGGTTTCCGCGAGCTGGTCCGCGATCGCAAACACCATGCGCTCGTGCTCGCATAACAGCGGCGGTAGCTGGTCGATCCGGCCCGTGGTCTGGATGTTCAGGCACCCGCAGCGGTTGTGGCAGCGCCGGATGAGCGCGCACCCCGCGCAATCGGGCTTGGGTTGTTCATTCAGCTCAAAAATGTCCCGGCGGCGGGCCTCGTCCAATCCGTGGTCGGCCGATCCGATCGCGTAATCGTCGCGGCCCACGAACTGCACGCAGGGGAACAGCCGGCCGTCCGGCCCCACAGAAATCTGGCGATACCCCAGCCGGCACGAGTTGTCGCACTGGTCATGGATGTGCGTGGCAATGCGACGGTCCAACGGCGAAAAATAGAACTTGCGGCCGCGCCGGTAGTTTTCCAGGTGCCAGGCCGCCAACTGCTGGTACGCCCGCTTGAGCCGCCGCAGATGCGCCGGCGTCCAGCCGCCGGCATAGTTGAGCGAGGCGATCACGTACCGCGCGCCCTGCTGCTGCAGCCAGCGCACGGAGCGCGCATAGCGCCCCACGGTCTCGGGCGTTACGGTGAGCAGCACCGGGGAATAGGGCCTGGCAGCCAGCAGGAGCCGCAAGGCTTCCGCCACGTGCGCGAACGTGCCCGCGCCCTCGGGCGTGACACGGTGCCGGTCGTGGGCCTCGCGCACGCCGTCCAGGCTCAATGCCACGTGCAGCCGCTTCCGATGGGCCGCGCGCAGGAACTCCCGGTCCAGGAGCAGGCCGTTGGTGGTGACCTTGTAGTGAAACCGGTGCGGCTGGCGCTTCTCGCACCAGTCAATGATGTCCCAGATCAGGTCCTGCCGCAGCAGGGGCTCGCCACCGAAAAAGATGATCCCGCAGTTGCGCCCCTCGGCGCAGCGCTCAATGGCCCGCGTGGCCGTCACGAACATCATGTCCGTCTGCCCGCGCCGCGCGTAGCAGTAGCTGCACGCCATGTTGCAACGGTCGGTCAGGTGCAGGGTCAGGTGCATGCAGCCGCCACCGGGTCAGGGCTTGGCAGCCAGCAGGCCCTGCTCGCGCAGGTACGCGACAAAATACTGCACCTGCCGGCGCAGCCGCTCGCGGGCGATGGCGTCCAGGTCGTCGCGGTTGGCACTCTCGGCCGCGGCTCGCTCGCGCGCTACCGTCAGGTTGAGCGGCTTGTCGTTGTCACGGCCGGCGGCAAGGGCGGGCATGTCTTCGTGCGCCAATGGGTCGAAAAACAGGCCAAACAGCACCGGGTTATCGGCTTTGTACTTCTCCAGCGCTGGGGCCATGTTGCGCGTCAGGCCGGGGAAATCGTACGAGCTCACGGTGCTCATCACATTGGTTACGCACCAATCCTCGTGATCCTTCAGCGACAGGTACTCAATGTAGATGCCGCGTTGCTGATCGGCGAAATCAAAGTTGTGCCGCCGGGGTTCGTGGATCACGCGGAAGTCGGATGATGATTTGCCCCGATGTAACAAACCGTCCTCATGTGACTTCGTGTCCTCCACCGGGGTCTCAATTCCGTCGAGCGGCACGCCAAACTCCAGACTGAGCCCGGCCGCCGCCAACTCAGACTGGATCACGTCCAGCGCCTCGTCTTCCGGCAGGACCACGGGCGGATTGACGGCCACGCATCCGAACGCGCCGCGGCCATCAAATTCCAGGGCCTCGGCCAGGATCGGGGCCACCTGGGCGGAAACCTGTTGGATGGTGGCGGCTTCTTTGGCATCAGCTTGTTCAGCGCCTGGTTGCGGCACCGCGGCCACGGCGGGCTGAGGCGCCGGCGCGTCCGCGCGCAGATTGGCCGCGGCCACGATTTGAGCAAGCACCCCGGCGCTGCACAACGCGCCCAGGCGCGGCGCGTGCGGCGCACGTTCCTGCGCCGCGACGATAAGCCGGGCATCCTGCCGCGCCTGGGTCATGGTTGGATACGCAGGCCGGACCGCAGTCGTCAGCGGCGTGACTTTCATGGCTATCTCTCCACCGTGTTGAATCGGACAATGCCCGGGCTGGTGATGACGGCCGGGTTGTCACAGAACTCCTGCGCGGCCTGAGGCATGCCGCGCCAGTAGTCCGGATGCGACGAATGGAAAACGTGCCAGTAATACATGCCTTCAGGAATCGACACGGTGCGCTGGCAGGCGGCCTGGTAAACTCCGAAACCCGCGATGAAGCCCTCGTAACCCACGATGCCGCGCACATCCTGGTTCTTTCGGTTTTCCGGCGATGCGGCAGCCGGCCCGGGCGGGTTGTTGGCAATGGTCAGGACACAACCATCAAGGTCTCGTCCGCGCAGCAACTGACAACTGGCCGCGCGGCCGGCCATGGTCTGGGCCGTGCAATACTCCCGCATTTGGGCTATTAACTCCGGGGTTATCGCCTGCCCGCGCCAGCTTTCAAAAACTTTGGCGGCAGCGTCATCGCCGGTGATGGTAAGATCGGTAACAGTATTGGCCATGGCGAGCCACCGCTGGCCGAGAACCATATCGTTGGTTGCCATCGCTTGCAGGGCGCGGCGCTGCAAGGGATTAAGGCCTTGCATGATCCGCACGGCATCCTCGCGGTTGGTGGCCGGCGTAATGAGAGCGCGCATGGCGTCCAAGGCCGCGGCGTCCGGCTCATAATCTTCCGGGAATGGCGGCAGTTTGTCGTTGGGCGTGCCGCGCACGCGCTCTCCCACGCGGCGGCGCAGCCAGTCGGCGCCCGGTGGCCCGTATTCATCCAGCAGCAGGCGGGCGCGGCGTTCGGCGGCCGCGGGCGTGACTTCCTTGGACTGGTAGCATCCGTATTGCCGGCAGATTTCATCGTTGCGGAACGGCGGCGCGTCAACCCAGCCGAACAAGGCTTCGTTCAGGCACAGGAAATCCGCGCCCAGCGTGTTGGGGGAATCCGCGGATGCCCGGCGTTCGTCCACGATCAAGTTCGTCCAGCAGGCCGCGGCCGTGGTGGGCGCCGGCCAGGCAGCCGGGCCGTTGGATTTGGCCTGCGGCCATACTTCGTCCAGCCACTGGCTGATTTGACAGAACATTTCGTGTCGCTCGTCTGTTGTGGCTGCGTCTGCCGCGGCCTGCAACTGCATGGTCAAGGCTATTTCCAGCGGCATGTCCGTGGGCAGGTTGGTCACCAGCACGCAGACGCCGGGCGCCGCGGGCGGCGGCGTTACCGGGTTCATCAGGTCGCGCAAGTTCTGTCCTGCCTTCAGCAGTTTGGCGCGTTGCTGCTCGACATACTTGCGCTCTTCATCCTTATCGCTGAAGCTGTAGTTCTTGGGTTTGGTCACCTTGGGGGCCATGGCGTCGATCCGGTCCACCATCTGGGAGACCAGGCCGTACACCTCGGGGCCACGAAGATGGGCGTATTGGGCCATGAACCCGGCCCGCTGCTCGATTCGTTCGTAAACCGAATACCAACTGTGCTTGGCGCGGTCGTCAGCACCATTCAGCAGGAAGTCCTCGAAAGCTGGCAGACGCTGGTCGCGGGCCAGGGACATGAGCTGCGCCAGCGCCGGGCTCCGTTGATCATCGTAGCTATCGCGCAGGTACAGAACGGCGAGTTGCTCGTCAGATGCGTCTTTGTGCTTTTCGTAAAACTTCTCGTAAATATCGGACGTATCGTTGACGTCGCAGCGCGGTGCCGAACTTTCACGGAACGCTTCCGGTATGATCTCCCACAGTATCCGTTGCGCCACTTCGCCGAGCATGGCGGGACGTTCAAGACCTTCAAAGACATCCCAATCCCTTGATGACGGGAATGGCCGGTTCCATGGCGAGGCGTTGCGTAGTTCACCGCTGTCGGCCGGCGTGAGCCGTTTGTCCGCTGCCATGGCCAGCAGCAGGGGGAATGCGGCCATGCTGCGCGCGCGGATTTCCAAGTCCGCGTTGCCGGCTACGTCCACGCTGGCGGTCCAGGTGGCCGGCAGCAGCCATGCGATGGGCGATGCCACATAGCTTGCCGACACCTTGATGTGGGGCAGGGTAGCCAGCCGATCCGCGAAGCTGCCACCAAGCGGATTGGTCGCGGCAATGCGTTCAGCCAGCTTGTCGCGCAAGATCGTCATGCCCGGCGCTGCCGTCCACCCGGCCGGCGCGTTCGTGACCAGGCGGTCCACGCCGGCGAGCAGCGCGGACCAGTCCAAAGTGGCGCGGAAGTCGCGGTAAAAGTTCTGGTATTGGCCATCGGCCGCGCAGGTGGCTGCCAGCGTGAGGCCATCCTGCCTGGGTCCGATGTGCCGCGCCAGTTCCGCCACCCGGTTGCTGGCGTCGGCGGCACGTCCGTATTGGCTCAACTGCGCGGCAAACAGCAGGGCGCGGCCCTGGGTGGCCGGATCGTCAAGACGCGCGGGCCAAGAGGTGTCGTCCGTGGGCGCAGTCAGGGCCAGGTGCGCCCGTTTCAGGTCGCGGTCCAGCGGGGCATTGGTCCATGTTGCATATTGGATTTCCTTCTCCAGGTCCGGAATCTCGGAGCCCCAGGGTGGGTGCAGACGCCAAGGCCGCAGCGTGATCTGTTCAACGCCGTTGATGAGAAACTTGCCCGACACCGGCCGCCCTTCGTCATCCAGCGTTTCCTCCAGTAACCAGCCGGAAGCTTCGATCTGTTTGCCCGGCAGCGGCGGCTGGATGTTCAGGTTGTAGGCGCCATGCACGCGCACGTAGCGGGCCGCGGCCACGCTGGGGACGCCGTAACCATCGAGGATGTGCTGGAGCGCATCGACGTTAAGGGCCGCGGAGACAGTGCCCGCGCCAAGCCCCACCACGAAAACGAGCGCCAACAAATTGCTTCTCGCGCTCTGGTTTCTTGGCGTCTCAGCGCCTTTGCGAGAGAATATTCCAGAAGAGTTTCCCGCCA
>CAZAYP010000022.1:0-16073 GCA_964489425.1 uncultured Verrucomicrobiota bacterium | reverse complement strand
AGATTGAATGTCGGCCCCGGGATCGGATGCGATCTGATTTCTTGGCGTCTCAGCGCCTTTGCGAGAGAATATTCCAGAAGAGTTTCCCGCCAAGTCGCGAAGCCGCAAAGAAGATTGAATGTCGGCCCCGGGATCGGATGCGATCTGATTTCTTGGCGTCTCAGCGTCATTGCGGGAGAATATTCCGGATATGTTTCCCGCCAAGTCGCGAAGCCGCAAAGAAGATTGAATGTCGGCCCCGGGATCGGATGCGATCTGATTTCTTGGCGTCTCAGCGTCATTGCGGGAGAATATTCCGGATATGTTTCCCGCCAAGTCGCCACGGCGCAAAGAAGATGGGGATTCATTCATATTGGCAGGACCCCGTTATTGATCATCGAGCCCGTTCACCGACCGAGTGATGCCGTCTTTCATCAAGGCTTCCCCAAAATTCAGTAGAAACCCCAGTTTCTTGCCGGTTAATCGCAGATAGGTCTGGATTTGCTTCTTGTGCGCAGGGGATACCCGATCGACCGACTTGAGCTCGATGATCACCTTGTCCTCAACCAGAATATCTGCCCGGAACCCCTCATCGAAATGCAATCCTTCATACTCAATGATTACTGGCACCTGCCGCCTGATCTGAAGGCCGCGATTCTCAAGTTCATACCCCAAAACGGTCTCGTAAACCGACTCGAAGAGACCAGGGCCCAGCGCCTTGTGAACCTTGACGGCAGCATCAACCACGATTCTGCCGATTTCGTTTTCGGTCATTATGGACCTTTGCGGACCGCCCGGCGGCGGTCACGTCACCTTGCCGATGCGGATCTTGAGGTCTTCGCGGCGCTCCAGGCGGTCCTTGCGGCCGTCCT
Organism: uncultured Verrucomicrobiota bacterium; assembly: GCA_964489425.1. Lineage (GTDB taxonomy): Bacteria > Verrucomicrobiota > Kiritimatiellia > RZYC01 > CAZAYP01 > CAZAYP01. The sequence goes on along the minus strand of CAZAYP010000022.1, from coordinate 15,222 downwards.
TGATCCACAGGATGCGGTCCGAGGTGGCCAGCATCTTGTGGTCGTGGGTGGCGGAGATGACCGTGACGCCCAGCTCGCGGCTGAGCTGGCTGAGGAGCTGGATGATCTCTTCGCCGGTGTGCAGGTCGAGGTTGCCGGTGGGCTCGTCGGCGAGGATGATCGCCGGCTCGCTGGCCAGGGCGCGCGCAATGGCCACGCGCTGCTGCTGGCCGCCGGACAATTCGTCCGGCCGGTGAGTCAGGCGGTGGCCGAGGCCGACCTTGGTCAGGATTTCCGTGGACCGCGCGTGCGCTTTGGCTTCCTCCCAGCCGGCAAACACCAGGGGCATGGCCACGTTGTCGAGTGCGGTGTAAGCGGGCAGGAGATTGAACTGCTGGAACACGTAGCCGAGGTGGCGGCCGCGCAAATAGGCCAGTTCACGGCTGCTGAGCTTGGTGAGTTCGATGCCGGCCACGGTGATCGTGCCGGAGGTGGGCATGTCCAGCGCCCCGATCATGTTGAAGAGCGTGCTTTTGCCGGAGCCGGACGGGCCCATGATGGAGAGGTACTCGCCGCGGTGGATGTCCAGCTCCATGTCCTTGAGCGCATGGACCTTGATCTTGCCGAGGTCAAAGACCTTGTTCAGGTTCCGGATTTGGATGAGCACTTCCGCCATGGTCGTCTTGCTCCTTTGGCCTGCTAGAAGGGCAGGGAAATCGCCGCCTTGCTCAGGAAGGTGATGCCCACGCCCACGGTGGTGATCAGGCCCATGCCGCAGGCGAACCCGGCGCTCACCACGGGGATGTACTGGCGCCATTTCAGGCCCAGCCGCTTCTGGAAATAGTAGCGGCCGATCAACGCGCCGATGAACTGCGGGATGACCGAGTGCGGCGTGGTCTGGCCCAGGCCGCGCACCACGCCGTAGGTTAGCATGATCGGCGCGCCCAACGCGTACATGACGGCGAATAGCCCGCCGCCGAACACCGCGCCGATGATCAGGTAGCTGACCCGGAACGCCTCCTCGAAGATCGAGTATTCGCCCAGCGTGGACGAGAACATGATGCAGGCGTTCTCCGCGTACAGCTTCCACATCTGGTCCGCGAACGGGTACACAGCCGAGGGCACTTCGTTGAGCCCCCAGATGAAGTTCATGAAGAAGATCGAGGCGATCAGGATGATGGGGAACAGCACCACCTGGGTTTTCCAGATGCTGGTGAACCGCGTGCCGGTGAGCTCGCATTGCTTGTAAAACACCGCCATGCCGCCATAGTTGGCCATGGGGATGGGCAGGAACCAGCAGGCCACGCCGCTGTAGCCGCTCAGGATCAGGCTGGCCTCGCGGATGTATGGCACTTCCACCACCTGGCCGACCATGCCTTCCAGCCGCGTGGTGACGTAGCTGATCAGCGGCGTGTACACAAACCCCAGCAGCAGTAGCACGATCATGATGCCGCGGTGCCAGTCAATCAGCCACCCGGACACCAAAATGTAGGTGATGGTGACGATGAAGTAGCACAGGATGACCCAGAACGTCTTGATGTCGCCGCGGTTGGCGGGGATGGTGGTGACTTGGCCCTTGGGCGCCGCCGCAATTTCCTGGCGGCGGTTATAGAAGCTCTGGAACACCTGGTAAAATCCAGCCAGTGCCACCGCAACCGCGATGCCAATCTGGAAGCTGAAATAGAAGTCGATGTTGTTCTTGTAGAGCGTGCTGACCGTGCTGTCGCCCGGCGCCCAGTTGTGCAGGATGCCGAAGTGGTAAAGCACCGGGTTGACCACCGTGCACGCGATCAGGCCGATGAACGACCCGACCATGGCGAAGAACGGCAGCACCATGCCGAAGATCAGGTTGCCGAAGTCCCACGACACGCCCGTGGCCACGGCTGGGAGGTAGTCGCCGGTGACCGGGGTGAAGTCTGCGAACGGGATCGGGAACACCTGGATCGGCTGGCCGGTCAGGGCGCCGGTGAGCGTGGGCAGCAGCAGGTACACCGCGCCGAACGCCAGGCCCATGGCGCCGCCGATGGAGAACACCCGCCAGCGCCAGCGGTTCTCGTCGTTCTTGATGTTCTTCTCGTCCGCGTCCTCGGCCAGGGCCATCACGCCCTGCGCGCCGATGGGCGCCATGGGGAAGGGCAGGCGCTCGACATCGTTGGCCAGCCGGAACAGGCCGTAGCCCAGCACCGTGCTGGACAGCTGGCCAAAGAACGTGCCGAAGATGACCAGCCCGATCACCGGCAGCCAGTCGAGGTGGAAGAATGAGCGGAACGCGTATGAGGCCGAGTCCGGCCGCGGCGCGTACCAGGTCGGCAACTGCTCGGCGATGCCGGCGGCGATGGCGGCGTCGCTGCGCGCGAAAAACTGGTTCCACAAGAGGCCGGAGAACGGCATGCCCAACGCCGAGCCGGCCATGAAGAACAGCACGAAGATCTCAGCGCGGTTCAGGGTCTTCTGGGCGCGCTTGGCCACCTCGATGAACAGGATCACCGTCACCCACTGCGAAGCCGAGCCGATGTTGTCCACGCCGGCCAGCAGGCCCATGTAGATGGCGCCGGGCACCATCAGCAGCGCAATGAAGATCGCGCCGATGAGCGCGGTCCAGTTGAAACCCTCGTCGAACTGCGATGGGATCTCCATCACCGTCCGGAATTCTTCCAGTTCTTTGTCGATGCGTGGAGCCATGGGATTACACGCTCATTGCCGTTAAGGTTTGCTGCCGGTAGTGTTCCATCGTGTCGCGGGGCAGGGACCGCCACAGCAGGAATTGCTTGCGCAGATCGTCGAGCAGGATGCGGTTCAGCCGCGCCCAGTCCTTGGGCTGGCCGGACATCCGGGTGATCTTGATGTTGACCTCGTCGATGCCGGGGATTTCGCTCGGAGCGCTGCGTAGCTCGAGCGTCTGGGTCACGCCCAGGTCGAACGGCGCCAGCGCCAGGCGCGCCGACAAGCCGAGGTTGCCGTCGGCCAGCTTGGCCAGCTTGGAGTCGCGCGCCATGAAGCAGCCCAGGCCGGTGTCGCTGAACTGGTCGAAGTGCTCGCGCAGGAAGCTGACCACGCCGGTCAGGTCGTAGGCCGACACCGTGAAGGGGAACACGAGGTCAATCACGTCGTCCTTGGGCAGCGGCAGCTTCCAGGACCGCAGCAGGCCGGGGTTGGCGCTGTGCGAGGCCTTGATCGCCGGGTAGATCGCCGAGACCAGCACCGTGGCCATCACGATCAGGATCGTGACGATGGCGTTGGTGGAGGAGTAGTTCATCTCCGGCAGTTGCACCAGGCCGTAGCGCGCGGCCACGCTGAGGATTTTCATGGACCCCTGGGCCAACAAGTAACCTCCAAGGCCGCCGATCACCGAGTACACCAGCGCCTCGGCAAAGAACAGGCTGGCCACGTGCGGCGGCGCCAGGCCCAGGGCGCTGAACGTGTAGATCTCGCGTTCGCGGTCGGCCACCGATCCGAGCATGGTGCCAAAGATCACCAGGCCGCCCAGCAGGATCGGGAAAAACAGGTCGCCAATGCCGCTGGCCGCCACCACCGTGCCCTGGATGTGGCGGTACACGCCGTCCAGCCGCGTGGCCATGATCGGCGTCTTGTCCAGCATCCGCGCCAGGTCCTCGGCCACGGTGATCGCCACCTGGGCGTCGGCCGTGTACAGGCCCACGAGGTAGGGCTTGCCGCCCAGCAGCCGCGCGTTGCGCGCCGAGGTGATGACGATCGAGTCGATCGGCAGGCTGGTCCAGGTGTCCTGCTCGCTGAGCATGTCCTCGGTAACCTCGGCGGTGGACGACTTCTGCGCCGCGGCCATCTGCGCGAAGTCCACCGGCAGGATGCTCGAGCCATCCATCTCGCGCGCGCCGGACAGGTCCGCGGCGTTGAGCAGCGGCCCCACCCGCAGGCGCATGCCGCGCAGGTTGACCTGGTCGCCGGGCTTGACCTTGAGCAGTTCGGCCACGGCTTCGGTGAGCAGCACGACCTCCTCGATCTCTTCCGGCTTGGCGAGCTTGCAGATCTCCGCCAGGTCCGGGCGGAACTTGAGCTCGTCCGCCGAGATGCCCAGCACGCCCTTGAGCGTCACGGGCGTGCTGCCATCCTCGAGGGCCACGACAAAATCCGGGTCATCCGCGAACTCCGGGCATATCCAGTAGCGCGGGGTCACGGTGGCCTGGTCCGCGAAGCGGCAACGGACCGTGTCCACGAAGTCCGGGTTGAACGAGCTCCAGGTGGGGTTGCGCAACAAGACCCCGGTGTAGAGCGGCGCGGGCGCGGAGAACAGCTTGATGATGCCGCGCTGGGTGTCGAACGAGGCAAACCCCAGGATGGTGAAGGTCAGCAGCACGATCGTCACCGCGGTGAGCGCGGTGCGCAGCGGCCGGCGGCGCATGGTGGAGATGCCCATGCTCATCGCGGCCATGACCGTGTTGAAGCGCGAGATGTCCGCCGCGTGCACGGTCGAGGTCATGCCCTGCATCGCCTTGAGCTCCACCTCGAACCGCTGCATGATGATGACGATCACCAGCACCGAGAGCAGCACGATGGCAAACCCCAGGAAGATGATGATCGGCGTGTTGGCAATGGCAAACGCCGGGTGCGACAGGTACAGCACCACGAACGTGACCACGAAGAACCCTGCGAACCATGCCACCTGCTTGTAGATGAGGCTGGACCCGATCAGCAGCCGCTCCATGGCAAAGGCAAATGGCACGCACAGCGCCAGCAGCACCAGCACCGCCTTGACGAGGTCGTCCATGCTGGTGCGGATCTGCTCGTATACCGGCAGCCCGCTCATGAACGCCTGGGTCGCGAGGGCCTCGCGCGCCACCGACGAGGGCGTGGCGGCCGCGGCCTTGATCGTGTCCTGCACCCGGCCGTGCTGCTCTTCCATGGCGCTGTTGATGATGTCGCGCTCGCGCAGCACGGAGATCCGCGACTCGTTCAGCCGCCACAGGTCGCCCGCCGACTGCCAGGTATTCAGCAGCGTCAGCCACGGCGTGCCCAGCGGGTACCCCGTGCCCAGCGCGGTCTGCGGCTTGGCCGGGTCAAGGTTGTCGTTGACCAGCGCCACCATGGAGTTGATCCCGAACGCCTTGACGCCCTTGAGCTTGGGGTCGCAGTACCACCAGGCCACGCCGTCGGTCGTGTCCACGCAGGACTTGTCCGATTGCTCGCCGGAGATGCTGCCGTTGGCGCGCGCGTCCAGGATGGTGACGTCCTTGGGCCACTTGACCGGCGGCATCATCAGCAGGCCGTTGGCGCAGGGGAAGGTGTTGAGGCGCCGGGTCACGGTTTTGCGCGAGGCCATGTCGGAGCACATGATCGGCAGGCCCTGGGCATCGAACGCCAGGGCAAACCCGAGCGGTTGCGCGCCGTTCTGGGGCAGGCCGCCCACCATGTACGCGCCGTTCTGGTCCGTCACCACCACGTGCCAGGGCTCGAAGCCAAACGCCTTGGAATGGTGCCAGAAACACTGGTTCCAGGGATCTGTCAGCGCCACCTGGACCACGGCGCCGGGCACGGGCTTGTTGGGGATGGAACTGCCGCGCTGCCGGCCCATGACCAGCGCGCCGCTGGGCCGGCCGTTGGCGAATCCCGGCATGATGTAGGCCGCGTTCACCGGGATGGACCGGCGGATGGAAATCCCTTCCTGGTCGGCCACGGCCTCGCGGGTGGCGAGCTTGTTGTCCTGGCTGCTCACGGCCGCGAGGATCAACGCCACCTGGTCGATGTTCTTCTCGATCACATCGATGTTCAGCTGGCCGAGCGTGTCGTCCGGCGTGCCCTCGCGCGGCAGGTTTTCGAGCATGGTGCCGAGGACGATGTTGTAGATGCCGTACCGGCCGGCCAATTCGCCGTCGTGCACCAGGATCGGCGCCGCCCAGAGCAGGCGCGTCTGGCGCAGGCTGCCGTCGACGGACGCCACCTCGAAATCCGCGGGCGCCTGGCCCTGCTCGGCCAGGGAACGGTACGCGCGCAGGAAACTGGTCTGCACGCGGCCGTACAGGCCGGGCTTGTCGTCGGTGGCATGGATCTCGGAGTCGCCGCCGATGACCATGCCCCAGCGCCGGGTGTTGTTGCCCATGATCAGCGAGATGTGCAGGGTGATCCACTGGTCGCCGAGCAGCTCGCGCACGGCTTGCGCGGTCGCGATGGTCTTCTCGTCCGCCTGCAGCTCGCGCTGGCGCAGGGCGATGTTGGCCTTGACCGCGCCCAGCACCTCGGCGAACAGGTCCTTGCTGGCGTCGCTGAGCCGGGCCTGGCCGAGCTCGCGCTGCAGCTCGTTCCAGCGGTTCTGGACCGGTTTGAGCTCCGCTTCCCGGCGCTGCAAATCTTGATACGCGGCCGAGTCCTTGGCGGCCTGGGCGCGTTCCTCGCGCACGTCCATCAACTGGGCGCGCACGCCGTAGGCGCGGTCGGCGGCCTCGCTGCGCATGCGGTTAAGCAGTTCGCGGCCGGCATCCGTGGTGCGCCCCGCGAGCGGGTCGGGCGATTCCGCCAGCTTGAGCATGGTGGCCAGGAACGCGGTTTCCTCCTGCCATGTTTTTTTGCGGGTGGCGATGGTGGCGCGGTTGTCGTCCTCCTCCAGCGCCCCATACAAGGCCGTGGCGCCGGCCAGGGCGCGGGCTTCGCCATCCAGGAACGCCAGCAGCATATTGCGCCGCGGGCGGTGATCCTTGAGGTACGCGGCCAGCTTGAGCAGGCCGGCGCAGTTGGCGGCCGCCCGCGCGCCGGGCGTGGCCTGGGGCGCCTCGCCGTAGGTGTCCAGCGGCACAGACACGATCATGACTTCCGGCTGGCCCAGGTCGAACTGCGGGTCCGTGCCCTTGATGAAGCCCAGCACGTTGCGGCCGGTCTGCCGCTCCCAGGCCATGTCGCTGTGGATGGTGATGGTGGTGCCGTCCGGCAGGTCCTGGCGCGGGCCGTTGTAGTAATAACGCGGCAGGTTGGCCTGGGCGCGGGCATAATTGAAGTTGCGCGACTCGGCCACGCCGTTGGGCGCGAAGATAATGGCCTTGGCGCCCAGGCGAAACGCGCGCAGCCAGTTGAAGTTATTGTTGTAATCGAGCACCACGATTTTGTTTTGCGGGTTGAGCGCGCCCAATTCCGCATCAGACCCGGCGCCGGCATACACCAGCTCGCCGGTGATGCCATCGGGCGGTGTCACGGGCGGCACGATGCCGCAAGGCCGCATGGGCAGCAGCGGCCAGGTCTTGTTGCCGTCCGCGGCCACCGCCGCGCAACGCTTGACCGTGAGCTGGGCGATGGGGAACTCCTGCACGATCACTTGATCCACGCCGAGGGCCTCGAGCCGCTGCTGAACGTAGGCCGCGGCCGCGGCGCCGTTGGGCGTGCCGGCCAGGCGGTGGGCGTTGGTGGTCAGCGCCGCGCAGTCGGCGGTAAACTGGGGCGTGGCCGCGGGGGTTATGCCGGCGCAAGCCAAACCCATAAGAAGTATCAATAATGCGTATTTATTCATAAACCGGTGAGTTGATCATGTCCGCTATACAGTGCCTCAATCGTTTGGCCGAAATCTCCAGGTATTGTGGCTCCAGTTCCACGCCCACGAAGCGCCGGTTGTGGAGGAGCGCCGCCACGCCGGTGGTGGAGCTGCCGGCGAACGGGTCGAGGATCAACGCGCCATCCTGCGTGCTGGCCAGGATGATCCGTTCCAGCAGGGCCACGGGCTTTTGCGTGGGATGCTTGCCAAACTCTTTTTCATCGTTTTTCGGAGCCGTGAACTCCCATACGGACTTCATCTGCTTGCCGCCGTTGGCGGCGCGCATGGCGTCGTAGTTGAAGCAGTGCTTTGACTTCTCGTTCCTGGCCGCCCAGAGGATGGTTTCCGTGGCGTGGGTGAAGTAGCGGCAGGACAGGTTCGGCGGCGGGTTGGGCTTCTCCCAGGTGATCTCATTGAGGATTTTCATGCCCAGTTGCTGCATGGCAAACCCGACGGAATGGATCACGTGATGCGTGCCGGAAACCCACAAGGTGCCATCGGGTGTCAGCAGGTCGCGGCAGCGTTCAATCCACCCCCGGTTGAACTCGTGGTTCAACTCCGGGCCGCCGGACTTGTCCCACTGGCCCTTGTCCACCTTGACCATTTTCCCTGCCTGGCAGGTGATGCCGCCGTTGGAGAGGAAGTAGGGCGGGTCCGCGAAGATCATGTCGAAACGGATTTCGGGGTGCTGCGCGATGAGCAAGTCCATGAACTCGAGGCAGTCGGCATGGTACAGCCACACGCCGGCCTCGGGATCCTTGAAATGGCAATGGCTGGCAAGGCCGGCAGAATCCAGCAGGTTCTCGGGTGGGGTGATGGTGCGTGGCATCATCATCCCAAGCCGCCTGACGAGCGTGGTTGTAGCCCCGGCGCAGCGGGGCGGCTACAGCAGAGCAACATATGGGTCGAATCGCCGGTCACTCGATGCTCCCGATTTCCACGTGCACTTCGTCGCGGCGGGCGATGCGCTCGATTTGGCCATCGCGGATCCACAGCAGGCGGTCGCACACGTTCATCATGCGGTGGTCATGGGTGGCACAGATAATGGTCACGCCGCGCTCAGTGTTGAGCTTTTGGAGAATATTTAGAATTTCGTCGCCGGTGTGCAGGTCGAGGTTGGCGGTGGGCTCGTCGCACAGCAGGATGCTGGGTTGGTTGGCCAGGGCGCGGGCAATGGCCACGCGCTGTTGCTGGCCGCCGGACATCTCGATCGGCCGGTGCGACCAGCGCGGCTTGAGGCCCACCAGGTCCAGCAGTTCCATGCCGCGGGTGCGGGACTCGTCCGGGCTGACCCCGCCGAAGGCCATGGGCGTGGTGACGTTTTCGAGCGCGGTCATGTACTGGATCAGGTTGTAGGTCTGGAAAATGTAGCCGATCTTGCGGCAGCGCAGGAACGCCAGTTCCTCGGCGGTGAGCTGGGCCACGTCCACCTCGTCGATGAACACGCGGCCCTCGCTGGGGCTGTCCAGCGCGCCGATCAGGTTAAAGAACGTGCTCTTGCCGGACCCCGAGGGGCCCATCACGGAGATGAACTCGCCGGTGTAGATCTCGATGTCCACGCCGCGCAAGGCCTCGGTGACCTGACCTTTTTTCACGTAGCGTTTCTTCATGCCCACGCTGCGGATGATGACGCGCTCGCTTTTCTGGGCCGGCGGGGCGGGGGTGGGGGGGGTAGTCATGTGGGGTGCGGCTCCATGAACTTATTCAATGCGCATGGCTTCCATGGGCGCCAGGCGCGCGGCGCGCAGCGAGGGATAAATCGCGGCCACGGCGGCCAGGACCACGCCGATGACGATGGACAGGATCGTGGCGGTCACCATGGCCCCGGTGGGGAAGGACTGCCACACCAGGCCGTCAAATGAAAACTGCATGCGGAGGATGCCGATCAGCAGGCCGGCGATGGTCCCCGCCAGCCCGCCCACCAGGCCCAGGATGCTGGACTCGATCAGGAACACGGTCATGATGAACCCGTCCAGCGCGCCCAGGCACTTGAGCGTGGCGATCTCGCGGAACCGTTCCGTGACCGCCATGAGCATGGCGTTGGCAATGCCCACCACGCACAGCAGCATGGACACGAAGGCCAGCCAGGTCATCCGCTGGCCAATGCCCATGAACCCGCCGCCAGTTCCCAGCGTGGCCCGCTCGGCGCGCACCAGCAGCGTGGCCTTGGCCCGCGCCTGCGCCAGGTCCTGTAGCTGCGCCGCGTCCAGCCCCAGCAGGGGCAGGCGGTTGGCCTGCATGGTCTCCAGGTACCAGGCGGCGGTGGCGCGGTCGCGCAGCATGCGCCAGATCATGTCCGGGGTGACGTCGCCGGGCAGAACGTTTTTGCGCGCGGCGATCGCCTGCCGGATCTTGGGCTGGTTGATGGTGTCGCCGATGACCTGGCTTTGGATCACCCGGCGCGCCTGCGCGGACAGGGACTTGGCCTCGAGTTGCTCGAGCACGAACCCGGCCTTGCGGATCTCGATGCCGAAATCCGCATCGGCGCGCTCGATGGCCTCGAGCAGCGGCCGATCCTTGAGCTGCTGCTGGATCACATCGATGGCGGCTTGCTGGCCGCGGCGGGTGGCCTGGGCAAAGTGGTTCAGTTCCGGCCAGCGGCCGAGAAACTCCGTGAACGCCTCGGGTGCGGATTCGAACCGCACGGTTTTCATGGTCGCCAGGCTGGCCAGGAACCGCTGCCGGGCCGCCTCGTCCTGCAGCACATCAAAGATCGCGGCCGCCGCGGCGCTGCCCACGAGGATGCGCCGCCGGCCGTAATCGATGCGGTTGAAGAAGTCCAGGTACTGCCGGGCTTGCTGCGCCAGCGGCACCAGCGCCTTGACCGCTTCGGGCGGCAGGCCGCTCATGACGCTGAGCTCCTGCACGGCGTTGGGCTCGGCTTCGGCGCCGGCCAGGCGGGCGAGGATCTCCTCGCGGGTCTGGGGCACGGACAGGCGGGCGATCCACTTGTCCGTGGAGCGCAGGTCTTCGATCTCGCGCCGCGATGCCTGGCCCACGGCGCGCTTGATCAGGCTCTCGCCCAGGATATTCATGAGGAACGACATGGCCACCGCGATCACCGCGACCGTTACCAGGGCGCGGAACAGGCGGTAGCGCACGCCGATCAGGGCGATCTTCAGGGTGCGGCCGAAGCTCAGGATGGGCTGTTCTTTGACGTCGATCTGTTTCATCGGTTGTTTACCCGGGCATAATCATGAACTGCTTGGGCTGGTCGCCGGTCAGCAGGTAGTAGATGAGGCTGACCACCATGGGGACCAGGCCGCCGATCATCTCGCCGGCGATCAGGCCGAACATGAGCGGTTTCATCCCCTGGTAGATGTTGGCGCCGCCGTATTTCATCACCGCGGCTTTCACCACCCAGCCCAGCAGGAAGGACTGGGCGAAGCTGATGCCCGAGTGGCTGGTCCAGATCAGGAACATCACCGGGTGGAACGGCCACTTGTTGAAGCGCAGGCGCAGGAACGAGAACAGCAGCACCAGGCCCACGGCCAGCCCGAAGGTGATGACCGCGTTGCCGGACGGCGCGCAGTGCAGGAACCGCGCCAGCCCGTGGACTTGCCCGGCCTCGGCCAGCTGGCCCTGGGACTCCAGCCGCTGCATCACGCCGATCACCTCGTTGAACGGCTGGCGCGGCTGCTGGTTCTGCCACGCGGTGATGTCGATGCCCCGGTTGTATTGGAAGTACAGGGTCACCGGGATGCCCACCGCCAGCCCCACGATCAGCGCCAGCGCCATCAGCCGCGCCGTGCGGCCCACGCCGGCCTTGCAATCCTCGGCCAGCTTGAGCGAGTTGACCACGAACGGCATCAGCGCCTCGCGCGTGTCATAAAAGAGGATCAGGCAGATGATGAACATCACCAGCAGGATTTCGGGACCCAGCGCCTTGCCGCCCATGAACGCCCACAGGATGGTCGGCGGCGTGCCCGCGGTGACGATGAAGAACAGGCCGGTTTCGGCGATGATCCGGCCCATGACCATGTACACGCCCACCAGCCCCAGCGCGAACAGCAGCGCCACCGGCCAGTCCACCCCGGCCAGCACGGCAATGTACACCACGAACAGCCCCAGGCAGGCCAGGAACACCCGCGCGCCCCACACCGCCGACCGGTCGACCTCTTCCTTGCCGCGCAAGCCCATGGCCCGCATGAACACCATGCGGTAATAGTGCCGCCCAGTGTACACGATCACCAAAAACATGGCGAAGAACGCGCCCATCACGAACATGCCCTGGCGCTCGATGCCGAACGGCCACTGGCCTTGCCAGCCCGTGGCGCCAATGCCGTAGGTGGCCAGGATGCCGGAGATGAACACCCACAAAAACGGGCCGATGCCCAGCGACAGCGACACGTCCTTGGGCAGGAAATAGGCCACCGCCAGCACCGTGAAATAAAGGTGCCCCGACCCGCTCAGGAACCCTTCGCCACCGCCCTTCAGGAACATGGGCGAGAGCTTGGCCAGCGGGCTGAAATCGATGCCCAGCGGGATGGCCCCCATGAGCGAATCCGGGAACCACACGCACAGGTAATTGTAGACGTAGATGCTCATCACCCCAAGCAGGCTGATCCAGAAGATGCGCTGGTTGAACACCCCGCTTTTCTCGCCTTCCGCGGTGGGCAGCAGCGCCTCGGTGAAGGTCACGATCGGGTAGGGCAGGTGCTCGTGGTGCGCCCATTGCCGGTGCACCACCATGGCCAGGCCGATCAGCGCGATCCACAGCGAGAGGATGATCGGCAGCCAGAACGCCAGCGGCCGCACCCACGCGCGCCACGGCACCTGGCTGACGCTAATCGACTTGTTGCCCTCGGCCAGCCCGCGGGCAAACCCGTTGAGCACCACTTCTTCCCGGCCCGCCACATCCACCAGCATGTGGTCCGGCACCAGCTTCATAACCTCCTGTTTCTGCCAGCCGGGCTCGGTGTTTTCGTACCGGTGGGGCAGCACCAGGGTGGGTGTGAACAAGCGCAACAGGTTGGACCCGGGGATGGCGCACGAGGCCAGGGTGATGGCCAGGACCACCGCGATTTCCGTGCGCGACAGCGACAGGCGCGGGCTGATCCGGCGCAGCAGCGGGTGGATCAGGATCATGAACACCACCAGGAACCCGTAAATCGAGATCGGCATGTTGTTGCCGACAAACATGGTCTGGTGCATCACGTGATCGTTGAAATAGGTGTAGCTCGTGATGAACGCCACACCCAGCAAGCCGATGAGTATCGCTCTGAATGACACGGACCCTTAGCTCCCTTCCGGCGGCCGCATGACCACCACCAGCGCGCCCCGCTGCACCAGCGTCTTGATGAACCCGGTCACGGCAACCCGACTTTCATGGAAGGTCAGTCTATAGGTTCCCGCAAAATCGTCAATGATCTGTTCAACCGTTTTTCCGGGGCCGCAACTCCGCCAGACCTGGTGCCCCAGCGCGTCGAGCTCGAGGATCTTGAACGGCTTGGTCCGGGCCAGCCAGGACAGGGGGGGGAACAGGCCGCGTGGCGGCTTGGTGGGCACCTTGATCCGGATCCCCCCGCCAGGCTGCGGATCGGCCGCCGCCGCCTCGTTGTGCAGCAGGCACGCGGCCAGCATCGGCCGCCAGTCCGCCTTGCGCACGGAGAGCGGCCTGGGGGTCTCCTGTTTGGGTGCCATGGGCCAAAGATCCTGCTGGTGCCGCTTACTGCGGGCCCGCGGAGTATACCGGGTTGCCGCCCACGATGGTCTGCAGCACTTTAATGGTCTTAAGGTCCTCGGGCGGGATGTTGAACACGTCGTCCGAGAGAACGGCCATGTCCGCGTACTTGCCGGGCTCGATGGTTCCGGCCACGTCCAGCAGGCCCACGGAACGGGCCGCCCAAACCGTCCACATGCGCAGCGCCTCCTTGACCGTGACGGCCTGGTCCGGCATGAAGATGCCGGCGTCGGAGTTACGCGTCACGCTAGCGTAGATGGCGGTGAACGGGTTGATGTTGCCCAGGTAAATACCGGTCATGTCGGTGCCGGCAGCGGGTTCCAGGCCGGCATCGATCATCGCGCGGAAACGGAACCCGCTGTCGGCCAGCGGGACGCCCATGTTTTCGCGGTCCGCCTTGACCAGTTCCGAGAGCCAGGTGGGCTGCACGCTGATGTGGAAAGGCGCGGCTTTTTTCAGGGCCGCGGCGCGCTGCAATTGGGCGTCGCTCATCTGGAACACGCCGAAATGCTCGATGCGCATGAGGGTTGCGGTCGCCCCGGCCTGGCCCACGCTCTCGCAGGCGGCCAGGCCGATATCCATGGCCTGGTCGCCCGAACAGTGCAGCAGGCTCGCTTTGCCGGCCTTGGCGGCCAACTGGACGATGCCGTCGGCCTGGGGCTGCGGCGTCACCAGGGTGCCTTTGCCGCCAGCCGGGTCGGTGTCCTGGTGGCCTTCGTAGGATTCGTACATCAGGCCGGTGCGGCAGTCGTTTTCCCCGTCCACCCAGTCCTTGATGCCGAAGAAGCGGAACCAATCCCGGGCCGTGGCCGGCAGCTCAAACGGGGCTAGGTCGGCCGGCATTTCCTTGTCATTGGCCGACGTCCAGAGGGCGGTGACGTAGCGCAGGGTCGGCTGGAATCCGCTGGCGGCGATCTTCTGCAGCAGGGGATTGGCCGCCGCGGGGGTGATGGCCATGACCGTGGTGAACCCATAAGCATTCCAGAACGCCTGGATGTCGCGGGTATAATATTTTTCCAAGTCCGCCACGGACGGGATGGTGGGGAAGTCGGCCTGGCCGTCAGCGATTACGCCGGTGGGTTCGCCCTGGGCATCGAGGATCGCGGAGCCGCCATGCGGCAGCTTGCTCACGCCGTTGGTGATGCCCAGCGCCGCGAGCGCGCGGGCGTTGATGACCGCCATGTGGGCGCCGTTGGCCAGCACCACGGGATTCGCGGGCGCCACTGCGTCCAGTTCCGCCTTGGTGGGCAGGCGCTTTTCCGCAAATTTGTTTTCGCTGGCGGACGAGCAGGCCACGAAGACCCAGACGCCCGTGGGCGTATGCTGCACCCAGGCGGTGATGTTGCTCAACACCTGCGCCACCGAGGCACAGCCGGGATAGCGGCCGTCCACCCAGGACTCCTTCATCATGATGGTTTCCATGGGGTGGCAGTGGGCGTCGATGAATCCCGGAACCACGGTCCGGCCGCCCAGGTCCACCATCCGCGTGGCCGGGCCCGCCACTTGGCTGACGTCGCCCATGGAGCCGACCTTGAGGAACTTGGCGTCTTTCACGGCCACCGCATCGACCACTGAATCTGCCGCGTCAAAGGTGGCGAACCGACCATTCATGTAGATGATATCTGCCTGGCCCTCATCGGCCCTTGAGGCATAGTTGCCTGCGTTGCCAAATACCAAGACCGCCAGAACCCAACCGGCCAGAATCTGCTTCATGATCCGTTACCTTTCTGATGGTGGTCCCCAAGCGCTGGCGGAACGGCGCGGGTCCCCGGTCGCCAAGCTTGGGTGCAAGTGACGTAACCTGCGGGCAAAGATATAGCAGAAGGGTCCTGGTGGGTCAACCAGGGCGCCGCGCCTTGGCAGGAGAACAGATATGGTTGCCGTGTGGTCACAGGGCGTTGCCGGGCATGTGTGGTCGTCCAGAGGGCTGGACGCGCACCGAGCGCCGTTGGCCTATGTGTCGATCACGGAGCCATCCTCGCGCGGCCATAGGCTGGGCGCAAACGATCCGGGCCTGCTAACCTGACTTCCCGAGAAATTCAAAAAAAGCCAGCAAAAGCGACAAAGCGTA
>CAZAYP010000021.1:58498-73334 GCA_964489425.1 uncultured Verrucomicrobiota bacterium | reverse complement strand
TTCACCCCCTCAAAAATTGTCGTTTCTAAGGTCGAGTAGCGAAAGTCGGGTTAACGTCGGATCGTCGCTGGATGGCGCGGGTAGGATTCTGGATATGGACTGCTCCAGACGCCGACTTGGAAGTCGGCGCCACTTACAGAGCCGTGCCACGCCAGAGCAGATCTTCCGGTCCTGAACCCTGAACCCTACTCCAGCAGCAGCATCAGCCACGGCAGGCCGGCGTTGCGCAACCAGCCGACCGCGGCGGCGCTCACCGCGCTTCCCTCGGTCAGGTAATGGGCATTGACCCAGTAGTAGTAATGCTGGCCGGGTTGGGCCGTGCCGTCGCAGTAGGTGTTGCCGCTCACCACGGCCAGGGCTTCCGCCGGCACATTGGTCGTGGCGGAGCGGAACACCGCGTAGCCGCCAGACCCCGCCACCGCGGACCAGTCGAGTTGCACGCACCCGGTGCCGTTCACCTGCGCGACCAGGCCGGTGGGCGCCAGCAAATACTCGTAGGCGCCCATGTCCACGCGCGGGCCGATGACGCGGCTGTTGCCGGCGAAGTCCGTGGCCCCGGCCATCCAGTCCTCGTTGGTCCCGGTGTTGACGCAGGGCGAGGCGCCGGTCAGGCGGTAGTTGTTGGTGGCGCCGCCCGCAAACTGCGGATCGGCGGTGGTCATGGCCGTGAAGGCCGGGTTGTCCGGCGTGGTGCAGCTGAACTTCATCACGCCGCCGTCGTCCAGGGCGTACTGCGCGTTGGTGGGCGCCGTGTTGTCCTGGACAATGCTGTTGACCGCCTCGCCGCCGCTCTCGAAATAGACGCCGCCGGCCGCGTTGCCGGCGGTGTTGTCGACCACGGTGCAGTTGGCGATGGTGCCCGCGGTCTCCGTATCCTCGTTCATCACGACGGTCACGCCGCCGGCCAGCCCATCCGCCTGGTTGCCGTACACCAGGCAGTTGCGCAGCGCGCCGCCGGCCTCGATCCACGCGCCGCCGGCATGGCCTGCGGACACGTTGTGGTGGATGCGGCTGTTGGCCACGGTGCCCTCGCCGTAGACCATGACCCCGGCCACGGAGCCGGTCTTGACCAGTCCCTCGTGCTCAAACGTCGTGGCGCGGTTGCCGTAGATGTCGCAATCCGTCACGTCGCCAGCCACCTGGATATACACCCCGGCGGCGCGGGTGGCGCGGTTGCTGCATACCACGCTGCGCCGCAGTTGGCCGCCCCGGTTCATGATGACGCCGCCGCCGCGCTTGTCAAAGCCTTCGGCGAGGTTGTTGGCGATCCGGCAGTCCGTGACCAGGCCGCCGCCGCTGAACCACACGCCGGCGCCATAGAAGAACGCCCAACCCAGCTCAAACGTGCAGTTGGACACCACGCCGCCACGGTTCAGGAACGCGCCCACGCCGGTGCTGGCCGCATTGCTGTGCACCATGCACGCTTCCGCAACACCGCCTTGATCAAGGTATAACCCGCCACCCGGCCCGAGGTGGACCAGGTTGCCGCGCACGTCGCAACCCGCGGCGCGCGCGTTGTTTTCCAACTGGATGCCCGCCGCCTGGCCGTCGGCCTCGTTGAACCAGACCTGGCAGTTGATGACCTGCGCGTTGGCCGCCGCGCGGATGCCGGCCGCGGTGGGCGCGCGGTTGCTGACCACGAGCGAGTCGCGCAGCACGGAACTGCCGCCCATGTTCACGCCGCCATACATGTTGGTGGCGTAGCAGTTCGCCACCACGATGTTGCTGGCCGTGCCCGCCAGCAACTCCAGGCCCGCGCCGTAGTAATCGAACCCGTTGGCCAGGGTCAGGGTGTGGACCAGGGCCTGGGCGTGGTTGACCATCAGGACGCGGCACAACTCGCCGCTGTCCAGCACCACCTGCTCGCGCGCCGCGGCGCCGGCCAGGGTCATGCGCCTGGCGATCCCGACCTGGCGATTCAGCGGCCAGGTGCCGGCGCCAATCCAGGTCGTGCCGCCCTCGGGGCAGGCCGCCACGGCCGCCGCGACATTGGTGGCGGCGGTGACCCAGTTGGTGTACGGGTACACGTGCGTGCCGTTGGTGGCGACGTGGGTGGCAAAGCCCTCTTCCACCACCCAGACCTCGGTGGTGGCGCAGGCCACCCCGCCCAGGTTGGAGGCGCAGAGCGTGACGACATAGCGGCCGGGCGCGCTCCAGACCGGCTCGATGCTGGTCTGGTCGGCGAACAGGTTGGTGACGCCGCCGCCCTGGTCGACCCGCCAGGCGAGCGCGCCGGGCTTGCCGTAATACACATGGGACTGGAGCGAGGCCGGATCGTTGACCACGGTGGATGAGTCGCCCACGATCGCAACCAGGCAGGCGGGCAGCAGGTTGGTGGGGATGATTTCATCGCAGCCGATGTCCACCGCGCCTTCAAAGAGGCGCGCCTCGTCGTCAATGTCCTGCTCGCCGAACGCGATGCCGCTGGCATCGCCGGCGTTGCGGCAGGGCGACGAGAGCAGGATGTGCGGGTTGGTCAGGCCGGCCAGCCGCGGGTCGGCATTGGTGATGTTGCCGGTGCCAATGACGCCGGGGGTGGTCAGGCAATAGTTAATGGCCACGTCGCCGTTGAGCTTGTAGTTGTCCGCGCCCGCCGGGGCGACATTGCCGTAGATGATGCAGTTGCGGGTGGTGCCGTCGCCGTGCCACACCCCGCCGCCGTAGCCGTCGGCGAAGTTGCGATAAATGGTGCAGTTGCGCATCGTGCCGCCCGTATAGAAGGTCACGCCGCCGCCGCCGTAGCCGCGGTTGGCGAGGATGGCGCTGTCGATCATGACCGCGTCCTGGTCCAGCCACACGCCGCCGCCGCCGTTGCGCGAGGTGTTGCCCATGACCTGGCAGCGGCGGATTTCCGCCCGGTCGTCGGCGAAGAGACCGCCGCCGAACTGCTGCACGATGTTGTTCAGCACCAGGCAGTCCTCGATCCGCGCCGAGCCAAAGACGCGGGCGCCGCCGCCAAACCGGCTGGCCACGCAGTTCTCGATCGCGCAGCCGCGCAACACGCCGTCGTAAACCAGCGCGCCGCCGCCCTGGATGGCGTTGCCGCCCACCAGGTCCAGCGCTTCGACCACGGCCGCGCTATCGTCGATGAACAGGCAGCCGACCTGGTTCTGGCCGTCGACCACGCTGGCGTAGCGGCTGCCCGCGCCGCGCAGGGTCATGGGCTTGGCGACCAGGATCGTCGCGCCGAGCCGGTAGCGGCCGGTATCCACCAGGGTCACGCCGCCCACGTAGCACTCGTCGATCGCCGCCTGGATGTTGGTGGCGGCCTGGGCCCAGTTGGTGAACGGCGCCACGTGCGCGCCGCGCGGCGACACGTAGTTGGTGAAGCCCGCGACCACGGTGACCATGACCGTGACCACGGAGAACTGCGCCTCGTTGCCCGCCCACACCACCACCGGGAATTGGCCGGCATTGGCGAAGACCGGCCGCACCTGCCACGCGTTGGTGAACACCTGCCACCCGCCGCCGAGGTCGTACGACCACTCGAACGATTCGGTCTTGCCCTGCACATCGCTGAGCAGCTCGAACGGCGCGCCGGCCACCACCTGGGTGTAGCGCGCCGCCGCGCCGGCCTGGATCGCGCCGGTGATGGCGCCGGGGTGATACTGGTCGCAGCCCATGTCCACGCTGGCGCCCGCGCCCAGGCGCGCCTCGCCGTCGATGTCCCGCTCGGCCGCGGCGATCCCGGACGGGTCGCCCGCGCCGCGGCAGGGCGAGGCCGTCACGATGTGCGGGTTGTAGATGCCCGCCACCAGCGGGGCGTTGGTGAGGTTGCCGGCGCCGGCCAGCGCGGCGCCCGCGCAGTTGTGATGCATGACCGCCGGCGCGCCGCCTTCCTCGTTAAACACATCCGCGCCGTACGGGGCCCGATTGTTATAGATGATGCTGTTAATGACGACGCGGTTGGTCGCCGCGACGGAGGAGCCGACGAACAACCCGCCGCCATACTCGGAGCAGCGGTTGTTCACGACCGTGCAGTTGCGCACCGTGCCGGCGTCCAGGCACACGCCGCCGCCGCCGCCGTTGCGCTGCGATGCGGCAAAGTTGCCGGCAATGAAACAGTTGTACATCCGGGGCGCATCGTTCACGTCAAGGCCGGGCTCCAGATACGCGCCGCCGCCCACCCCGTGTTCGCCCCCCACGTCGCTGGCCGTGTTGTCCAGGATCTGGCAGCGGTCAATGGTGGTATCGCCCAACGCGCAGATCCCGCCGCCCAGCACGCCACGGTTGCCGCGCACCACGCAGTGGCCCAGTTGGCCAACTTCCAAGTACACGCCGGACCCGTCGCAGCCGCTGATGACGCAGTTGCTGACCGTGGCGCCATCCTCGATGTACGCGCCGCCGCCGAGGCCGTCGCGCGACGTGATCGAGCCCTGCTGGACCCGCACGTGGCCGTTGGTCAGGGTGAACCCGTCCAGGCGCCCGGCGCGCAGGTAGGCGCAGCGCACGGCGCCGGTGCCGCTGGGTCCTTCGCCCACCAGGGTGGTGACCGCCGGCCCGTTCACGCTGCGCACGACCACGTCGTTGGTCAGGAGCATGCGGCCCGGCAGACTGACGAGATGATGCTCGTCCTCGTCCGTGGCATTGGCGCTGCCGGTGGCGTACACGCCGTTGGTCACCAGCACCACGTCGCCGTCCCTGGCGGCATGGACCGCGTCCTGCACCTGCGTCGCGGCCGTGGCCCAGCTCAAGTACGGCGGCGTGGGGTTGGGGCTGTCGAGGCGCACGTAATGGATGTTGGTCGGCAACGGCGGGTTGACGGTTGTGACCAGGCGCAGCGACGTGAGCGAGCCGCACGCGAGGTCCGATGCCACCGAGTGCCAGGTCGTATAAACGCCGGACACCAGCGTCAGCGCGTTAGTGTTGAAGGTCACCGTGGTGGCCACCTGGCTGCCCACGGGCAGATCGTTCGTGCCGCTCGGGGCGATGCCGGCCCAGATCGGCTCGCTGAGGATGAAGTACTCGAAAGACCCCTTGCCGACATTGGCCACCATGGCGGTCTGCACATTCGGCAGCGGGCCGCCCTGGTCCATGGTGAAATACAGCGTGTCCGGCATGCAGGTGATCGCGCAGAACCAGACAAAGCCGGTGGCCGGCAGGCTGAACTCGCTGTACCCGGCGTAGTTGGATCCCTTGACCCAGTACGTGTAATCCTGGTTGCGCGCGGCCGTGGTATCGTCGTAAAGCAAGTTGGTGATGCCGCCGGCCAGGACCGTGGCGACCGCGCTGTCGTCGTTGGTGTGGCGCCAGACCTCGTAGCCCTCGGCGCCGGCCAGGGCGTCCCAGGCCACTTGCACTTGGCCAGGGTCCGTTTGGCTGGCGAACACGTTGCGCGGCGCATTGGTCAGGTTGTATTCCACCGCGCCAACCTCCACCGTGAACGTCGCATTGGTGGTGAACGCCTGGGTCGCCACGCCGCTGACGCACTGGTAGGCCGAATGCGGGCCATGAATATTGATCACCCAGAACCGCTCGTCCGACCCCTGGCCGCCCTTGCGCTGGCCGGGCTGGATGGCGTTGTTGGGGTTCTCGAAGTCGTGCCACACCACGCCGAACGTGTCGGTGCGCATGTTGTAGGGCAGGAAGAAAATGGCCGCGTGGTTGCCGGCGGGGAAGGGGAAGGTGGGCGACTTGAAAAACTGCGCCCAGGTCAGGCCATACGAGTCGCCGGTGTCCTGATCGATCATCCGCTGGTTCCACATCTCCGGCGACACGCGGTGGCCGGACCAGTGGTGTTCGGCCATGTTGTACGTCAACTCCCACGGCTCGGCGGTGTTTTGGATCGCGATGCAGAACCCCAGCAGCGGGTTGCCCTGGATCGTGTTGTACACCGTGAAGTCGATGAAGCCTTCGCCCTCCCAGAACTTCTCGTAAAAGTGCACCGTCGTGTACTGGGCGGGGGCGGCGGAGGCCCGGACGTCAAAGGGTCCGTACTCCCGCAGACGGCCGCTGGTTTCGATTTCCTCGACCTTGTACTTGTAATCCGACGTGATGGTGGCCCCGCGGTCCGGAAGGGAGTAGGCGGCGCCCACGCCGCCTTGGGGCCAGCCGCGCGCCGGCACCAGTTGGGCATTGAGCTTGATCCATTGCCCCGCGGCATCATCCCGGCGATACACGTTGAAACCGACCGTCTCATGTTCCGCGGCCGTTTCCCAGCAGACCGTGGCCTGCCCGTTCACCGCGCGCCGGCTGAAATCGGCGAGTTTCACCGCGGTTGCGTCGTAGGTGAACGACCCGCCCGATGACGTGCCCAGGTCGCTGTCCACCACCACCGCGCCAGACCCGCTGCCAGCGCCCGCCGTGACTCTAATAGCACCCGGCGAGGCAAAATCGATCGAGCTCGCCGGCGCGCCGGCCAGCGTCACGCCGAAGACCGTGCCCATGCACAGGGCATCCCCGCTGATGTCCACCTGGTAGCCCCCGGCCTCGGCGCCATGATTGGGATCCACGCCGAAGATGATTCCGGCCCGGGCCGAAGCGGCGCCGGCTAGCACGGCGGCCAGCAGGCTCAAGCTGGTTTTCCAAACATTGGAAAATTTGGAGTGCGGTTTTCCAAACATTGGAAAAATGCCGGCCGGGTTTTCCAATGTTTGGAAATCGTGCGGAAGTTGGGTGCTGCCTGCTTGCGCCATCTTGCTTGTCATCGGAAGCCTCCTCATGTCTTGGCCGGTTACCATAGCCGATTCCTGTTCAGCGGGCAACCTTGGATTGGCGCGAACTTCGTGGGTAAGGCTTCAGCGAAACGAGGTGATCAGGCGCCGGGCTTGAGATGGGTGCCCATTCGAGGTCATCATTTCCGAACCCGCTACGGGGGAAGCATACGGTGCAGTATCTTGTTCAATATTTCTCACGGAGCCACGGAGGTCACGGAGAACAGCGTCGATCGGGCCATGGATGGCGCAAGTCATGCTTCATGGCAAGTAGGGTTCCTTTCCCTGCATGACGTACAACCATGATCGCGCCGATTCTTTTGGCGTTCATCCCCGTGTCTCCGTGCCTCCGTGAGAGTCTCCCCGCGTTGCTGAGGCGTTACCTTCGTGGCGCGAACTTCGTTGCGGCCGCCCGCGGAATCGGTATACCCTTCCGGCCGGAGAACGCGACGCATGAAAATATGGGTGGCCGGACAAGAGCGCACGGAGCAACTCGCCCCTGCCTTGCAGCAGGCGGCGGCGGAGCTGGCCGCGGCCAATCCCATCCCGCCGCGGCCGGCCCTGCTGGATGCCCTGGCCCTGCGCCAGGCGCGCGACCCGGCCGAGTTCCTCGCGGGGTTCGTCTGTCAGGCGCGCGCCAAGTGCCATGTGGACCCGGCGCTGGTCGTGGTGCCCGCGGCGCCCGGCTGGCGCGGCCGCCTGTCCACCCTGGTGCGCGGGGCGCTCTGGAAACTCCTGCGTCATCAGCACGCGCAAGTCATGCAGCAGCAGAACCTGGTCAATGGTTACCTGGCCGACGCCTTGGAATACGAGCAGGAGCTGCTGGCCGAACTGCGCGCGCGCGTGGCGCGGCTCGAGGCGCGGGCTGGCAGCTTGGAGCCCCGGCCATGACCGCCAGCGGCCGCGTGGACCAGATGCTCGCCGGCATGGCCGAGGGCGATGCAATCTCGCAAGAGGCGGTGCTGATCCGCAACTTGGCCCGCGCCGCCGGGCGGGCCGCGGACCTGTTCGCCGACATGGATCACGTCAGCCCCGGGTGCCGGGGCGAGTGCCGGCCGCTGGCCGAGTACCGCGGGGGCGGCGCCGACACGCTGATCCACCATTACGGCATTGATTCCCCGGCCGCCGACCAGTTCCTGCGCGCGCCGGGCCGCAAGATCCTTGTGTACCACAACATCACGCCGGCCCGTTATTTCGAGCCGTACGACAGCGGTGTCGCCGCGCGCCTGCGCCGGGCGCGCGAGGTCCTGCAACAGATGGACAAGACCGCGGTGGAGGTGTGGGCGGACTCGGCGTACAATGCCGGCGAGATGCGGACGCTGGGGTTCGGCCAGGTGGCGGTGCTGCCGCTATTGTTCGACCCGGCGGCCATGGATTTGCCGGACCAGCCGCGCATCGTCGCCCGCCTGCGGCCGCGGCTGACCACGATCCTGTTCACCGGCCGCCTGGCGCCCAACAAGCGCCTCGAAACGCTGCTGGAAGCCTACCGCTGGTACCGTGGCCGCAACCCGTTCAGCCGGCTGGTCATCCTCGGCTCCCCGCGCAGTTGCCCGCGCTATTTCAGCATGTTGCGGATGTACTGCGCGGACCTGGACCTGGCCAACGTGTGCTTCGAGGGGTACGTGGCGCCGGCCGATTTGCCGACCTACTATCGCCAGGCGGACCTGTTCGTGAGCGCCAGCGACCACGAAGGCTATTGCCTGCCGCTGGTGGAAGCCTTGTACTGCGGCTTGCCGGTCATCGCCCAACGTTGCGGCGGCATGCCCGAGGCGCTGGGCGACGCCGGCGTGCTGTACGAGGGGCTCACGCCCGGCGAGCTGGGCGCGCTGATGCACACCGTGCTCACGGACGCTGCGCTGCAGCAGGAACTGGAGGCGGCGCGCCGGCAGCGCGTGGCTGAACTGCGGGGCCGCGATTTGGCGCGCGAGGTGCAGGCGCTGCTGGCGCCGGCCGGCTGACCCGGTGCCCAGCCCCCGGCTGCGCTATCGTCGGGTGGAGGCTACGCCGCCCGGCACACGAACACCAGGTAGGGAAAATAAAAGATAAAGCCGCTGGCCGTAAACTCCACGATGTGCGGCTTGCCGGCACAGGTGCGGCGCAGGTCGTCGTCCACGCGCGCCATGACCTCTGGGGTCGCGCCGTAGCGCATGACAAGGTCTGCGCGGCCCATGGGCACGGGTGGCACGGGGAACACGTCCTCGCAGGCAAACCCGGCCTCCTCCAGCAACTGCAGGAACGCGGCTTTGGACGGTACCCACTTGTCCACGCCCAACTGCTCAAACAGGGCGTCCAGGGCCAGCGAGTGTTCCACTTCGAGCGCGCATCCGGATTGGTGCACGAACCACTCGCCCGGCTCCAACTGGCCGCGCAAATGGCGCAACCACGCCTTCTGGCGCGCCAGGCCGCCGTAATGGAGCACAGACCGGCAGATCAGCATCAGCCGTCCCGGTTCCGGCAGGATGCGGCGTCGGTCCAGGGTTTCCAGCGCCCCCTGGATCGGGGTGATGCGCGGGTGCCGGCACAGGGCCAACTGGGTCGCGGATTCGTCCATATCGACCAACCGGACCTGCTCCGCCAGCCCCTGTTGGATAAGCTGTTCCAGGATAAAGCCCGTGCCACCGCCCAGGTCCACGATGGCGGCTGGGGGCGCCTGGCGCGCCACGCGCAGGATGGCCGCCACGTAGTTCCTGGCCATGTCCGGGTTGGCGAAAAAGCCCGCCGCCACCCGGGCCCATTGCTCGCCGTGCACGTGGGCCTCGCGCTCAATTTCGTAGTTCATGGTCTGTCCGTTTCCATCCGCTTCTTCCGCTGGTGCTGTCTGCCATGCACACACCTAGCGCAAGGCCGCCGCGGCTGCAACGTTAATGTGCTCCTGGCGTGCCGCCGCAGTGACGCAAGGGGAGGGGGCAGTTGCCGAGCAGACGCTCGGCGTTCCCGGGGAGGGTTGTGATTGTTTTGGCCCCTGGTTCTTGGTAAGAACCAGACCAATGCCATGCTGGGCTTCATGAGACATGCCGGGATTCGTTTTGTCCGCGCCACGGCCGTGTGGTGGGTATGCGCGGTGCTGATCACGCTGGCTGCGTTCCGCGTCCAGACCTATATTTGCAGCTACGACCCGGCCATGTACCTGGGGCTGGCGCAGGCGTTGTTGCAGGCGTCCTGGGACCCCGCCGGATGGGCGCCGATCCTGTATGCCATTTCCCCCTTGCACACGCTGCTGCTGGCCGCCTGTATCCGCTGGCTTGGGCCGTTTGCTCCCTACTGGATGAACTGGGCGTTCCTGCTGGCCTTTTTCGCATTCCTGGGCCTGTTCATGCGGCAGGTGTTTCGCCGGCCGGCGTTGACCGCGCTGACGTTGCTGCTGGCGCTGTATGTGCTGGGATTAGGGTATTACGACAACCTGCGCTATCTCCTGTACCCGTTCCGCGAAACCCCGGCGTTCTGCTTCATCCTGGGCGCGTACTGGCTGGCGGCGCGCGGCCTGGCCGGCGGCCGGGCGTGGGCGTGGCTCGCGTCCGGCGCGGCCCTGGTCCTGGCCACGGCGGCGCGCGAGCCGTCCGTGCTGGCGGCCAGCGGCCCGCTGGCGGTCATTCTGGCCTGCCGCAGCCGGCCGTGGCGGCAGCGAGCCCGGGACGCCGCGCTGCTGCTGGCGCCGCTGGCGGCCGCGCTGGCCGCGTGGATGATCCTCTCGGCCATTAGCGGTCGCTGGGCGACCGGCCAGTTCGCCGGCTGGCTTCACGAAACCACGCGCGGCAACTTCGCGGTGCACTTCCAGTGGATGGCCGCGCAAGTGGGCCGGATGCTGGCCACGCTGCACGGCGAGATCGGCTGGCCGGGTTGGGTCTTGCTGGCCGCCGGGCTATGGGGTCTGCGTCGCGGTGCGGCCTGGCTGTGGTTTGTGCCGTCGGCCGCGCTGACGCTGCTGTTCTACAGCTTCTACCAGGCCTATCCCCGATACGTGCTTTCGGTGCTGATCTTTGTCGTGCCCTTGTTGGCGGTTGGATTGGACCAACTGCTGCAGGCGCTGGCTGCCGCCTGCCGGAGCGTGGCGCCGCGCCTGTCCCTGTCCGCGTGGCAAGCCGGGGGGGGGTTGATTTTGGCGATCCTGGCTGGCCTGGGGATCGCCACGATCCCGGATTTCCCGGCGTACAGCCGCGCCGATGTGCGCCGGTTCCTGGCCGATGTCGATGGAGTGGCTGTTCCGGGTGCGACCCTGTTCGTGGAGCCGCTCAATCGAGACCTGGCCGCCGCGGTCGCCGGCCATACCGCTGCGCGGATCGGCAACCCCGCGCACCCGGCGGCCTACGCGGCAGCGGGCCCGATCCACTACCTCCGGCCGCTGGACGACCAGGGTTTTTCCCAAAGCCGTATCCGGCGCGCCCGCGTGGCTGCGGCAGATCTGCTCCTGGAGCAGGGCGACCTGGAGCCGGTCATGACCGCAGCCGGAACGCCCCGGCGGTTCGTGCTCGGCCGCGGCCGCTACCAGGTCGAAGCCTGGCACCCCTGGTCTGCCACCAACACGGCGGAACCGCTGCCGGCGCCGCCGCCTGGCGCGCCGGTGTGTTGGATTGACTGGCGCGGCGCGCCCGCGGGCGAGGGCAACACCCTGGTGCTGACCGAGCGTGGGTTGGCGGTTTATGTTTGGAGCCTGGCGACCGGTGGCGGGTTGCAGCCGCTGCGCGTTGGCGCGTTGCCGGCCGCCACGGGCTGGGTCTTGCGCGCCGAATCCCCGCAGCCGCGGCCCGGGCGCCTGTTTGCCGGGTGGCAGGCTCCAGACCAGCCGGTATTTTTCGCGCTGGATCAGTCCGGGCGCGCGTCGGCACGTGCCTGGATTACCCCGACCACGGCTGTTGGTCCACGCGGGGTCGCGATTCAAGACAGGATCGCGCTGAACCTGCCATGGCCGGCGGGAAATTTCCAAGGCAGCATGGAGATCTCTCCGGTGATCACAATTTCTGCCCAGCAGCCGGGGAGCCTGCAACTTCAGGTGATTAGCAAGGGCCGGGTGGTGGCCGAGGGGGCGCTGCCGCTGGATCGGCGCGTGGCGCGACCGGTCCTGGATATTCCCCGCGCGGGTCCGGACCCGGAGCTGGTCTTGGAACTGCATGTGCAGCCACCCGATGCGCATGGCGCGCAGCTTCAACTGCGGGGGCTGGGCCTGCGCTTTATTCCCGCGGCTGCCAGCGCACCCGGTCCAACGCCAGGCCCAGTTGCCGCTGATCCGCGGAATTGAGCAGCGCGGCCGGCGACCACGGCGCGCACACCAGCGCCAGGACGTTCGAGGTCGGCTGGATCAAATCTCCGGGGATGAACACGGCGACCCGGTCGGGCGCCGGCTCGGTCACGACCAGGGGTTGGTCGTTCAGGAAGCAGCGCAAGTCACGGGGCGGGGCGTTGGTCGGCCGCAGCGCAGCCACGGTGTCCAGGGTGAGGTCGTAGCCGGCGGGGTGGGGTATCAGCCAGAGGTTGAGCTCAGCCCGCGGCCCGGTCCAACGGCTGGATTGACCGCCGGCACCGCGTTCCGGCCAGTAAAACCCGGCACCCACAAACGGCGCGTCCAAGCTGCCGCCAATATCCACTTCCCGCAGCCGTTGCAGGTTGACCAGCAGGATGGAATCCAGTTCCAGGTCCGGGTACCGGTTGGTGGCCTGGGGGGAGATGTCCTCGCCGGCAATCTCGACCACGCAATACTGGCCCGTGCCGCGGCCGGCATCGAGCGGCACGGCCAGGCCGCGGAAATCAAGGCCGCGTGGAATGATGGTATCCAGCAACACGTTGGTACCCGCAGAGAAAGTAAAGCGGACCTGCTCCTTCATCTGCATCAGGTTGCCGGCTTTGGCGCGCAGGTTGAACACCGCGGTGACGGGTTCGCTGGCAGCGAACGGCACGGGCACGCGGATGGTAGCCGTGCCGGTCCACTTGGGCCCGGGTTTCTCCTTGATGCGGCCCTTGAACAGGGTCACGTTGGTCGAGAGCAGCGTTTTATGGGCCGGGATGGCGTTGGCCGCGAAATCCACCACGATCGGCGCGCCGGGATCGATCAGCGTGGGCTCAAGGGTCGCAGGTACCGGTTGGTCCGATTCCAGCCCAAGGACGTAGGGCGGTTGATACGTTGTCCAGTCGGGCTGGTAATAGTTTCCGCCGTTTTCCACATGGTCGTCCAGCAGGTCGCCATTGAGCGAGAGGCGTGCATAGTGCCGGGGCCATGCGGAAGACCATAGCCAGCGGCCGTTGATCTGCAGCACGGCGCCGGGTTTGACGGCGTTGGTGATCTCCACGGTCATGGTGGTGTTGGTCCAAGTCTGCAGGCGATACACCTGGAAATCCGGAGAGAAGCACACATTCTCCAGGTGGAACGTGCGCGCGTCCCATGAACCAACCGGCTCGTAGGCATATACACGCCGCACGCCCAGGGCGATCAGGTCCACCCAGCGGCTGGGCACCTCCACCAGGAACACCGGCCGGGCGTTGGTGAACACGGGCTGCAAGCCTTCGGCCAGCGCGTCCTCGATGATGCGGGCGTCCGACATGGGCGCCGGGTACGAGGTGCGGCCGGTGAGGTACTCGATCACCTCGCACAGGTGGCGCGGCGCCAGCACCATGGCGTTGGTGGGAAACACCTTCTCCATCTCGGCCTTGAACGCGCGGGCCTGCGGTGCCTGGAACTGCCGGCCGGCCGGCAGTCGCAGGCAGGTCCAGGCCACAACCGCCAGCATGAGCAGCAGCAACCAGCGCGCCGCCTGGCCGGCGGCCGCGGGCGTGGCGCGCCAGCGGGCGGCCAGCGCCATGATCACCCGCAGCCAGCCGTACGCCACCAGCGGGATCATGAACAACACCACGATGAAAAAGTAGCGGAACACAAACACCCAGTAGAACGAATAAAATACGGTGTGGCCAAGTACGGCGACCCATACCAGATCGCGGGCCAGCGCGTTGCGGTCGCGGAACGCAAACCAGGCGCCGAGTAGCACGCCCAGGGGGTATAAGATGCCGCCGGACAACGCCAGGTAGCGCAGGGCCTTGAACGGGATGCCCACCTCCAGGGCATGCACGTGCAGGCCGGGCAGCAGGCGGTTCTCCATGGCCGCCGCCGGGGGCACGAAGGCGTTGCCCGTGCGCAGCATGGACTGCAACATCAGCGGCAGGCCGGCGGCCGCCAGCACGAGGCCGAACACCAGCACGGTTTTCCAGAACGGGATGCGGCGGTCGCGCCCCCAGGCCAGCAGGCCGTAGAGGCCCAGCGGGGCCACCATCAGCAGCGCGGTTTCGCGCGTGTCGACCGCAAAACCCAGGAGCAGCGCCGCCGCGGCCAGCAGGCCGATCCGGCGGCCGGTTCCCTCGATGTACGCGCTAAAGCACAGCACGCTGCCCAGGATCAGCACAAAGGCCAGCGGGTCGCGGTACGGATTGGTCAGGTACACCAGCGCCACGGGGTCGAACAGCAGGAACAGGCCGGCCGCGCCCGCGGCCGCGTAGCGCGCCAGGCTGGCGCCCAGGGCGGGCCGGCTCATCACGAACGTCAGCCGCGCCACCAGCAGCATCAGCGCCGCCAGGAACGGCAGGTTGGACAGGAACACATAAATCGGCCCGGTGACGTGCAGGATGCCGCGCAGCACCAGCGGGTAGGCCAGTGGGTACTTCTTCAGATATTCCGCGCCACCGCCGGTGAAGTCATGAGCCAGCTTGAGCCAGTTGAGCGGGTCGGAATACGCCTTGATGTAGTAGTTTTGCGTGACGTACCAGGCCAGGGCGGCAAGGCAGATGGCGATGACCGCGGCCGGCGCGGTCAGCGCGCGCATCCACGCCGCGTCCGCCCAGGCCAGGACGGCCTGCACCGGGCGCGGGGGGCATCGAGGGGTCGGGTCTGGAGTGTTGGGCGGCATGGGAATGTTCAGGAAGTCCTCGTTTGTTCATAAGTGCAAACCACCCCGGCCTGCGGCCACCCCTCCTTGAAAAGGAGGGGAGCCGGATCGTGGGTAGCTACTGGCCGCCGATGAACGCCCCACGCACGATCCGACGTGGAGATTTGAAAAGAAAAGCTCCCCTTATCATTACAAACCACCCCGGCCTGCGGCCACCCCTCCTTGAAAAGGAGGGGAGCCGGATCATGGGTAGCTACTGGCCGCCAATGAACGCCCCACGCACGATCCGACGTGGAGATTTGAAAAGAAAAGCTCCCCTTA
>CAZAYP010000021.1:4219-58398 GCA_964489425.1 uncultured Verrucomicrobiota bacterium | reverse complement strand
CAAACCACCCCGGCCTGCGGCCACCCCTCCTTGAAAAGGAGGGGAGCCGGATCGTGGGTAGCTACTGGCCGCCGATGAACGCCCCACGCACGATCCGACGTGGAGATTTGAAAAGAAAAGCTCCCCTCCTTTTCAAGGAGGGGTGGCTGAAAGCCGGGGTGGTTTGTCATGGTTTCCGTAGTTTCATCCATCCCACAAGATCCCTGCGCTCATTCCGCCCAGGCGCGGCCGAGCAGCGATTTCTCGATCGGCGTGTCCAGCGACACGGGCGTGCCGCCGCGCGCGGCCGACTCGTAGAGCGCGGCCAGGATGTTGATGTTGAGCTTGCCGTCCGCGCCATCCACCGGCGCGGGCTGGTTTTGCAGGAGCGCGTCGAACGCCGCGGCCAGGAACGGTTCGTGGCCGTGGCCGTACACGTTGGGCACTTCCTGCGAGTAGGTGGCCTGGATCTCCCGGTCTTCCGGCTGCTCCTTTTCGAAGCGCCAGTAGGTGACCAGGTTGACCGCCGGCCCGCCCAGGATCACGCTGCCTTTTTCGCCCAGCAGGCTCATGGACCCCTCGAGGTCCTCGGGCCGGGTCGCGACGGTGGCCTCAAACGCGCCCAGCGCGCCGCTCTTGAAGCGCAGGATGGCCACGGCCGTGTCCTCGACCTCCACGTCCATGAGCCGCGTGGCGGTCTGGCACTGCAGGGTGTCGATCGGGCCCATGAACCACTGCAGCAGGTCGAGGTGGTGGGTGGCCTGCTGCGACATGACGCCGCCGTCCAGCGCCCAGGTGCCGCGCCACTCGGCCTGGTCGTAGTAGGCCTGGTCGCGGCGCCAGCGCACGCGCACCGTGCCCATGACCATGCGGCCGAAGCGGCCCGCCTCGAGGGCCTGGCGCGCCGCGACCACGGCGCGGTTGAAGCGGTTCTGCTTGACCACGACCAGGCGCGCGCCGGATGCCGCGCAGGCGGCCATCATGGCGTCGCAATCCGCGACGCGCAGGGCCATGGGCTTTTCGACAATGATGTGCTTGCCATAGGGCGCCACGTCCAGGACCTGGCGCGCGTGTAGGCCGGACGGGGTCATGATGTCCACCACGTCCACGTCGGGGAGGGCGCGCAGCATGGCGTGGTAGTCGGTGTACCAGGGTACGCCGTATTTCTCGCCCTTGGCGCGGGCCTTGGCGGGGTCGATGTCGGACACCGCCACGAGGCGGGCCTTGACCCGGCCGCCCGCATAGGCGGACAAGTGCTTCTCCGCGATCCGGCCGCACCCGATCGCGGCCACGGTCAATTCAGTTTTCATCACCCGTCTCCTCCACCGGGGACGCCCACAGGGCCCGGACCCTTTGCCACAACGCCCCGGCTGCGCGCGTGCGGCGCAGGTACCCGGCCGCCACCACCCACACCGCCAGCAGCACCAGGGCGGCGGTGGCGGTTTTGATCACCCCGTGGCCGCCGGCGATCTCGGTCACCCCCGCGCCCATGAGGGTGGCCGGGATGGCTTCCGGCAGGATCCCCAGCAGCGTGCCGCCCAGGAACGCCAGGTGCCGGGTCGGGGCCAGGGCCAGGATGACGTTGATGAAAAACCCGCCCAGCGGCAGCTGGCGCGCGAGGAACACCGCCAGGTAGCCGCGCTGCTCGAAGATCG
This sequence comes from uncultured Verrucomicrobiota bacterium, assembly GCA_964489425.1. GTDB lineage: Bacteria > Verrucomicrobiota > Kiritimatiellia > RZYC01 > CAZAYP01 > CAZAYP01. The sequence goes on along the minus strand of CAZAYP010000021.1, from coordinate 56,764 downwards.
CGGTGGCCGGCTGCAGGCGCGGCCAGCGCCGCAGCACCCAGTCCTGCCCGCCCCAGCGCACGAACAGGAACTGGGCGTAGGCGCCCAGCAGCGTGGCGAGCTGGGACAGCGCCAGGCCCCAGGCAAAGCCGAACACCGCCCCGGCCACCGGGCACACCAGCAGGCGCGGCAAGCCCAGGGCAATGGCCACGGTGGTCGCGGCCACGAACCAGACGGGCGCCGCCGCGCCGGTCCGCGCCAGGGTGTCCTGCACCTGGCCGACATCGTGCAGGTAGGCGCGCAGCGGGGAAAAGCTGAGCAGGTAGATCGCCGCCGCCACGGCCAGCAGCATGGCCAGGCCTTTGACCAGGGGCAGCAGGCGCAGCGGCTCGGGGTCCTTGCCGCCGCGCGTGGATGGGCGTTGTGGCCCCGGCACGGCGTTCATCCGTGCTAGTCTTCCCCCTGGAACCGGAGGGCGCTGACGCGCCGCTGGCGGTACCAGCGCATGGCCATGCAATCCACCAGCCCCCGCCAGGCGCGGTTGCCGACCCCGTACTTGGACACGCCGGCCTTGCGGGGCCGGTGGTTGACGGAGAGTTCCACGACGCGGTAGCCCTGCCAGCGCAGGATGGTCGGCAGGAACCGGTGCAGGCCGTTGAACACCGGGATCTCGTGCAGCGCGGCGCGGCGCAGCACGCGGTAGGTGCAGCCGGCGTCGGCGATGCGATCGCCGGTGAGCGCGTTGCGCACCCGGTTGGCGATCCGCGAGGAGATCCGTTTGACCCAGTCGTCCTCGCGCTTGCGCCGCACGCCGCAGACCGCAGCCACGTCCGGCGCCAGAGCCGCCAGCAGGTGCGGGATGTCCGCGGGGTCGTTCTGGCCGTCCGCATCGAGGGTGACCACCAGGTCGCCGCGTGCGTGGGCCATGCCCGTGGCGCTGGCGGCGCTCTCGCCGGAATTGATCCCGTGGCGCAACACGCGGATGCCGGCCGCCGGGTGCTCCTGGCGCAGGCGGCGCAGCACGGCCAGGCTCTGGTCCTTGCTGCAGTCGTCCACGAACAGGATCTCGAAGCTCCGGTTCAGCGCGGTCATGACCGCGAGGATCTCCGCCAGCAGGGGCGGCAGGCTGTCCTCCTCGTTGTAAACCGGGATGACCAGCGAGAGGTCCGGGCGGCTGGCAGGCGTGGCGGCCTGTTGCATGTCAGGCGCCGGCTCCGCAGGGGTCGGGCAGGATCGCGATCACGGCACCCGGTAAAACTCCCGCACCTGGGCGCACACGTGGTCCACCTCGGCGCGGGTGATGGTCGGGAAGAGCGGCAGCGACAGCATGTGGCTGCAGGCGTGCTCCGCCCGGGGGAACGTGCCCGGCCGCATGCGCAGGTGCGCGAACGCCGGCTGGAGATTCAGCGACATGGGGTAATGCAGGGCCGTGCCCACGCCCTGGATGCGCAGGTGCGCGGCGAGCTTGTCGCGGTCCGGCGCCACCACCACGAACAGGTGGGGGGCGGGTTCCGTGCGCTCCGGCGTGACGGGCAGCACCAGGTCCGGCACGTTGGCCAGCCCCTCGGCGTACCAGCGGACGATCTCGCGCCGGCGCGCATTCCACGGGCCCAGTTGCGGCAGGATCACCCGCAGCAGCGCCGCCTGCAGGGCGTCCAGCCGGCTGTTGGTGCCGATGAACTCATGGGTGTATTTTTCCTCGCGGCCGTGGTTGGCGAACATGCGGATGCGCTTGAGCAGCCCCGGGTCGCGCGCCACCACCGCGCCGCCGTCGCCGAATCCGCCAAGATTCTTGGACGGGAAGAAGCTGTAGGTGCCCACGTCGCCCAGCGTGCCCACCCACTGCCCGCCGTACTTGGCGCCCTGGGCCTGCGCGCAGTCCTCGATCACGAACAGGCCGCGCGCCCGCGCGATCTCGAGGATCGGGGTCATGTCGGCCGGGATGCCGTAGAGGTGCACGACCACGATCGCCGCGGTCTGGGCCGTCATCTTGAGCTTGATTTCCGCGGGGTCGATGTTGTAGCGGCCGGAGCCGAGGATGTCGCAGAACACCACCTTGGCGCCGGTCAGGCAGATGGCTTCGGCGGTGGGGATGGCGGTGTGGACGGTGGTGATCACTTCGTCGCCCGGGCCGATGCCCAGGCACTTGAGCGCGGCATAGATCGCCGAGGTGCCGCAGCCCACGGCGCAGACCTCGGGCAACCCCATCTGTGCGGCCATTTCGTGCTCCAAGGCTTTCACCTCGTCGCCGCCGATGAAGTGGGCGCTCTCGAGCACGCGGGCGGCCGCGTCGCGCAACTGCGCCTGGTGCGGCTTCAGATTGCGCCCCAGGTCACAGAACAGAACTTTGCTGACGGCCGATTCTTTCGCGTTCGACATGCCACGATCCTCTACTTAATATATAGCCTGAACCATGATAAAAACGAAAAGATAACACTCAATACCAGCGCGAAACGCAAGCTTGAAAACCCGTTTTCTATGAAACACCACCGCCCGCCGGCTGCCGCCCCCCTGGAATTGGCCTGGCCAGACCCGCCGCTGCGCGTGGTCCTGGTGGAGCCGGAGATTCCCCCCAACACCGGCAACATCGCCCGCCTGTGCGCCGGGACCGGGTGCCCCCTGCACCTGGTGGGCCCGCTGGGGTTCCGCCTGACGCACGCCGCGCTCCGGCGGGCCGGCCTGGACTACTGGGACGCCGTGCAGCTCCACCGCCACGCCAGCTTCGATGAGTTTTTGGCCGGCGGCGGCGGCCGGCTGCGCCTGTTCAGCGTGCACGGCCGGCGGCTGTACACGGAGGTGGACTACGCGCCCGGCGACGCGCTGGTGTTCGGCAGCGAGACCCGCGGGCTGCCGGTCGAACTCCTGGACCGGTTCGCTGACTGCGTGGTGACCATCCCCATGCGGCCGGACGGCGTCCGGTCGCTTAACCTGGCGAACTGCGCGGCCATCGGCGTGTACGAAGCGTTGCGCCAGGTCCAGGCGCGCGCTGTCAGCCCGGCGTCTCGACCCTCACCGAGTGGATCGCCAGTTCGCGGCCAGCCATGACCGCGACGCGCAGCGATCGGCAGTGGCGGCAGCGCATGGTGCACGCGGTGGCTCGGCGCCGGCGGGCGGCTAGGGGGCCTGGCCGAGGGTGATGTTGCGGCGGATGTAGGTGGGGGTGTCGAGATCCTGGCCGTCGTAAAAAGTGGGATCCACGTCCTTGAACCGCCCGCGGCCGTCCGGTCCCAGGGGCAACTCGGACTGCTCCGGCTTTTTGCGGCGGCCGCGGCCGGCATCTTCCGGGGGCGTGACCGGCTCCGGCTCCGCCCACTTTTCGCCCACCACGAGGGTCACGGCCAGGCGGTCCTGCCAGCCTTCGTGGATCGCCGCGCCCAGCGCCAGATGCGCGTCCGGCGGAGCCATGACCGTGATGCTCCGGGTCACGTCCTGCACGTCTTTCAGCGGCATGTCCGGCCCGCCGGTCACGCCGACGATCAGGGCCGCGGCCTTGCTCAGCAGGCGGCCGCCGTCGAGCAACGGGTGGTGGATCAGGTTGTCGACCACCTGGCGCACCTTGTTTTCGCCGGAGGCCTCGGCATAGCCCACGGAGCAGACGCCATGCGAGTGGCGCAGCAGTTGGCGGAGGACGCTGAAATCCAGGTTGAGCACGCCCGCGTGGCGCAGCAGGCGCCAGGTGGAGCGCATGCAGCCTGCCAGGGTCTCGCTCACCGCCCGGAACGATTCCGGCAGGGTGGTCTTGTCCTGGATGATGCCCAGGAGCCGCTCGTTGGGCACCACGACCACGGCGTCGGCGTGCACCCGCAGCGCGGACAATCCCTTCTCCGCGGTCGCCTTGCGTTCCTGGCCCTCGAAGGCAAACGGCAGGGTCACAAACGCCATGACCAGGGCGCCGGCGCTCCTTGCGAGCTCGGCCAGCGGCACCACGCCGCCGGTTCCCGTGCCGCCGCCCAGGCCGGCCACGAGGAATACCAGGTCCACCCCCGCCAGCAGCGGGGTCAGCGCGCCCTTGTTTTCCTGCACGGCGCGGCGGCCCAGGTCCAGCGCGCCACCCGTGCTGAGCCCCTTGGTGGAGGCCAGTTTCAGGTGCAGCGTGCGCGCCTGGTCCGCGGCCGGGAGGGAATGGACATCGGTGTCCGCGGCCAAGCCGCTGAAGCCATCGGTCCAGGAATCGCGGAAGCCGGCCACCACGTGGCATCCGCAGCCGCCCAGGCCAAGGACCAGGACCCGCGGGCCGGGCTTGGGGCCCGGCGCCGTGGCGGATGCCTGGGGTTCCGGCGCGGGGCGCGCGGTCTTGGCGGGATCGGCGCTCATGGCTTGGTAAACAGCCCCCCGAAAATGAGGTTGATAATGCTGGGCGCGGGCTTGCGTTCGGCATCCCGCAGGGCGAACAGGAGCATGCCCAGGGGCACGGCGTACTCCGGCCCGGCGGACGCCGCGGCCAGGCCGCTGACTTTCTTGGGCGTGCCGATCTGCGCCGGCATGCGGAACACCTGGCCGGCCAGCTGGGTCAGGTTGCGCATGCGGGCCGTGCCGCCCGTCAGCACCACCCCGGCGCCAATGCGCTCCAGGCGCACGCGCTTGGTGACCTCGGCCTTGACCATGTTCAGGATTTCGTCCATGCGCGCGTTGATGATCAGGTCCAGGTCCTGCAGGCGGATATGCTTGCCGCTGAAGCCGGCCTCGGGCGGCAGGTCGATGCTGGTGGTGTCTTCGACCAGCGCGTTGCCGGCATCGACCTTCAGGCGTTCGGCCTGGCCCAGGGACAGGTTGAACCCAATGGCAATGTCGTTGGTGACGTGGTCGCCGCCCACGCCCAGGGACCCGGCCACGGCCACGGCCTTGTCGGCGTACACGAGGTAGTCGGTGGTGCCGCCGCCGATGTCGATCACGATGACCCCGCTATCTTTCTGCTCCTTGGTGGTCACCGCCAGGGCGGCGCACAGGCCGGCGAACGCGTAGCCCTTGATGTCCACCGGCACGCTGCTCACCACCCGGGCCAGGTTGCGCATGCGGTTGATGGAACCGTGCAGGATGAGCATGTCGAGCGCCAGCTTGGCGCCGGCCATGCCCACGGGATCGATGACGCCATCCATGTCGTCCACGTAATAGTGCTGGGGAATCGTGTGCAGCACGTCGCGGTCCGGCGGCAGCATGAGGGCCCGCGCCATGTCGGCCACGCGCTTGATGTCGTCATCGGTGATCTCGCCGTTCTTGCCGAAGATCGGCATGTTGCCGCGGTTGACCACGCCCTGGATGTGGCCGCCGGAGATCACCAGGTGCGCCTGGTACACCTCGACCTTGGCCTGGTCCGCGGCCATCTCGAGCACCGAGCGCGCGCAGGCCAGCGCGTTGTCGAAATGCACGAGGTCGCCTTTGCGGATGCCGCGCGAGGGGGCTTCGCCGGCGCCGGTGACCAGGAGTTGCTCGTCCGCCACGGCCTCGCCAATCAGGGCGCGCACCTTGGTGGTGCCGATCTCGATGGCGGCGATGGGGGGCAGCGGCATGGTCGGGGCTAGCGGTGGCGCACGGGGAAATTGTTGTCGCCGGTGGCGTCGATGGACGCCACGGGCCGGTTTTTCTGTTCGCTTTCCGCCAGGATGGAGGCGATCTTGTCGAGGCGCGTGGGCAGGTCGTGCCGGGCCAGGCGCACGGTCTCTCCGCCGGCCAGGTCCATCTCCATGTACTCCTCGTGCTGGACCTGCACGGTCTCGACCTTGATCACATCGCCCAGGCGGGTGGTGTCGCAAAGGTCAAGCAACTTGAGCGCGTCAGCCACGGCGGGCGCATCGCCCACGAAGCTGCCGGGTTTCAGGCCGGCCATGACGAACCCCTTGATCGCCGGCAGCTGCGGTGTGCGCGAGCTGGGCCCGAGCACGTAGCCCTCGCGGTCCACGCTCAGCGGCAGGCCGCCCAACCCGCTGCCGAGCTGGGCCAGGGCCTGGCGTTCCTGGACCCGGACCTCCAGCGTGTCGGGCAGGCGGCGGCGCACCTCGGCGCTCTTGATCAGCGGCACGCTCTCGAGGTTCTTCTTGATCATCTGGAGATCCACGCAGAAGAGGTTCATGCCTTCCTTGATCCCGCCCGCATACTCGCGCAGGTGGCCGGAGTTGAGCCGGCCATCGGAGGAGAAATCCAAATGTTGGATCAGGTAGGTCTGGTTGTCGGTGAACAGCAGCCGGCCCAGGGATTGCGTGCCCATCAGCCCCAGCCAGACCAGCCCCACCAGCACCAGGGTGAGCAGGAACACGGACATCATCCGCTGGCGGGTTTCTTTTTTCTGCCCCGCCATGCGCAGCTTGACCATCAGCACCGGTTCTTGCGACCGGCGCGTACGCCGGTTGCCGCGGCCGGGCCACGCGCTCCTGGATTTGTTATTGCGCCACCACATTCAACATGCCTTGGTTACGTTTTCTTTACTCTTTGCGTTCCAAGTTGGCAACCTTATGGCGCAGGAAAAGCAGGCGCAAGAAAAAACTCAATCTGTTGTGGGGCGCGGGCCGGACCGCCACTACATATCCGCGGATGCGGGGGTCAGGGCGTCGCCGGCGCGGACGTCATTTTCAGGGCCATGGTGCGCTTGTACGCCACGTAATATTTCAGGATGTTGGCCACGTATTCCACGGTCTCGTTGCCGATGGTCTTGGCCGCGACGATCGCCACGTTGTCGAACCACTTGTTGGGGTTCAGGCCGCGCCGCGCCGCTTCGCGGCGCAGTTGCGCGATGCGCGTCGGCCCGGCATTGTAGGCGGCGAACGCAAAGAACTGCCGGTTGAACGGGTCGATCGCCGGATCGTCAAAATATTCGTCCGCGACGTGCCGCAGGTACTTGACGCCGGCGTGGATGTTGTTTTCGAGCAGCTCCACGCGCGGGATGCTGATGGGCTCGGCGCCGGCGGTGGACGGCTTGATCTGCATGACGCCCACGGCGCCGCTGGGGCTGCGCTTGGACTGGTCCAGGCGCGACTCCTGGTACGCCTGCGCGCCCACCATGAGCCAGTCGAAATCGTACTGCCCGGCATAGTGCTGGAGAAACGCCACGCAGTCTTCAAACCGGCGCATGTCTTCGCGGGCGGTGGGGTTGAAGAGGTAGTCGGTATTTTCAAAGTAGCGCTTGATCATGATATTGCCGAACAGGGTGCCGGCCTTGTGATCCTTGATGAACGGGTTCAGGCTGGCCGCCAGGCGCGGGCTTTTTTTGCGGAACGCCCAGGCGATCTCGCCGCCGGTGTTCAGCGGGAGATCGTCGTGGACGGTCATGTTGGTCAAGCCGTGCGCCCAGAGGTGGGCCAGGTAGTCGTCTGCCACCGTGGCGGGCACGGCGCCGGCATCCACGAGCTGGAGGATGTCCTCGTCTTCCAGGCATTCGTGGGCCGGGGTGATGCGCATGGGCTTCAGGCCCTGCTGGGCGAGCCTGCGGTTAACGCGCCCGACGCTGCGCGCGTAGCTGCTGGAAAGGCGGATCATCACCTCGCGGCCCGCCAGGTCGGTCCATGAAGTCAGCGGCCGGCTGCCGGGCGCGGTGACCACCACCTCGGCCACGCCCGTGACCAGCGTGGCGGAAAAATCCACGAGTTGCTGGCGCTCCGGCGTGATGGTGAGATTGGCGGCGGCGATGTCGCCGCGGCCGTCCACCAACCCCTGGATCAGCTGGTCGCGCGCCACGGGCAGGAACACGAAATAGGTTTTTTTCAAGCCCCGGCCGCTGTCCCCGTTGAGCTTTTTTTCGTATTCCTTGGCGGTTTCGTACATGATGCCGCGTTCCTGGGCATCCTTGAAGGCGTAGAGCATTTTGCTGTAGGGCACCAGGACCCGCACATAGCGGCGCTTGATCATGGCGTCCAGGTCGCCGAACTGGGGTTCCATGACCTCGGTTAACAACTTGTCGCCCAGGCTGGCCGGGTCCGCCGCCGGCGCGGCGCTGGGTTGCGCCCGCGCCGATGCCACGGCCAGGCCGCCGGCGGCCAGCGCGATCAACCACAGCCCTTGTTTGAATCTCATAGTTCCTGCCCGCCTTTCGGCCCGGTTATCCCAGGGCCACATCGAGGACCATCATGATCGTGAATCCGAGCATGGCGCCGAGGGTGGCCACGTCGGTGTTCCCGTTGCCCTGGGCTTCGGGGATGGCATCTTCCACCACCACGAAGATCATGGCGCCGGCGGCAAAGGCCAGCGCGTAGGGCAGCAGCGGCCGGATGAGCACGACGGCCAGCGCGCCCAGCACGCCGGCCACCGGCTCCACCATGCCGGACAACTGGCCGTAGTTGAAGCTGCGGCGGGCGCCCAGGCCCGACATGCGCAGGGGCATGGCCACGGCCAGCCCTTCGGGCAGGTTCTGGATGCCGATGCCCAGCGCCAGGGCCATGGCCGCCGGCAGGGTGTACGCGGTGTCGCCCTGGGCCACGGCGCCAAACGCCACGCCCACGGCCAGCCCCTCGGGAAAATTGTGCAGCGTGATCGCCGTCAGCAGCAGCAGGCTGCGCCGCCAGCGCACCGGCAGGCCTTCCTGGTGCTCGGCGTGCGGATGGATGTGCGGCAGCAGCCAATCCACCAGCCGCAGGAACGCGCCGCCCAGCAGGAACCCCGTGGCCGCCGGGACCCACGACCAGGCGCCCAGGTTCTCGGACATCGCGATCGCCGGCGCCAGCAGCGACCAGTAGCTGGCGGCGATCATCACGCCCGCCGCAAATCCCAGCATGGCGTCCTGGAGCCGCTGGGTCGGCTGGCGCGCGAGGAACACCGCCGCCGCGCCCAGCGCCGTCATCGCCCACGTGAAGCCGGTGCCGGCCAGGGCCTGGGCCAAGGGCGGCCAACTCGCAAAATGTTCCAGCATGCTCATGGTTGTTGGCGCAGCATCTTACGGGGCCGGCGCCCGGGCCGCAACCGATTTCTGGCCCGCACAGAAAGAGTCGACTTGTCGCGGGTGGCGCTATATAAAACGCCCATGGATTCATTGAGGCGGACCCTGTGAACACCCGGCTGCAGCCTTGGGCTGGCGCGCTGCTCATGGCCCTGGCCGTCGCCGGCAGCGGCCAAACGCAGGACGGCGCGCCGCCGCCCGCCTGCGCTGTCCTGCCGTTTGCGGCCAAGGGCGGCCTCACCGCCGAGGAGGCCAGCCTGCTGGGCGACAAGTTCGCGGTGGAGCTGGACCGGACCGGCCGTTACCGCCTGATCAACCGCGCCAACATCCAGGACCTGCTGGGGCTGCAGCAGCTTTCCATGGCGGACTTTGTGGCCACCAGCGAAAGCGCCGTGGAGTTCGGCCGGATCCTCGGGGCGCGCTACGTGGCGTATGGCAGCGCCGGCCGCTTCGGCGACCTGTACCTGCTGACCACGCACCTCATTGACATCGAGACCGGCCAGGCCGTGGCCAGCGCGGCCACGGAGGAGAACAAGTCCAAGGAAGATCTCCTGACCCGGGGCGTGCCGGCCAACGTCCGCCAGTTGCTGCGCCTGCCGGGCACGGACCTGTCTGGCGCCGGCGGGGACGATAGCCCTGGCCGCGGGGCCGGCGGCGCGCCTGTCGGTGCGGATGCCGCGCTGGTCCGCGCGCAGGACCTGCTGGCCCAGGGCCTGTACGACGACGCCATTCTCGCCGCCCAGCAACTGCAGCGGGACGGGCGGCAGGACGCCGCCGTGTACCTGCTGCTCGGCCAGGCTTATGCCCGCAAGAAAGGCTGGTACGCGTTTGCCGTGCGTTCGCTGGACAAGGCGGTGCAACTGGAACCGCAAGGCAGCGCCGCCCGCGTTGAGCTGGCGCGCGTCCACCTGGAGATCGGCCAGGACCCCGAGAAAAGCGTGGCGTTGCTGGAGCAGGCGCTGCGCCTGGATCCCGGCAACGCGGCTGCCAAGGCGTTGCTGGACAAGGCCCGCGGCGCGGCGCCGTAAGGCGCATCCAGACTGCGGCCCCTGGTTCCACGCGGCGGCCCGGCGGCGCACTTCGCGCCAAGGCAGTCGGAACACCCGGGATCGCTGGCGGGTTGACCCAGAGGCATGGGGTCAGGGTCTGCGCGGCATCAGCCCTGGGCGCGGCTCAGCGCGGCGCCGGCGGCGTCGGGGTGGCGCTTTCTGCCAGCGCAAACAGCCAGAGACCGAAGGGGAAACGCACCCGCCGCGCCAATCGGGCTTCGGCCCGCAAACTGGCCGCGAAAGGCGCCGCCAGCCACGGCGGAAGGTCGCCCAGCTCAACGCCCGCGCGCTGCCGACCCCAGCGGGCCAGGGCCAGGTCTTTCATGCGCGCCAGAAAAGCCATGGGAAACAGGAAGAACATGAAATGGTTCATGTGCAGCACACGGTACCCGCCCTGCTCCAGCGCCGCGCGCAGCCGGCGGCCGTTGTACCGACGATAATGGTGCAGCAGGCGGTCGTGATCGCCGTAAAGGAAGGGGCAGGCAGGTACGCTCACCAGCAACCGGTGCCATGACCCGGCCCGGCGGCGGAGCTGGTCCAGGAATTCTCCGTCGGCCTCGATGTGCTCCAACACATCGAAAAGGGTGAACAAGTCCACGGTTCGGCACGCTTCAAGCTCTCGGGCATCCTGCTGGTAAATGGCTTGCGCCACGCCCCGGCTCTTGGCGCGGGCCGCCAATGGGGCGGAGATCTCGACCCCCGCCACCTGCCCGAATTCGGCCAGCACGCCCAAGTTGCCGCCCGTGCCGCACCCGACATCCATGATGCTCCGAATCGGGCCGGCCTGGGCGGCAAGCTGCAGGTAGGTCCGAATAATGGCTTTGCGGCCCTGCACCCACCACAACCGATCCTCCAGGAGCAGGCTCTGCGCCTCATCCATCGATTCCCAGGCATGATCTTGAATCGGGCGAAGATCGCTCATGCCGTCCGCCGCCGGGTTATCGCATGAATCTCGAGATGTTGCACGCCCTGTGGGTATCATGGCCGGGGCCAGCCATTCCAGACAATAACTACGGTTTGCGGGCGGGACGGGTCGGGATGGTCAAGCGACGAGAAAAAACCGGTTTAACAACCAAGCTGCGGAATGGTAATCTAATAATAAGGCCATCGGAATGCCCATGCAAATTGATGCTATAGATCCATACAGCGTGTGGGGAAATTACGGGATCGCCGGGTATCCCGCGCTGGATTCCATGCGCATGCGCTTGAGTGTTTACGAGCGCGAAACCGCCGCGGCGGCCGGCAACATCGCCAACATGCTGGATTACCAGCGCACCGCGGATGGTTGGATGCAGAACATCCAGGACATGGCCGGCCGCATGGCGGAACTGGCCGTGGCGGCCAATGACGGCACGCTCAACGATGTCGACCGGTTCGCGCTCCAGGCCGAGTTCTCCCAGATGCAGGCGGGGATCCGGGCCATCACCACCGGCCCGTATGCCATGGGCAAATTTAACAGCCTGTTTCTGTTCCAGGGCTGACCGTCCGCGGGCCCGGCCATTGACAAGCCCGGGCCGAACCCCATACTCTGGCCGAAAACCAAGGATCGGCACCATGTCCATGCGTAACGTCAATCTCTGGATGATCGTTTGGGCGCTCGTGGCCGGTGGCGCCACGGCCCGGGGCGAGTGGGGCGCGCCGGCTGCGCCCAAATCGACCCTCGGCGCCGCGCTGACCCCGGACGGCACCACCTTCCAAGCCTGGGCGCCCAACGCCCGATCCATGGCCGTGATTGGCGATTTCAACGACTGGAAACCGCGCGGCATGGATGAGATGACCAAGGACCCGGCCACCGGGATCTGGAGCGTCAGCCTCAAGGGCGCGCGGCCGGGCCGGGCGTACAAATACCTGGTCAACGGCAACCTCGCCCGGCGCGATCCGCGCGCGCGGTCGGTCACGCCCGACGGCGTGAACAGCCTGATCTACGATCCCGCGGAATTCGTCTGGAAAGGCGACAAGCCCGTGGAGATCCCGCCGGAAGACCTGGTGATTTACGAGGTGCACGTGGGCACGTTCTACGACCCCAAGCCGGCGGACGGTCTGCCGGCCACGTTCTACGACATGATCCGCAAGCTGGACTACCTCGTGGAACTGGGCGTCAACTGCGTGGAGCTCATGCCGGTGCACGAGTTCAAGGGCATGCACAGCTGGGGTTACAATCCCTGCGACTTGTTTGCCGTGGAGCAGGCTTACGGCGGGCCGGCCGGCCTCAAAACGCTGGTCAAGGCCTGCCATGAGCGCGGCATCGCGGTGCACCTGGACGTCGTGCACAACCACTACGGCCCGGAGAACCTGGAGATGCTGCGGTTTGACGGCACCGGCGATGCCGACCGCGGCGGCATCTATTTCTATTCCGAGCCGGACCGCGCCATGACGCCCTGGGGCCCGCGGGTGCGGTTCGATGACCCGCAGGTGCGCCAGTTCGTCAAGGACAACGCCGCCATGTGGCTGGACGAGTACCACGTGGACGGGTTCCGCTGGGACTCCACCGTGAACATCCGCGCCTACCAGGACGGCACCTACCCGCTGCCCGCCGGCCAGGAAATGCTCGATGACATCAACAGCTACATCCGCCGCTCCCATCCCAAGGCCATCAGCATTGCCGAGGATTCCCTGGACATCGGCAGTTTCCTCGGGTCCTGGGATTATGATTTTCACCATTTTGTCATGCCCGCGCTGGAGGCGCGCGACGATGCCGGCCGCGACATCCTGCCAGTGGTCGCCGCCCTGGGCAAGGCGACGAAGATGTGGCGCGTGGTGTACGTGGACAATCACGACGAGGCCGGTAAAATCAATGGCTGCAACCGGATCGCCACGGACATCGATCCCGCCAACCCTGCCGGCGAGCGCGCCCGCAAAATGACCGCGCTGGGCGCGGTCCTGACGCTCACTGCGCCGGGCATCCCGCTGCTGTTCATGGGCAACGAGTGGCTCGAAAGCGGCCCGTTCCATGACGACCGGCCGCTGGACTGGTTCAAAAAGGAGAAGATGGCGCCCGTGGTCGCGCTGCACCGCGACCTGGTCCGCTTGCGGCGCAACCTGGACGGCCGCGGCGCGGCGCTCAAGGGCCGGGAGATCGAGATCCCGCTGGTGGAGCCGGACCTGAAGGTGCTGGTGTACTGGCGCTGGCGCCAGGAGCAGCCGGACGACCGCATGGTGGTGGCCATCAACCTGTCCGCCAACCCGGCCACGCTGGCCGTGCCGTTCCCGGCCGGCGGCGCCTGGGAAACCGTGTTCAACACCGAATGGGCGGCGTACGGCGGGGCTGTGCGCGCCACCGGGCCGCAGGTGTTCCAATTGCCGGGCGAGGCGCCGCGCGCCAAGACCACCCTGCCGCCGTTCAGCGCCCGCCTGTTTGCGCGGCCGCGCGCCGCCGCCGCCGTGGCCGCTGCGCCGGTAACCGCGGGGGGGGACACCCCGGTCGCCGCGCCCACCCCCACGCCGGGACCCGCCCGCCCGCCCATGAGCATGTACAGCGCCATCAGCCTGCGCGGCAGCTTCAACGACTGGAGCGCGACGGCCTGGCCCATGCGCCTGGTGGCGGACTACACCTGGGAATACCGCGCCCCGCTCTCCGGCGTGCGCGACGCCGCCTTCACCATCAATGCCAACGGCGACACCAACATATTCTGGGGCGCGGACCTGGAGCGCTACGTCCGGCCGCCGTACGAAGGCGCCGTGCGCCGCCTTGGCGAACCGCTGGTGATCAGCGCGGAACTCAGCGGCGACTACCTGTTCCGTTTCAACGAGGACACCAAGCGCTTCTGGCTGGAAACCGCGCCGCCGCCCACGCCCACCCCTGTGCCGGCCGCCGCAGCGCCAACGGCGGCGGCCCCCGCAGCCCCCGAGTTCCGCACTTGGAGCGACCTCAAGGGCAATCGCCTGCGCGCGAAGTTCGTGCGCGCCGAGACGGACCGCGTGGTGCTGCTGACCGAGGCCGGCCGCCAGCTCGCGGTAAAAACCGCCACCTTGTGCAGCGCGGACCAGGACTACATCCGCCGGGCGGCGGCCGCGCCAGCGCCAGCACCTTGATGGGCGCCCGCCCGCCGAACTTGTAGCCATGCCGCGGTGCCGACGCGCCTGGCCACCGGAACGCCCTGGCACAGCAGGGCGGCTACATCCAGAACGCCGGGCACTGTTCATCGGCATAAGGCCTCAGCCACGCGGGGAGACTCTCACGGAGGCACGGAGACACGGGGATGAACGCAAAAAGAATCGGAGCGATCATGGTTCTACGTCATGCGAGGAAAGGAACCCCACTTGCCTTTTGATTTGTTGCTGGAATCCATGAAGCATGACTCGCGCCATCCATGGCCCGCGCCAGCTGTTCTCCGTGACCTCTGTGGCTCCGTGAGAAAAAATAAACAAGGAACTGCACCGTATGCTTCCCCTGTAGCGGGTTCGGAAACGACGACTGATGATGGGCGCCCATCTCAAGCCCGGCGCCTTATCACCCCGTTTCACTGAGGCCTTACTCATCGGCGTGCTTTTTCCTTGAAGCCGGCGGCGGTGCGCGGCTTAATACGTGGGCGTATGAGCAACACCCAGTACATTCGCAAAGCGGTGCGCGAGTTGCAGGCCTACACCCCCGGGGAGCAGCCCGAGGGCGGAGACATCGTCAAGCTCAACACGAACGAGAATCCGTACCCGCCGTCGCCGCGCGTGGCCGAGGTCCTGCGCGCGATGAGCACGGAGCGGCTGCGGCTGTACCCCAACCCGGTTTGCAAGGATCTGCGCGCGTTTCTCGCGCAACGATTCGGCTGCGATGTTTGCCAGGTGTTTGTCGGCAACGGGTCGGACGAAATCCTGGCGCTGGCCGTGCGGGCGTTCGTGGAGCCGGATCAGGCCATCAGCTATTTTGACCCCTCGTACTCGCTGTACCCGGTGCTGGCTCGCATCCAGGAGGTGGGCACCCGGCCCGTGCCCTTGGGCCCGGACTTCCAGTGGCCGGCGGCCGCGGACTTTGGCAGCGCGTTGTTTTTCCTCGCCAATCCCAACGCGCCCACGGGTGTCCTCTACGCCAGGGAGCGCGTGGCCGCCTTTTGCCGCGACTTCAAGGGCGTGGTGCTGCTGGATGAAGCGTACGTGGATTTCGCCGATGCGCATTGCATGGACCTGGCCTTGTCCTTGGACAACGTCATCGTGGCGCGCACCCTGTCCAAGTCATACTCCCTGGCCGGCATCCGCCTCGGGTATGCCGTGGGCCACCCGGAGCTCATCAACGCTTTGATGAAGGTCAAAGACTCCTACAACGTCAGCCGCTTGACCCAGGACATGGCGCAGGCGGCCCTCGCGGACGAGGAGTACACCCGCGCGACCATCGCCCGCGTCCGGGCCACCCGCGCCCGCGCCACCGCGGAACTGGAACAGCGCGGGTACCAGGTCATTCCGTCGCAAGCCAACTTCGTGTTTGCCCGCCCGCTGCGCCGGCCGGCGGCAGAGGTCTTCGCGTACCTGCGCGACCGCCGCATCTTCGTGCGCTACTTTCCCGGGCCGGCCACGGGCGAGTGGCTGCGCATCACCATGGGCACGGACGACCAGATGGCCCGGCTGTTTGCCGCGCTGGACCAGGACCAAGCGTAAAGGAAACTTGCCATGAAAAACAGGACCTCGAGCAAGCAGCGCGTCACCCGCGAAACCGACATCCGCCTGGCGCTCAACCTCGACGGCCGCGGCGCGCGCAAGATCGATATCGGCGTGCCGTTCATGAACCACATGCTCGAGCTGCTGGCGGTCCATTCGCTCGTGGACCTGGACCTCGCCGCCCGTGGCGACCTGGCCGTGGATTACCACCACACGGTCGAGGACGTCGGCCTGGTGCTGGGCGATGCGCTGTCCGAGGCCCTGGGCGAACGCAAGGGCATCCGCCGCTACGGCTGGTGCCTGCTGCCCATGGACGAGGCGTTGAGCCAGGTGGCCATCGATCTCGGCGGCCGGCCTTACCTGGTCTACAGCATCCAAAACAAGAAACAGAAAATCCGCGACTTTGATCTCGGCCTGGTGGAGGAGTTTTTCCGCGCCTTCTGCACCCAGGGCCGGTTCAACCTGCACATTGCCCAGCTCTACGGCAAGGACCCGCACCACGCCTACGAGTCGGTGTTCAAGGCCGTGGCCCGGGCCCTGCGCATGGCCTGCGAGCCCGATCCACGGACAAAATCCGTGCCCTCCAGCAAGGGCGCCCTGGTCTAGGCCGCGCCACGGCAGAACCCATGGCCAAGAAGCCAGCCAACCTGGTCTACGCGGTGGACGAGGCCCCCGGGTGGGGCACGTCGCTCCTGCTCGGCCTGCAGCACATCTGCGTGCAGTCGATCTCGTTCATCATCCCGGTCCTCCTCATGGCGGAGCTGGGCGGCACGCCGGAACAGACCGAGAACCTGATCTGCATGGCCATGGTGGCCTCGGGCGTCGCCACGATCCTGCAGGGGCTGCACCGTGGCCCGGTGGGGTCCGGCTACCTGGCGCCGATCGTCAATGGCCCGGCGTTCCTGGCGGCCTCGCTGCTGGCGGGGGCGCAGGGCGGCCTGGCGCTGATCAGCGGCATGACCCTCGTGGCCGGCATCGCCGAGAGCCTGTTCTCGCGCGTGGTCACCCGCATGCGCCCGTGGTTTCCCGCCGAGGTTACCGGCACGGTGGTAACCATGGTGGGCATCGAGATCATCGCCGTGGCCGTACCGCGGTTCCTGGGCGTGGATGCCCGCCACCCCGCGCCCACGGCGCCGGCGGTGATCACGGCCTTGGTCACGCTCATGTCCATGGTGGGATTCAACGTGTGGGGCCGGCGCTGGGTGCGGCTCTACGCGGTCCTGCTGGGCATCGGCGTGGGCTACGTCATGGCCTGGGCCCTGGGCTGCCTGACCTGGGCGGAGATCAAGTCCATCGGGAACCAGCCGCTGCTCAAGATCCCGCGTTTCGGCGCGTACGGCTGGAGCTTCGAATGGGTCATGCTGGTCCCGTTCCTGATCGCGGCCCTGTCGTCCGCGCTCAAAACCATGGGCGACCTCAGCACCTGCCAGAAGATCAACGACGCCGACTGGAAGCGGCCGGACCTCGGCAACATCAGCCGCGGCATCCTGGCGTGCGGCGTGGGCAACCTGGTGTCCGGCGCGATCGGCGCGGTGGGCCAGTCGATCTCGTCGAGCAACATCGGCCTGGCCATGGCCAACGGCGTCACCAGCCGCCGCGTTGCTTACACCAACGGCGGCATCCTGATCACCCTGGCGTTCGTGCCCGTGCTGGCCTACTTCTTCGTGATCATGCCCAGCCCGGTGATGGGCGCCTGCCTGATCTTCGCGGTCAGCTTCATGATTGTGGCCGGCATCCAGATCATCACCTCGCGCATGCTGGACGCGCGCAAGACCTTCGTGGTCGGCACGTCGATCATCTTCGGCCTGAGCGTGGACCTGGCGCCGGCCGCGTACCAGCACGTCCATCCCTGGCTCAAGCCCATCTTCAGCTCCTCCCTGTCGCTGACCGCCCTGTGCGCGGTGGCCCTGAACCTGGTCCTGCGCATCGGGATCGCCCGCCACCAGCGGCTGACCCTGCACGCGGGGACCGACGCCGCGGACACGATCTTCGCGTTCATGGAAAAGCAGGGCGCGGCCTGGGGCGCGCGGCGCGAGGTGGTCTACAACGCCATGGCCGCGATCAACGAGTTCATGGAAGCCGCTGCCCTGTTGGATCTCAAGGACGACCGCGTGGACCTCGAGGTCAGCTTCGACGAGTTCAACCTGGACGCGCGCATCACCTACCAGGGCCCGCCGCTCGAGTTCCCGGACGTCCGCCCGGACAAGGCCGCCCTGCGCGCCGATCCCACCGCCGCCGCCCGCCTGGCCGGCTACCTCGTGCGCCAGTATGCCGACAAGGTCAGCCTCGAACGCGAAGGCCCCGCATGCCACGTGCTGCTGCATTTCGATCATTGAGGGCGGAGAAATCCTCACAGTCTTTTCTTCCCTGCGGCTTGGCGGAAACCATCTGGTTCCGAGTGGCCCTGATTCAATGCTCGCCAATGCTATGAAAATCAAAAGATTCTTGAGGTAATGTCATGATTACTAAAAATGCGGAAACAATCTGCGCCGTTTGTGTGCGGAATGACGAGTGCGAAGATCTGGAATTGCGCAAGATCTACCGAATCCTGCCCGACCCGCATGCCGCGCGCGACGGCTACATCAGGGTCGTGGACGAGTCCGGAGAGGACTATCTGTATCCGGAAGCCTACTTCATTCCCATCCGACTTCCCCAGCGGGTCCGGACGGCCGTCCCGGCATCAGCATAAACGAGGACAGCCCGGCTACTATCCACGGCCATGGCAAACCCGCCCGGATGCTCGCAACGCACGTGTACGAGTGAGGATGCCTGACAACGCGCCGGGTTACGCCGAATTCAGACGGCCACAAAAGGCACAGGTATCACGGAACGGAAAAGAATCTTTCGCGGCGTCGCATGGACGTTATCCCCCCCAATCTCTACCCGGAGTCTTTATTTGTTCCCCTCCGTCTTCCCCAGCGCACCCAGGTGGCTGTCATGGCCACGTCGTGGGTGAGGGTCCGGGTCAGAGTACCGCCTTCAGGCGGAAGTTCCGCGCCGGCTTTAGCCCGTGGGTGTGAGCAACGCATCCTGAAGGACGCGGAGAACTTCCGGCTGAAGCCGGAACTCTGACGCGATCTCCGGCCCTACAAGGCTGCCATAAAATTAGGCCTTAACCAAGCGCCATTCCGGGCCGCCACCTGATCCGGGATCTCATGGCAGGGTCCGGGCGAGGCGGAATCCCAGGTAGTCGTCCCAGTAGTCCGGGTAGTCGGAATTGCGGTTCGCGGAGCGGCAGTTCACGGCCTCTTCACTGCGCCAGCACCCGCCCCGGATCACGCGGTACGACCCCACCTCCGCGCCGGGCGGATCGGTCACCGCCCCTGTATATACCCCGGACCAATCCAGGCACAATTCCCACACGTTTCCGTGCATATCGTACAATCCCCAGGCATTCGCCTGGTACGACCCCGCCAGCGCCGTGCCGGCGCTCGGCGCACAGCCCTGGCTATATGCTTCGCCCCCGTTCCACCAGTACCGCCCGACCACGTCCAGGTGCGTATCGCTCACTTCATTTGTCAGGTTATAGCCCGAGTTCAGCGCCGTCGTTGTCCCGGCGCGGCAGGCGTATTCCCATTGCGCCTCGCTCGGCAGGTCGAGTTCGCCCAGGCCGGTCTTGGCCCGCAGCTTGCCCATGAACGAGTCCGGATGCACCTGGCTGGACTGCGGCCAGTTCGGATTGATAGCGCTGCCGGCCCGATGCTCATTGGTTTGAGGAAGAGGATTCTCGCGCACCTGGTAGTAGCTCACGCTTTCCACCGGCCGGGTGTCCCGGTAGGCCGCGTTGGTGAAGTAGCTTGGCCAGGCGCCCATCACATTGTACCACTGTTTCTGCGTCACCTCGAACACGCCGATGTAGAAGTTCCTAGTCAAGGTCACCGCGTGCTGGGGACTTTCAGAACCATCGTACCCCAGCTCGTTGGTCGGGCAGCCCATGCTGAAGGATTCCGGCGCGGTTTTGCTGATCTTGCGCAAGACCAGCTTGTCGCCTTTGTACTCGTCGGTCCATCCCCCGACCGGCACGGCGGAACGGTAGCTTACCGGGTAGCTCGACGCCGAGGGTCCGCCGGACAGGTCAATCACCAGGTAGGCCGCCGGCGCCAGCGTGGCCACGACCCGGTACACCATGGGCACGGCGCAGGTCGCCATCCCGCTGCCGGTGTGCGGCAGGTCGTCCAACGCCGCGGCCGCGGTGGCGAAATTGGTCCATGGCCCGGCCACCGCCGGCGCCCATTCCACCCGGTACTTTGCTGCGTTTGACACCTCGTTGAACGTTACCCGTCCATTACTATCGATCGACTGGATCACCACGTCTTGCGCCTGGGCGGCCAGCGCACCCGCGGTCAATAATGCGTAAATCAGCCCTGCGTTCTTCACAAGCCCTCTCCGGTTTTGACTGCTTTGCGTTTCTCTGGTTCACCTGTCAGGCATACAGTTGGATATTATACCCGTTGTGCAACCGCTTGTTAATCTTCAGGAACCAGGGTACTGTTTATAAAATGAGTGGTCATAAATCAGAGTGGCTTCGGCGGGGACAAGGCCGCACGGGCGCGGTGAATATTGGCCGGGATTTCGGCGCCTTCCTTTTTCCAAGCGTAGGGCCGCGGCACGCCGGCCGGCGTTAAGATGCGTGAAGGTTCCGCATGCCACGTGCTGCTGCATTTCGATCATTAAAGGCGCGGGTCGCGAGTTTCCCCTGGCTGATCGCGCTGCTGGTGGTGGGCGCGCTGCTGGCGGCGTCCCTGGCCTTCATGGCGTTCACCGCGGCCGAGGTGACGCGCGCCATGGCCTCCGCGGCCGGGGACGCGGCGCGCGACGTGTTGCGCGCGGTGGCCCTGGACCTCGACAACGGCCGCGCGCAGTTGGATTTTTTCCGTCGCTACGCCCGCGCGCGCTATGAGCAGCGGGCGCGCGACCTGACCGCCCTCGTGGTGGGCGAGGTGGACGAGTTCCGCCGCCAGGCGGAGCGCGGGCTGCTGCCATTGGACCGGGCGTGTGCCGAGGCCCGCGCCGAGGTGGAACGGATCCGTTACGGCTCCAACGATTATTTTTTTGTTTATAACGCCGCCAGCGTGGCCATCGGCCACCCTGACCCGCAGGTCAAGGGCCGCGCCATGACCAACGTGGTGGATATCATGGGCCGGCGGGTGCTCCCCACGATGTATGCGGAGGCGCGGGCCAGGGGCGAAAGCTCCTGCGTCGTGAACTGGCTGCGGCTCGGTGAGTTACGGAAGGTCCCCAAGCTTCTTTACTTCAGGTATTACGCGCCCTGGGACTGGCTGATCGGCACCGGCATCTACATCGACGACATCGAGGCGGACGCGCGGCAGCAGCAGGCCGCCAACCTGGACCAGCTGCGGGATACGCTGGACCGGATCCAACTGGTCAAGGGCAGCCGCTTCTGCGTCATGGACGGCCGCGAAAATATCCTGTATCCACCGCGGCCAATCCCGCCCGACTGGGCGCATCTACCCAGCTTGCCGGCCCTGCAGGAGGCCGTAGAACATGGCCGGCCGATGTGGTTACGGGTGGAGGCTGACAGCAGCGGGCCCGAGGAAATCTATTACATCTTTGCGCAATATTTTGCCCCGCTGGACTGGTACATCGCGGCGCTGGTGCCGGAGCGCGAGCTGCGGGCGCCGGCGCGGCGGATCCTGCGCCACGAACTGCTGTTCACCGGCCTGTTCATGCTGGCCGGCGCCCTGCTGGCCTGGCGCCTCGTGGGCCGCGTCACCGCGCACCTGGAGCGGCTGGCGCAGTACATGGAACGTCTGCAAGCGGCCGACTTTGTGCTGCCGGCGGCCGCCGCCGCGGACCTGGCGCGGATCACGTTCCCGCGCGAGGTGGGCCAGCTCGCCGGCGCCATCGCGCAGATGGAAACGCGGCTGCGCGAGCACCTGGCGCGCTGGCAGCAGACCATTGCCACGCGGGAGCGCTGGCAGAGCGAGATGAACCTGGCCCGCGAAATCCAGCGGGGCATGCTGCCCCACCCGTTGCCAGCGGCGCCCGGCGTGGAACTGGCCGCAGCGCTCGCGCCCGCCCGGGACGTGGGCGGCGACCTCTACGACGCCTTTTTCGCCGCGCCCGGCCGGCTGTGCCTCGTGATCGGCGACGTCTCGGACAAGGGCGTGCCCGCGGCCTTGTTCATGGCCCGGGCCCTGACCCTGCTGCGGCACACCTTGCGCCATGTAACCCAGGTGCCCGAGGAGGCGCTCGCGCTGGTCAACACCGAGCTGGCCGCGGGCAACGAGCTGCGCATGTTCCTCACCGCGCTGGTGGGCGTGCTCGACACCGCCACCGGCGAGCTGCGCTACAGCAACGCCGGCCACCTGCCGCCCCTCTGGCGCCCGGCCGCCGGCGGCGCCGCCCGCTGGCTCGACCTGCCGCGCGGCAAGCCCCTCGGCGTGGTGCCGGCCGCGACCTTTGCCGCGTGCGCCATCACGCTGGCGCCCGGCGACACCCTGCTGTGGTACACCGACGGCGTCACCGAGGCGCGCGACCCGGGCGACGGCCTGTTCGGCGAGGAGCGCCTGGCCCAGGCCGTGGCCGGCCTGCCGCCGGACGTCGCGCCGGACGCCCTCATCGCGGCCATTGCCGCGGTCGTGCGCGAGTTTGCCGGGCCCGCCGAGCCGGCGGACGACCAGGCCCAGCTGGCGCTGCGCTGGCGGCCGGGCGCGGGAGTTTTCCAATGATTGGAAAAATCACAAGCCAATTTTCCAAACATTGGAAAAATTGGGACCTGTTTTTCCAAACATTGGAAAATGCGGATTGGGTGTGCAAAGCGGCAAACCACCCCGGCCTTCGGCCACCCCTCCTTGAAAAGGAGGGGAGCTTTCTCGGTTTCCGTAGCGCAGGCGTCCCCGCCTGCAGGCCCGCCCCGGCGGCGGGGTGAAAGGTACAACCATGGAAATATTGGAGTTCAAGAAGGGTCGGGTTTATATCGTGGGGGTCAAGGGCAAGCTCGACGCCCTGTCCGCGCCGGCGTTGCGCGACAAGCTGCTGGCGCTGATCGCGCAAGGCGAACGGCGGTTGGTGCTGGACGGCTCACACTGGGAATACCTCAGCAGCGCCGGGGTGCGCGTGCTCTACGAGGTGGTGGCCCGCCTGCAGGAGACGGGCGGCGGCCTGGCCGCCTGCGCGCTGGCCGGCAACGTGCAGAAAATATTCAACATGGTGGACCTGGCGCCGGACATCGCCCTGTGCGCCAGCCAGGAAGAGGCCTGCCGGGCCGTGGACCGCGATTAGCCCGGTCGCCCGGCAGCGCGCGCGCCTGCCGGACTCGCGCCCAGAACGGCTTGTACAGGAAGCTCTCGCGACCCAGGCCGCACAGCTTGGCGAACATCGGCCGGGTCACGGTCAGGGCCAGCACCTCGCGCGGCGCGAACGGTTCGCCCGCCGGGGCATCGTACATGGGGTGCGGGCGGCCGGTCGGCAAGGCAAAAAAATCCGGCCCGCGCAGGCGGGCCGGACTCGAAACGTGCGTTTTTCGCATTTGAGCGCCGGTGGATGACGGTGGGCGCTCCGTACTTTCACCTCCTTTCCATGTTCCGGTGGGGGAACGCCTTTCTTAATATGCACATACCGTGCCAACTTTTTAAAATGCGTTCAATTCGACTCCACAGGCGATTTTCTGTGTCCCGGGGCAATAAAAACGGGGGTTGGCGTGCCAGAAAGGATCGCGGCGGCGTGACATTTTGGCCGCGGCGGCTACCGGGATCGCTTTTTAAGTTGATTGCGGCGGCTGATCCTGCGACAACCCGCGGCATGCAAACATTCATCGGTGCGCGGAAGTCTCTGGCCCTGCTGCTGGTCCTGGCGGCGTTGGTGCTTTGGAACACGGGTTGCGCCACGGTGCCGTACACCTACGCGCCCAACCATGACAACGAGCTGACCTACCGGCTCAAGCCCGGCGAGCCGCAGATCGTGCGCGGCCGGCCGTACGAGTTTCTGGACGCTGCGGATTGGTACTGGCCCGGCAGCCTGTTCAGCAAGCTGATCCTGTGGAACTGGAAGGTGGACCGGCACTACATCAGCCCGGAGAGCGAGGAAGCCATCCGGCAATACCTGGCGGACAACCACCTGGACAGCGTGAAAGTGCGGCTCAACGCCTGCAGCGTGGGGGACGAGTGGCGGCGCACCATGCGCAACAAGGCGGTCGCGCCCGGCTGGCGGTATACGCTCGGATTTTTGAGCTGGCTGCAGTACACGATTTTCCCGGGCCGGTTTTTCGGCGGCGACAACTACAATCCCTATTCCAACACCATCAACATCTACTCGGACATCACGCCGATCCTGCTGCACGAGGGCGGCCACTCCAAGGACTTTGCGCGCCGCACGTGGAAAGGCACGTATGCGTTCATGTACATACTGCCGTTTTTTGCCCTGTACCCCGAGGCGATTGCCACCACGGATGCCTTGAGCTACCTGCGGGCGCAGGACGACGTGGCCGGCCTGCGCACCGGTTACCACATCCTGTACCCGGCCTATGGGACCTACATTGGCGGCAGCATTGGCGAGTGGCTACCCGGGCCATGGTACTACGTGGCCCTTGCGGGCGGCGTCATTCCCGGCCACATTGTCGGCCGCATCAAGGGCGCCCTGGTGGAACCCAATCCGGCCGGCCCGCAACTGCCGCCGGACCGGGCGCAGTAGAGAAGGCTGCGGGCGGCCGCGTTACATGTTCGCGGGTCTCAATCCGCCGGCCAGGTCGCGGTAACACGCGAGGTGTTGCTGCGCCATCGCGGCGGCGGTGAGCTCCGCCTCCAGGAGGCCGCGGCCCTGGCTGCCCAGGTTGCGCGCCAGGCTCGGGTCGCCGGCCAGTTGCGCCAGGCGGCGGCCCAGGGCCGGGGCGTTGTCCCGGGGCACGAGGAATCCGGTGGCGCCGTCGCGCACCAGGTCGCTGACCCCGCCCACGTGGGTGGCCACCACGGGCCGCGCCCAGGCCATGGCTTCCAGGATGCAGTAGGGCAGGTTCTCGATGCGCGAGCACAGCACCAGGCCGTGAACCTGGCGGAAGAAATCGGCGCTGGGCAAGTACCCGGCCAGGGTGACGCCATCCTGCAGCCGCCATTCCCGGATGCGGTGCTCCAGATCGGCGCGCAGCGGCCCGTCGCCGGCGATCAGCAGGCGCATGGCGGGCGTCGTGGCCGCGCCGGCCTGGGCTTGCAATCCGCGCAGCGCCTCAAGCAGCAGGCCGTGGTTTTTCTCGTCGCTCAGGCGGCCCAGGATGCCCCAGGTGAACGGTGCCGGCCGGTCCCAGATCGCCGCGGCAATGGCCGCGTCCGGGATGGCGGTGGCCGGGAGCCCGGACGGGATGCGGACGACCCGGCCCGGCGGCAGGCGCTGCTGGAGCCAGTTCTCATAGTGCCGGGACAAGGCGATTACCCGGGAGAACCGGCGCAAGGCCAGCAGGTCCAGCAGGCCGTACGCGCGTTCCTTGAGATCGCGCCGGAACAGCCAGCCGTGCACCGTGGCCACGGCCGGCGTGCGCCGGCCCCACCCGCTGGCCCACCCGCCGTGGAGGTCGGCCTTGTAGCCCACGCAATGCAGCACGTCCGCCGACCACGCGGCCAGGGTGCGGCGGATGGCCTGGACCAACGCCGGTGAAAACGGGCGGTCCGTGGGCAGTTCGGCCAGCGGCACGCCGGCCGCCTGCCACGCCGCGCGCAGGGCGGACGGGCGGTCGCCGAGGCGCGTTTCGTGGATCAGGATCACGTGCGGGGTCGCCGCGCCCGTGGCCGCCAGGGCCGCGGCCAGGTCCAGCGTGGCCCGTTCGGCGCCGTAGATGGCGCCGGTATCCTGCATGAGAAAGGCGATGTTCAACCTGGAAAGAGCAGATGAACTACTAATCACGCGAATCACGCGAAAGCATCCCTTTGACTGTCTGCTAAATATGAACGGCAATGGATCGAATTCATACCATTTCCGCCTGAGGATCGGTACGTATCTGGGCTCCCCGCCTTTTCAAGGCGGGGGGGACCCGAAGGGTGGGGCGGTTGTTCCGGGTTCCACCCACCGTGATATCGGGACGCGGACCATCCACAACCACCCCGGCCTGCGGCCACCCCTCCTTGCAAAGGAGGGAAGCTTGTATGCTTGTTCTCATGCGAAAATGGTATCATTCGTCACCAATGGGTGAACGATGTTATATTCCACTTGTTCGCCCGCCCCTCGTTCTGCGGTAACGAGTTTCGCGTTATTCGCGTGTTTCGTAGTTAATTCAAATGCTGAATTTAGGTTCAAGGGGGTGCTGCGCAGTGGCCCGCCCGCGGTTGTTGCCGGCCCGGGCTATTGGTAGTCGTTGAGCCGGATGGGGGCGACCTTTTCCGGGACGGCAAACTTCTCCTGCTGCAACTCGAACGGCGCGGTCTGGCGGATGACCACCCGGCCCTTGCCGGTGATTTTCAGGTACCGGTAGCTGAAATTGATCACGTTGTTGAAATTGTACCAGCGGTGCGTGTCGCGCGAGTCGCCGCTGAACAGTTCCAGGTGCAGGTAGCGGATCCCGCCGTCGGCCCCGAGGATGATTTCCATGGCGGCCAGGTCCTCGCGAAACATCTCCGTGGCGCCGTCCACGAGCTTGATGGCGACCTCGATATCCGCGGAGGATTTCGGGGCGGCCTCCTCGGCGGACGCGATGCCCGCAAGGAGCGCCAGGACCAGGCTGGCGATGAATCGTGGCATGGGGGCCGCCTCCAGGGGTTACTTGAAGCGCACGAAATCGCCCAGTTTGACGATGCCCTGGGAGTTCTCGGCGATGCGCGCCTTGCAGGTTTTTTCCGCCACCTCGTACACGTAGGCTTCGCCGACAAACACCTCGTTGCCCAGGTTTTCGCCGGACACGGGATCGCGCAGCAGGGTCTCGCCTTCCGCGACAATCAACACGCCCATGCCGATGCGCGCCCCGCCTTCCTGCCCGAGGTTGATGCTGATGTTCGCGCCGCTCTTGCTGACGATCTTGATGTCCGGGTTGGGCGTCCAGGGCGGGAACGCCAGCAGCAGGTCCTCGGCGATCTTGGTGATGTCGTCGCGGTTGACCTTGACGTCGCGGTCGCCGGAATAGCGGATGTTGAAGTTGCCGGCGTACATCACCGTGCCGTTCTCCGCGTTGATCGCGCGCACGTCCAGGGTGAGGGTGTGGTCCGACTCCGAGTTGCGCGTGACGCTGCCCACCAGGAAGGCGTCCACCTCGGTTTTATACTTTTGGCGCACCTCTTCGATCTGGTTGGGGTTGAACTCGCGCAGTTCGGCGCGCTCCTTGACCTCGAAGCGTTTCTCGGTGTTGAACAGCTCCGTGGCCAGCACGTCGGGGATGGTCTCCACGAGCACGTCAGCGGTGCCGGTCTGGTCCACGAAGTTCAGCACGGCCAGTTTCATTTTATACGAGCGCGGGATCATGCCGCGGCGCGGCTGCGCGGGCGGCAGGGTGGGGGGGGGCAGGGTGCTGCAGCCGGCCAGGGCCAGCAGGGCCAGGGCGACACCGAAACGGCGGAACCGGGGAAGGGCTCTGAATGCATTGCGCATGGCGGGGTCTCCTTGCAATGGGGTGGGGGGCGGGTTACAGCTTCTCGCGCGCCCAGGTGGCGGCCTCGTGCGGGTTGCCGATATCGGACGCTTTCATGAAGTGTTCGCGGGCGTCCTCGCCCTCGCCCTGCTGCAGCAGGGTGTAGCCCCACCAGTCTTCGACGTAGGCGTCGGCCATCCCGGCCGCCTCGAGGGACTCGAACTTTTCCTCGGCCTCCGACCACTTGCCCTGCAGGGCGTACATTTCGCCCAGGTAAGTGATGGCCGCGCCGTAGCCCTTGCGGCTTTTTTCAGCCTCGTTGAACTTGGCCCGGGCTTCGCCCTGGAGCAGGCCGCGATCTTTTTCCGACAGGCCGGGCGCGCGGGAGAGCATCAGGGGGATATAGCCGAGGTTGACCAGGGCGTAGGCGTTGTTCGGCTCCATCTGCGCGATCACGTGCCGGTAATAGCGCTTGGCTTCCTCGCCGTACCAGTACGCCTTGGGCCAGTTTTTCTCGCGGAACAGGGCGGCGTGGGCCAGGTCGCGGTACTCGTCCCCCAGTTCCAGGGCTTCCACCACGGCGTTGGGCTTGGCTTCCAGTTCGTTGGGGGTGATTTCCCGGTTGAGCCGCGGCGGCGCGTTCAGGAAGCCGGTTTCCTCCAGTTCCTCGGGCGGGTACGGCGTCGAGCAGCCTCCGGCCAGCAGCGCCGCGGCCATGGCGGCCAATCCCGATCCCCGGAACGCATTGCCAAGATGCTTCATCCTTGTTCTCCCGCTTTGTTCGGGCGCCTGCAGCGCCGTTAGGTTGAGCCGCTTGAACTGGAGCCAGTGTAGCAGAAGCCGGGGCCGCGACAATTAAAAACAATGGGCCCTAACCGGCGCGCCGGGCCCCGGCCTTGCGCCACGCGGATCCGGCATACACCAGGGCCAGGTACAAGGCCGCGGCGCCCAGCATGGCGGGCACCGATGCGCCCGCCGGCCACGCCAGCTTGACGCTGGCCCGGTACAGCACAAACCCGCCCGCCCAGGCGGCCAGCGCCAGGAGGTTGACCCCCTTGAACAGCCAGGGCGGTGGCGAGTCCTGGCTGGCCCGCCCCATGCGCCGGACTATAAAATAGTCGCTCAGCAGCACGCCGAACAGCGGGCAGAAGGCGGACCCGATGAACAGCAGAAAGTTTTCGTACTGGCCGGCCGGGAAACCCAGCGCCAGCGCCGTGCCCAGCCCGCCGCCGGCGATGATCAGCAGCTTTTCGCTCGCGCGCGGCAGCAGGGCCTTGAGCGTCATCGCGTTGGAATAGATGTCCATGAAGGTGGTGGTGATGGTCGAGAGCGCCACGATCAGCAGCGCCGGCAGGAGCCATCCGCAGCTTTGCATCAGCCCGAGCACCATGCCTTCCGGCTCCGCGCTGCCCGTGGCCAGGGCCGCGCCCAGGCCGGTCACGTACATCCAGGAACTGGCCGTGAAGTAGCCCCACCAGGTGCCCCAGAAGCAGCTCCGGTCGCTGCGCGCGTGCCGGCTGTAATCCGCCACCAGCGGCAGCCAGGAAATCGGCATGGCGATGACCAGGTCCAGGCCGAGCATGAACGAGGCGCCGGGCTGCGGCGTCGTGGCCGCCAGATCGATGACGCCATAGGTGCGCACCACCAGCCAGGTCATGCCCAGGGACAATGCGCCCAGCAGGAGCACGGCCACGCGCTGCAGCCATTTCCAGTACTTGTGCCCGCCCAGGCTCCACAGCGTGGTGACCACGCCGATGGCCAGGGTCCAGCCCTGGATGGCGGCCGGCGACCCGCCGGTCAGCCGGCCGGCGGCGCGGCCGCCGATCCAGAACATGACCGCGCACCAGCCCACCAGTTGGATCGCGTTTAATATCGCCGGCACATGGGCGCCGCGGGCGCCCAGCGTGGGCCGCATGCCGAGGATGGCCGGCTGGCCTTCGCGGCTGCCGATCAGGCCGGCGAGCGCCAGCGGGAAATTGCCGATGAAATGGCCCAGCAGGATGGCCGCCACGCCCAGGTGCCAGCCCAGGTTGGTCAGCAGGCCGCCGGCCCAGATTTCCGAGAGCGCGATGGCCGCGCCGCCCCAGAGCAGGAAAAAGTCGAGGCCGGAGAGGGTGCGTTCCGTGGCCGGCAGCTTCGTATCCGCGCTCATGTTGTCCTCTGTTTCCATACGGATGTAACGGAGGACGGCAGTGGACGCAGCGACATGCCTGGGGCCGGTTCACGCCCGCAGCAACGATCAGTTCTTGGCGTCATCGCTTCCCTCCGTTGGAATTATCCAAACAGGTTCAAGGGGTTGTCCTGCGGCCAGGAACTCTCAGCCCGCCCATGCGAGCACCCCCAGCGACCCGCTGCCACCAAGCAGCTTGGTTATCCATACTCCCGGGCAGCGTGCCCTGTCAATGCGCAGTTGCGATGCGGGCGTGCCGGTTCTAGCGGGTGGCCGGCGGCGCTGTTGGGGCGGCCCGGGGTTGCGGGTAGGCGACCAGGCCCAGCAGCGCCAGCCCCGCCAGGGCCGCCCCGGCGACAAAGGTGGCCGCCGGCCCCGCCGCGCTCCACAGGCCGCCCGCGGCCAGGCTGGCCAGCAGCAGCGCGCCGCCACCGCACAGGTTGAAGATCCCGAACGCCGTGCCGCGCAGGTCGCGGGGCGCCGCGTCCGCCACCAGCTTGGACAACAGCCCTTGGGTGCAGCCCAGGTGCGCGCCCCACAGCGTCGCGCCGGCCAGCACGCCCGCGGGGCCATGGGCCATGGCCAGCGCCCCGTCGGCCAGGATCAAAAAGAGCAGCCCGCCGGCCAGCAGGCCCCGGGCACCGGCGCGATCCGCGAGCATCCCCGCCGGGTAAGCGAGCACGGTGTCCGCCAGGTTCATCACGATCATGACCGCCGGCAGGTACCCGAGGGCCAGCCCAACGTCCTGGCCGCGCAGCACGAGGAACGCCTCGCTGAACCGGGCGAGGTTGAACACCACGCCGATGGCCACCACCCACCAGTAGCGCCACGAGAGTTGGCGCGCGGCCGCCCAGGTCAACGCGCGCGCCGCGCCGGGAGGGTGCGCCTCCACGCGCGGCTCGTGCACCGCCGCCACGAGCACCAGGACCGCCAGCAGGCCCGGGACGACCGCCACCCAGAGCACGGCGCGGATGTTGCCGGCGAGCCAGGCCATGAGCGCGAGGGCCAGCACCGGCCCGATCACCGCGCCCAGGGAATCCAGCGCCTGGCGCAGGCCGTAGGCCGCCCCGCGCAGTTCCGGCGGCGTGATGTCGGCCACCAGCGCATCCCGCGGGGCGCCGCGGATGCCTTTGCCGATGCGGTCGGCAAAGCGCGCCGCGAACACCCAACCCACGGACGTGGCCAGGGGAAACAAGGGCTTGGTGAACGCGCTCAGCCCGTAGCCGATCACGGCCAGCGCCTTGCGTTTCCTGAAAAAATCGCTGAGCGCGCCCGAGAACACCTTGGCCACGGCCGCGGTGGCGCCGGCCACCCCTTCGATCGCCCCGATGGTCACCATGCCGGCGCCCAGCACGGTGGTCATCAGCGCCGGCAGCAGGCTGTGCACCAGCTCGGAAGAGATGTCCATGAGCAGGGACACCAGGCCCAGGGCCCAGATGTCGCCGGGCAACTGCGCCAGCGGCCGGCGCCGCGGCGCCGCATCTCGTGGTGTGTCCATGAATCCCGCCTTGTTGAGCATGGCCATCCTGCCAGAACCCCGGCCAGGTGTCAGCGGAATTCAACGGCGACCCGTGCGGCGCGCCGGGCGGCGGCGGAAGCGGCTTGCTTTGCCGGCCGTTCGCGGGCATCAATACAGGCCATGGCGCGGCTTAAACATGTGGCGGAATATGTCCTGCTGCGGACGGTGGCGGGGTTGTGCTGCCGCCTGCCCTACCGGGCGGCGCTGGCGGTGGGCTGGGTCCTGGCCGGGCTGTTCTTTTTTGTGTGCCGGTTCCGCCGGCGGGAGGCGGAACGCCGGATTGTCTCGGTGCTGGGGCCGGACCTGCCGCCCCGCCGGCGCCGCTACATTGCGTGGCGCTCGTTCCGCAACCTGTGCTTTAACGTCGTGGAGATCGCGCGGATGCCGATCACGACCGCGGCCGCGTACCGCACGGAGGATAACGTGACGGCCATGGACCATCTGCGCGCGATCCGGGCTGACGGCCGCGGGGTCGTGCTGGCCGTGCCGCACATGGGCAACTGGGACCTGGCCGGCGTGGCCGCGCACCGGCTGGGCGTGCCCGTGTTCTTCCTCGCCCGCCGCCAGAAAAATCCCCTGGTGGACGATTACCTGAACCGCATGCGCGGCACCACGGGCGTGGACACCCTGCTGACGGATGACGCCCGCCTGGGGCGCGAGGTGGTCCGCCGGCTCAAGTCCGGCAAGGTGTTTGCCATGCTGCCGGATATCCGCGCGCGCGTCCCGGACCTGGCCACCACCTTCCTCGGCCAGCCCGCCAACCTGGCTTCCGGCATGGCGACGTTCGCCCGCCTGGCCAGGGTCCCGATCCTGCCCGTGGTGCTCCTGCGCACCGGCTGGACCCGCCACCAGTGGATTCCCGGGCCGCTGGTGCATCCGGACCCGGCCCTGGACAGCCGCGCCGACGTGCTGCGGATGACCCGGCTGGTGCTGGATTATTTCGAGCCTGCCATCCGCGCGCAGCCGGAGCAGTATTTCTGGTACAACAAGCGCTGGGTGCTTGAGCCGCTCGCGCCGCCCGCGGACAACCCGCCGGCGCAACATTGATCTTGACCGCGGATCGCGGGCGACCCACCATGTGCGCCATATTGCCGGGAACACCGGCGGGAGGGTGACATGAACAGGCTTGGACTCGTACTCAGCGTGGTGGTGCTCGCAATCCTCGGCATGGGCGTGGGTGGCGCAGCGGCCTCGCCCAAAGACCAGTTGTCCGGGATGTGGGTGGGGGATGCGGACACGGCGCTGCAACAGCAGGGGCTGACCAGCCCGCCGGAAGATCCGGCCGTGCAGATGCTGGTCCAGATGATCCAAGGCATGCGCTGCGAGTTCCGCGCGGACGAAGTGGTCACCACCATAACCATCGATGGCGAGGAGCAGGTGGTCACCACCCGCTACGAGGTGGCCGAAGAGCAGCCGGACCGGATTTTCATTGTGAACCTGGACGGGCCCAAGCAGGGCGTGCGGTCCGAGATCAGCTTCCTCGACGCCAACCGGATCTCAATCGTCGAGGAGGGGGGGGCGGGCCCGGCCACGTATCTCAAGCGCGATACGGGTGCGGCCGCGGAAGCCCCGGTGGCCGCGTCGGCGCCGGCCGCAACGCCCGCCACCGAGGCCCCGGCCGAACCGGCCCTGCCTGCGGCGAGCGTGGAATCCGCCCCGGCGATCAGCGTGCCGGTCGAACCGCCCGTAACCCCGGCCGACCCGACGGCCGCGGCCATGAAGCCCGGCACCGTCGTGGTCATCATCCCCGAGCAGATCGACACCGAGTGGTTCTGGTACTATTACACCGAGATTTCCCAGTACCTGGTGCAGGCCGCGGTCGAGAAGGCTTTGATGCGTGCGGGGTTCGAGGTCATGGACCCGGCCACGCTGCCGGTGTTCCAGGGCGCCGGGGCGATGGCCGACCTGCTCAGCAAGGACAGCGCCCTGGCCAAGGCCCGGGCCGCGGGCGCCGAGTTCTTGGTGCTGGGCCGCGCCACGGCCACCATGTCCAGCCGCAACATGGCCTACGGCGTGACCGTGATCCGCTCCAAGGCCGAAGCCACCGCGCGGGTGATCCGCGTGGCCGACGGCCAGATCGTGGCCCTCGAGGAGGCCGGCGCCGAGAGCGGCGGCCAGGCCCAGAAAGCCGCCGGCCAGGAAGCGCTCAAAAAGACCGGCGCCCAACTGGCGACCCTGCTGGTCAAAACGCTGAAGGCCGCGACCGCCCCGGCGCCGGCCACAGGCTTGTAACCCGCGGGGAGATTTGGTAGCAGATCGCTGTCTGGCTATTGAGTAACAAACAAGGAGAATCCAACATGCGTACTCGTGTCCTGGTAACTGCCGTGCTGATGACTGTCCTGTTCGCTGCCGCCCAGAGTTGGGCCTTGTGGGGCAAGCCCTCCACCGACACGTCCCAGGGCAACGCCGACATGAAGCTGGGCGAGTACAAGGGCTTGAAGCAGGCGATCGGGGTCAAGGATTTTGAGAACCAGGCCGGCTGGCACGGCCAGTGGGAACTGGGCAACAACATGGCGATTCTGCTGGAATCCGCGTTGTACGACACCGGCCGGTTCGTGCTGGTCGAGCGCGAGAAAGTCACCGACGTGCTCGCGGAGCAGGACCTGGCGGCCAGCGGCCGCACGGCCGCGGCCAGCAAGGTGGCGCAAACCGGCCTGATGCGCTCGGCCAAGTACCTGGCCACCGGCGCGATCGCGGAAGTGTCCGAGGACCAGTCCGGCGGCGGCGCGGGCATCAACACCCCGTTTGGCCGGATCGGCGGCAGCAAAGCCGACGCCCAGATGGCGGTGATCGTCAAGCTGATCGACACGACCACGGGCGAGATCGTGGCCAAGGAACGGATCGTGGGCAAGGCCGGCAACGTGGGCCTGAACCTCAGCAATATCAACATCCCGGGCTATTCGCCGTCCGTGGACCTGGGCGGGTTCCGCAAGACGCCCCTGGGCCAGGCGGCGCAGGATTGCATCAACAAGGCGGCGGAATACATTGCCAAGCAGATGGAGCAGTTCCCCTTCGAGGGCGCGGTGATCAAGGCCGGCGCCAATGGCGTGATCATCAATCGCGGGTCCCAGTTTGGCGTGGAAGCCGGCCAGGAACTGGTCATGATGACCCAAGGCGAAACCCTGCTCGATCCCGAGACCGGCGAGATCCTGGACCAGGAAAAAGGCGAGGAACTCGGCAAGCTGAAGGTGCGCGAGGTGAAGGAGAAAATCTCCTACTGCGACGTGACCGACGGCGAAGCCAACCCCGCGCCCGGCACCGTGGTCCAGGCCGCCAAGCCGTAACCGCAACGCCCGCCGCGCGCTCAGCCCACGTGCTGTTCCATGTAGGCCTTGATGACGTCCACCTTGGCCGGCAGCACCGTGCAGCGCGTCGGCGCGCTGGATAGGGCGTCCAACAGTTCGTGGTGCGCCAGGTCCTTGCCCGTGGCGTCGCGGATGGCCTGGCCGAACTTGGCCGGGTGCGCCGTGGCCAGGCAGATGGTGGGCACGCCGGGCTGCGCAAACCGCTCGCCCACGGCCACGCCCACGGCCGTGTGCGGGTCCATGAGGTACTGGTACTGCTCGTAATATTTGCGGATCGCCGCCAGGGTGTCCGGCGTGGTGCCGGCATCGGCCACCATGAGCTCATCCACCCGGCCGTCCGGCAGCCGGGGCACGGTGTTGGCGCCCTGCTGCTCGAAGGTGGTCATCCATTCCCGCAGCTTGGCGCTGTCGGCGCCGAGGCGGTAGTACAGGTACCGCTCGAAGTTGCTGGCCACCTGGATGTCCATGGACGGGCTCAGGGTGGGCACCACGTGCCCCAGGCTGTACGCGCCGGTCTTGAAAAAACGCGCCAGGATGTCGTTCTCGTTCGTGGCCAGCACCAGCCGCGAGATGGGCAGGCCCATGCGCCAGGCGTAGTACCCGGCGAGGATGTCGCCGAAGTTGCCGGTGGGCACGGCGAACTGCACGCGGTCCGCGCCGGTGTCGCGCATCACCCGCAGCGCGGCATAGAAGTAATACACCGTCTGCGCCAGCACCCGCGCCCAGTTGACGGAGTTGACCGAGCCCAGCGCGTGCTGCTCCTTGAACGGCACGTCGCGGAAGATGGTCTTCATGATGTTCTGGCAGTCGTCGAACGTGCCCTGCACTGCGATGTTGAAGACGTTGGGGTCCAGCACCGCGGTCATCTGCCGCTCCTGGGTGGGGCTCACGCGGCCGCTGGGGTGCATCACGAAGATGTTGATCCGGTCGCGGCCGCGCACGCCGTAGATGGCCGCGCTGCCGGTGTCGCCGCTGGTGGCCGCCAGGATGTTGAGCCGGCGGCCGGTGCGTTGGAGGATGTACTCAAAAAGGTTGCCCAGCCATTGCAGCGCGATGTCCTTGAACGCCAGCGTCGGGCCGTGGAACAGTTCCTGGATGTAAAGGTCGCCCACGCGCACCACGGGCGCCACCTCGCGGTGGCGGAACACGCCGTAGCTCTTGTCGAGGAGCTGCTTCAGATCGGCATCGGGAATATCCACGAAGCGGCGGGTAATCGCCAGGGCCAGATCCGCGTAGGGCAGATCCTGCAGGCGGCCAAGCTGGCGCTTGAACGAGGGCACGCTGGCCGGGATCAGCAGCCCGCCGTCCGCGGCCAGCCCGGTCATGACCGCGTCCTGGAACCCCATGGCCGGCGACCGCCCGCGCGTGCTGATGTACTGCATCTTTTTCATTGGAATCACCTTGTAATGCCGGGGAATGTAGGGGCGGCGGCCGGGATCCGCAACATTTTTCCGGCCGGCCACGGGCCGGGGCGGTTTTCCAAACATTGGAAAATCCCGACCGCGTTTTTCCAATCATTGGAAAAATAGACCCGGAATTTTCCAAACATTGGAAACCCCTTGCGCCGCCGGGCCACGTCCCGGCATTGACATTTCGCGCAGAATCCTTAAGGTGGGCCCGGTTTACAAGGTGGCTCCATGGCGCACAACAAAGTGACAAATGAACTGAAACTGATCCGCGGCACGATCCGGCGGACGTACCTGACCCTGTTCCGCCAGGGTTACGTGCGCGCCAGCCTGGCCCGGCGCCAGGGCGAGTGCCGGCGCTGCGGCACCTGCTGCGCGCTGTCCTGGCGCTGCCGCTGCTCGTATCTCGATCAGGATCGGCTGCCCGCCTGCACGATCTACAACACGCTGCGCCTGAAAAACTGCAGCCAGTTTCCCCTGGATGCCCGCGACCTGGCCGACCGCGACCTCGTGGCGCCGGACATCCCGTGCGGCTACCGCTGGCCGGACGAAAGCCGGCCGGGCTGATGCCCCACCAGGTTCCCGCCATGCGTTCCGGACTGTTTGACGCGTTGCATGGACCCGTCGCAGGCCTGCCGGCGGCCGCCGGGAGGCTGGCGTGACCCTGACGGTCCTGGCCCTTTTTTTCGCGCTGCTGTTCCTGCTGGTGGGCTCGGCGTTTTTCTCCAGCTCCGAAACCGCCTTTTTTTCGCTCAACCCGCTGTCGGTGCGCCGGATCAGCGCCCGGCATGCCGGGGAGGGCGAACGGATTCGCCAGATTCTCAGCACGCCGACCCGGTTCCTGTCCACCATCCTGATCGGCAACACGATCGTCAACGTGGCCGCGGCCAACGTCGGGTACGCGCTGACCGAGCGCTTTTTCCCGGGCCACGGCGAGGCCATTTCGATCCCCGCCATGACCGTGCTGCTGCTCATTTTCGGGGAGATTGGACCCAAGAGCGTCGGGTTTTTCTATGCCGAGGGCCTGGCCACGGCCCTGGCGCCCGTGGTCGGCTGGGTCTGCTGGCTCATGACGCCGCTGCGGGCGGTGCTGGAATGGACCACCCGCCGGCTGGAGCCGCTGTTCCGGCCCCACGGCCGGACCCTCAGCGAGGAGGAGTTCGAGACGGTGCTGGAAATCAGCGGCGAGGAGGGCATTCTCAACGCCGACGAACTGGCCATGATCAAGGCCATCATCCGGCTGGAAGATCTCAAGGTCAGCAACGTGATGACCCCGCGCGTGGACGTGATCGGGTTTGACCTGGACGATCCCCCGGCCGACGCCGTGGAGCGGGCCCGGCAGGCGCGCCGCAATTTCCTGCTGCTGTACCACGGGCACGTGGACAACGTGGCCGGGTTCCTCAACGTGCGCAAGTTTTTGCTGGACCCGGACCACCGCATCGAGGCCGCCACCCAACCGCCCTTTTTCGTCCCCGAGGGCAGCCCGCTGAACCAGGTGCTCACCCTGTTCCAGCAGGAGCGGCGGCGGATCGCGGTGGTGGTGGACGAGTATGGCGGCACGGCCGGGCTGCTCACGCGCGGCGACATCCTCGAGGAAATCTCGGGCGAGATTTACAACGAGCTGAGCAAGCCGCGGCCCCTGTTCCAGAGCGCTGGGCCGCACCGCTGGCTGGTGGACGCCAACATCAGCCTGGAAGAAATCAACCGCAAGCTGCGCCTGCGGCTCGAGGCCGAGGGCGCCGACCGCCTGGCCGGCTGGATCGCCGCCCGCTGCGGCCACATGCCCAAGCAGGGCGACGTGCTCGAGGAGCAGGGCACCCGCATCACCGTGCTGCAAACCATCAAGCTGCGCGTGACCCTGGCGCAGATCGAGAAAATCGACGGGGGCGTGGCATGATCGCCCTGGAGCTCCTCCTGCTGGTGTTCTGCCTGGCGGCCAGCGCATTCTATGCCGGCATCGAGACCGGGGTCGTGGCCATCAACCGCCTGCGCCTGCGGCACCTGGTGCGGCGCAACGTGCCCGGCGCCCGGACCGTACAGGATTTCCTAAACAAGCCCGAGCGCCTGCTGGGCACCACGCTGGTGGGCACCAACCTCGGCCACGTGGCGGCCAGCGTGCTGGCCGCCAGCCTGGGCGCGCGCTGGCTGGGCGCCAAGGGCGCCTGGCTGGCGGGCATCCTGCTGACCGTGGTCATCCTCGTGGCCTGCGAGTATATCCCCAAGGCCTGGTTCCAGGGGTTCCCGGCGCGGCGCGCCCTGCCGTTCGCCGGCCTGCTGCGGGTGTCCAGCCGCGTGTTCGCCCCGGTCAGCGTGGTGCTTGGCGGCCTGCTCAAGCTGTTCCTGCCCGGCACGCGCAAGGACCAGAAGGCGGGCCAGCCGATGGTGTCGCGCGAGGAATTGATGCATCTCACGCGCGAGGGCG
Organism: uncultured Verrucomicrobiota bacterium; assembly: GCA_964489425.1. Classification (GTDB taxonomy): domain Bacteria; phylum Verrucomicrobiota; class Kiritimatiellia; order RZYC01; family CAZAYP01; genus CAZAYP01. The sequence continues at coordinate 18,968 of CAZAYP010000021.1, read as the reverse complement.
AAACTTCCGGCGTGCTCACGCCCGAGGAACACCGCATGATCCACGGGGTGTTCGAGCTCAAGACCACGCCCTGCGGCGAGATCATGATCCCCCGCAGCAAGTTCGTGTGCGTGCCGCACGACCTGCCGGTGCCCGAGGTGCTGAAGCTGGCCCGCGAGAAGGAGTACAACCGGTTCCCGGTGCACCAGGCGGACCGCAAGGCGTTCGTCGGCGTGCTGCACATCTTCGACGTGCTGGCCGACCCGGACGCGGCCGGGAAAACCGCGCAGGACTTCATGCGCCCGCCGCAGCTGGTGGCCCTGATGACGCCGGTGGATCACGTGCTGCCGCGCATGCGCGTCACCCGCCAGCCCATGATCCTGGTCAGCGACGAGCGCATGGAAGTCGTCGGCCTGGTCACCCTGGAAGACGTGCTCCAGGAAGTTGTGGGCAGCGTCTGAGCGCCCGGCCGCGCCCCGCCCGCCAGTGGCCGAGCTGACGCTCGGCGTTCCCGGGAACGCCCATCGTCGGATGGGCATTTCTGCCCGGCGTTGCCGTTCATCAAGGGCGCATCGGTGATTCGGCGAGGGTTGGCCGTTCAATAAGCAGCCTGTCCATCTGGAACTCAGGAAGCTGGGAACGGATCTTGATATCCACGTAGACCGCCAGGGTTCGGCATGGTTTTCCTGGATTTCTTGAGTTCCAGATTCGCCCTCCGTGCCCTGTGCGGGGACGGTGATTCGCGGAAGGGCGGCGAAGCCTGCGTGCCTCGAATCGCAGATGCGCCCGTTCATAAACATACAAAAACATTGCGATTGACAAGCCCGCGGGACCCGGCTTATACGGTATCCATGGTCCGGCTGCCGGAGTGGCGGCCGGCCGTATGGGGGTGGGGCTCGGGTTATGCACACCCATGCGCGGCGCGCGCTGGGTCAGGCTTGGCCATGGGCATGGCATGGGTTTCGTGGTTGTGGAACCAGGCGCGTCTTCCTCGGCGGGGTTGTTTTTCACGGCGCCAGCGGCACCACGGCGCGCACGCGGTACACCTGGCGCTGGGTGCCCGGCGCATTGGTCACGACCCGGCGGGTGAAGGCGCCGGGGTCGGCCATGACCAGGCCCAGGCCGCTGTCCGGCCAGGGCTGGGCCAGGGTGGGTTCCTCGGCCTGGTGCACGTAATAGTAGCGCGTGGGCGTGCTGGCCCATTGCACGGCCGAGGTGCTGCCCCCGGCGCCGGGCACGTGGTCGGTGATCGCCAGGTAATCCGCCGGGCTGATCGGGTCGGTGTCGGCGTGGTATTCGTCCAGGTCGGTGGCGCCGTCCCCGTCGGTGTCGCGGCTGGCGTCCAGCTCCGTCAGGTTGCCGGCCCACTTCCACTCCCAGGGGTCGGGCAGGCCGTTGGCGTTGGTGTCGGGCCCGGGCTCCAGCTGGTCGGTCTGGACCATGGCCTGGGCGTTGCTCAGGCTGATCCAGCCGACGTTGGCGCCGTAGGCGTAGCCGTTGAATCGGCCGCTGCGCAGGTCCAGGGTGGGCGCGCCCAGGGCCTCGAACGCAATCCAGCCGATGTTGGCGCCGTAGGCGTAGCCGCGCAGGTTACCGGCGCCGTCGTGGTTCACGCCGCAATCCCCGGCCGACTGGTTGGAATAGGCGTAGCCGTTGGTGGGCCCGCCGCCAAGGTGGATCCAGCCGGCATTGGCGGCGTAGACAAACCCGGTGCAGTAATACTGCCCGATGACCGCGCCATGGTTGGTATCCGCCTGCCAGTCGACCCAGCCCAGGTTGGCGCCGAACGCGTGGCGGTTGGTCGCGTCGATGGTGGTGTCGGCCAGCGCTTCGGCCAGCGCCAGGCACCCGCTCGCCACCCCCGCCCAATATAAGGATCTGTTCATCGTCCTCCCCCGTTTGCGGCCCGGCCGGTCTTTCCGGGCGCCCAGCCGTGCCAACCCTTATTATACCCGGACCGCGCGCCATGCTTAAGCGGAAAATGCGGGAGAATTATGGCTTGCGTGGGCCGGGGGTTGGCTATAATGTCATCCCTTTTATAGCAGCCCATGAATCGTACGGCCATATATGCGGGCACCTTCGACCCGTTGACGCTGGGGCACCTCGACTTGGTCGAGCGGGCCGCCTCGATCTTCGACCGCCTGATCGTGTCGGTGGCCGCCAACCCGCGCAAGAGCCCGCTGTTCACCCTGGAGGAGCGGGTGGCCATGGCCCGCGAGGTGGTCCGGCCCTGGTCCAACGTGGAGGTGGACGCCTTCGAGGGGCTGCTGATCGAGCACGCCCGCGCGCGCGGGGTCCGGCTGATCCTCCGCGGCCTGCGCGCGTTTTCGGACTTCGAGTTCGAGTTCCAGATGGCGTTGACCAACCGGCAGCTCAACGCGGTGATCGAGACCCTGTTCCTGATGCCCAACGAGAATTACAGCTACGTGAGCTCCAGCGCCGTGCGCGAGATCGCCACCTACGGCGGGGACGTCAGCCGGTTTGTCCCGCCCGAGGTCCAGCAGGCGCTGGTCCGCAAGCTGGGGCCCCGCGCGCCATGCTGATCGAGATTCCCAAGCTCGCGCCGGACGGCGAGTGGTTCCGCGGCCAGGACCCGGCCGAGGCGCTCGCGCTGGACGGCGACCCGGTGGTGCGGCGGACCGGGCCGATTGACTACGAACTGTTCGCGCAGGTGGTGTCCGGGCAACTGGTGGTGCGGGGCACGGTCACGGCCGCGGTGGGCGCGGACTGCGCGCGCTGCACGGATTTTTGCTCGACAACCATCAGCGTTTCCGCTTTCCTACGCGATTACGAGCTTACCGGGACCACCACCGTGGTGGATATCACGGCGGATCTTCGGGAGGAGATCATCCTGAATATGCCCCATTACCCGTTGTGCCGGCCGGATTGCCGCGGCCTGTGCCCGGAGTGCGGAGCCAACCGGAACCGCGAGGCGTGCGCCTGCAGCGGCCCGGCGGGCCATCCCGCCTGGGGTACGCTGGACGGTTTGTGAACGAGAAAACAAGGCGCGCTGGCAGGCTGGCAGCGCGCGCAGAAAGGAAACGACCATGGGAGTGCCGAAACGCAGAACATCGAAGAGCCGGATCCGGACGCGCCGGCATGCGCACCACCGCGAGGTGGTGGCCCTGACCCCGTGCCCGCAGTGCGATGCCCCGCGCCCGGCGCACCACGTGTGCCCCAAGTGCGGAACCTACAACAAGCGCCAGGTGCTGACCCAGGCTGACGACGACTAGCATGCGCATCGCGATCGATGCCATGGGCGGCGATTTCGCCCCGCGCGAGATCGTGAAGGGCGCCGTGCGGGCGGCCGGGTCGGTGCCCGGCCTTACCGCGCTGTACCTCGTCGGCAAGGAGGACGCCATCCGCCACGAGCTGGCGGCCTGCGGCGGCGGTCACCCCAGCATCCGCATCGTGCCCGCCACCGAGGTGGTGGAGATGGGCGAGGCGCCCGCTGCGGCCATCCGCCGCAAGAAGGACTCGTCCATCAGCCGCGCCGTGGACCTGGTCAAGCAGGGCGAGGCCGACGCCGTGTTCTCCGCCGGCAACACCGGCGCGGCGGTGGCGGCCACGACCCTCAAGCTGCGCACGCTCGAGGGCATCGCCCGCCCGGCCATCGCCGCCATCATGCCGTGCGACCCGCCGTTCGTGCTGGTGGACGCCGGCGCCACCACCGACTGCTCGCCGCAAATCCTCTACCAGTTCGCGATCATGGGCAGCATCTTTGCCCGGGTCATGCTGAAGGTCGACAAGCCGCGGGTCGGCCTGCTGAGCATCGGCGAAGAGGACGCCAAGGGCAACGAGGCCACCAAGGACGCGTTCCAGCTGCTGGAAAAATCGCGCCTGAATTTTGTCGGCAACATTGAAGGCCATGATTTTTTTGAAGGCCAGGTCGACGTGGTCGTCTCCGACGGCTTTGTCGGCAACATCGTGCTTAAAACCAGCGAAAGCGTGGCCCACCTGGTCAGCCGCTGGCTCAAGCAGGAGCTGACCCGCAACCCGCTGCGCATGCTCGGGGCCTGGCTGTGCCGCGGCGGCCTGGACGCCATCCGCCACCGGGGCGACCCGGCCCAGTACGGCGGCGCGCCGCTGCTGGGCGTCAATGGCGTATGCATCATCGGCCATGGGGTATCCTCCCACGTGGCGGTCCTCAACGCCATCCGGGTGGCGTCGGAATGGGTCCGCAACGATATCAACCGCCAGATCATCGAGTCGGTCAAAGCCGCCATATGAAGAGGCCTTAATGCGTCATCCGTCACCCAGTACTGCGCCCGGTTGCCTGCCTGCCCTGCGCAACGTGGCGATCGTCGGGATCGGTTCCTACGTCCCGGAGAAGGTGCTGACCAACAAGGACCTCGAAGGCATGGTGGATACGACCGAGGAGTGGATTGTTACCCGCACGGGCATGAAGGAGCGCCACATTGCCCGCGCCGACGAGATGACCTCGGACATGGGCGCGGTCGCGGCCCGGCGCGCGCTGGACCACGCCGGCCTCAAGGCGACGGACGTGGATTTGATCGTGACGGCCACCATTTCGCCGGACGTGCCCTGGCCCAACACCGGCTGCTTTATCCAGCACCAGATCGGCGCCACCCGCGCCTTCTGCATGGGCCTGGAGGCCGCCTGCTCCGGGTTTGTCTACGGCCTGGACGTGGGCCGGCAGTACGTGGCCACCGGCGCCGCCCAGACGGTCCTGGTGGTTGGCGCCGAAAAAATGAGCGCGTTCCTGGACTGGCAGGACCGCAACACCTGCGTGCTGTTCGGCGACGGCGCCGGCGCGGCGGTGCTCCAGGCGCGCCCGGAGCGGCGCGGCATCCTGGCCTCGGCCATGGGCACGGACGGCGCGCTGACCGGCCTGCTCGGCATCCCGGCCGGCGGCTGCCGGCTGCCCGCCACCGCCGAGACGGTGCGCGACCGCCTGCATTTTGTCCGCATGAAAGGCCGCGAAACCTTCAAGCACGCGGTCACCCAGATGGCGTCGGCCGCGCAGACCGTGCTGGACCGCGCCCAGATCGGGATCGACCAGGTCCACTGGATCGTGCCGCACCAGGCCAACATGCGCATCATCCAGGCCGTGGGCGAGCGCCTCGGCGCGCCCATGGACAAGGTGGTGGTCAACATTGAGAAATATGGCAATACGTCCAGCGCCACCATCGGCCTGGCCCTGGACGAAGCCGTGCGCGACGGCCGGATCCAGAAAGGCCAACTGGTGCTGCTGATCGCCTTCGGCGGCGGCTTCACCTGGGGCGCCATGTTGTTGGAGTGGTGACGATGATCGCAACCGCCTTGCTGTTTCCCGGCCAGGGCGCCCAGTCCGTGGGCATGGGCGCGGCCCTGGCCGCCGCGTTTCCCGCCGCCCGCGACCTGTTTGCGCGCGCCGGCGCCGTGCTGGGCTATGACCTGCTGCAGCTATGCGCCGCCGGCCCCGAGGACCAGTTGGTCGAGTCCCACTACGCGCAGCCGGCCATCTTTGTCACCAGCCTCGCCGCCCTGGCAGCCTTGCGCATCCGGCAGCCGGCGGCGCAGTTCGCCATGGCCGCCGGCCTGAGCTCCGGGGAATGGACCGCCCTGCACGCCGCCGGCGGGCTGGCGTTCGAGGACACGCTGCGGATCCTCGAGGCCCGCGGCCGCTTCATGCAGGACGCCTGTCGCCAGCAGCCCGGCGGCATGCTGAGCGTCATCGGCCTGGGCGGGGACGGCCTGGCGGATGTGTGCCGCCAGAGCGGCGCGGAGATAGCCAACCTGAACTCGCCGGGGCAGACCGTGTTGTCCGGCACCCTGGAGGCCATCGCCGCGGCCGAGCGTCTCGCGCCGGGGGCGGGCGCGCGCAAGACCATCCGCCTGAACGTGGCGGGGGCGTTCCACTCCTCGCTCATGGCGCCGGCGGCCGCGCAACTGGCGGAGTTCCTGGCGCCGATTCCTTTTGCCGCGCCGGCGTTCCCGGTGGTGGCCAATGTCACCGCCCGGCCGCACACCACGCCGGAGGAGATCAAGCGCCTGATGGTCGCCCAGGTGACGTCCTCCGTGCGCTGGGTGGAGTCGATCCAGTGGCTGCACAGCCAGGGCGTGGCCCGGATGGTCGAGTGCGGGCCCGGCAAGGTCTTGACCGGGCTGGTAAAACGCATTGACAAGCAGGCGGTGCTGCATAATATACAGGACGCAAATGACGTGGAACGGACCGTCTTGGAGGGATAATGGGATTGCTTAATAACAAGGTAGCCTTGGTGACCGGCGCGGCGCGCGGGATCGGCCAGGCCATCGCCGTCACCCTGGCGGCCGAAGGCGCGGACGTGGCGCTGTGCGACCTGCAGGCGGATTGGCTGGCGGAAACCGCCGGCCGGGTGCAGGCCGCGGGCCGCCAGGCGCGCGCCTACGCCGTGGACGTCGCCCAGGCCGAGGCCGTGCCCCCCATCGTCAGCCAGATCCACCAGGACTTCGGCCACGTGGACATTTTGGTCAACAACGCCGGCATCACGCGCGACAATCTCATGCTGCGGATGAGCGTCGAGGACTGGAACGCCGTGCTGAACGTGAACTTGACCGGCGCGTTTGTGTTCACCAAGGCGGTGTCCCGGATCATGATCAAGCAGCGCAGCGGCGCGATCGTGAATATTGCCTCGATCATTGGCTTGATCGGCAACGCGGGGCAGTGTAATTATTCCGCCTCAAAAGCCGGGTTGGTGGCGCTGACCAAGTCGGCCGCCAAGGAACTGGCGGGGCGCAACGTGCGGGTGAACGCGGTGGCGCCGGGATTCATCAAGTCCCATATGACCGATAAACTGTCCGCGGACTTGCAGCAAAAGATGTTGGGAGCCATACCGCTGGGACGGTTCGGCGTTCCGGAAGATGTGGCTAAGGTGGTGGCCTTCCTGGCCAGTGACGACGCTGCGTACGTCACGGGCCAGGTGGTCAACGTGTGCGGAGGTATGGTAACCTGAGCTTCAACAAGAAGGAGGAGTAGACATGGCACTGGAAGATAAAGTAAAAGACATTATCGTGGAACAACTCGGGGTCAACGCCGACCAGGTGAACCCGGAGGCTTCCTTTATCGAGGATTTGGGCGCGGATTCCCTGGATACCGTCGAGTTGGTCATGGCGTTCGAGGAAGAGTTCGGCGCCGAGATCCCCGACGAGGATGCCGAGAAGCTGACCACCGTGGGCGCGGTGATTAACTACCTCAAAGAAAAAGGGTTCGCGTAATCTGCCCGGGGAGTGCACAAGCCGGGGACACCGCCAGGTTTCCCCGGCTTTTTGGCTTTCTTTATTGAATTAAGAAAGGAGCGTCATGCGAGGGATACGCCGGGTCGCGATCACGGGCATAGGCGTCGTGTCGCCGCTGGGATCCACGCTGGACAAGTTCTGGGACAGCCTTGTCCAGGGGCGGTCCGGTATTGTCCACATCACCAAGTTCCCCATCACGCCGGACTATATCACCCAGATCGCCGGCGAGGTGCGGGACTGCAACCTGGACGACTACATTCCCCCCAAGGAACAGAAGCGCATGGATCCCTTTGCGCACTGGGGCATGTGCGCCGCCAAGATGGCCATGCAGCATTCCGGCCTGGACCTGGCCAAGGAAGATCCCGGGCGTATTGGTGTCATCGTCAGTTCCGGCATCGGCGGCCTGCAGATCCTGCAGAAACAGACGTTCGTGCTGTACGAAAAGGGCCCGCGCCGGTTTTCCCCTTTCATGATCCCGCAAATGATCACCAACATCCTGGCGGGGTTGATCGCCATCGAGTACAGCCTTAAAGGCCCGAACTTTTGCGTCGTCTCGGCGTGCGCGTCCGCCACCCACTCGATCGGCGAAGCCGCGCGGGTCATCCAGTATGGCGACGCCGATATCATGCTCGCCGGCGGCGCCGAGGCGCCGGTCTGCGAGCTGGGCGTCGGCGGGTTCAACGCCATGCGGGCGCTCAGCACCCGCAACGACGCCCCGGAAAAAGCCAGCCGGCCGTTTGACGCCGAGCGCGACGGCTTTGTCATGGGCGAAGGCTCCGGGGTGCTGGTGCTCGAAGAGTGGGAGCACGCCGTGCGCCGCGGCGCCCAGATCCACGGCGAACTGGCCGGTTACGGCCGCAACTGCGACGCGTACCACATGACCGCGCCCGACGAGGCCGGCGCCGGCGCGGCCCAGGCCATGACCCTGGCCATGCAGGATGCCGGCGTCAACCCCGACGAGGTCGGCTACATCAACGCCCACGGCACCAGCACGCCGCTGAACGACAAGTGCGAAACCCTGGCCATCAAGCAGGCGTTCGGCGACGCCCTCGCCCGCAAGACCATGATCAGCTCCACCAAGTCCATGACCGGCCACCTGCTCGGTGCGGCCGGCGCGGTGGAGTCCGTGGCCTGCATCCTGGCGATGAACCGGGGCGCTGTCCCGCCCACCATCAACTACGAGCATCCGGACCCGGACTGCGACTTGGACTACGTGCCCAACACGGCCCGCGAGGCTCGCGTCAAGGTCTGCCTCAACAACTCGCTGGGGTTTGGCGGTCACAATGCCACCCTGTGCTTCAAGGCGGTTTGATCCGCCATCCGGAGGACGCCCATGGCTGAACCTGCTGCCCCCCGCCCGGAAATTACCGACCAGGACCGCGCCCGCGCCCACCAGTGCGAGACGTGCCCCATGTGCCGCCATGCCCGCAAGAAACAGCGCGGTTTGGCCTACTGGTTTGTCAAGCACGTGGAGGGCGGCTTGTGCCCCCAGTGCACGGCCTACGAGAAGGTGTACGGCCGCAAGGCCCACGAGCCTGTGCCGTGACCCGCGACGGCGGGCCGGGCCGGCGCGCCTGAACCGGGCCGGGTCATGAACGTGGCACTGACCGTGGCGCTGATCGTGGGCGCCTTGGCGTTGGCCGGGGTGCTCGCGGCCCAGATCGCGCTCCTGCGGCGCAAGCCGCCCGTGGATCCCGGCGCCCTCCAGCAGTTGCTGGCCGCGGTGGAGCGCGGCCAGGATCGCGCCGAGCGCGGACTCCGGGAAGAAATTGCGCGGACCCGCGCGGAAACCACCCAGGCCCTGGGCCAGTCGCGGTTGGAGCTGGCCACCGCCATGAACGAGTCCAGCGCCGGCCTCGTGCGCAGCGTGGGCGAAATGGCGCGCCTGCAGCAGGAACAGCTGGAGCTGTTCAGCGCGCGCCTGGGCCAGCTGGCGGACGCGGGCCGGCAGGCCCAGGAGCAGCTGCGCGCCACGGTGGAGCACAAGCTGGCCGCCATCCAGGAGCAGAACGCCCGCCAGTTGGAGCAAATGCGCCAGACCGTGGACGAAAAGCTCCAGGGTACCCTTGAAAAACGGCTGGGAGAATCGTTCCGCCAGGTGGGCGAACGCCTGGAGCAGGTGGCGCGGGGGCTCGGCGAGATGCAGGTCCTGGCCACCGGCGTCGGCGACCTGAAAAAGGTCTTGTCCAACGTTAAAACCCGCGGCACCTGGGGCGAGGTGCAGCTGGGCGCCATGCTGGAGCAGGTCCTGGCCCCGGACCAGTTCGCCCGCAACGTGGCCACCCGCGACGGCGGGGAACGCGTGGAGTTTGCCGTCCGGCTGCCGGGGCGCGAGGCGGGCCCCGATGCCGCGGTGTGGCTGCCGATCGACGCCAAGTACCCGCTGGAGGATTACCAGCGCCTGATCGAGGCGCAGGAACGGTCCGATGCCGGCGCGTGCGAGGCCGCCGCCCGGCAGCTCGAAGGCCGGATCCGCCTGGAAGCGGCCCAGATCCGGGACAAGTACCTCAACCCGCCCCGCACCACCGATTTCGCGGTCCTGTTCCTGCCCACCGAAGGCCTGTTCGCCGAGGTGCTGCGCCGGCCGGGCCTCGCCGACAGCCTGCAGCGCGACTGCCGCGTGCTGGTCGCCGGCCCGACCACGCTGTGGTCGCTGCTCAACAGCCTGCAGATGGGGTTCCGCACGCTGGCCATCCAGCAGCGGTCCGGCGAGGTCTGGGCCCTGCTGGCCGCGGTCAAAACCGAGTGGGCGCGTTACAGCGAGCTGCTGGGCAAGGTCCAGCGCAAGCTGGGCGAAGCTTCCCACGCGATCGAGGATGCCGAGCGCCGCACCCGCGTCATCGGCCGCAAGCTGACCGCGGTGCACGAGCTGCCCGCGCCGGAAGCCCAGGCCTTGCTGGAGCTGGAAGGCGGGCCGCCCACGGAGCCGGGGTGATGCCATTCCCGCGTGAAGTTGGGTATTTAATCCGCAACGAACTTGGTGTCAGCCATCTGGTTATGGAATGGAGAACAAGCATACGAGCTCCCCTACCTTTGCAAGGAGGGGTGGCCGCAGGCCGGGGTGGTTGTGGATGGTCCGCGCCCCGATATCGCGGTGGGTGGAACCCGGAATAACCGCCCCACCCTTCGGGTCCCCCCCGCCTTGAAAAGGCGGGGAGCCCAGATACGTACCGATCCTCATGCAAAAGTGGTATGCGGCATGGCGCCCGGTCTGGGGGCGATGACTGCGGATATGGCCGCGCGGAGCGTTTTGGCGTGCATCGGCTTGGCAACGTAGCCGTTCATGCCTGCCTGCAGGCAGCGCTGCTCGTCCCCGCTCATGGCAAAGGCCGTGACCGCGATGATGGGAACCTGGTGGTTGCGCACGGAGGACGCCGGATCGCGGATGCGGCGGGTGGCCTCGAAGCCGTCCATCCCGGGCAGCTTGATGTCCATCAGCACCACGTCGAAGTCCTCCTGGGCCAGGCGGTTCAGCGCCTGGCTACCGGAGGTGACCAGGACCACCTGGTGGCCGAGCACTTCGCCAAGGGCCTTGATCAGTTCGCCGCCCGTCGCATCGTCTTCCACCGCGAGGACCCGCAACCCCGTGCCCGCCGTACCCTCCGGCGCTGGTTCCCGGGGGTTGGCGGCGTCCTGCGGCGGCTGGAACTGGACGGTGAAGTGGAAGGTGCTGCCCGTTCCCAGCGCGCTCTCGACCCAGATGCGGCCGCCCATCATGGTCACCAGCCGCTGGGCAATGGTCAGGCCCAGCCCGGCGCCGCCGTACTGCCGGGTGCTGGTTTCCTCGGCCTGGGTAAACGGCAGGAAAATACAGTCCAGCTTGTCCGCCGGGATGCCGATACCGGTGTCCTGCACAAAAAAATGCAGGACTTCCCCGCCGGCGAGGGGGTCCGCCGGTTGCGCATCCACCCCGACGATGACGGTGCCGCGGGCCGTGAATTTGATCGCGTTGCCCACGAGGTTGACCAGCACCTGGCGGATGCGGCGGGGATCGCCACAGACCTTTTCCGGCACCCGCTGGGATAGCTGGGTCAACAGGCGCAGATCCTTGCTTTCCGCCGCGGCGTTGAGCATCTCGACGGTTTCCTTGATCGCCTGGGCGGGCGAGAAAATCTCCTGGTCCAGTTGCAGGTGATCGGCCTCGATGCGCGCCAGGTCCAGGATATCGTTCATGAGCAGCAGCAGGTCGTGGCCCCGGTTCTGGAGGATCTGGAGGTATTTGCGCTGCGGGTCGTCCAGGCGCGTTTGCAGCAAGAGTTCGGCGAACCCGATGATGGCGTTCATCGGGGTGCGAATCTCGTGGCTCATGTTGGCGAGGAAAAAGCTTTTGGCGCGGTTGGCGGTTTCGGCGGCGTCGCGGGCCTGGCGCAGTTCCTCTTCGGCCAGCTTGCGGGCGGTGATGTCCTGGCATATGCCGCTCATGCGCTGGGGCCGGCCTTGCTCGTCATAGACGCCCCGGCCCAGGGCGCGGATCCAGCGCACCCGGCCGCCGGGCAGCCGGATCCGGTAATCGCTGTCCAGCAGGGTGTGCTCTTTGAGGGCCATCTCGATCCGCGTTTCGGCTGCCTGAACATCCTCGGGATGCAGGACCTTGCGCCAGGTTTCAAAAGAGGCTTTGATCGAGTCGGGATCCAGCTCGAACAGCTTGAACAGCAGCGGTGACCAATCGAGGGTGTTGCGGATCACATCCCAGTTCCACCACCCCACCTCGGCCGCGTTTTGCGCCAGCTCAAGTTGCTCGTTCGCGCGCAAGAGCGCGGCTTCCGCCTGCTTGCGGGCGGTGATATCGAACGCGGCCAGTCCCAGGGCATAGATCTCGCCCTGGGCGTCCTTGAGCGCTGCATAGACCCCCTGGATATACGTGGTCTGGCCGGGTTTAAAATCCACGGTATCTTCCCAGTAGACGGTTTCCCCGGTTTGCAGGCACTGGGTCACCCACTGGTGATGGCGCTCGTAGGCTGGCGTCGGCAGCAGTTCCTTGTAATGATGGCCTTCGATCTTGTCCAGGGGCAGGCGGAACGTTTCCGTGTGGTATTTGTTGGCAATGTAATAGACGCCGTTCTTGTCCGTGAACGCCAGCCAGATGGGCAGCAGATCGATCATGTTGCGCAGCATGGCCCGGCTACGGGCGAGCTCGCGCTCGGCCCGCAGGCGGCGGCGGATGGTGAGGCCCATGGCCACCAGCGCCAGGCAAAGTACCGCCACCACGGTCAGGGTCGCCATGACCTCGGTCCGGTACTCGACCCAGATGGGCATGGGCTTGTTCAGCAGGAGGCTGCCCGGCGGCAGCAGGCGTTCGGGCACGTCGAAGCGGCGCATCACGTCGTAATCGAACATGGATTGGTTGGGGCTTTCCTGAAGTACGGGGATGGCTTGGATGTTTTGGCCGTTCAGGATGTTGACCACCATCTGGGCGGCGGCCTCGCCCTGGTGGTACCCGCTGGTCATCTTGCCTCCGAGCGCGCCGCAGCCTAGCCGTGGCGAGTTGAGCGCGAAGCAGGGTACGCGGGCATGGTCGGCCAGGTAGCGCGTGCCATGCTCCACAGAGTAATCCAGGCCGGTCTTGTCCCGGAACGAGTTCAGCAGCAGCACAACGCTGTCCGGCGGCAACCCGGCCAGCTGGTCGCCCGCCTCGGCCAGGGTGTAGTCGCCCAGCGACAGGTAGCGGAACGCCAGGCGATTCGTGTAGCGTGCCTGTACCGCCTCCACCTCGAGGACCTGGGCTTTCCCTGACGTTGTGGCGTCTGCCACCACCATTACCGTGCGGGTTTTCGGCCACAGGGCCAAAGCGATATCCAGGGTGCCGGCGTAATCATTGTTTTCAACGACGCCGGTGATGTCCTGGCGACCGTCCAGCATGGCCGGGTCATAGCCGTTGATGCCGCAGAACACCAGCGGCACCCCGGGAAACAACGCATCGCGGTGCTGTCGCAGGAAGTGGAGGGCGTCGTTGTCGCACGCGATGATCGCATCAAAGTGCTGGTCCCGGTAGGCCGCTTGGTACAATTCCTTGAGCCGGGCGTCCACCTCGGCGCTGGCGGATACCCGCTTCATGTCCATGTGGCGCACCACGGTCTCGATGTCGGGGCTGGCGCGGAGGAACGTGGCCGCGACCCCGCTCATGAGATCGTCTGACCAGCGGTTGCCGAGATGATACGATTGCAGGACAAAGACGCGGCGTATGGCCCCCGGGTCCGCCGGTTGCGGTTCGGCGGCCGCGCGGGCCGGATTCTCTGCCGCGCCCACAACCAGCACGGCCAGCGCCAGGGCGCGGAGCCGGCCGGTGGCGCCCAGGCAACCCGCGATGTGCTTGCGTCTCATCTGCCGCCAACCATACCGCGTGCGCGGCGCCGCTCCAACCATAATCCAAGCCATAATCACGGCCGGGATCGGTCGACAAAAATGTATTTTAACCGTCGCGCAGAAGACAATATTGTCGTTCGCTGTACTGATATATTGGCCTTGCATAAAAAGCGCAATGCATATCTAATTCACATACAATTAGATGTGTGTAATTCCAAAAAGTTGGCACGATAATAGCTATCCAGTATGCGCGTTTTGTCTGGCAGTCATGGCGTGGTTGGCATAGAAAAACAACAGGAGAACGGTAATGAGCAAAGACAACCGGAAGATAGTGGATACGTACGGCGAAAATGTGTTCAACGTCAACGCCATGCGGAATTACCTTTCCGACAAGGCGTATTCCTCGCTGATTAACACGATTTACACCGGGTCCGATCTGGATGCGGGGATCGCCGACGAGGTGGCCGAGGCCATGAAGTCGTGGGCCCTGGAAAAAGGCGCTTCGCATTTCACCCACTGGTTCCAGCCGCTCACCGGCACCACGGCGGAGAAGCACGATGCGTTCATCATGCCTGATCGCCAGGGCCGGGTGATCATGCAGTTTTCCGGCAAGGAACTGGTCAAGGGCGAGCCAGATGCCTCCAGCTTCCCCTCCGGCGGCCTGCGGGCCACGTTCGAGGCGCGCGGCTACACGGCCTGGGACCCATCCAGCCCGGCGTTCATCAAGGAAGTGGACAATGGCGCGGTGCTCTGCATCCCGACCATCTTCTGCAGCTACCACGGCGACGCGCTGGATAACAAGACCCCGCTGCTGCGCTCCATGGGCGCGCTCTCCAGGCAGGTGTGCCGCCTGGGCAAGTTGTTCGGCATCGACGTCGCTGGAAAGCGCGCCTATGCCACCCTTGGCGCGGAGCAGGAGTATTTCCTGATCGACAAGCAATACTACGATCAGCGCTTTGACCTCGTCCAGACCGGCCGGACCCTGTTCGGCCGCCGGCCGCCGAAACACCAGCAGATGGAAGACCACTATTTCGGCGCCATCAAGACCCGGATCATGAAGTTCATGAACGACCTGGACTGCGAGCTGTGGCGCCTGGGCGTGCCGGCCAAGACGCGTCACAACGAGGTGGCGCCGGCGCAGTTCGAGGTCGCGCCCCTGTTCGAGGAGATCAACCTGGCCATCGACCACAACATGGTCATGATGAATGTGCTGCGCGAGGTGGCCGAGCGCCATGGGCTGGTCTGCCTG
>CAZAYP010000021.1:0-4209 GCA_964489425.1 uncultured Verrucomicrobiota bacterium | reverse complement strand
CTGGCTGCTGGGCGTGACGGCAAAGACGCAGCACAACGAGGTGGCGCCAGGTCAGTATGAGATCGCGCCGATCTTCGAGGTCCTCAATGTTGGCGTCGACCACAACCAGTTGGTGATGGAGACGCTGCAGAAGGTCGCGCGCCGGCATGATTTCGTGTGTTTGCTGCACGAGAAGCCGTTCGCCGGGGTCAACGGGTCCGGCAAGCACAACAACTGGTCCGTGTGCGGACCGGACGGCAAGAACTGGCTCACCCCGGGCGACAGCCCGCACGAGAACGCCAAGTTCCTGACCATGGTGTGCGCGCTGCTCAAGGCCGTGGACACCCACGCCGACCTGCTGCGGGCCGCGGTGGCCTCGGCCGGCAACGACCATCGCCTCGGCGCCAACGAGGCGCCGCCGGCGATCATCTCGGTGTTCCTGGGCGAGCAGCTGACGGATATTTTCGAGCAGCTGGAGCGCGGCGTGCCGAAGAGCTCCAAGGCCGGCGGCACCATCCAGGTGGGCGTGTCGTCCCTGCCGATCCTGCCGCGGGACGCGACGGACCGCAACCGCACCTCGCCGTTTGCCTTCACCGGCAACAAGTTCGAGTTCCGCGCCGTGGGGTCGAGCATGAGCTGCGCCAACGCCAATATCGTGCTCAACACCATCGTGGCCGAGGCGCTCGACGCGATCTGCACCCAGCTGGAGGCGGACCTCGAAAAGGGGCGCGAGTTCAACCCGGCGCTGCAGAAGGTGCTGCAGAAGATCGTCGTGGACCACAAGCGCATCATCTTCAACGGCGACAACTACACCAAGGCGTGGCACGACGAGGCCGCCGACCGCGGCTTGCCCAACCTGCGCAACACGCCGGAGGCCCTCAAGGCCATGGTCAGCAAAAAGGCCGTCCAGCTGTTCACCCGTTACAGCGTGCTCAGCGAGCGCGAGCTGCATTCGCGCTACGAAGTGTACCAGCACACCTACGAGCGCGTGGTGCTCTTCGAGGCCGAGTGCGCGGCGGGCATCGCCCGCACGCAGATCGCGCCGGCCGCCATCAGCTACCAGGCCGACCTGGCCCGCGCGATTCACAGCCTGGAAGAGGCCGGCGCCGGCGAGCCGGCGGCGATCCGCGAGCTGCTCAACGAGGTGAACGCGCAGACCGATCACCTGCTGGCCTCCACCAAGCGCCTCGAGAAAACGTTCAAGGCCGGCTACAAGCCGTCGCTGCTGGACGAGATGGTCAGCTTGCGCCAGGCCGCGGATGCCCTGGAAGGCATGCTGCCTGAGCAGGTGTGGCCGCTGCCCTCGTACGCCGAAATGCTGTTCATGATGTAAGGGGTTGCCCATGGAAGATGGCCAGTGCCGGTCGCTGTATCGTTCCGCTTATGAGCACGACGCCTGCGGGGTGGGGTTCGTGGCCCACGTGGATGGCGTGGCATCGCATGCGATCGTCAGCCAGGGCATCCAGATCCTCGACAACCTGACCCATCGGGGCGCGGCCGGCGGGGACGGCAAGACCGGGGACGGCGCCGGCATCCTGACGCAGGTGCCGGATGCGTTCCTGCGGCGGGAGTGCGCCGCCTTGGGCTGCGAGCTGCCGCCGGCCGGCGCGTACGGGGTGGGCATGTTTTTCCTGCCCACGGACGCCCCCGCCCGCGCGGCGGCGCGGCGCCTGGCCGGCGCGATCATCGAGGACGAGGGCTTGCAGGTCCTGGCCTGGCGCGACGTGCCGGTGGATCCCGCCGCCCTGGGCGAGATCGCCCGCAGCCGCCAGCCGCACATCATGCAGTGCTTCGTGCGGGGCGCGGACCTGGCGCCCGCGGCCTTCGAGCGTAAGCTGTACGTGGCGCGCCGCAGCATCGAGCACCGCGTGCGGGCCATGCCGGACCTGGCGGCCGGCGTCTACATCCCGAGCTTCTCCAGCCGGACGATCGTGTACAAGGGCATGATGATGGGCGCCCAGGTGCGCGACTTTTACCGCGACCTGGCCGACCCCGCGTTCGTCAGCGCCGTGGCGTTGATCCACCAGCGCTACAGCACCAACACGTTCCCGTCGTGGCGCCTCGCGCAGCCGTTCCGCTTCCTCGGGCACAACGGCGAGATCAACACCCTGCGCGGTAACCGCAACCAGATGACCGCCCGCGAGAAAAAGCTGGTGTCCAAGCTGTTCGGCCCGGACTTGAAGAAGATCATCCCCGTGCTGGAGGAGGATGCCAGCGACTCCATGTGCCTGGACAACGTGCTGGAGCTGCTCGCCGCCTGCGGCCGGGACAT
This sequence comes from uncultured Verrucomicrobiota bacterium, assembly GCA_964489425.1. GTDB lineage: Bacteria > Verrucomicrobiota > Kiritimatiellia > RZYC01 > CAZAYP01 > CAZAYP01. The sequence goes on along the minus strand of CAZAYP010000021.1, from coordinate 1,958 downwards.
GCCCCTGGCGATGATGATGCTCATCCCCCAGGCCTGGGGCCTCAAATACCCGATCGGCCCGGAGCTGCGCGGCTTCTTCGAGTACTCCTCGGGCTTGATGGAGCCGTGGGACGGCCCCGCGGCCGTGGCGTTCACCGACGGCACGCGGGTCGGCGCGTTGCTGGATCGCAACGGCCTGCGGCCGGCCCGGTACACCATCACCCGCCAGGGCCTGGTCGTGCTGGCGTCCGAGACCGGGGTGCTGGATTTTGACCCCGCGGACGTGGTGGAAAAAGGCGCCTTGCGGCCGGGCCAGATGATCCTCGTGGACCTGCAGCAGCAGCGGGTGCTCAAGGACGCGGAAATCAAGTCGTCCTATGCCCGCCGCCTGCCGTACCGCCGCTGGGTCAGTGAAAACAAGATTGTCCTGCGCGGCCTGTTCAACGATATCGCTCCAGTGGAGCCCGAGCCCGGGCGGCTGCTGGCGCGCGCGCGCCGGTTCGGCTACACCCGCGAGGACGTGAACATGATCCTCGGCCCCATGGCGTCCTCCGGCCATGAGCCGGTGGGGTCCATGGGCAACGACGCGCCCCTGGCCGTGCTGAGCAACGAGCCCCAGTTGCTCTACGCCTATTTCAAGCAGCTGTTCGCCCAGGTGACCAATCCGCCCATCGACCCAATCCGCGAGGAGCTGGTCATGTCGCTCATGACTTTCATGGGCAATCCCGGCAACATCCTGGCCGACGATCCCCGCAACGCCCGCTTGATCAAGTTGCTGCAGCCGATCCTTTCCAACGACGATCTGCAGCGCCTGCGCATCATGGACGCGCGGCATTTCTCCACCATCACGCTGAGCATCGGGTTCCCGATGGCCGGCGGGGTCACGGCCCTGGAGGAAACCCTGGACCAGCTTTGCGAGCAGGCCCAGGCCGCGGCCATCAACCGCCGCTCGCTGATTATCCTCAGCGACCGCGACCTGCCGGACCACCTCGCGCCGATCCCCGCGCTGCTGGCGGTTTCGGCCCTGAATCAGGCGCTGATCCGCAACGGCACGCGCACCAGCGCCAGCCTGCTCCTGGAAACCGGGGAGGCCCGCGAGGTGCACCACATGGCCGTCCTGCTCGGCTACGGCGCCACGGCGATCAACCCGTACCTGGCCTTTGACCTCATCGCCGACCTGGCCGCGCGCAAGGCGCTGGACGCGGAGCTCGACGTGTCCTCCGCCCTGGAGAACTACATCAAGGCCCTCTGCAAGGGCCTGCTCAAGGTCATGTCCAAGATGGGCATCTCCACGTTGCGCAGTTACCGGCTGTCGCAGGTGTTCGAGGCGGTCGGGCTCGAGGCTGGGCTGGTGGAGCGCTATTTCACCGGCACCGCCACCCGCATCGGCGGCATCGGCCTGGCCGGCATATACGAGGAAATCAAGGCGCGCCATGCGCGCGCGCGCGCCGACCTCGGCCTGGCCGGGGAGATCTTGCCCGCCGGCGGGCAGTACCGGTACCGCCGCGACGGCGAGCGCCACCTCTGGACGCCGGAATCCATCACCCACCTGCAGTGGGCGGCCTGGAACAATGACCCCGCGGCCTACCAGACGTACGCGGCGCTGATCAACGACCAGTCCCGCCAGCAAAGCACCCTGCGCGGCCTGTTCGCTTTCAAGGACACCACCCCGGTGCCGCTGGACGAGGTCGAGCCGGCCGAATCCATCATGAAGCGCTTTGTCACCAGCGCCATGTCGTTCGGCTCGATCAGCCGCGAGGCGCACGAGACCCTGGCCATCGCCATGAACCGCCTCGGCGCGGCCAGCAACAGCGGCGAAGGCGGCGAGGACCCGGATCGGTACCGGCCGCTGCCCAACGGCGATAGCCGCTGCAGCGCGATCAAGCAGGTGGCTAGCGGCCGCTTTGGCGTGACCATCGATTACCTGGTCAACGCGCGCGAGCTGCAGATCAAGATCGCCCAGGGCGCCAAGCCGGGCG
>CAZAYP010000020.1:0-75666 GCA_964489425.1 uncultured Verrucomicrobiota bacterium | reverse complement strand
CCAAGGACTGCGTGGTGCTGACGCTGGCGTGCGGCAAGTACCGGTTCAACAAGCTGGATCTCGGAACCATCGGCGGCCTGCCGCGCGTGCTGGACATGGGCCAGTGCAACGACGCCTATTCCGCCATCCAGGTGGCCGTGGCGCTCAGCCAGGCCTTCAACTGTGGCGTGAACGACCTGCCGCTGTCGATGATCCTGAGTTGGTATGAGCAGAAGGCCGTGGCCATCCTGCTGACCCTGCTGCATCTCGGCATCAAGAATATCCGCCTTGGGCCCAGCCTGCCGGCATTCGTCAAGCCGGCTGTGCTCCAGGTATTGGTGGACAAGTTCGGCATCAAGCCCATCACCACCCCGGACGAGGACCTCAAGGCCATCCTGGGCTGACCAGCAGCAACCAGAGAGCGAAGAAAGCGGGCGCCTGGGCGCCCGCTTTCTTTATATATCCTCCCTATTTTGCATATCATTATATCTCTCACGGAGACACGGAGATCGCGGAGAAGAAAACTGCCGGCATCCTGAGATTTGCTGATTTCCAGTTGCCACCCCTGTTGCGGTGGTCTATTTTCAGGACCAGTTCAACCTTGGAGGTATCAATGACTGCCCGCTGCCGAACAACGAATCTGGCCACCTGGATCACCGCCGCAACCCTCACCGTTTCCATCTCGGCCTGCCGCATGGCGCGCATGGATGTGCCCGCGGACCTGCGCCAGGCGGCCACGGAAATGCCGGTGCAGGGGCGGGTCTCGGTGGATTTTACCGGCGCCCTGCGGTTCGGCCCGTACGAGGTCACGGGCATTGAGCGTGGCTGGACCGAACGTACCGCCTGGGGCGTGATCCTCTTCGAGTCATCGCGCGCCAAGCAGGAGTACCGCTTCGACCTGGCCGATGCCGCGGGGGCCCGCTGGGAATGCCAGTGCGCCGTGGGCGTGGACCGCAAAACCCTGACGTTTTCCAAGTTCCTTGGCGCGGACGGCGAGCTGATCGCCGAGCTGTCCGGAAACAGCCTCTTCACCGGCGTGTTCCGGCGCAAGGCCGATGGCAAAACCTGGCGCCTGGCCATGGGCATGAAACCGCCCGCAACCGTGATGAACGGGGTGTTGACGGACCAGGCCAAGGTGATCCGCGTGGCCGGGTCCACGAAGCTGGAAGGGTCCTCCTGGCCGCTCATGGAGGCGAGCGGCTATGAGTTTATCGAGCGCGCCGACGTGGCGGGCGCCGCAGATGTATGCAACGACGGCACGGTCTGGCTGCGGACCGATCTGCCGGACGAAACGCGGCAGGCGCTGGCCTGCGCCTCGACCGCCCTGCTGCTGTACCGCGAAATCAACCGCCTGTAATCTTTACTGGATTGCGCCGAGCACCACCCGGAACCCGGCGTTGAAGTCGGCGTGGTCCGGGGCCACGGCAAGGCGCCAGGCCACCCGGCATTCGTAGGCATAGCCGTCCCAGCCGCCGCCGCGCATCACGCGGTCGTTACCCGTGGCAGGGCCGCGCGGGTCGGCTGCGGGCGCCGCCTGGTAATACCCGCTGCCATACCAGTCCCAGCACCACTCACGGACGTTGCCGGCCATGTCGTGCAACCCATAGCTGTTGGCCGCGAAGCTTCCCACCGGGCTGGTAAACGGCATGCCGCCCACGGCATAGGCCGGGGAATCGCCCTCGGTTGGATTGGTGTCGAAGACGTAATACGGATGCCCGTCCGACCAGTAGCTGAAGTAATTAGCACGTGTATGCTGGATGGTGTTGGTATCAGGCCACGGGAAACGGCGCGCGGAGGTCCCGCCGCGGGCGGCCTTCTCCCACTCGGCTTCCGTGGGCAACCGGTATCCGTTGGCTGCCCAGTTGCAGTCCGGCGCGCTGTGCCCGGAGGCGTAGATCCCGCCGTTGGTCGTGTAACAGGGGTCCCTGCCCTCCCGCTGGCTCCGCGCATTGCACCACTTGACCACATCGTGCCAGTTGACCCCAAAGACCGGATGATTCGTGGCCTTGCCGCTGCCGGGGTGGTCGAAGCTGTAGCCACGCGCCACGGCCCAGGTGTACACCTCGTCCCACTGCGCCTTGGTTACTTCATGCGCCGCCACGTAAAACCCGCTGGCCTGCACCTCGTGCATCGGCACTTCGTCGGTCGATCCCTCGGTGGCCGGGAACACGTTGGTGGCGTTACCCATCGTGAAGGCGCCCGCAGGGATGAACACCATCTCCGCAGGCAAGGCGGGCGCGGCCGGCAACAAAAGGTTGAGGATCGGTTCCACACCCCGCCGCGATGCGCCAGCCGCATAGGCGGCCGGAGAATCAGCCGCAAGCGCGGGCCAGCCCCAACCGATCACGGCCCATAGGCACAGCGGCCACCAAGGCGGTGGCCGGTCGTTCAAGATGGCATGGCGCGGCTTCACGCCGGCAGAGTATGGCACAACCACGTCCGCTAACCAAGGGTGGAATCATCAATTTCATTGAGTTCCGCGCGGGTTTGCGGTTTCATGTTGTCCCCATGAACATGGTTGCCACGATCATCCGCCACCGGGAACTGCTCTGGAACCTGGCGGCCCGCGACCTCAAGAGCCGCTACAAGGGGTCGGTGATGGGATTCCTGTGGACCATGATCACGCCCCTGTTCATGGCGGTTATTTACATCTTTTTCCTGCGCCTGCTGGCCGGCCGCGGGTTTCCCATGCAGTACGAGGACGTGCTGATCGGCGTGTTTGCGTGGCAGTACACGGTGCAATGCGTGACCGGCGGGATGGAAAGCATCGCGGGCAACGCCAACCTGGTGAAGAAGGTGTTTTTCCCGCGGATCCTGCTGCCGCTGTCGGTGGTGGTCTCGGCGCTGATCAACTACCTGTTCACCCTCGTCATCCAGCTCGTGCTCGTGGCCGGGTTGCTGGCGTGGCGCGGGCTGGGGCTGTCCCCGCTGGTTGCGGCCCTGCCGCTGCTGGTGCTGTACCACACCCTGTTCAATCTCGGGCTGAGCCTGCTGCTGGGCGCCGCGCAAGTGGTGTTCCGCGACACGCGCCACCTGGTCGGCCTGTTCATCAGCGCGTGGTTTTTCATGAGCCCGGTCATGTATCCGTTGAGCCTGGTGGACCAGCTGGCAGCCAACCTGCCCTGGGTGCGCGACCTGTTCATGCTGAACCCGCTGAGCGTGATCATCACCGGCTACCGCGTGCTGCAGGTGCCGGGCGCCACCTTCCCGTGGTCAGCGGCCGCGTGGGTGGGCTGGGCCTGGCCGCTGGTCCTGCTGCTGGCGGCCTACGCCGGGTTCCAGCGCGCGCAGCGTAACTTTGCGGATTACCTGTAACATGAACGCCATCGAAGCATGCAGCCTGGGCAAGTGCTACACCGTGCGGGGCCTGGGCGCGCCGACGCTGTTTGGATCGCTGTCGCGCGGCCTGTTCCGGCGCCCGCCCGCGGAAAAGTTCTGGGCCATCCGCGGCGCGGATTTCAGCATCCCGGCCGGCCGGACGGTGGGCGTCGTGGGCCCCAACGGCGCGGGCAAGAGCTCGTTGCTTGGGCTGGTGGCCGGCACGATCACGCCCACGGAGGGGTCGGTCCGGGCCCACGGCCGGATCTCCTCGTTGCTGGAGCTGGGCGCCGGGTTCCACCCGGACCTCTCCGGCCGCGAGAACGTGTACCTCAACGCCGCGATCCTCGGCATCCCGCGCGAGGATGTGCGCCGGAAATTCGACGGCATCGTGGACTTCGCGGAGATCCGCGATTTTATTGACATGCCGGTCAAGCACTATTCCAGCGGGATGTACGTGCGCCTGGCCTTTGCCATTGCCGTGGAAATGAACCCGGACATCCTGCTCATTGACGAGGTGCTGGCCGTGGGTGACACGGCGTTCCAGATGAAGTGCCTGGACCGCATCCGCAAGTTCCAGCAGGCCGGCAAAACGCTGCTGTTCGTGTCGCACGCACTGGACACGGTCGAGGCGTTCTGCGACGAGGTGCTGCTGATCCACGGCGGCCGCCTGGTGCAGCGCGGCCCGCCAGGCGAGGTGCTGTTTTCCTACCTCAAATCCTACATGGGCCGGATCGGGATGATCAATGTGGAGGAATACGGCACGCGCGAGGTGGAGATGCGGCAGGTGCGCCTGCTGGACGAGGCCGGGCACGAGACCGACACCTTTGCCACCGGCAGCCGCATGGTGGTGGAGATCGACTACTTCGCCAAAACGCGCGTGGACCGGCCCGTGTTCGGGTTCGGGGTCAAGACCGCCAACGCGTTCCACGTGTTCGGTTCCAACACCCAGATCGCGGGTTATCCCATGGCCGCCATCGAGGGACCCGGGACCATGCGGTTAAGCATCGGCCCGCTGCACCTGATGAAAGGCCGGTTCTTCCTGTCCCTGGCCGTGCACTCGTGGGACCACGCCACCCAGTACCACCGCCAGGAAGACCTGCACCCGTTCGTGGTCCACGACGCCAGCGGCGCCGCCGGGGTGTTCCATCTGCCCTGCGCATGGGAACTGCGACCCGGGCCGGGATAGCGCCGGGCCGGCGGGCCGCCGCGCCTACCGGTGCAGGCGGATGCGATAGGCCCGGAAGCCGTTGGTGGGCGGGCCGCCGGTATGGGTATAATCGTCGTCGAACGAACGGTTGGTGGCCGTGCCGTCACCCACGCCGGTCTCGGTAACCGTGACCGCGGTCTGGAACCCACCGCCATGGCCCAGGTTGTCAAGGTACTGGACATCGTAGCTGCGCCCCCCCACGGAGAGCCAGTTCACGCGGGGATACGTCTGGGTGGCCACCCCCGCGCCATTCATCAGGAGGCCGGACAGCGGATTGGTGGGCGAGGTTCCGAGCCAGTTCTCGTGCAGGTTGGGGAACCCGTCATTGTCCAAATCTCCGCTGGCGCCGTTAACGCCATTGGAACTGTTGGGATCCAGCCCGTTGGCGTTCTCCCACTCGTCCGGCAACCCGTCGCCATCAGTATCCACCTGGTCAGCCTCGCGGATGACCGTCACCGTGTCGCCGGTTACGCTGGCCGCGCCGCCGGACCCGCCGGAGATCTGCAGCTTGTTGAAAAACGCGTCCGCATCGCCGCCGCTGCCGGCGTTGAAGTTCCAGAACCGGAACCGGCGGAGACCCTGGTCGGCAGAAGCCGCCAGCGTACCGGAAATCACGTTGGTGCCCACGGTCATCTGGTAGGTCGCCGCCGCCGTGAGGGTGAAGGCAATATTCCAGCCGGAGTTGCGCCAGCCCAGTCCGGTATCGCGCCCGGTCACGCTGTCGCTGACCTTGTAATTGGCCTCGCCGCCGGGGAAATAGAACTCGATCAGGTTGGTGCCGCCGGCGTTCTGCAACCCGAACCCCACGCTGCCGCCGGCCTGGATGCCGTTGTTCTCGAATTCCAGGCTCAGCGTTTGGCCAACCTGCAGCGAGGCCGAGAACGGCCGCACGGCATCCGCCGATCCGCCGCCATTGGCCCACAGGCCAAACGCCGGTGAAGTGATGTTGAGGGTAGCATTGGCGTTGGAATTGGCAATGAACTGGCCGCCGCTGCCGCTGGCGCCCAGGGTCCATCCGCCACCCCAGCCGGTGCCGCCGTTATCGCCCGTCACCCAGCCGTCGGCATAGGCGGCTTGCGCGGCATCGTCGGAAGAGCTGCGCCCGGCGGCGCTTGAGTTGGTGCCAGTCACGCTGATGACGTTGGTGCCCACGGCCAGCGCGACGCCGGCGACCGACCAGCGGGTGGCCTTGGCCAGGGTGCCCCCGGCGCGCGTCAGCGTGTTGGACCAGCTCAAATGCCCGGTCGTGGCGCTGCCCGCCGTGCCCTGGAGCGTGAGGTTGCTGGACGCATAGGCCACGGTCACGATTTCCACGGCCGGGTTGGTGATGACTACGCCGTCGGGGACGACCACGGCCTCGCAGTTGGACACGGCAAAATGCCAGTCGCTGCCGCCATGGCTGTCCCACGTGCCCGCGCCATTGTTGAACGCCACATCGATCAGCAGCGTGCCAGGCTCGGGCGTGTATGTGTAGCGCCAGGTGTACCCGGACTTGCTCATGGCCGGGTCAGGGGTGACCACATTCGTCCAGCCGTTATATCCGACGTGAATGTACACGGTGGACGCGTTCTGCAGCACCCCGGTGCCCGGCGTATAGATGATGCTCACCGGGTCGCAGCCGTTCGGGTTCGCGGGGTCCGTGGTGGCGGACGACGGGCCGGTGGGCGCGTCGCAGTCGCGGATGCTGGTGGACCAGTTCAGTCCGCCGCGGCTGTCCACGATCGTGCCGCCCTCGTTCTGGAACCACACGATGGCGCTGGGCGCGTTGTCCGGCACCGTGCCCACCGCGTAGGTGGAGGTGCCGCCGCCGACATGGGTCATGGAATACAGCGTCCAGTTGGTGCCCTGATCGAAGCTGATTTGCATCTGCACCGGCACGCTGTTGCTGAGCACACCCGTGCCCGCCTTGTAGGTAACCGTGAGCGGCGCGCAATCGCGCGGATCGCTGGAGAACGTGGCGCTGGATGCTTCGCCGCTGCTGCCGCCGCCGTCGTTTTCCACATACACGTGCTGGATGTCGGAGCGCGCTACGTTGCCGCGGCCGTCATATGCCTCGATATAGTAATCCAGCAGCTTGCCACGGAAACCGGAGACCGTACCATCCGTGATCTTGGTGAAGTAATAATCCGCGATGTTAGGGGAAAGGGCCTCGGGAAAATAATCGATTTGCCCGTTGTTGGCCGCGGCATTCAACGCCGCCTGGGTGTTGGGCAGGACGCGCTTGGTCATGGCCACGCTGGCCCAGGAACTGACATCGACACCGCCCGCGTAGGTCTCGTTCTGGTTGTTGTCCATGGTGTTGACGCCATCCGTATCCAGGCGCACCTTGAGAACGATGTTGGTGATGCCGTTGACGTCGTAAGCATGGGTCCACACGTAGAACTCGGAGCCCATCTTCTTCAAGTACGCGGCGTTGGTGCCGACTCCGTAGCTGTTGAACCAGCCGAAAGTATGGCCGCCGGGGTTCCAGGGAAATCGTTGAGGCTTGAACACCGTGGGCGGGGTCAGGTCGCTGGCGAGCCGGGTGCTCATGTAGGTCTGCAGCAGTTCAATGGCCCGGCGCGTGGCGAGCGACTGCTTGACTTCATCATCGTTGCCCAGTCCGCCATAATAATTGAACCCGGAGTCCAGGCCGCCGAGGTAGATGTGCCATGCCCGTTCAACGACGTTCGGGCTGGTGGAGACGCCGTCCCAGTCGTAGGGAGCCTGGATTTTCCACGCCGCCACGGAACCGCCTTCCCCCTCGTAGATTTGTTCGGCAGTCTCGCACCAGTTAGCCCCGGCAACGACCGGCGCCCAGCTCCAGAACTTGAGCGCAAACCCGGGCGTTTCCAGGTCCGCCATGGTGTTGGGATACCGGGTGGCGTTGGTCCCCAGCGGCGGCTCGAGCCACTTCAGAAAATACGGCGACCCATAATCGCTTTCCGGGAAAATCCAAGCCCCGTCTTCCACGTGCGCCACGGGCGCCGCCGCGCCGAACGAGTTCACGAAATCCTGCGGGGTGGTAACGTGGTAGCCCTGGCTCAGCGCGGCGCTGAAGAACCCAGGCACAGACTCCATCCACGAACTGTAGCCGCCGCCCCAGGCGTTGTCGCCGTCGGTGGCGGGCATCACCATGGCCGGGCGGGCCGAGTCGCCGGCTTGCGGCGAAATGTTATCGTTCACCATCCCGATCTGCGCGCCGCTGTATCCGGCCACGTAACTTAACGAATCGTCCGACGGTACCATCACCATGGTTTTCTCGGCGCCCGTCGCGGGGTTGACATATTTTGCCTTGTGGAGCTGGTACGCATGCGGCGACACGTTCCAGGATCCCTGGCCGGGATTGGGCATGTTGTACCACCACCCCGAGGTGGGCGACGGTCCCAGCAAGTCCGCGCGGTTGGGCGGGCTGGAGTAGATGTTATACGTGCCGGTCGGGTTGGCGTAGTTGAAGTAGGTGGGGCAGGTGCGGCTCAAGTGGTGGCTCGCCACGATGGTCCACTGGTACCCTTCATCCACCAGCACGTCCACCATGGTGGGCGAAAACGCCATTTCCGTGGGAAAAAAGCCCTTGGAATGGTCGCTCAAGTCAGCGTTTTTGTTCCATGCCTTCCACCACGCCTGCTTGAAAATCTGGAGCTCTTTACGGAAGACTTCCTTGGGCAGCAGGCAGCCCAGCGAGTGATGGTAGGTGAAGCCGACCAGGTCCAGCCGGCGGCTGCCGGCGGGTGTGGTCCAGCCGCTGGCTTCACGGTTGCCGTCGTACCAGGTGCTGCTGTAACCAAGCTGTCCGTTGCCGCCCAGGTTGCGAACATTGTCGATCAAGGACCCGGAGTAGCTGATCGCGAACCCGCCAGCGTTGGTGATGCCCGCCAGCGAATCGCGCGGCCGGCCCTGGTACGCGGCCTTGCGGTCTTCCAGCCCGAAGATATCGGTCAGGTTGTTTTCCGGATGCCCGACCGCGGTGCTGTATTTCTGGCCGTCTTTGAGCACAATGGAGTCCCAGGCATACTGGATGCGTTCGGTCTGGCTGCCGTTGCCGTTCCATTCCGGCCAGTAAATGGGTTGATGATTATGCCAGAACCGGCTGATATAAACATTGTTGTTGGCCGCCATGGCTGGCCATACGGCCATGAATCCCGTCACCGCCACCGCCGCAAAGAAGGCCCATCCCGGCTGCGCACCCATGTTTTTCCTGCTCATCATTCCACCTCGTCCATCCGTTTTATAATCCCGTAACCCATGGCATCCAACATGCCTTGGCCCTCAATGCCGCTCATGTAATTCAATACCCACGGACGGAGCAAAGGTTAAGCGTTTCGACGAAATATTTATTGCCAATGTGCATCCTGCTGGCCAACAAAGCATTGCGATAGTCTTTTGAGATGAAAATAAAAGCCTGTGCGCACAGTTTGGAATCGGTGCCACGGAGGGCGCCTGCTCGAGCGAACCCTCCCCCTGCTCTACTGCGCTTGCGCAGGCACAGGTTTCGACTTTGCGGCCGCGGCGATTTCGTTGGCCCGCGCCCAATCTTGCTCGAACACGGCGTGCAAGGTGTCCAGCACATTGGTCTGGTTCAGCAGGATACCCAGCTCGCGGTTGCGGTCCAGCGAGAACTCGGAAATGTTCTCTGAGCCAAGGTACACCAACGCCTGCGGGGTGGCGTAATCGGCCAGCACCATCTTGGCGTGGATGTAATAGAAACTGGCGGGTATGGCCTGGGCGCCGGCGGCGTTCAACTGGGCCCGGCCCGCGGCGTTGCCATCGTTGGTGCTGGTGCCCAGCACGGCCGTGATAAAGCGCACCTTGACGCCGCGCTGCGCGGCCGCGGCCAAAGCCGCCATGCACTGTTTATCGGACGCCTCCTCGTTGTACAACTCCAGCGTGCGCTGGGCATTGGTGATCACCGCCGTGATCTTGACGCGCGAGTTGACCGGGCTCCAGACCAGCGCCGGCTCGGTCGGTGTCACCGGCGCGTTGGTCCAGTCGGCCTCAAACACTTTGACGATTTCCGCCACCAGCGCGGGTTCACTGGTGATCACGCCAAAATCGCGCGTGCCGCCGAAATACGACGTGGTCAGGTTAAACGTCATGATGATCGCCGTGCGCCCATCGAACACAAATGTTTTCTGGTGGGTAATGGCAAAGCGCTCGGGCGCTTCCTGGCAGGCGATGCCGGCCTGCGTGAACGTGGCCATCATGGGCGCCACCACGCTGGCGCGACCCTCATGGTAAAACGAGTAATAATTGTACAAAATCCGGACCTTGACCCCGCGCTTGACGGCCGCGATCAGCGCGGCGTTGATCTGCAAGTCGTTGATTTCATAAATGGTCAGCGTGATGGTCTGCTGCGCGTTGCCGATGCCGGCCAAAACCGCGGCGCGGCCCTGGTCCGGCTCGACGATGAGTTGCACCGGCATGGCCGCCGGCGCCATGGCCACGGGCACGGGCGGAGCGTTGGTGGTGCTGGCGGTGGCTTTCCCCGCGGCCCATGCCATGGGTGCAAGCCCCAGGACCAGCAGGGCAACGACAGCGAGAGGGCGGACAGCGCGAATAGTCATGGGACAGGCTCCTGAGGGTTTACTGCGGGTACGTTTCGGGTGTTTGTTCGCTGGTTCCCAACCTGTGTTTCCAGCAGTCTGGGTCGCGGTGTAAGTTCATCACGGCGAGGATGAATATGCCATTGGGTTCAATACTGTATAGCACCCCATATGGGAATCGATGGACAAGACATCGACGGATATCCACGTCTAGTTCGGGCCACATAGCTGGATAGTCAACCGCGTTTTGGATTGCGGTGTAAATCTCGCGAGAGAAATCAAGTCCGAGACCGCTCTCGCAGTCTTCATAGTAGGCGACGGCATCTATGAATTCGGAATCTGCATCCGGATGGAACGAGCATGTCATGTAGCGAACCGCTGGCGGATTTTCGCACAGACCGCTTCGCCGGCAACCGGCTTGACACGTCCTGACCGTAACTCTGCCAGCCGGCGTTGCGCCACTATCGCCCATTTCTTGTCAATTTCTGGGTCAGGCTGATTCAGGGTCCGAAGCAACGAGTCAACAACCAAGGTTCGCTCCTCAATGGGGAGCGACTCAACTTCACGTATGATTTCGGCCGTACTTGGCATGTTTCACCTCATTTCCAGAAGGAAGAGTACCACGAACCCGAACACTCCTTCAACATGCGATCGATTTCCGGCAGCAACTCTCATTATGACGTCCACTTCATGCTCGGGGTCGGCATCGCTATCGGTATCGGTATCGACTTCCTCATTATTCGTTCGACCCCGCTACCGATACCGCCGCCGATTCGTTTCAAATCAATGTCGCCCCATCCTCAAGGATACGTGATGCGATAGTAGCGCTGTTCCACGGTGGCGGTATCCGCATCGTCGTAACTGAACGCGCCGTTTTCGTCGGCGGTGACCGTGCCGAGGATGGTGAAGTTGGACGACAGATCCGGGCTGGATCGGACACTTAAGATGAGGTTACTTGAAGCCGTGCCTTCCATCAGAAAATGATCGGCGGCAAAGCGCAAACTTTCCGGGGCGATGACGATCGCGGCGGGGGCCGGCGGTTCCAGGGGGTCGGCGCTGCCGCGCGGATTGATGTTCGTGGTGGCGGACAGGAAATCGTTGACGTTGGTGTCGGTATCCACGGCGTGGCCCCAGCCGCCGGCCGGCTTGCGTGCGACGCTATAATCGTTGGAGATGTTGGCGAGCCGCGCGCCTTCAAATCCGGGTATGGGTTGAGTTCCCCAACCGACCTTGTCGAGGACTTTCACATCCGGCGTCGAGCTCAAGCTGATGTAAACACCGCAGTTGGCCCCCAGCGCTGGAGCTCCAGCGCTCAAAATGTAGTCACAGTGGGCAGCCCAGCTCTCATTCGTCGCCGCCGGTGAGACCAGGAGCAGGTATCCGTGGGCCGGGATATCGCAATCCGTCACCTTGGTCAGGCCCTTGGCGGCATCCCCCCCACTGGAATTGCGAACATGCAGACGGAATCCGAGCGTTGAGGCGTTCAGGCGGCGAGCCGTGGGATTGTAAACTTCCACGAACTCGCGGTCCGTGTAAGCGGTTGTACCGAGGAAGATTTCGCTGATCAGCAGGCCCGCGCGCGGCACGAATTTCTCCACGCTGTTAGTATTGGCGCCGAAACTGTTGGTCACGATCACGTTCCACCCCAGCGCGCCGCGAGTGCGAATTCCGGCCGGGAAAGTGGCTGTGATCTGCCTGTCGCTATCCACGGTGTAGTTCGTCGCGGCGGTTCGTGCGGGGTCATTGTAGCCATCCAAGTCGTCGAGCCGCACGCCGTTGGTGCCGGGCACGGTGGAAAACCCGCTGCCGATAATCCGCATCGTGACCAGGCCGGTATTGTACGGCACGGTGCCGTTATCCGGAGAGGTTGCAATCACGACGATGTTGGTCACGGTGGGAATTCCCTGGGCACCGCAAAGCGTGGAACAACAACACATCACCAACATTGCGACCAGGATCGGGTTTAGTGTCTTCATAACTCTTCCGTTAAAGGCTGATTACCAAACTTGAGCGCAGAATGGCAGCTAAATAAGTTTTTGAAGGTGGCCGGCATGGTTCAGCCAGTGGATGCGAGCCGCATGCCTTTCATAATTATTCACCCTTGCGTCATAATATTGTCATGTTTTTTCTCTATGGTGGATGGTAGTAACGTGAACCTTTTTCAACGTACCAAGGAGCCGGGACATGAGCGCAGGGTCGTGGATGGATAAAAACAAGTGGTTTTTGCTGGGGTTGGCATTTCTCGCGGTGAACACCTGGGGCGTGCTCCACTACGCGCGGCCGCCGGCAGGCAAGGCCATGACCAGCGAGCTGGTCAGGTTCTTCCCCGGCGATGGCGACGAGATCGCCACCAACGCCGTGGTGGCCTGGGAATTCTCCGCGCCCATGGCCACGCCCGAGGAAATCAACGCCTGGTCGGAGCGCGGCCCGGTCCGGTTCAAGCCGGCGGTGGATGGCCGCTTCCGTTGGACCAGCGCGCAGCGCCTGGAGTTCCGGCCCGCGCCGGGCTGGGCCGAATGCACGGCCTATTCCGCAACGCTGGCGCTGGAGCCGGCCGGCCGCGCCGCCCCGGCCCCGCTGACCGTGGCTTTTCACACCCCGCCGCTCCTGTGGCTCGCGGCCAGGCAGCTTAACGTGACCAGCGAGCGCCAGGTGGTCCTGGGACTGGAATTCAACAGCGCGGTCAGCCGCAGTGACCTGGCGCAGCGCCTCATCATCCAGAACGAGCAGGGCGCCCTGCTGGGCTGGGATTGCCTGGGCGACGTGGATGCCGCCCAGGTCCTGGTGCAGCTCAAGGAGCCGGTGGTCAATGACCGCCTGCGTTTCCAGTTGCTCAAGGGCTTGCCCGGCGCCCGCGGCCCCCTCGGGTTGACGGAAACCGTGGCCGGCGAAATCAAGCTGACCGACGTGCTGGCCATCACGGACCTGCACCCGGAAAGCCGTTCCCTCGAAGACGGGATGATCTTCTTTCGCACCACGCTGCCGATCGACCTGGAGCGCGCCCAAGCCTTCGTCGAGGTGCGGCCGGCCGTGGCGTTCAGCCTGCAGGGCAGCCCCTACTATTGGCACGAGAACGAGTATGCGCTGGTCGGCCCCTTTGAGCCGGGCCGCAGCTACACGGTGCAGTTCCGGGCCGGGATGCCGGCGGCCGAGATCGCCACGCTCCCGGAGGACGAGTCCTGGCAGCTGTATTTCCCGGACCGGCCGCCGGCGCTGTCGTTCAGCGCCGCCGGCATCTACCTGTCGCCCCAGGGCGCGATGCAGGTGCCCGTGGAGAGCGTGAACGTGCCGCGTTTCAAGGTGACGGTGGACCAAATCTATCCCAACAATCTTGTCCAGTTCGCGCTGCGCACCGTCGACGAGTATTACTACTGGTCGTCGATGAAGTACAATCTCTGCCGCCAGGTGGCGGAGCAGGACGTGTCAGTGACCGCGCCGCCCAGCACGGTGGCCACGACCCGGCTCGACTTGCGCAAGCTGCTGGGGGCGGCGCCCCAGGGCGCCTACTGGCTCACCGTCGCGGCCGATGCGCCGGAGTATCTCTCGGACCAGTACCTCGTGGTGGTCAGCGATATCGGCGTGTCCGCCCAGGTCTCGGCGCACGACCTGCTGGTCTGGGTCAACTCCCTGCGCACCCTGGCGCCCGGCGCCGGGGCCGAGGTCAAGGTGTATTCGCGGAACAACCAGGAGCTGCTGGCCGGCCTGGCCGACAGCAACGGCCTGGTTCATTTCGAGGCGGACCTGACCGGGGACAACGCCCCGTTCCTGGTCACCGTGCGGCAGGGCGACGAGCTGACTTACCTCATCCTGGAAGGCACGGGCGTGGCCTGGCCCGGGAACACGGACGGCCTCCCGTACCTGCGCGCCGGCTACGAGGCGTGCCTCTTCACCGACCGCGGCATTTACCGGCCGGGCGAAACATCGCGCGTGGAAGCCGTGGTCCGCGGCGTGGACAATGCCTGCCCGGCGCCGTTCCCGGTGGAACTGCGCGTTGTCCGCCCGGACGGCAAACCGCGCAACACCCTTCCGGGCATGCTGTCGGAGTTCGGCCGGGTTTCTTTTGACGTGGCCTGGGCGGACTATGACCCCGTGGGCCGGTATGACCTGGCGCTGTATACGCCGAGCGGTTCCAACCAGTTGGGGAGCACCACGGTGCTGGTCGAAGAGTTCGTCCCGCCGCAGATCAAGGTTGCGATCACGCCGCCCGCGGACCGGGCCAGTCCGGACGCCGCGCCGGAGTTTGCGGTGGCGGCCGACTATCTTTACGGCGCGCCCGCAGCCGGCAACCCGGTCAACGCCACCCTGCGGTTCGTGCCGCGCACCTTTGAACCGGAGCAGTGGCCGGACTACACGTTCGAGGATCCGGACCGTGAGTTCAAGCCGGTCACGCGCGACTTCGGCCGCCGCAACCTGGATGCCGCCGGCCACGCGGCGTTCACTGCCGAGGTGGCCGCAACCTGGCGGCCGGCGTCTGCGCTGGAGGCGATTTTTGAGGCCACGGTGGTCGAGGCCGGCGGGCGCAGCGTGTCTGCGGCCGGGTCCTGCCCCGTGGACGTGTATCCGCACTACATCGGCGTGGCCTGGGGCAGCGAGGGCGCGTTCGTGCCGGTGGGCACGGAAAAGCGCGTCAAGCTCGCGGTGGTCACTTCCGATGGTCAACCGGCCGCTGACGTGGACACGCTGGAGGTCGAAATCTGCGCGGTCACCTGGGCCACGGTCCTGCGCAAAGACAGCAACGGCCGCTACGCTTACGATTCCGAGCGCCAGGTGCAGCCCATCCGCCATGACCGGTTCACCCTGCGCAAGGGTGCGGCCATCTTCGCATTCACCCCGACCCAGAGCGGTGAGCAACTGATCCGGTTCACCGACCCGGCCACGGGGGTATCCGCGGCCCAAACCTTTTACGCGGGCGCGTCCGGCCAGGAGTGGATGCCCTGGTCCATGGAAACGCCGGACCGGGTCACGATGCAGCTCGATAAACCCGCCTACCTGCCGGGCGAAACCGCGCACCTCCTGCTGCAGGCCCCGTTTGCCGGGCTGGCGCTGGTGACGGTGCTCGCCGACCGGGTGTTGGATTACCGCGTGGTCTTGCTGGAAAAGAACACCGCCGAGGTCCTGTTGCCCGTGACGACGGCCTACAAGCCCAACGTGTACTGCGCGGTCAGCCTGCTGCGGCCGGCCCGCGCGGAGAAGAACTGGTCCGCCCACCGGGCCGTGGGCGCGATTCCCCTCAAGGTGGACATGCCCGAGACCGCACTGGGCGTAGCGATCAGCGCGCCGGGCGAGATCCGGCCGCGCACGCGCCTGGACATCGCCGTGACCGTCACCAACACGGTCGGCGCACCCGTGGCGGCCGAGGTGGTCGTGGCGGCCGTGGACGAAGGCATCTGCCTGCTCACCGATTTTGCCACGCCCAACCCCCGGGACTTCTTTATCGGCCAGCGGGGGCTCGCCGACTGGTTGTATGACCTGTACGCCCTGCTCATGCCGGAGATCGCGGACGATCTGAATGCGACCGCCTCCGCCCCCGGAGGCAGCGTGGGCCAGCTCCTCAAGCGCCGGCTCAACCCGGTCCAGGCCCGGCGGTTCAAGCCGGTGGCGCTGTGGTCCGGCGTGCTGCGCACGGATGCCCGGGGCCGGGCGACGTGCAGCCTGGATGTGCCCGAATTCACCGGCCGGCTGCGCCTGATGGCCGTGGCCGTGGCGCGCGACCGGTATGGATCCGCGCAGCAGGACGTCCTGGTCAAGCGGCCGCTGCTGGTGATGACGTCGCTGCCGCGGTTCCTGGCGCCCGGCGACCGTTGCCGCATGCCCGTGGATGTGGCCAATAACACGGGCGCGGACGGCGAGGCGCTGATCAACGTCAGCGTGTGCGGTCCGCTGGCGCTGGGCGCGCCGGGCGCGGCGCAGCGCGAGGACCGCCTGCCGCTGGCCGCCGGCGCGCGGCAAACCCGGTATTTCGACCTGCTGGCGCCGGGCGACGCGGGCGTGGCCACGGTGGTGGTCCAGGTGGCGCTGGGCGCTGAAACGTTCAGCGAGGAAACCGAGCTGCCCGTGCGGCCGGCCAGCGCGATGAGCGTCCGGTATGGCGCGGGCATCGTTCCGCCCGGGGGCGGGGCCGACATCGTGTTGCCGGGCGGCTGGCTGCCGGGCACCGCGCAATACACCCTGTGGGCGTCGGGCCTTCCGGTGGTCAGCCTGGGCGGCGGCCTGGACGCCTTGCTGGACTATCCCTACGGGTGCCTGGAGCAAACCACCTCGGCTTCGTTCCCCCTGCTCTATTTGCAGGACCTTGCCGACCAGGTCCGGCCCGGCAGCATGAGCCCGGACCAGGTGCAGCGCTATGTGATGGCCGGCATCTACCGCGTGCTGTCCATGCAGCAGGACAGCGGCGGGTTCAGCTTCTGGCCCAACACGCGCGACGTGTACGAGTGGGGCTCCATCTATGCCGCGCATTTCCTGGTGGCGGCCGCGCAGGCCGGCTACGAGGTGCCCGAAGCGCGGCGCGCGGCGGCCCTCAAGTACCTGCGCGGATTGCTCGCGCGCAACACCGAGCCCGCCGGCGTCACCAGCCCGGCCTGGAAACGCGACATGGCGCTGCGCGCCTACGCCAGCTACGTGCTGGCCCTGGCCGGGCAGGCGGAGGCCGGCTGGCTGGCCCGCCTGCAGGAGCAACAGGAGCACCTCGGCCTGGACTCGCGCCTGCATCTCGTCAACGCGCTGGCGCTGGCAGGTCACAAGCGCGACGCGCTGGACCAGCTGTCCGCGCTGGGCATGGCCGAGGGCGCCGCCGCGGAGCAGCAGCTGAGCGACACGCTGGCGTCCACCGCGCGGGATACCGCGCTGCTCCTGTCCACGTGGCTGGACTTCGATCCCGACTACCCCGGGATCCCGGCCTTGGTCAAGCGCCTGGAATCCCTGCAACGCCATGGCGCGTGGATGACCACGCAGGAAAACGCCATGGCCCTCATGGCGCTGGGCAAATATTGCGCGCGCCTGGCCGTGGCCGCCCGCCCGTTCACGGCCCGCGTGTCGTTCCCGGGCCGGCCGGCCGCCGTGTTCGACCAAAAAACCGGGCTCCACCTGACCGCCAGCGATGCATCCCTGGACCAGGCCGCGTTCACCAACGAAGGCCCGGGCACGCTGTATTACGGCTGGAGCGTCGAGGGCGTGCCTTTGACCGCGGCCACGCCCGAAGCCGACAGCCAACTGCGCGTCCGGCGCAGCTTCCTGAACGCCCAGGGCGAGCCGCTCGCCACCAACGTGCTCCGGCAAGGGGATCTCGTGGTGGTGGAATGGGAACTGGAAAGCGCCAGCCAGGTGGATAATATCGTGATTGAGGATCTGCTGCCGGCCGGGCTCGAGGTGGAGAACGCCAACCTGAAGACGTCCGCGCTGGTGCCGTGGGCCCAGCAGCGGGCCACTTTGGCGCCACGCTGCGTGGAACAACGCGATGACCGGGTGCTGGGATTCACCGGCCCGTTCAGCGGCCAGGGGCGTTACTACTACGCCGCGCGCGCGGTGACCCCGGGCGCCTACGTCGTGCCGCCGCTGAGCGCGCAATGCATGTACGCGCCGGAGATCCGCAGCGTCCATGGCCGCGGCGAATTGATCGTGGAAAAATGAGATGAGCCGCATCCGTCCACGGCGCGTCGCGCTGGCGGTCCTGGCCACCCTTGCCTTGCCGGTCGGGTTGTGGATGGGGATCTCCTTTGAACCGGAGGACATCGCGCCGTATCCGCAGTCCACGGTGCTGCTGGATTACGCCGGCCGCCCGCTGCGCTGGCGCCTGGGGCCGGACGACCAGGACTGCCGCCCCGTAGCCGCGGCGCCGGAAAGCTGGGTGTGCCAGGCCCTGGTGGCCGCCGAGGACCAGCGGTTCTGGCGCCACGCCGGGGTCGACCCCCTCGCCATCGCGCGGGCCGTGCTGCAAAACCTGGCCAGCGGGCGGATCGTGTCCGGCGCGTCCACCTTGTCCACCCAGGTGATCAAGCTCAACCAACCCCGGCCGCGCACATGGTGGACCAAGCTGGTTGAAGCCGTTGCGGCCCTGAAGATGGAGGGCGTGGTGACCAAGCGCGCCATCCTGGAGCAATACCTGAACCGCGCGCCGTTTGGCGGCAACCTCGTGGGCGTTGAAGCGGCCAGCCAGCGGTACTTCAGCAAAAGCGCGCGGGACCTGAGCCTGGCTGAAGCGGCCCTCGTCGTGGGGTTGCCCCAGGCCCCGGCCCGCCTGCGACCGGACCGGCACCCCGCCGCGGCCCGCGCGCGGCGCGACTACGTGCTGGGGCGGATGGTGGCCGAGGGCATGATCCCTGCCGCCCAGGCCGCGCAGGCGAGCCGGCAGGACCCGGTGCTGGCACGCGCAGCGCGGCCTTTCCTGGCGCCGCACTTCTGTGACTTTGTGCTGCAGCGCACCGCGCCGGCGGGCCGCGTGCGGACCACGCTGGACCTGGACTTGCAGCATGCGGCGGAACAGTTGCTGGCAGCCCAGGCGCCCGCGCTGCGCGCCCAGCAGGTGTACGGCGCCGCCATCGTCATCCTCGAGGTGGAGTCAGGCGCGGTGCGGGCCATGGTGGGATCGCCGGATTATGACGACACCCGCCATGCGGGCCAGGTCAATGCCGCGGCCCGGCCGCGCTCGCCCGGGTCGGCCCTGAAGCCGTTCGTGTATGCCATGGCCCTTGAGCAGGGGCTGTGCACGCCGGCCACGACGATCGTGGACGAACCCCTGGCCTTCGCCGGGTATGACCCGTTGAACTTCGACCGGCGCTTTGTCGGCCCGGTGACCGTGCGCGAGGCCTTGGTGCAATCGCTGAACATCCCGGCCATCAAGCTCGGCCGGCAGGTGGGCATCCCGCGCCTGCTGACCCACCTGCGCGGCCTGGGCCTGGACACCCTGGACCAGACCGCGGAGCATTACGGCCTCGGGTTGGTGATCGGCGATGGCGAGGTTCGGCTGCTGGACCTGGTGAATGCCTATGCCTGCCTGGCGCGCGGCGGAACGTACCTGCCGTTCACCACGCTGGCCGGGATCGCACACCCCGAGGCGACCCCGGTTTTCTCGCCGGCCACCGCCTTCCTGGTGGCCGACATGCTCAAAGGCGAGGAACGGTTGCGCGCCTTGTGCGGCCACAACGCGGCGGTCGCCGCCCCGCCCATGGCCTGGAAGACCGGCACTTCCACGGGATTCCGCGACGCCTGGACCATCGCCTACAACCCCGAGTACGTGGTCGGCGTGTGGCTCGGGAACCCGGATGGCCAGGCCGCCGAGGCGCTCGTGGGCGGCGTGCTGGCCGCGCCCCTGGTGTATGACCTGTTCCGCCGCCTGTATCCCGATGGTGTCGGGCCGTGGTACGAGCCCCCGGCCAACCTGCGCCGGCGCGACGTGTGCGTGGCATCCGGCCTGCCGCCGGGCCCGTGGTGCGCCACGGCCACGGAAGATTGGTACCAGCCCGGCATCGCCCCCAACGCGCTTTGCCCGGCCTGCGCGGACGCGCAGGCAACACCTGCCGCGACCGGCAACACGGCCAACCCAGCATCCGCGCTGGCCATCGTGGCGCCCGCCAACGGGGCCCAGTACCGATGCCTGCAAGGCATGGAAACGCTGAACCAGCAACTGGCGCTGAGCGTCACGCACCCCGATCCCGGCACCGACCTGTACTGGTTTGTGAACGGCCGGTTCTGGCGGCAGGCCCGGGCCGACGCGCCCCTGTTCTGGTCGCTGGCGCCCGGGTCATGGACCTTCGTCTGTTGCGACCGCGACGGCCGCCAGGACCGCGTGTCCATCGTCGTGGACTGATTCCGCCCAAAAACTTGCGAATCCATCTTGACACCCCAATATATGGGGTGTTTATTTCCATCCACATCTATATTTAGATGGTTGATCGTGTTGGCGCGGTCGTGTAATAGCAGGAACAGGCGCAGGAGAAACAGGATGCGATGCCCCAAATGCAGTATGCTGGATGACAAGGTGATTGACAGCCGGACGGTGCAGAATGGCGATGCCATCCGCCGCCGGCGCGTATGCATCAAATGCGACTATCGGTTCACCACCTACGAGCAGGTGGTGAAATCCAACCTGCGCATCATCAAGCGCGACGGCCGCCACGAAGAACTGGACCGCCAGAAAATGCTCAACGGCGTCCAGCGCGCTTGTGAAAAACGGCCGATCAGCATCCAGCAGATCGAAGGCATCGTCGACACGGTCATCAGCGAACTGGATTCCGAATTTGAGCGCGAGGTGCCCAGCACGGCGATCGGCAAGAAAATCATGGACCGCCTGGAAAAGCTCGACGAGGTGGCGTATGTCCGCTTCGCCTCGGTGTATCGCCGCTTCCGTGACGTCAACCAGTTTGTCAGCGAAGTCGAAGGCTTGATCGAGCGCGAATGATCTGGCTGGCCACAGAAACCGAAGCGGCCGGCGCCACACCCTGGCTCGTCATCCGGGACGAGGTGGCCGAGGCGCTTGCGGTCGCCGGCCGGTCCGATGACTGGACCACGGACATCGTTCAGGCCGTGGCCGCGTTCTGCGATCGAATGCCCCGGCTGCCCGGCCTGGCGGATCTGCGCTGGCTGTCGGCCCTGGCGCTCTGGCGCCTGGGCGAGGCGCGGGCCGCCGAGCAGGTCATGGCGCTGAACGGCCGCCAACCCTGGTCGCCGGACCTGGCGCGCGCCGCCGGCGACACGGTCTTCTGGAGGCTGGTTCGTGAACGCGTGTTTTACATCACATCCTGGCGCACGCTGCACGTCCAGCCGGTGTGGGTAATCGACTTTGCCCGCCTGCCCGCCGGCCTGGTGCCGCCGATGGAACTGCTGGTGTTCCGCGTGGTGGAAGACCTGGTCAAACGCCTGGCCGGAGCCTGGGACGGCACGCGCGGCGCAGACACGCTTGGGTGGCGCGGGTGGCGCCCGTGGCTGGCGCGCGTATTCCCGCCAGCCCAGGCGCAGCGAATCGGCAACGAGCTTTGGGATCATGGGGCGGCCACGCTCAGCGCGCTGGCCCGATCCCGCGACTGGCCCCGCGTACCGACCCTCGTCGCGGTACCGCAAGGCAGCGACGCTTGAGGAGAGTTGACTAATGCGGCGTACAGGTAACCGTCGGAAGGAACAGCATGATTGCGCCTGAAATCAAGGATTTGCTGACCGAGCTGGTCAATATCGGCATCGGACGGGCTTCGGTGCGGTTTTCCGAACTGTTGAACCGTGAAATCATCGTGGCCATGCCCCGCCTGCTGTTTATTCCCGCGAGCCAGTTTGCCGACCATTTTACGCAGGGCGTCAACAGCTATGTCAACCTGCAGACCGCCTTCACGGGGGGCGTTACCGGGGTTGGGGTGGTCTCGTTCCCGTTGCCGGAAACCCAGACGTTGCTGAATATTCTGCTCGAACGCGAGCTCAGCGAAGAGCGCACCTACGAGGTGTTGGAGCTGGACGCCTTGACCGAAGTCGGCAACATCCTGCTGAGCGCCATCTTTTCTGCCTTTGCCGAATACATGGGCGCGGAAGTCGAAAGCAACATACCCCGGGTGTTGTTCGAGGAGAACATTTTTTCACCGCTTGCCCAGCCGGAGGATGACCTGCTGTGCGTGGGGGAATGTGTCTTCGCGGTGAAGGGCGTCACTATCAACGGCAAAGTCTTGCTGGTCTTGCATTATTCCGACATCCTCGCGCTGGCGCGCAACATGGAGCAGTTATGAAAATCATGCTGGTGGACGATTCCATGTTTGCCCGCCGCAAGATCCGCAGCGTGCTGGCCGAAGCGATGCAAGAGCCGTGGGACGTGGTTGAGGCCGACTCCGGCGAAACGGCCGTGGAGATGTATGCCCGCGAACAGCCGGACATATGCTTCCTCGATTACCTGCTGCCCGGCATCAATGGCGAGGAGGTGTTCAGCCGCATCCGCTCCCAGGTGCCGCGGGATGCAGTCGTGGTGATCCTGACGTCCAATGCCCAGAAGACCATCCGGGATCGCCTGCTGGCCGCGGGCGCGGACATGTTTTTTGAAAAAGTGATCAACCGCGAAAAAATTGTTGAAGTGCTGGAGCTGTGGCAACGCAAAAAATCGGCTGCCGCCGCGGGATCGGCTCCCGGCTAGAGCGCGCCCATGGCCCCGCCTGACTATAATTTGTTCTGGGGCAACCTGGATGTCGGCATGGTCCTGGTGGATGATCAGTTGCGCATCCGCTACGTGAATCCTTGGCTCACTGCGCGCTGGCCGGCAGACACCCCGGTACCGGCCACCTTGGATGCGTTGCTGGGCCAGGCATCCAAGCGGCAACGCATTGCCCCCCTGATCCAGCAGACGATCCAATCCGGCCGGGTCCACGTGCTGTCCCAGGTCATCCACAAGTACATCGTGCCCCTTAAAGAAACCCGGTTTTCGGACGGCCTGATGCGGCAAAGCGCGGTCATCCGCCCGTTCATGGCGGAGGGGCAGCGCTGGGCCTTGCTGCAACTGCGGGATGAATCCGACCGGCTCCACCAGCTGCAGCAGCTGCAGCAGGAAATCCAGCGGCGCGCGGCGCTCGAGACCTATATGCGCGCGGCCGAAGACCGCCTGGCCGCCACCAAGCGGCGGCTTGAGTTTGTCATCGCCAACTCGCCGGCCGTGATCTATACCCGCGCGCTGGACGGCCATGGCGCCACCACCTACGTCAGCAACCAGGCGGCCGCCATCTTGGGTTTCGCGCCGCAAGAAATCCTGGACCAGCCGCGGTTCTGGGCCGAACAAAGCCATCCTGATGACGCGGCCGGCGACAGCGCCTGGCTGGCCAGCGTGGACCAAACCGACGACTGCTGGCGGATCCTGCGCCTGCGGCAGAAGACCGGCGGGTACCGGTGGTTCCGCGACCAGGCGGTCCTGGGCCGGGACAGCCATGGCGCGCCGGTGGAAATCATCGGCTCCATCATGGACATCACGGAGCTCAAGGAACATGAGCAAGGGTTGATCCTGGCCAAGGAAGCCGCGGAAACCGCCAACCGTTCCAAAACCATGTTCCTGTCGCAAATGGGTCACGAAATTCGCACGCCCCTGAACCCCATCGTCGGCTACGTGGATTACTTGCTGAACGAGCCGTTGGCCGAGGATCACAAGCAGTGCCTGCTGATGATCAAGCAGTGCGGCAACAACCTGCTGCGCATGCTTGACGATCTCCTGGATTTAAGCCGGATTGAAGCCGGGAAACTGACGCTGCGGTCCACGGAAATCAGCCCGGCGGTGCTCCTATCAGAAGCGATTGGGATTTTTGCGCCCCGGGCGGCCGCCAAGCAGGTGGCCTTGCGGTCCACGCTGCAGCCGGAAGTTCCGGCCTTTGTGCTGGGCGATCCCCTGCGGCTGCACCAGATCTTGTGGAATTTCCTGAGCAACGCCATCAAGTTCACCGAACGCGGCGAAGTGGTGCTGGATGTGCGTGTGCGGGACACCCGTCCGGACCCGCCCCGGGTGGAACTGGAGTTTACCGTCAGCGATACGGGCATTGGTATTCCTCCGGAACGGATGCAGGATGTGTTCCTGCCATTTGTCCAGGCCGATGACAGCATCCAACTCCGGTTCGGCGGCACCGGCTTGGGCCTGGCGATTGCCCAACGCCTCGCGCAGTTGATGGGGGGACGTATTTGGGCGGAGAGCCAGGTCGGTCAAGGCACGGTCATGCATTTCGTCGCCCCGTTCGAAGTGGCCTGATCCGCCCGCCGGGCCGGCTTTTGAAGCCGCAGGCGGTTGCGCCAGCCTTGACGTGGCGCGGTGGCCTGCTAAGCTTTGTCTTCACAACCAACGGAGGACGCATGACCACGGATATTGGATTTGCCGGGAATCAAAAACGCGGGGGCTTGTTTGTCGGCGTGGGCGGGCTGCTGTGCCTGCTGGGCCTGCTGAGCGTCCTGTCGCCGCTCGCCACCGGCCTGACGATCGTCATCATGCTGGGCGCGCTGCTGGTGCTGGCCGGAGTATCCCAGGCCGCCTTGCACCTGCTGGCTCACGAGCGGATCGCCATCCGCCTGGCCGGCCTGATCATTGCCGGGCTGGCCGCCGTGGTCGGCGGCTGGATGATCGCCCGCCCCATGCAATGGCTGGACCTCATGACCTACGTGCTGCTGGCTTACTTCATCGTCAGCGGCTGGATGATCGTGATGCTGGGCCTGCGGCTGCGGCCGCTCCAGGGATGGGGGTGGGCGCTCGCGAGCGGCCTGCTCAACGTCGTCCTGGGGGCGATCCTGTGGGCCGGGTTGCCGGGATCCGGCCTGTGGTTCGTGGGCACCTTGGTGGGCATCCAACTGATTATCACCGGCGCGCCCATCCTGTCCCTGGGCCTGGCGCTGCGCCGCGCCGCGCCCTCGGCGATCCCCGCCGCCTGATGACCGCACACAACGCCCCAGGGTCCGGCATGTGCCACCTGGCCACGGTGGCCGGCTTGACGATCTCGTGGGGCGTTGCTTTTTATTGTCTCCGCCATCCCCTGCCCGCCGCCGGCGGTTGGGCGGTTTGGGTTGGGCCCCTGGTCCTGGCGTGGATCGGCGCGATGCTGGCATGGGATCGGCAAAGCGCGGTTATGCGCCGGGGCGGATGCCCCGCGGATCAAATGGCGCTGCGCACCGCGCGCGCGCTGCTGCCGCTGCAACTGGCGTGCCTGGCGCCGGCCGGCTACCTGGCCGGCGCACCGGCCCTGCCGCTGTTCGTGGTATGCGCTGCGGGGGCGGCCTGGCTTGGCCCGTGGCTGGCGGCGCGTGCTGCCACCGGGACAGGACGCGGCCCATGCCGGTCCGCTGGGTTGTTCGGAGCGGTTTTCGCGGCCGGCCTCTTATTGGGATTCCAGCCCTGCATCCTGCACGATGCGTTCCAGTACTATGCCCAGCTTGTCTCCGTGGCCCTGGACCGCGACCTGGACCTGTTCAACCAAGTCTGCATCCATAACACCTACCGTTATTACAACCCGTTCCCCTGGCCCTCGGCGCGTTACCTGGGCACGCCGCTGCTCGAGGCGCCGTTCTTCCTCGCGGCGCACGGGTTGGTGCTGGGATTGCGCGCGTTGGGTTGGCCTGTGACCGCCAACGGGTACAGCACGCCCTACTTGGTCATGGTCAGCCTGGCGTCGTGTTTTTTCGGGCTGGCAGGCGTCCTGGCGTCGTACCGCCTGGCGCGCGAGTTCTTCGGCCGGCGGGACAGCCGGCTGGCTACGCTGGCGATCTGGCTGGCGTCGCCGCTGCCCTTCTTCATGTTCACCTGGAATGGCTGGGCCCACCCGTTTGCCTTTGGCCTTACCGCGTTGTTCCTGCTGCTGTGGCAGCGTACGCGGGCGCGGCGCACCTTGGGCCAGTGGGCCGTGCTGGGACTGGTCCTGGGACTGCTCGGACTGACCCAGCCCACGGCCGGCCTGGTGGCAGTGTTCCCGGTCCTGGAATGGCTGGGGCATTGGCGTGGTGGCCGGCGGCGGGATCTGGCGCAAGGGGCCGCGGGCCTGCTCTTGTGTGCTGCGGTGGCGATGCTGGTCTTCTCGCCCCAGTTCGCGATCTGGAAAATCCGGTCCGGCCACTGGCTGGCCGCGCCGTACGGCGATGTCGGCGATTACCACGACTGGCTGCACCCGCAATGGCTGGGGCTGTTTTTCGACACCGCGCGCCACGGCCTGTTTGCCTGGTCGCCGCTGCTGCTGCCGGCCACGGCCGGGCTGCTGTGGATGGTCCGGCGCGACCGCGTGCTGGCGCTGGGCGCCATCATGGTCACCGGCCTGTCGTTTTACATTTATGCCAGCTGGTCCATCTGGTGGAGCGGGATCGGGTTTTCCAACCGGTTCTTTATCCACCTGACCCCGCTGTTCATCCTCGGCGGCGCGGCGCTGCTGCAGGCCGTGCTCCGGCGCGTGCCGCTGGGGGTGGTCAGCGGCCTGCTGGCCGTGGCCGTGCTCTGGAACGTCCAGTTGATGGCCGGGTACCGCGGACTGTTCATTCCGCAAGGCATTCCCGAACCGCAGGCCCAATGCGCGGCGCCGCTGACCCTGCGGGCGCTATGCGAATTCCAAGCGCGCGAATACCCGGCGGCGCTGCAAAGCCTGGTCGGCGACCGCTGGGCCAACCATGTTTTCTTTGCGTCCCGCATGTTTCACGCGTGGCAGGCCGGCAACTGGCGGGATGTCGGGGTCATCCTGTGCCTGTTCCTCCTCGTGGCCGGGCTTGGGTACAAGGTGGCCGGGAGCTACGGGGATTGGCTGCGCGCCACCCGGGTGCGGATGCGCCTGCCCGTGGTGCTGGTTCTGGCCCTGGCGTTGGCCATGGCCGTGCAGGCAGCGCTCTGGTACGCGGGCCGCCGCTCGCCGGCCACCCCGGAACAGTTTCACCGGCTTGAGTCGTACCATGCGGAAGTGGCGCCCGACAAACCGGCCGTGCTGGCCAGCGCGTATCCCTTGCCGGTCGAGCGGCTCGAACTGCTGTCCAGCCTGGTGTTCGGCCATGCCATCCCGCAAGGCGTCGAGGTGGCCGAGGTGGTGGTGGAAGACATCCATGGCCGCTGCGTCGCGTTCCGCCTGCGCGCGGGCATCGACACCGCCGAGCAGTCGTGGCTGCGGCCGGAAAACCGGGGCCTCCTCCAGCACACCATGGTTGCCGCGCAGCCGGCGCGGTTCTTCATTACCCGGGCCTATTCCAGCTCTTTTTACGAGCAGTTGATCTTCCATAGCGCCTGGGATCTTCCGGAACCCATGGTGGTGCGCGAGGTTCGCGTCCAGTACCTGTACCCGTTCGGCCGGCTTTACGTGGCCGACATTTTCCTGCGGGGTGACCCATGATGCCGCGCGCCATGGTGTTGCACCTCGCGGCCGCGGGCCTGGCCATGGCCGGGGTTTGGGCCGGGCTCAGGGTCACGGGGCCCGGGCCCCGGTTGGACACCCGAGCCCGGCTGTGCGTGGCCTGGGTGCCAGGCCTGGATTGGGACTTGCTCGCGCGCGCCGGGTCAGACGGCCGGACGCCGCGGCTGCAGAACATTCTGGATCAGGCGCCCGTGACCGGAACCTTGGGCACGCCTGGGCAACCGCCGGACGAATTCGCGAACGACCTGTTCAACGGCCGCGCCGCTAGCCCTGGCCGGCCGCGCCCCATCTGGCACCGCCTGGCGGAACAGGGCGCGGACGTGGTCCTGGTCGGGTGGGATACGCGCACGCCACGCGCCACACCGGGGCGCCTCCTGGTCATCCCCCCCTACCCTGACCTGCAACGAATGGCAACAAATTCCACGGCCACGCCTCTGGACCGCCAGTTGCCAGGATGGCGCGCGCTGGTGGTTTACATCCGTACGGCCACCGAGGACGGAATGAAGACCAGCGCGATGGATGCTTGGGCCCTCAGCATGGCTGGTGATATGACGCTCCTGAAAGTGGCCCGGCTTGCCATGCAGACGTATCCAGGGGCCCATGTGTTCCTGAATCTGTCTGGTTATTCCAACCTGGCCGCGCGATCAGATCCCAGCCTGGCCATGCGCTATGGCGCGGTTCTCGACCAGGGCCTGCTGGCGTTCTTGCAGGAGGTAGTCGCAGCCGGTGCAACCGCCGTGCTGCTTGCGGATGGCGGCCAATCACCTCCGGCTGCGCCCGGCCTTTTCCTGGCCTGGGGCCCGTTGGTACAAGCCCCGCCAACGCCCCTGGCCGTGAACCCGGCGGACATGTACATGACGCTGCTTTACCTGGCCGGCACGGAACTCCCGCGCGACCACGAGGGCGGGGTTATCTTGAAAATGCTGGAAGACGGCCTGTTTTTCCGGCGGCCGGTGGTTTTTGAGCCGTAGCATGGATGTCATGTTCAGATCATGGTTGGTCCTGATCCTGGCGGCAGCAGCGCCGGCCCGGGGTGGCCCTGCGCCGATCTTGGAACCCATGGCTGCGCAGTGTTACACCGCGTTGCGGCCAGTGCACGATGTGCTCCCGGCCCAAGATGGCGGGTTTTGGGCGGCCACGGAAGGTGGCTTGGTCCAGTGGCAATCCAACGGGACCGTTGCCCGCATTTGGACGCGTGCCGACGGGTTGCCGGGTCACACCCTCCTGGCGCTGGCCGCGGGTCCCGAGGGCGAACCGTGGGTAGCCTCGGCCCAGGGCGTGGCGCGCGTGCAAAACGGCCGGGTGGATGCCTTCACTACCGCAGAGGGCTTGAACGACGACCTGGCCACGGCCGTGCTTTGGGATCCGGCGGCCGGGCTGCTCGCGGGCACGGCGCGCGGCGTCTGCGGCTTTGTCAATGGCCGCTTCCAGCCCATTGCGGAATCCCACGAGTTTGCGCGGCGCAGCGTGCATGATTTGCATGCTGCCGCGGACGGATCCGTGTGGGTGGCCTACGAAAACGGCCTGAGCCATCACCGGCCCGACGGCAGCCACGAGACGTTCCGGCGCGACCTGCTGCAGTTCCCTTTGACCGGCACCCTGCCCTGCAACGAAACCCTGTGCGTGGTCACCGACGAGCGCGGCCGGCCCTGGGTTGGCACCCGCCAGGGATTGGCGCACGATGACGGCACGGGCTGGCGCGTGCGGTACGCGGCCGACCCGCGCATCCCCACCGGGTCCGGCCTGCGCGCGAACCACGTGGCCACGCTGGCCATGGACGCCGCGGGCTGGCTGTGGATCGGCTACGGCCGCGGCGGGCCGCGGGTGGTAACGCTCCATCGCGGCGCGGCATGGCGCGACCTGCCGGTGTCCGGCGGGGACGCCCTGGGCCAGGTCCTGCGCATTCGCCGCGGGCCGGGCAACGCCATGTGGCTGGCCATGGAAGGCGGCGTGGCACGGTGCGCGGGCGCCCGCCTGGCCGCGTGGTCGAACCCGGCCGGCCTGCCCGACAACCAGGTGCGCGCCTTGGTCCCGCTGGCCGATGGCGGAGTCGCGGTCCTCACGGCCACCGGCGCCACCTGCCTGGCTCCGGCAGGGTTGTGCAATGGGAACAAATCAACTATGCTCGCGTCCGTTATGAGGGCCATGGCCGAGAACAATGCGCAAGCTTCCACCGGAGGCCCGCCGCCGGGTGCACCCAGCCTCCGCGGGTTTCAGCCCACGGTGACGGTCCCGGACCCGGCGGGCGGCTGGTGGGTAGGCACGCGCCGCCACGGCCTGTGGCGCTGGCGCGCCGGCGCCTGGCAGGAAGTCCGCCTGCGCGGCCGGGCCTTGCCCGCTGCGATCACCGCGCTGGCCTTGGACGCGCCGGGTGTGGTGTGGGTTGGCACGGCCAACGAAGGGGTGCTGCGCCTCGTGTTCCGGGAGCCGGCGCCATGATCAAGCTGCCGGCGGAGTTCCACCTGACGCGGCCCACGGAGCGTTATGCCGTGCTGGGGCTGATGCTCCTGCCGTTCCTCTGGTATTTCCGGGCGGTTTTTACCAGCCACTGTTTCTTCATCGACGACCTGATCGCGCAATATTACCCGTGGTGGACGTACGCGCGCCGGCGCCTGCTGGCCGGCGAGTTCCCGTTGTGGAACCCCCACGTGTTCTGCGGCATGCCCTACTACGTCAACCCGGAAAACCACCTGTTCTATCCGCTCAAATGGCTGGTGATGTTCCTGCCTTATTTCGAGGCGATCGCGCTGCTGCGCGTGCTCAACTGCATCGTGGCCGCGCTGGGCATGTTCTGGCTGCTGCGCCGGTACCGGGCGGGCGTGTTCGCGGCCACGGCCGGCGCGATCATGTTCACCTACGGAAGTTTCATGGCCTACGAGTTTGTCCACCTCCCGTACGTCAGCACCGCGTGCTGGCTGCCGTGGGAACTGCTGGCCCTGCACCTGCTGTTCGACCGGCCGACCGGCAAGCGCACGCTGTTCCTGGCCCTGATCACGGCGCTGGGCTTTCTCGGGGGATCGCCGGGCATCTTCCTCATTTGCCAGGTCATGGTGGGCCTGCTGGCGGTGTTCCTGGTCTCCGGCCAGGTCTACCACGGCCGCTGGCGCCGCCTGGCCGGGGTGCTGTTGGGCGCGGCCGCGGCCGGCGCGCTGGTACTGGGGCTGGTTGCGGTGCTGTTGTTCCCGGCGCTGGAATTCATTCGCATGTCGCCCCGTCAAGGCGGGATCCTGCAGATGGATACCTACGTCAACTTCTCCATCCGGCCCACCTTGTTGAAGCTGGCGGCCTGGCCGTTCATGCACTGGCTCAATGGCGCGCCGTACCCGCCGATCTACCCGATGCTGGTCATTTTCATGCCGTACCTGGGCGCCGCGGCCGGGGCGCTGGCGCTGTGCGGGCTGATGGTCCGGCGCGGCGAAGACTTGCGGCCGCCGCTGCTGCTGGCGATCCTCTTGGGCCTGTTCCTGGCCATGGGCCAGTACACGTCGTTTTTCCCGTGGCTGTTCTTCCAGGTGGAGGTGCTGCGCTGGTTCCGCTGGCCGCACGATTACCTGCTGCTGGTGTACACGGCCGTGGCCCTGCTCGCGGCCCTGGGGCTGGACGCCATCTGGCGGCAATGGTCACGGTATGCGGGGCGGTTCACCGGCGCGTTGGTCGTGTACTTCCTGGCGGGCGTCGCGGTGCTGAACTCGCAACTGTACCGCTACCTGCTGCTGGCCGCGGCGCTGATCCTGTTCGTGCTCTACCATTACCACCGGCGCACCCTGGCCGCGGTGCTGGAGCACCCGCGGCGGAGATACTATCTCATGGCCGGCCTGGGCGTGGCGCTGATGGCCGACCTGTACACGTTCGGCGCCGGCTACCGGATCATGAAGCCGCGGCGCGACCTGGACATGGACCCGGTCAGGCCCGCCCTCGACTTCATCCGCAGCCAGGCCGGCCATGAGCGGGTGTCGGTCGCGTCAATCCAGGGCGCATCTCATTTTCTTGGCCAACAGTTTTATTTTCGATCATTCCCCTTGCTCAGCACCAACACCCAGTGGCTCGCCGCCGAACTGCCAGACCTGCGGGAGTGGGCGCGCGAACGCGGCAGCGCCGAGTGGGCGCGCTTCTACTGGCACCGCAGCCTGCTGTTTGACCGGTGGTGGGACATCGGCAGCCGCGCCTGCCCCGTGAACCTGGCCATGATCCTGGGCTACCAGGACCTTTGCGGCTACGATCCGTTCATGCTCGACCGCGTGAACGCCCTGCTGCGCGCGCGGCCAGTGCGCGACACCTGGAACCTCTGTAACGTCCGGTATATCGCCACGCCCACGCAATTCGCGGATCCGGAACTGCCCATGGCGCTTTCCAACACCGGTCTTTCGGTGTACGAGAATCCCGCGCGCCTGCCGCGCGCCTTTGTGCCGCTGGCGATGCGGTCCGGACTGCACCCGGGCCAGGTGTACGCGGCCATGGCCGTCGGATCCTTTGACCCGCTCCGCCAGAGCCTGCTCGAGGAAGCCACGGGATCGGCGCCGGCCCTGGACCCGGCGGACATCGTGGCGCCGCCGGAAATCACCCGCTACCGGCCGGAGGAAGTGGACATCTCCGTGACCGTCCGCCGGCCGGCCTGGCTGGTGCTCCACGACGCCTGGTATCCCGGCTGGGAAGCCGAGATCAATGGCCGGCCGGAGCGGATCCGCCTGGCCAACTACGCGTTCCGCGCGGTGCCGCTGCCCGCGGGCCCCAGCCACGTCCGCTTCGTGTACCGGCCACGCCTTTTCTATCGGAGCGCCGCACTCAGCGCGATCACCTGGCTGCTCTTGTTCGTTGGCCTGGCTTGGCCGGGTCGCCGGCACCCAGGGAGACGCCATGCGGATTAGCGACCGCCGCGCGCGCATCAAGGGCTATCGCCTCGTGGTTTGGGGCGTGCTCGGGGTCATGGCCGTGGCCCTCCTGGCCGTGGCATTCCTCGGCCAGGAGCAGCTCTTCCCGGTCACCACGCGGCCCAACCAGGAAATTCCCGCCGTGCTGGCCGGCGCGGAACTGAAAGGCGCCCTGCCGCGCAACGCCGTGGCCCAGGAGATCGACGGCGGCCTGCGCCTGTTTGCCAACACCCGCTGGGGCTACGAATACACGCTGCCGGCGGGCGGCCCGCTGCCGCTGTACATCATCGCCCGTGGGCTCCCCTTGCGCCATGCGTACCCATGCCTCACCGTGCAACTGGATTACCGCCTGGTGGCGGCCGTGAACATCGCCGCCGACCAATGGGGTCTGTTCCGGGTTATGTTGCCCACCCATGCCGGACGCAACATGATCGGGCTGGGGTTCATCAACGACGCCTTCGAGTTCCCCGAGGATTGCAACCTGGACCTCCGCGAACTGCACCTCGGTGCGCTGCCGCCGGACGCCGCGGCGTATTACCGCTGGCGTGCACCCGCGGACGTGGCGCCCGAGCGCATGGCGCAGCTGATGCACGCCTACCCGGGCACCAACGGCGTGGAAATTAACGAAAATGGCTTTATCGCCGACATCGTCCATTTTGAAGAAGCCGGGCCGATGACGGTGTATATCAAGGCCAACGCCATCCGCGGGGCGCCGCTCATGGTCGTGTCGCTGGACGGCCACAAGGTGGCCCAGTTCCGCCTGCATGCGAAAGCCCGCAGCGCCATGGTGTGCCCGTTGGACGTGCCGGCCGGCCTGGCGGAGATCCGCCTGGCGCACGGCGGCGGCGCATTGTACAGCCGTGGCAGCCGATTCGTGGTAAGGGGCCTGTATATTGGCCAACGCTAAGAGGCAGGATGCTCCGCGGCCCATGAAAATCATTTTTCCCATCAACGCCCGCGGCCAAGCCTGGCGCAGCTTGTTCTGGCTGGCCTGCGCCCTGCTGCTGCTGCCCGGCGCGCGCGGCGGGCCGGACTACCTGCGTTACCTGGATTGGGCGTGGGCCATGGCCACGGGCGACATATTCTGGCTGCGCGGCGATTTAGCCTCCCCCATGGGCGTGCCCCTGTCCCAATGGCAGCATGGCCCCGGCCTCTTCTATGCT
This sequence comes from uncultured Verrucomicrobiota bacterium, assembly GCA_964489425.1. Taxonomy (GTDB): domain Bacteria; phylum Verrucomicrobiota; class Kiritimatiellia; order RZYC01; family CAZAYP01; genus CAZAYP01. The sequence goes on along the minus strand of CAZAYP010000020.1, from coordinate 42,807 downwards.
GTGCCGGCGCTCGTGTTCCGCGCGCTGGACGGCGTTTCCCTGGCCATGGCGCGAATCCTGGGCGACTCGCTGGCTGCCGGATGGCTGGCGGCCCTGAGCCTGTGGTGGGCCATGGCGGCGACCTTGCGCCGCGTGGTACCGGGCCACCCGGCCATGATCCTGTTTTGGCTGGCCGTGGCGTTCCTCGGCACGCACCTGGGCTTCTACTCGCGCGCCGATGGCTCGGAGATTCTCGCCCATGCGATCCTGGCCGTGCTGGCGTGGTGGTTGCTCAAGCCACGCGCATGGTGCACCTGGGACGTGCTCGCCGCCGCGGTGCTGGCCGCGACGCTGGTCCTGATCCGGACCCAGTTGGCGGGCTACGCGCTGTTGGGCATGGCCGTGGCCTGCCGCCAGTTCTACTGCCACGCTGGCGCGCGCGGGTGGCGCCCATGGCTGTGGCCGGCGGCAGGCAGCGCGGCCATCGCCGCCGCCGCCGCGGTGCAATTGCTGCTGGTCAACCGCTGGATGACCGGCTCCTGGTGGGCCAGCCCGCTGGTTTTTGGCAACGGGGTGTTCCGCAGCATTGATTTCTGCCACCCGCAACTGCTGGCCGTGCTGCTGCACCCGTGGCACGGGCTGCTGGTCTACCATCCTTTGTACGCCCTGGGCTTTGTGGCGCTCGCGCGGCGCATCCTGCTGGCGCCCGGCCGCGCGGAACGCTGGTTGTTCATCGCGCTGGCCGCAGTCATGGCCGTGCATTTCTATGTTCAGGCGGCCTGGTACTGCTGGTGGCTGGGTCTGGGCACCTTCGGCATGCGCGGCCTCAGCGTGTGGGGGGTGATCCTGCCCCTGGTCATGGCCCATGATCTAGTCCGCGGCCCCCCGGACCGGCATGCGGCATGGGGCTATGTTGCCCTGGTCGCCCTGTGTTGTGGCTGGTCCTTAGGCCTCATGTGGCTGGGCGACTCCAATGTTGTCACGTGGCACGCGCTGCTGGCGGCACAGAAGCACCTGTGGTCCCATCCCACCGCCAGCCTGGCCCTGGCCGCGGCCACGATGGTGGCGGCGGTCACCGCCTGGCGCGGGGACCGACCGGCGGATCCATGGCGGATCGCCGCCGCGGGCCTGCTCACGCTGGCATTATGGTGGCTCCTGGGACCGGCCCTCGTTTACGTCAAGGCCCACCTGGCCCCGGCGATGAGGCCGCTCGTTACGCTGGCCGCGCTCCTGGCAACATCCGTGTTGGCCGCCGGCTTCTGCGCGAGCAGCTGCCGCACGGCCGGGGCGATGTGCGAGGCCATGGTTGCGCGCGCCATGCCCGCCGCGATGCTGCTGGGTTATGCCCTGCTATGCGCGATCTTTCTGCACCTGGCGCGGCCTACCGAGGCCTTCCTGCACGGAGCGCGGCCGCCACCGCGCCCGCTGCGGGGATCTTCAGCCGTGCATTGGCCGGAAGTGAATGACGGCTACCAGGAATACCAGCGCGTGCCCGGGTTCACGGACGCCAAGCAGCGCCTGCGCCAATTTATCGAACAAAACAACTAATCCCCCCCCGCGCCACGGGCAGCGTCAGCCCCATTCCGGGATCAGCGATGCGCGCCGGTGCCGCGCAGTTGGCCGGCCTTCTTGCGGAACGCATCAAAGCGCCGCGCCAGGTCGCCCATCTTGTCGAGGATGTCGCCGCTGTCGATGCCCGGCAGCGTGAAGCGCTTGTTGTCCAGCAGCATCCGGCCGTTGGCGATCACGTACTTGACCTCGCTGCCGTCCGCGGCCCAGATCAGGTTCTCCACCACGGTGTCGAGGCGGGTGGGAATCAGGTTGGGCCGGCCCAGGTCCAGGAGCACGATATCCGCATCCTTGCCCGGTTCCAGCGTCCCGGCATTCATGCCCAGCATGCGCGCCGGCACCCGCGTGATGCGGTCCAGCACGTCTGCGGCCGGGAGATTCTTGGGATTCTTGTGCAGCGCTTTCTGGTACTGGCTGGCCAGGCGCGCGGCGCCGAGAATGTTCTGGTTGTCCGCGGAGCCGGAGCCATCCGTGGAAATGGCCACCTCGATGCCGCGCGCAATCATCTCCATGATCGGCGGCATGCCGGACCCGAGGATCGTGTTGGCCAGCGGGTTGTGGACGATTTTCGTCTTGGTGCGCGCCAGGATCTCCAGGTCGTGCGGGGTGGTCTGCACCTGGTGCGCCAGCACGGTGTTCGCGTCTAAAAACCCGATGCTGTCGAAATATTCCACCGGCGTGCTGCCGTATTCTTTCTTGAACCACTCGGTGGTGTTGTACTCCTCCGAGCTGTGGCAATGGATCAGGGTGCCGTGATCATTGGCCCACTGCTTCAGCGCCTTCAGCAACTCGGGCCCGTTGGAAAAGTCCTGGTCCGGCCCGGGGATAATGCGGACTTTGCGCAGGTGCTTGAACTTTTCGTAATACTCGTCCAGCCGCCGCACCGCGACCGACGCGGGCTTGTCCAGGATCTTCTCGTAATAGTTGCGGTCCTGGCTGCCCACGGCAACAATCATCTTGGTGCCGGTCGCCTCGTTGGCGGCGACGATGTCTTCGACGTGGTACTTGTTGTAGTTGCAGTGGTGCACCATGGTGGCGGTGATGCCGTAATAAATATCGTCCAGCCGGGCCTTGGCATAGGTCAGGTAGTTGGGAGTGCACCCGTAACGCGCGGTCAGCTGCTTGTAATGCTCGGTGATGAACTTGGTGAACAGGTTCACCGCCCCGTCCAGCCAGACCGTGAGCGGCTCGTCCTTGACCAGGCCGATCAGCGGACTCTCGTGGTCGTGGCCGTGCGCCTTGACAAACCCGGGCAGCAGCACTGCGTTGTGCTGGTAGAACTTCCGCGTCTGGGGATCCGCGTCCAGGTTTTCGCGGGCCGGCCCGGCCAGCACGTCCAGTTGCCGGCCGTACTTCGCGGCCAGCTGGCGCGCCTTGGCCTTGGTGAACGGGCCCGCTTCGAGGATGGTCTCGCCGGCATACAGGACATAGCCATCCGCGATCCGCCGGCCATCCTGCATCGGCAGCAGGTACCGGGCGCGGATGAAGTTGACCTTGCTTGGGCTCGCTTTTTTCATGGATTATCTCATTTTTTCGCTGGTAACGCGCTCGCCGTCCTTGGAAAACAACTCCCGGTCAGGATAGAGGTACACGGTGCCGCTGCCGGATCGCATGACGCCTTGCGGCGGTCCCAGGCGGGCGCGAAGGTCGGACAGCTTCATGCCGATGACTCCGGCCGGCGTCGCGGTCGGCGCCGGCGCATTGGTGCTGGCGGGCGCATTCGTGACCGTGGCGGTGACGGGAGTCATGGCCGGTTTGGGGGTTGGCTGCTCAACCCGGGCCGGGGCCGGTTTGGCTTTGGCCGGGGCGCCGGCGGAACTCTTGACCAGGGCCAGAAAGCGGCCTGGGTCCATGGGCCCGGCCTTGAGCGCATCCTTGGGCAGCATCATGAAAAAGGCTACCGAATAAATCAGGGATCCCAGCAACTGCAGCAGGAACGGTTTCTTCGCGTCCTGCCAGTGAGCAATCAGGAAGACCAGCCCCGCGAACGGGATGAACAGCACGGCCAAGCCCCAGAGGATGCTTTCCCGGAACGCAGCCACCAGGAACAGGATCCCGCCCACCAGGGCGATCAGCCCGCCCAGCAACATCAGGATGATCCAAACCAGGTTCATAGGCTCTCCGTGTCCGCCCGTGTGGCCGCGGCGTTAGCAACCGTGGTCGGTGGCGTCGATCACCTGGCCGGTCATGCCGGGGATCTTTTCCCGCAAGGCTTTTTCCACGCCCATCTTGAGCGTCATGCGCGCGCCGGAACAGCCGCGGCACCCGCCGCCCAGTTCGACGTACACGTTGCCGTTTTCGACCTTTACCAGGTTGACGAAGCCGCCGTGGCTTGCCAGCATGGGGTTGATCATCTGATCAAACAACTCTGTCACCTTGACCGCCAGGTCGGCGTCCGGCAAGCCGGCTTGGGCGCTGTTGGTTTCCGTCATGGTCGTCTCCTTCCAATGGAACTCACTTATTATCCAGCGCGCGCACTATAGGTCATCCCGCGCCGGCAACGCAAGCAAATGCGGGCATCCAGCAACCGCGCGGATCTCTTGGCGCACGGCTTGACGATGCTCAGCGCGCCAGCGTAGATTCTCACACGTTTTCAAGTCAATCATCGGCCGGCGGCAGTCGCCTGGCGAATGGGCAACCGACAGGAAATTGTGCAATGCACCTGGAACCGTTGGACAACATGGATGCCGCCCAACTGCGGGGATACATCGAGTTTCTCCTGTGGCATTACCGGGTGGTGGATGCGTTCTGGTTCATCTACGCCACGGAACGGTTGGGCCAACCGGTGGCCGAAGCGCTCAACGAACAGGTCTGGGGCCGCGTGTCCGGGCTGGGCGCGCGCGAGCTGCGCAAGCGCTATCAAATCACGGAAACCGGCCTCAAGGGGTTTGTCCAAACCCTGCGCCTGTTCCCCTGGAGCATGATGGTCGGGTACCAAATCGAAGAGCGGGAGCACGAGGTGATCCTGTCCGTGCCCCACTGCCCCAGCCAGGAGGCGCGGCTGCAGCGCGGGCTGGGCGAGTACGTGTGCCAGGCCATGCACCGCGCCGAGTTTGAGAGCATCGCGCGCGTCGTGGACCCACGGATCCGCGTGGAGTGCCGGTTCGCGCCGCCGGATGCGCATCCGCCCGACCTGTTTTGCCAGTGGCGCTTTTACCTGTCCGACCCGCCCACGCCCGGCGCCTGAACCGCCGCCGCCCGCCTACAGGCCCAGCAGGAGCAGCAGCGGGATGCCGGGATTTGCGCGCCGCGCGCTGGGGCTCTTGTAGTAGATGGCGTTGGTGATGGTGACCACGTCGATGGGCACGCTGGTGTATCCCTGCTTGAAAAACAGGCCGCGCACGGGAATGGCGTATTCCGCGAGCCCGACGTGGCTGGTGCAAGACGCCGCCCAGTCGTAGGTATAGCCCAGCCGCGAACAGGGCCATGCCTGGATGTTGGTGTAAGGCGGCTGCACCGTGGAGAAGTAATCGTAGTTCCGCGAATCGTACATGGCGTTAAACCAGGTCACATAATTGGTGCTGAGGTTGGCGTTGGGCGTCAGGTACGGCGAGTTGGTATACAACACCAGCCCGGCGGAGGCGTCATTGATTTCCGGGTCCGGGGCTGGCCGCACCAGGAAAACGGGATCAATGTAGAATTCCACGACCGTATCGTTCACCGCGGTCGGCGGCAGGCCCAGCACCTGGTTCATGCGCATCAGCAGATTGGAGTTGCTCAGCCCGCTGCGGGCGTTGAAGTCGCGGAGCTCCGGATACAGCGTGATCCACGGCTCGCCGCCGGTCAGCTCATGGTGGCCCACGGAATAGTAGTTGTTGGCCGTGGCCGCGGTCATGAACGAGACCACACGGACCTGGCGCGACGTGCCATCGGGCCCCACGCGCCAGGCAAGGTTCGTGTTGTAAAGGGCCACGGCCGTGAGGTCACCACAGATCTCTTCCGGCCGCGCAATCTTGGTGTCCTGCAGGGCGTTGGAATACAAGTTGACCAACTCATCGGCCAATCCGACTTGCGCGCCGGCCAGCAGGCCAAGCAACCAGACCAATCCGTGCTTACTCATGGGATGCTCCTTGTTTGGGGACCGATTTCTTATCCTTGGAAGAAGCCGGCACATATCCCAACTCCTGCATGCGCCGGTAAATTTCCCGCCCGACCCAGGCGTCGGTGGCAGCATAGCTGACTTGACCCGGGGTGAGCTCCGGGGCTTCCCAGTTGCTGGTCTGGGCGCTTTTGCTGATGCGGAACTTGAGCAGCACCGCGGTCAGCCCGCGCAAGCTGGGCCGGCGGATGCCCATTTCTTTGGCCAGATCGTCCAGGTTGACAAACCCCGCCGGTTCAAACGCCGCCAGATCTTGCAGGGCGCTGCAGTCGGCCGCGGCGCCGACGCCGACTTTGAGAATATCCGGATCGGCCAGGATCGCCCTGAGTTCCGGGGTCAATCCCAGGCGGTTCAGACGGATCAGGTAGACCCGGTCGGCGCCCGCCAACTGCAGCAGGGCCGGCGGGTAGAGCTCGCCTTTTTTAAAAGCCGGCCGAGCTTCCATATCAAACCCAAGCACGGATTCCTGCTGCAACTGCCGCGTTGCGGCCTGCAACTCGGCTTCCGTGGCCGGGATAGTGACGGCGCCCGGGTACCGGGCCAGCGGCAACGCGGAAATTTCTTCCTTGGTCATGGCGCTGACCGGCAGTCGGGCCGGAGACTCCGCCTGGGCAGTTGCCATGGCCCAGGCCATCACAGCCAGGCTGGCGGCTGGCGCCATCCATTTTCGGCCGCATCCGCGCGCCGCTGTCCCAACGGCTACCTGCATATTATGTTTCATCCATCATCCATCCGCGAAAAAACGGATCCATGTCTACCATGTAATCAGTCCACCTGAAACCATAGTTAAAACAAATATCCATGAACACAACAACTTTTCTCGAGTTCCTGGTTTCCCCATGGATTGATCGCGGAACAAAGCGCCATCTGGGTTGTGCGGCGGCGCGCATCCAAGCCAGAACGCCGTTCAAGCAAAAAAACAGCTTGTCAGCCTAGATGCCACGGCATAGTATCCGCGTTTTGTTTTTCGGACCGCATGGGATGGAAGGAGCATGTATTCTATGGATATAATGATGTTGGGGTTGGCCATGGTCGGCGGCCCCGCGGGTGGGGCCGGACCGGGCGAAGGGCAGCAATCACCCCTTTACATGGTGGGCTGGATTGTCATCATGATCGGGATTTTCTATTTCATGATGATCCGGCCGCAGCAAAAGCGGGCCAAAGAACGGCAAAACCTGTTAGGCGCCATCAAGAGCGGCGATCGCGTTGTTTTTGGCGGTGGCGTCCTCGGCGTGGTGACCAACGTGAAGGAAAAAACCATGCTGATTAAGATCAGCGACAATGTCAAAGTCGAGGTGGTGCGCTCCGCGGTCACCCAGGTGCTGGACAAGGGCCAGGAACCGGAAGCCGAAACCGCCGGGCAACCCGCCGGCCGCTAAGGTCCGCGGGCACGGGTAGACAATCAGCTTCGTATAACACGGGAAAGACAGAACATGGAAAAGAATGCATTGTGGAAATGGCTCATACTGGCATTGATGGTTTGCGCATCGCTGGCCTTGGTTTACCCGCCCAGCAAGAAGGTCACCCTGGGCTTGGACCTGCGCGGCGGCACCAGCTTTGTCCTGGAAATCGACACGCAGACCCTCGAAAAAGACATGCGGGCCCAGCAGGACGGCCTGACCGACGAAGAGATTGCCACCCGGATCAAGGAAATGGCGCAACAAGGCCGCGAGCAGGCCTTGGAAGTCATCCGCAACCGCGTGGACGGCCTGGGCATCTCCGAGCCGGTCATCTATTCCGCCAGCTACCGCGACCAGGAACGCATCATTGTCCAGTTGCCGGGTATTGATGAAGAAAAGCGCGAGCAAGCCCGCCGCTCGATCCAGGATGCCGCGTTTCTCGAGTTCCGGCTGGTGGCCGAGAAAAGTGCCGACTGGGGCAAAGATCTCCTGGATGCCGGCAAGGCGCCATTCGGCTTCAAGGTGGGCGAAGGCGGCGAGCACTATGTCCGCGATCGGTCCGCCGTGCCGGACGAGAAAATGGACCAGGCCGCGCGCGAGCAAATCCGCAGGTTCGAGCCGCACGCCGGCTGCGAGTTCATGCTGGAGCGCGACCTGGACCCCGTGGGCCGCGAAATCTACCGGCCGTACTATGTTGAAGTCCGCCGTCAACTGACCGGCGACGCGCTCAAGAGCGCGGCCGTGGATTACAACCCCATGACCCACCAGCCCAACGTGGAAATTGAGTTTGATTCCAAGGGCGCCAAGAAGTTTGCCAGCGTCACGCGCAGCTATGCGCCGCGGGGCGTCAAGAACCCCAACAGCGATCTCGGCCGGCAACTGGCGATCGTCCTTGACGGCACCCTGTACTCTGCGCCGGTGATCCGCGAGGAGATTCCCAGCGGCAAGGCGGAAATCTCCGGCCGGTTCAAAGTGCCGGAAGCCATGCGCCTGGCCAACGTGCTGCGGTCCGGGTCCCTGCCCGTTCCCGTCAAGGTGGTGCAGACCAGCACCGTGGACCCCACCCTGGGCCGCGACTCAATCCGCAGCGGCACGCGCGCCGCCCTGTGGTCCATCATCGTGGTCATGCTGTTTATGTTCATGTATTATCGGTATGCGGGTTTCGTGGCGGACATTGCGCTGATGACCGAGGCGCTTCTGTTCCCGCTGGCCATGGTCGTGGCCGGTGGGTTCCTCGGCTTGTTCACCAGTTCAACGGCATCTGGCGGGAGCCAGTTCGGGCTGCCCACGCTGACCATGCCGGGTATTGCAGGTATCATTTTGTCAGTCGGTATGGCCGTGGACGCCAACGTGATTATTTATGAGCGTATCCGCGAGGAAATGCGGGCCGGCAAGACGATCGGGGCTGCCATCGGGGCCGGCTACGAACGCGCATTCAGCGCCATCTTTGACTCCAACCTTACAACGATCATCACGGCAGTCATCCTGTTCATCCTCGGCACTGGCCCAATCCGCGGTTATGCGGTGACCCTGACCGCCGGTATCATCATCAGCATGATCGTGGTGCTGATCTACACGCGCCTGTTCTTTGAGGTTATGGTGCGCAAGTTCAACTTGAAGAGCCTGCACATGACCCAGTTGATCAAGCCCACCAGCATCGATTTCTTGCGGCTGAAATTCCCGGCGATCATTGTCTCCCTGGTGATCATCCTCGGCACCGGAGCCGCCTTCTTCTATGAAGGTTACCAGAAAAACATGGGCGTCGACTTCATGGGCGGCACCTCGCTGCTGCTAAGCTTTGACCAGAAAGTGCCGGTGGAACAGGTGCGGGATGCGTTGCAAGGGGCCAAGATCGACGCCACCATCCAGTACCAGCGCGAAATGGGCGAGATCGGCAGCGCCAAAGAATTCCTGGACGTGCGCGTGGGCGAAAACGACGACGAAGCCGCCAAGCAGGTGCTCTCCACAGCGTTTACTGAAGCTGGTTTTAAAATCCTGAAAGAGGACCAGGTGCGCGGGCAGGTTGGCGAGGAACTGCGGCGCAAGGCGATCTGGGCCTTCATCTGGGCATGGGTCGGCATGATCGTGTACCTGTCCTTCCGGTTCGAGTTCTCGTTCGCCGTGGGCACGATCGTCGCCTTGGTCCACGATGTGCTGGTGACTGCGGGCGTGTTCTGCCTGCTGGGCCGGCAAATCAACCTTCCGGTGGTGGCGGCCTTGCTGACCATCGTGGGTTACTCGGCCAACGACACGATTGTCATTTTTGACCGGATCCGCGAGGATCTTAAACTTTACAAGGGCAAATCATACAAAGACATTTGCAACTTGAGCATCAACCAGACCCTGAGCCGCACGATCCTGACCACGGTCACCACCCTGCTCTCCGTGCTTGTTCTGCTCCTGTTTGGCGGCGGGGTGATCTTTGATTTCGCGCTCACCCTGGTCATCGGCCTGATCGCTGGTACCTACTCCACGGTGTTCATTGCCACCCCGGTCACCCTGGCCTGGCATCGTGAGAAGCCCAAGGCGGAATGAAGAAATGGCAGACGGTCGCGGCTGATCCGGCCGGCACCGAGCGCCTGCAACAAGAGTGCGGCCTGCCCCGCCCCATGGCCGCGGTCCTGGCCGGCCGGGGCATAAACACGGCCGACGAAGTCCGGCAGTGGATGAATCCCCGGTTGGCGGACCTGCGCGATCCCAGCGAACTTGCCGGCGTCGACGAGGCCACCCGCCTGATCCGCCAGGCCATCGAGCAGCAGGATTCCATCGCCGTGTACGGGGATTACGATGTGGACGGCGTCACCGCCACCGCGCTGCTGACCACGGCGCTGCGCGCCTGCGGCGCGGCCCGGGTCACGCCGTTCATTCCCAGCCGCCTGGAAGAAGGCTATGGGCTGGGCACGGACGCGGTCAAGCGCTGCATCGAGCAGTGCCAGCCCCGCCTGGTGATCACGGTGGATTGCGGCACCAATTCCGGCGAGGCGGCCCGCTATTTGCGCGATGCGCGCGTGAAGCTGATCGTCACCGATCACCACGAGCCGGATGAGGTCGCGCCGGCGGATGCGCTCATCAATCCCAAGCGCAACCCGCACCCGGCCACCGCCAACCTCTCCGGGGTCGGCGTGGCGTTCAAGCTCTGCCACGCCCTGGTAAAGCAGGCCCGGGCAGACCAACGCCCCGGCCATGACTTTGACCTGCGCGAACACCTCGACTGGGTGGCCCTGGGCACCATCTGCGATATTGTGCCCCTGACGCACGAGAACCGCATCCTCGCGGCGCGCGGCCTGGAGAAGCTGAACCAGCCCAACCTGGCCGGCTTGCAGGCGCTGCTGCGCGTGGCCCGGGTCAAGCCGCCGCTGGACACCTACCACGTGGGGTTCATCCTGGGGCCCCGCCTGAACGCGGCCGGGCGTCTCGATGACGCCATGGCGTCCCTGGAACTGCTTACGACCCATGATCCTGACCGGGCCGCCGAACTGGCGCAGGCCCTGGACGACGCCAACCACGAACGCCAGGCCATCGAAGCCGCCACCTTCCTGCAGGCCCAGAAGCAGATCGAATCCTGGTACGATGCCCGCCGGGATTACGGGCTCGTGGTGGCCGGCGAAAACTGGCACCCGGGGGTTGTGGGCATTGTCGCGGCCCGCCTGGTGTCCAAGTACCACCGCCCCGCCATCGTCATCGCCTTGGATTTGACCGAAGGCAAAGGCCGTGGATCCTGCCGCAGCATCGAAGGGTTCAGCATGATTGAGCACCTCAACCAGTGCGCCCCGCTGCTGCTCAAATGGGGCGGCCACCACATGGCCGCCGGCGTGCAGTTGGAAGCCGCCCACTGGGGCGATTTTCGCGGCCGATTTAACGAGGTGGCGGCCGCCACCCTGCAGGAGCGCGACCTGACGCCCATCCAGCGCGTGGACGCCTGGGTCGGCTTTGATGAAATCAACGACACCCTGATGTCCGCCATCCAACGGCTGGAACCTTACGGGCTCGGCAATCCCCGCCCGGTCTGGGCGCTGCGCGGAGCCCTGGTGGCCGGGGAACCGCGGGTGGTGGGCAAAGAGCATCTGCGCCTGACCCTCGCCGACCAGCACGGCCACAGCTTCCCAGCCATGGGCTTTGGCATGGCCCAGCACGTCAAGGTGGCGGCCGGCATGCGGGTGGATGCAGCCTTCCACCTCGTGCGCAACGAATACGAAGGTCAGTCCCAACTGGAACTGCGCCTGCAGGATTTGCAGCCCGCGGTCGGGTAACGCTTGCCCGCCGGCCCCTGCTGCGTCGCGGCAGAGAACATTTTGCCGCGGCCGCCCCGGATGCGTTTTCCGCTTAAAGCGGCCGGACCGCCTGCCGATACAGGTATCAGACGTATCCTAGTTCACATGGATGTGAAGTAGATTCTTCAAGGACGAAGGAGGTAGGATATGCAAATCGGCACAGACTATGCGACCTGTGATGGTGGCGTCGAACGGATCAAGGACGTGATCCAGAAGGCGACCTCCCAGTACGCCCTGGAAGCCCGGCGCCGCACCGCCGAGCTGGCGCGGAATATCCAGTACCAGGCCCAGGTGCTATCCAATATCGAGCGCGGAATCAAGCATATCAAAGTGATGGCCTGACCCGGGGCGTAAGCATGGCACCGCATCCCCTGAGTCGCGCAACGAACAGCGCGACCCTGAGGGGATGTTTTTTTATCCCGCGTACTCTTCCTTGAGCTGTTCCAAGCGCCGCATGATCGGCAAGTGCTGGGTGCATTTACCTTCGCATTGCCCGCACTTAATGCAAGCCCCGGCAACCGCCGGCTTCAAATCCCAATGCCACTGGAAACGCGCCATGATGTCCGCGCGATTGGCCTGCAGCATCTTCCCGTTGTAGACATCCATGAATTGGGGAATCGGCACCTGCTGGGGGCACGGCAAACAGTAGCCGCACCCGGTGCACAGCTGATCAAAGTCGGCCCGGATGCGCTGCTTGAGGCGATCGACGTGGGGGGCGGGATAAGGCTCGAAATTCTCCACCGCCGCCATGGCCTGGTCCACGTGGGCGCGGGATGAGAACCCCACCAGGGCCGACGTAATCGTGGGTTGGGACACCAGGAACCGCAGGGCGGCCGTGACCGCGTCCGGATCCCGGGGCCCGCGCAGAAAATCGAAAACCCTGGGGTTGGCGGGGATCAATCCGCCGCCCAACGGGTTCATGGCCACCACCCCGAGGCCGGCCGCCGCGGCCGCGTCCACCCCCTCCTGGCGATACGGGAAATTCATGGCACAGTAGCCCACGGTCATGCCCTCAAAGATATGCTCGTCGACCACGCCCCGGATGTCGCGGCCGGCCATGTGGGTTGAAAATGCGAGGTGTTCCACCAATCCTTCCGCGCGCGCCTGGATGGCCGCGGCCACGGCCCCCTGCGCCTTGCGCTGGGCCCAGTCATCGGGCGTCATGACGCACCACACATGGAAAAAATGAATGCGCGCGAGGCCCAATCGAGCCAGCGAGCGTTCCAGGCCGGCGCGCAGGCCCGGCCCATCTGCAGCCGCGCACTTGCTGGAGACGTAAAATGATCCCGGCTGCATGTCCCGGATGGCCTGGCCGACAATGTTTTCGCTCCGGTCATCGCAATAGATCGGCGCGGTATCAAAATAATTAACGCCTTTTTCGTACGCGCGCAGCAGGGTGGCCACCGCCTCGGCCGGACGATCCGGTTGCGGCAAGCGCATGCCGCCGGCACTGATCACCGATATCTTTTTCCCGGTTCGTCCATATTCCTTGTAAAGCATGTCTCGCTCCTGGTGGCCGGTTCTTGTACCTGCCAGCCTCGGCCATCATCGCGCATCGGGCCGCGGATGACAAGCCGTTGCAGCCTGGCGCCCTACCCTACCCATCTCATACCCATTTTTCGCAATTGCCTGATCCTGTCCGGTTGAGTATTTTTCCGGCCATGTTCCATCTCATGCGGGTGGTTGCCACGGCGTGAGAATGCATGTGACACCTGCGGTAAGCTTGACTGGCCCAGTTCAATTATGGAGGCGAATGATGACTGCTCTTGTTAGGCGGGTTGTGGCATCAGGCATGGTCAACACATGTGCGGTGCGGATTGGCAGGACCGCGCTGGCGGTAACGGCCACCGTCATCTGGCTGGGCACAGCCGCTGGCAGTGTAGCCGCCAATGCCTGGACGAACCTGGGCGCTGGCGTGGATGATAACGTCAGCGCGCTGGCCAGCGACGGGACGTACCTGTACGCCGGCGGCGCGTTCAGCATGGCCGGCGGGGTGATTGCCAACCGGATGGCGGGCTGGGACGGCGCGGCCTGGACCAACCTGGGCGACGGGTTGGATAACAACGTGAATGCGCTGGTGCATGATGGCTCACGTCTGTATGCGGCCGGTCGTTTCACCACCGCGGCCGGTGTGCCGGTCGGGTTAGTGGCGCAATGGGACGGCTCCGCGTGGTCGGCCGTGGGTGGTGGCGTGAGCGGATATCAGATATACGCCATGGTGCGCAACGGCGCGGACCTCTACGTGGCCGGCGACTTCACCAACGCCGGCGGCGTCACAGTCGTGAACATCGCCAAGTGGAACGGCACGACCTGGACCAACCTCGGCAGCGGCATCCAGGGCGGCTACGGCCTGGGCGCGCTGGCACACGACGGCGTGAACTTGTATGCGGCCGGCAGCTACGTCACGAACGCCGGCGGGGTGACGATCAACAACATCGCCATGTGGAACGGCGCGACCTGGACCAATCTCGGCACCGGCGTGGACGGGTGGTGGGTCGCGACCCTGGCGCACGACGGGCGGAACCTCTACGTGGGTGGCATGATCACCAACGCGGGCGGCGTCACGGTCAACAATGTCGCCCAATGGGACGGCACGGCGTGGGCAGCCCTGGGTGCCGGCGTGGGCACCGGCTTTGAGTCTGTCGGCACGTTGCTTTGCGACGGGCCTTATTTGTATGCCGGCGGCGCTTTCACGACCGCCGGCGGTGCTGGCGCGAACAACATCGCGGTGTGGGATGGCGACACGTGGACCAACCTCGACAGCGGCATGAACAACGCGGTGAACGCGCTGGGACTCGGAGGCACGAACTTGTTCGCGGGCGGGACGTTCACGGAGGCTGGCGGGATATCGGCCAATCGGGTCGCCACACGCACGGCGCTGCCGAAATACGGGGCCATGGTCCTTTCCGCCAGCCAGGTGGTCATCCGGACCCGGTACCAGCTGGGCTCGAGCCGGCTGGCCATGCTGCAGGTGTCCAACGCCGGCGCGGCGGCTTTCGCATACACCACGGAAACCCGTTACCCCGGCCCGGCGTTCCTGTCCACCTTCAATGGCACCGGCACGGTGGCCGCCGGCGGCCAGGCCTGGTACGGCGTCGCGATGACCAACTGGTCGCTCGAACCGGGCACCTATTATGCGACCAACGTCATCACCTCGCCCGAGGCGACCAACTCGCCGCAACTGGTGAGCGTCCGCCTCGAAATCGGCCAGGGCTGGGACACCATTTTCTTCTCGAACACCAACCAGGCCTACGACGGCAACCCCAAGGCGGTGACCGCCGTTTCCCAGCACACCAACCCGGTGACGGTCACGTACAACGGCAGCGCGACGCCGCCCTCGGCGCTCGGCGCCTACGCGGTCACCGGCGTGGTCAACACCGTCAACTGGACCTCCATCAACCGCACCGTGCTGACGATTGCGCGGATGCCGCAGGCCATCACCAACTACGCGCCCGCCGACGGCACCTTGTTCATCACCAACGACCTTGCGCAGTTGCGCGGCCAGGGCGGCGGCTCGGGCAACCCGGTGGTGTACACGCTGGCGCCCGGCGGGGTGGGCACGTTGACCGGCGGCACGAACCTCAGCTTCAGCGGGCCCGGCACGGTGACCGTGTACGCCAACCAGGCGGGCGACACGTTCTACGACCCCGCGGCCACGGTCACCCTCACGTACTACATCTACCCCAACATCGCCTACACGGCGCCGAGCGGCAACGACGCCGCCATCGGCCGGACCTGGGCCACGGCCAAGCGCACCATCCAGGCGGCGCTGGACATCTCGCGACCCGGCGGCGCGGTCTGGGTCAGCAACGGCCTGTACAACGTCGGCGGCGGGATCCTCATGGGCGGCGCCACCAACCGCGTGGCGATCACCAACAACATCTCGGTCCGGTCCGTCAACGGGCCGCTGTTCACCACCATTGCCGGGGCTGGCGGCGTCCGGCCCGTGGCCATCGAGACGGGGCTGCTGGCGGGCTTCACGCTGACCAGTGGGGCGGTGGTCAATGCCTGGGGCGGCGGTTTCGCGGGCATGGGTGCCGATGCCGTGGTCACCAATTGCATCATCAGCGGCAACCAGGCGGTGTCCGGGGGCGGGGTGTCCGGCGGCACGGTGTACAACAGCCAACTGCTCGGCAATTACGTCACGGACAGCGGCGGCGGCGGCATGGTGAGCCACCTGGTCCGCTGCAACCTGACGGGCAACCAGGCCGGGCGCAATGGCGGCGGGGTGCGCTGGAGCACGGTGGATTCCTGCTCGATTATGTATAACGCGGCCCAAGGGTTGTCAGGCGGGGGCGTCAACGAAAGCGTGGCCAACAACTGCCTGATCGTCGGGAACTCGGCGGGCTTCTTTGGCGGCGCGGCCGTCTATACGCCCCTGGTCAACTGCACGATCTATGCCAATGGCACGGGAGTCAGCGGCGGTTCGTTGGTGAACTGCGTGGCGTGGGGCAACGGCATCGGCGACATTTATGGCCTGGAAAATATCAATGTCCGCAACTCCTGCCTGGGCTTCGTGAACACCCAATACAGGGACTTCGGCGTGCGCACCGGCGTGAACGGCAACATCATCGGCAACGCGCTGTTCGCGGACCCCGCCAACGGCGACTTCCGGCTGCAAGCGGCTTCGCCCTGCATCGACGCTGGCGATAACGCCCTGGTGCCCACGAACCTCGTCGCCGATCTCGCGGGCAATCCGCGCATTTCCGGCCTGCGCGTGGACATGGGGGCCTACGAGTATCCGCTGAACGTGTACTACGCCGCCCGCAACGGCCAGACCCCGGTCGTTCCCTACGCTTCCTGGAGCAACGCCGCGGCCAACATCCCGAGCCTGGTGGTCGCGGCCACCGGCGTCAATGACCGCGTCTTCTTCCTCGGGCAGGGCCTGTATGCGGAGGCCTGCACCCTAACCGCCGACAACCCGCTGGGCGCGACGCCCGGCCACCTGAGCATCGCCCCCACGGGCACGGTCGTGGCGCCTTACACCGCGCTGGTCGGATCCAACCAGTCGTACGTCGCCTTCCGCGGCACGCGGGCCTACACGCAGGTGGTCAACCGGATCGCCCTGCGGCAGAACCTGGGCCTCGCCATGGCGCGCGCGGCCCGGCGCCCGATCTCGGCCGGGGTTGATCATACCGTGGCCTTCAAGCGCGACGGGGCGGTGGTGGCCTGGGGCGATAACAGTGAAGGCCAGTGCAACGTCCCTCCCGATCAATATTTTACCGCCATCCAGGCCTGCGCACGGGCTTCGGCCGGCTTGACGGTCCAAGGCGCGCTGGCTGTCTGGGGGCATGCGGCGATGTTCCCGTTGCCGGTGCCGAACACGGGCTTCGCGGACCTGTATGGCGGGGCGGACGCGACCTGCATGATCGGGCTGAAGACGGATGGCTCGCTCGCGGTCTGGGGCAGCCCGCAAGCTGGACAGGAGAACGTGCCGGCGCCGAACAACCGGTTTGCCGCCGCGGCGGCGGGCGGCAACTTCTGCCTGGGCCTGAAGATCGATGGCACCGTGGTGGCCTGGGGCAGCGATGGGTACGGCCAGTGCCGGGTGCCTTCGCCCAACAGCGGGTTTGTCGCCGTGGCCGCGGGGTCCATGCACGGCCTGGGGCTTAAAACCAACGGGTCGATTGTCGGGTGGGGCTATAATGTCGTCGGCCAGGCCACCCCGCCCAGCCCCAACAGCGGGTTTGTCGCCATCGCCGCCGGCGGAGAACATTCGCTGGCCTTGAAGAGCGATGGCACCATCGTGGCCTGGGGCTACAACCAGTTCGGCGAGTGCAATGTCCCGGCGCCGAACACGAATTTCGTCGCCATCGCCGCCGGCGGGAATCATTCCGTGGGCTTGAAATCCGACGGCACGATCGTGGCCTGGGGCGCCAGCGCCAACGGGCAATGCAACGTGCCCCCGCCCAACAGCGGGTTTGGCATGACCGCCGTGACCGAGCCGCTGGGCCTGCTGGTGGATGGCTGCCGCGTCTGGGCGACCAACGCCGTGGACCTGGCGACCAGCTTCTACATGACCGACCTCGCCCGCGCGACGCCGGCCCTGACCGTGCAGAACTGCGGCGTGTTGCGCACGCCCAATCTCAGCAACCGGTACCCCCTGCGCATCCTCAACAACGGCTTGCTCGAGTGGATCGGCGTGGATTGGTGGACCAACAGCACCCGCCGCCAGGCGGTGACCACCGTGGCGCCCGCCCCCGGCGGCGTGCTCTGGGCCCAGGGCTACGCGAACTTCGAGGAAGGCGAGCTGTCGGCCTCGTCGGCGCCGGACGCCAGCAACGCGGTGGTCTCGGTGCTGCAACTCACCAACGGCCTGAGCCTGGTCGGCGGCACCACCATCGGCGTGACTGCCGGCGCCGTGGGCGGCCACCTGCTGGTGCGCGGCGACGCCACGGGCCTGGTCGCCTCCACGGTCAGCAGCCGGGTGGCGACCAACGGCGACCGCTGGGAAGCCGCGGTGGCGCTGGCGGTCTCCAACGCGGTCATCGGCAGCGGCGCGGACTTCGACTTCTCCAGCGGCCTCGCGCTCAACGGCGATGCCCGCCTGGCGCTGCAGATCGCCGCTTCCGGCTACCTCGACGGCACCAACGGCGGCCTGCGCGACAACCAGCTGCTGATCGACCAGCTGGTCATGCCCGCCGGGTCCAGCATCTTGGTGGGGACCAACCCGAACCAGCGCATCACCCTGCAACTGGGCGCGGAGACCGAGCTGGCCGGCCGGACGCGCGAGATCACCGACACGCGGCCGGGCCAGGACGTGCAGACCATCCGGCACGCCTACGCCGTGCGGCAGGGCGGCGGCAGCCTGGGCCTGGCCATGGGGAGCTTCTTCCTCAGCGCCGGAGATCGGCTGGTCATCACGAGCATGACCTACGACATCGAGACCGACCTGGTGACTGGCCTGAGCGAGTCGCTGGCGCGGGTGCAGCTCTCCGACGGCAGCGTGCTGGAACTGTACCAGGACGAGACCGGCGCGATCCTGCCGAACTTCGTGCCCGGCCCAGGCGACAGCTCCGTGTTGGATTCGCGCACGGAAGGCGGAATGCTGTACATCACGGTGCACGAGAAGCTGGGCAGCCTGCAAATCGGCCAGTACACCGTGGGCCTGCAGACCACCTATGGCTTCGCGGGCACGGTGACCAGCACGGTGACGTTCTTCAACACCAGCACGGTCGCCGGCGTGACCTACGCGATCACCAACGCCGCCGCGTGGCTCGCGCTGGCCCCCCAGGGCGGCACGCTGGCGCCGACCAATGCCGTGGCGGTGCGGTTCAGCGGTCAGGGCACCGGGCTGGACGCCGGCGCCCACGTCACGACCGCGACGGTGACCGCGTCCGAGGCGCCCGGCCGGCTGTCGTACATTACGGTGACGATGCAAGTGGCGCGGGCCGGCCAGGCCATCACGCAGTTCGCGCCAGCCAGCGGCAGCCGGTTCATGGCGGGCCAGGCGATCGCCCTGAGCGCGGCCGGCGGCGGCAGCGGCAACCCGGTGGTGTTCACCAACCTGAACCTGAGCGGGCAGTGGACCGCGGCCGACACGTTCGTGCCGGCCGTGCCGGGCGTGCTGCGAATGACCGCCAGCCAGGCCGGGAACAGCAACTATTTCGGCGCGGCAACGCTGACCAACAGCTACATGATCATTTCGGCGTCGCAGGGTTGGCTGCTGCTGCTGCTTGAGGAATAACCCAGGAACTTGTATATAAAGATAGGCATCATCATGAATAGAACTCACCTGATACGTCAAATCGCCATGGTCGGTTTGCTGGGCGCATGCCTAGCGCTGTCTTCCTGCATCCAGGGGGCGACGCCGGCGCCGGATCCCTGCGCCGCCGTGAAGCAACTCACCACGCCCGCGGAGTACGCGGCGCTGGTGGAGAAAAAGGCCGCGTTCGCGCTGCGCATGGAAATGCGCGAGCAGCTGGCCGACCATATGCAGTTGCCGCTGCTGGCAGCGGAATAGCCGTCACAATTGATCCAGCTGGGCGGCAAGCCGCGGAATCCACTCCGCGCTGGTCTTGGTCTGTTCCGGAGACCCCGGGTTGCGGTTGGCGGCCAGGCGGAACGAGCGGATGTACTCATGTTTCCGGGTTTCGTATTCAGCAGGCGTCACGGCCCCATGCTGCAGCATCACCTGCAAGCGCCGGATTTGCTGGGCCGCCCGCTCATAATCCGCCCGCAACACCGCAGGGAGGTCGGGCTGGCCCGCCAACTCGCGCGCGGCTTGCTGATCCTCCGGGCACAGGCTGAACAGCTTCAGCGTGACCTGCCGGCCATCCGGCCGGGCCAGGGTGACCTGGCCATCGGCCAGGCTGATGAACTCCCCCTCGATGGCGTGACCCGCGGCATTGGTCCAAGGCCGCGCCAGAGCGCCCCCGGCGCCCAGCAGGCTGACGGCCAACCCAACTCGCAGGATGCTGACGATCATTGGGGTCAGTATACCTCAAGGTGGTAATTATGTGGCAATGAATCCGGCACGATAAAGATCGCGCGATAATAGTCGATGGCGTCACCCACCAGATACGTGGTGTCTGCGGCCGTGCCGCCAGGCTCCGTGCGGAACCGCAGGGCTTGCCATGCAAAGGCACCGTTCGCAAGCGCCCGCTGCGCACGGAACAACGCATAAATCTTGCCAGGCAGGGTATAAAACTCAACCCGCACCAGGCGGTTGGTGCCGTCGAACGAACGCGCGACCTTTTCGATCTGGAACATGTCCGCGTTCCACATGGCATCGGTCGCGGCATGGTATTCGTCGCCATTGCTGGCGCTGTCACCATCAAAATCGTCCTCGGGCCGCAGTTCCCAAATGCTGTGGAGGCGGCCATTGGACAAGTCCACGATCATCTGTTCCCAGGCGTCCGGCAAGCCGTCCGCATCCACGTCCAGGCCAAGGCGCAAATCGAGGAGCGCATGGCGGCCGGACTGGCCCACCACGTGCCCGGTGGCGTTGAGCAGCGCCTGTGGGGTCGCGCCATCCAGCACTTGGAACATCAACTTATCGCCCGGGCGGCAGTAATATTCACCCCCGTGCATGCTCCGGGTGCTGCCGACCCCGTCATCCAACTTGATCTCGACCTGGAAGGTCGCGCCATCCGTGCGGGCGTCGGTCAGGCGGGTGCGGGCCACCAGCACCCAGTTGGACGTGACCGGGTCCAGGGCCAGGGCCTGCACTTCCATAACGCCGTCGTTCAGGACCGCGCCCATGTCAGAAACCACGCGGCCCACGAGGTAATAGGAAGGCACGGGGAGGAGGGCGAAGGAAGAGAACGATAAGATATATATGATGAACGATGAACTAAGAAGCATTCCAAGGTGGCGCGGCTGGCGCCGGCTTCCCCGGGATGCCGGCAGGTTAGCGTGGACGTGGTTCATCGGGTTCCCCCTTCTGGAATTCATCGTTTATCATTTATCGTTCTCTTCAGTTCCCCGCGTACGAATAGGTGCGGAAATACAGCTTGATGTCCCGGACCCCGCCGCTGCCGTCCGGCCCGTAAATGAACCAGTCGATCCCGCGGTTGCGGTCGCTGTGCAGGGTGAACCCGGGGATGATCAGCACCCAACGGGTATTCCAGGCGGAGCGGCCGACGAGGCGGGCATTCATGATCATCTGGTCGGGCGTGTAGCCGGCATCGTGGTAGGCGCGCAGCATCGGGTGGCGCCGCAGGGCGGCGAACGACTCGCCCAGCGTGGCGTTCATGGCCACCCAGTCGGGCGCGCTCATGAAGTTGCCGTCCTGGTTCAAGTCATAGGGCAGCGGCAGGGCCTGGTCGCACACGGCCCAGGCGCGGGGCTGGCCGCCTTCGTCCGTGGGCGAGCGCAGGACATCGTTGCCCGCAGGCACCAGGTAAGCATAGGGCGTCATGGACAAGCCGCCGCTCTGGGCGGTGACGTTGTAGTTGGAGAACCAGATGCCGACGCTGCGAATCTTGGTGGCAAAATGCGTGGCGTCATAGGCGCTGTCGCCCGCGGCCAGGTCGTACCCGAAGAAGTTCTGGGCCATCTGGATGGTCGAGGCGAACGGGATCACGATGGCCGGCTCCTCGTACTTGATGGAGTTGGTGGCGCCAAACGGCGGCAGGCAATACTGGTTGAACTCGGGCACGGCGTAGAGATCGGCCACCACGTAAGCCTGCAGCGTGTTCATCCATTCGTCGTCATACGCCGGATCGTTGGGAATGCGGCACAGTTCCTGGCGCAAGGAAAAGCGGTTGACGTCTGCGTCCGGGTTGTTGAAGCCCAGGCGGCCTTTGAGCACCTGCCAGTTGGCGTTCATGCGCGCCAGCAGATCCGCCAGGCCAGGATCCCCGATGCCGCCGGAGCCGGTCATAGGCAAACCGTTTTCGACTTGGCCCAAGGTCCGGGCACGGACGATCTGGCTCAGGAAGGTATCCCCGGGCGTGGCCGAGGTGTCGCCGGACAGCAGGCCGGTTTCAAAGTCGTACGCCTTGGCGGCCAGGAAGGCGTAGCGGGCGGCCATGTCAAAGGCGCTCTCGTAGCGGCGCAGCGCATCGTCGCGGAAGATGCGGAAACTCATGTCCTGGAACCGGGCGTTTTCCACGCGACTGGCGGCGCCGGCGCGCGCGGTCGCGCGCTCGTTCTGCAGGCGGTAACCGTCCTGGATGGTGGCCTTGTACTGCTGCTCAGCCATGGTCAGCTCCTGCATCAGCACCTTGGCATTGAACACCTTGGCGGACACATCGGCAGCCAACGCCTGCAACGCCTGGTATACCGCCTGGCACTGGGCATTATGGGCTGCGTCGTTTTCGTCTTTCTGAATCTCCATTTCCCAGATGGCGCCCGCCACCTTCTCGGCGGTAACCACGCCATTCATAATCCCGCCAATGACCGCGGCATTGAGCGCCGTGGTGGTATAGTCAACCAGCGCGGCGATGGCGGTGTCGATACGTACAGGGACACTGTCAGCCAGGCCGGCGATCAGGCTGTCGGGCGTGCCGAGAATCATCATGGACAAGTTCCACTGGTTAATCGACCCCACTTTTTCATGGTAATAGTTATACATTTCCAAGGGCGCGAGCAGGCCAGTCCATGACTCGTTGTAAGTTAACAAGGATTCGGTCGATGAATGCGCGGAGTCAAACACCGGTTTCTTGTTTTTGTAATAATCACTGAAGGTGGCGCTGAGCTTGGCCATGCTTACGTTCAAGTTGGCGTTGGCATTCCACAAATTGATGAACGCATGCACATAGGTGGCGTAATCGCGTTGAACCTGGCCCTCGGCGGCCCGGCAACCCGACCAGGCCGACGGCTTGATTGGCAAGCCACAACCAGCCACGTCGACGGTAATGGTAAAGGCCCCTGGATTCCAGGCGGGGTAAATGCCGTCATTCCACGAATAGGTCACGGATTGGGGCGTGCCGTTGACGCCGGCCCATGTGTTGTTCACCGTATACTCATGCTGGTCGGGATCGTCGTTGATCACAAAGATTGTCTCCTGGATCGGCCCCAAGTCAAACGCGGTCGATCCCAGCGCGCTCATGTCGATATAGTTGAAATGAAGCAGGTCCGGCCCATCATAACCTTGGGGATAGGTCTTGCCGGGTCCGATGTCATCGGCATATGGGTAGCCGAAGATTTCGATGAGCCGGGCATTGTAGTCCTGCTCCATGGATTCCAGCGAGCGCTGGTAGTTGGCGGCGGATTCCTGCTGCTGTCGCAACAATCGACTAAACGCTTGTGCCTGGTCAAACACCAGCGTGGCATTTTCCAGCGCCTGGACGGCGCGGTCATAAATCTGCTCGTAATGGGTTTTGCCGGCGTCGATGTCCGCAGGATTGATATCAAACGGCACGCTCCCTTCGGCCAGGCCCAACGGGTTTAGACCGGCATCAGCGTTTTGCGCTTTTTTCTGGATTTGTGCGGTCAAGCTGGCCAGTTCCGCCAGTTCCGGCGTGGTGGCGCGGCCTTTGCCCTTGAGCGAGGGCTGGTAGGCGTTGGTGGCGTCGGGGGCCTGGTAGGGCAGGATGGCATTGATCGCCAGCCAGTTGTAGAGGTTGGCCTGGCCGGCGCGGCCGGCCCATTCGCCCAAGCCCCAGGCGCGGTTGGTATACACGTCGCGGTACCCGTCCAGCATCCCATCGCCGCCGGCGTCATACACTTTGCGGTGCACCCGGCCGACGATCTCCGCGCCGCTGCGCGCCAGGCCCACCGCTGCCTCGGCAAACTTGGCCTCGAAGTTATAATCTACGAGCACCGAGTCCGCGCCCACCAGCACGGCCAGGTCGGCCGGCCACACCCAGGCGTTTTCCACAGGGATATTGTCAATGTGCAGGTGCTGGTAAAACAGCGTGAGCGCGCTCAGGTAATGGCCCCAGGCATCGCCATGCCCCTGCGGGAACAGGCTGGCCGCCGTGTCCACGGTGATCGTGACCTGGTTGGTGCCGATGATGTTGTAGTTCATGGCATAGGCCACTTCGCCGGCGTTGATGCCCCGGGTCCAGTTCCACATCAGGCGGTTGTAGAACGGGCTGGTGCGCACGCCCGGCGCGGGGTCGGCCAGGCTGCGGCCATAAAGCAAGCCGAGCTCCTCGTCCAACAGCGAGTTGTACTGGTTCTCGAAACAATAGATCGAAGAGGCATAGGCGCCGTAATCGATGGACAAGGCCGCGCCATCGAACACCGCCGTGCTGCCGAACCCAACCATGGGATCCTGGGCGTCGGCAAAAGCTTCGTTGCCCAGCAGCATGTACAGGTCGTTCAGCCGTGCACAGGCCAGGAGCAGTTGCAAGGCAAACGCCGGATCCACGTTCGGCCGGCCCTGGATCAGGTTCAGCGCCACGTTGCGCACGGTGTGGTAAATCTGCAGCAAACCGTACTGGTCCAGGTTCTGCATGTTCAGGGCCACGTCGCCTTCGTAGGGGCCGCCGGCGATCTGGACCATGCGGATGACGCCATTGATGGGATTGTCGTAGGCGTCGCGCACTTTCTGGTCAAAGGGCGTAAGGTTGTTGAGCACGCGCTGGACCCAACCCTCGGCCAGGGCGTCGTCCGCCCAACCAGTCCAGTTGGTGCCCACCACGGGCGCGGCCTGGGACACGGGGTCAGCATGGTAGCGCAGGCGGTAATAGTTATCCTCAAAATCTGTTAGCTGGGCGCCCTGGCTGCCGAGGGTGATCATGCCCAGGCTGTGGCCCACGGCATAGTCGGTCCAGTTGTTGGAGTTCACGGTGCCGTCGGCCAGGATCGGGTTGTACTGCCACTGGAACGTGAAGTTGGTGTCGATACAGAACGGCAGGATCTCGCTGTAGAGCAGGTTCATCATCTGCGAGAGAATGTTGTTCTGGTCTTCCAGCGGGATGATCTGGCCCAGGTACAGGTTGGAGGTTACCTGGATGACGTACATGGAGATCGTATCGCCCGCCGCCACGCCCGTGGCCGGGTTGGTGGCGTTGTTCATCACCAGGGTGATGTAGCCCGCGCCACGGCCGGTGCTGTAGAGCGCGTACTTGGTCACCGGCTGGTTGGCCCCGGCGGTCACAATCGGCGCGCGCGCCAGGCCCATGACGGCGTTGGACCACAGCGCGAATGCGATGGCATCCTTGGCCGAGCCCACGGCCAGGTTGATGATTTCGCCGCGCTGCTGGTCGGACAGCACGTTGGGCTCAAGATAGGCACCACCGCTGGCCGGAGCGATGTACTGGCCGATCAAAACCAGGTTGCTCGATCCCAGGTACGGGTTGTAATAGAGCCGCTCGCCCACGATCGGCGAGAGACCGTTGAAATAATAAATGCCGGCGCGGTTATACACCTTGTCGCCCGGCTTGCTGGTGTAGGGACCCACGAAGTCGTCGGGGAACTTGTACTGCGGATTCGCGGCCAACTGCAGATCCGCCGCCTGGGCCGATATGGGGTCGATCAACTCCGCGGTGGTGTGGTTGGTGGACGCGCCGGTAGTCGCGGCCGCATACTGGTCATAAAGGATCTCGGCGCTCAACTGGTTGTACATGTCCGGCAGCCCGTCGCGCGCGGTCAGCAACGTGCGGCAGGCGTCCATGGTTGGCGCGGCCGGCCAGCTCACGGTCCATTTGACGTTGATGGGCACGCCGCTGGTCGGGTACGCCGTGGAATTAAAGTTCATGTAGCCGGGCAGCCATGGGATGGGAGTGCCCAAGGCCGGCTGGCTCATACTTGCGTTGCGGTTAGGGAAGTAGAAGCTGGACTGCATGGGGTAGAAATCGCGCATGACCATGAGCGCCGTGTTGCTGCCAAAGTCGCCGGCCGCCTTGGCCCACCAGGTCAGCGTGCGGTCGCGCCAGCCCGGACCACTCAAGCAATACGTGTTCGGCGTGTTGGGATTGGCCAGCAGGTCGAGCGGGTGTGGGCCGGGAATGCGGTACCCGGCCTGCATGTTGAACGTAAAGTCCGGATACGTCGCGTTGGTGCGCACAACCATCAGGGGCAGCATCTCGGGCTGGTTGTTGTTGGAGGGGTCCGTGTACTGGACCAGCACGTACGGCCGCGAGTCGCCGGCGGCGTTCAGGTCGTCGCGCAGGGCGTAGTAAGTGAGGTAATCGAACAGGGCGTGTTCCTCATTGGGATTGAAGCCCGGCTGGTTGGTCGCGTTCTGGATATAAAGCTGCGGATTGGCAACCCAGTTGGTGACGACCTGGACCTGCCCGGTCATGCCGATGTTGATGGTGCGGGTGTAGTTGTTGGTCAGCGTGTACCCCAGGCCGCTGGCCAGTACAATTTGGGGCACGTTGGTCGGCCACTGGGTTTGGTAGCGCTGGACAAAGTTGGGGATGTACACGTTGGTGGGCATGGGCGGATTGGCGAGCAGCGAAATGTCCTCCGACCACCACAGTTCGATGTCGTAGTTGGCCAACGGGTTGTTGGTATCGGCCACGCCCTCGAACTTGTGCTTGTTTTCGTTGACCAGGAATACCTCGGTCTGGGCATCCGGGTTTTGCGCTATGGGGTAAGCATAGGTATTGACGTTGTACGGCGCCTGGCCCGGCGGGTCGTAAATATAGCCATGATATTCTGAATACATGGCGATATCCTCATTTGCATAAAACGGCCCGCCATTAGCATGCTGCACGCCCACCAGCAACCCGTCGCCAGCGCGATTGGCTGAACTGAGATTGATCAACAGGTTGGGGTCGCCCAAGTGCAGGACCGGCCAGCAGCCGACCAGCCCGGCATAGTTAGTCAGCACCGGGTTGACCATGCGGTTCATGTAGAAACTGATTTCGTCCGTGGACAGCACCCGGTTCCACAGGCGCAGTTCATCCAGGTTGCCGGCGAACAGGCTGCAGCCCAGCACCAGGTTGGCGCCAGCCAGGCTGGGCATGTCCAGCCCGCTCCAGTTGCTCTGCGCCATCACATTGGATAACGACTGCCCGCCATAGAGAGCGCCGTTGATGAAAATAGCCATGGACTGGTTGGCCGAGGCATAGGTCAACGCCACATGGTTCCACTGCCCCAGGTTGAACATCACCCGCGATCCGCTGGTGACGCCCATCACCGCGCCGGACGATCCCGAGTTGAACAGCGCCAGCATGCCCGCGGCCACCCCGCCCTCGTAGTCCGGGAGTTGGCCCAGCACCAGGCGCGGTTGACCAAGGTTGGTGACGACGCCGGACGGGTCGGCGTTCCACCAGCTTGCCGTGGCCGGCGATCCGGTCACCACACAAAGCCAAGGGACCATGCTGGTGACATCGGCGCTGCATTTCACCCACATTTCCAAGGTGAAATCCTGGTTGATGCTGGCATTGGAAATGACCGCGAACGCGTCCGGCTGGCCTTGGAACCAAAGCGAGATGCCGCCTTCCGGCGCCAGTTCGTCGCCGACATGGGCCTGGGTAGGCCGCAGGTCGAACGTATCGTTCGTGTGGCTGATAGATAGCAGGGGTTCGAACCAGATGTTCTCCGTGTTGAGATCATACATCTGCATGATGGCCCGGCCATCCACGCCGGTGAGCTGGAGCTGCTGGCCATTGCCCGTGACCTGGAACTCGCTGTTGTTGGGCGGCTCCTGGTACGGCAGGATGGTGTAATTCATGGCGCTGGGCAGGACCGGCTCCAGGCCGCCGTCATCGCCCGCTTCGCCCCGGACCACCTTGGTGATGTAGTCGGGCCAGTCCGCGCTGTACCAGTCGGCTTCGAACGGCCAATACACGCTCATGAAGTCCGGCTCTTCCCAGTACACCTCGATGTTCCAAGGCGCGTCCGTGTTCTTGCGCACCGCAAACAGCCAGCCATTCTGGAGATGGTTGGGATTCTGGGTCTGGTGCTGATACACATAGCTGCTTTGATCCACGGTCCCGTTTTGATTGTTGCCCAACCCATGGGTCACCTGCGCCTCGAGATTGGAATATCCATAGCGCGAATCCGAGGGCAGCAACCGCGCGCCCAGGTTGGCCGGCAGCTCGGCAATGAACGGTTCCATGACCTGGATGAGCACCATGCCCAGGGAATCCTGGAACGACCCGGTCTTGAAATACTCGATCAGAAAATAGGCGCTGGCCGGCGGCGCGGCGCGCAGCAGGGCGGTATTCGGGTCCAGGTACACGCCGTCCCGCAACACCCGCTGGGGATTTCCCTGGCTGTCGTACTGGACCTCGAAATGCGCTGGCGGCAGGCTGGGCGTGTAATGAATGCGCACATATTGGCCCGCCAGGCTCACCCCCGGCGCGTCATAGGGCGATTCAGTCCAGAAAATACGCTTGGGCCGTTGCTGGGAATAGCCGGCCACGTTGTAAACGAGCGTCGTGGACCCGCCACCTGCCAGTTGCCAGGTGATGCGGGTCTCGCCGCCATTGACAAAGTAGTACGCCCCCTGTTCCGGCGACAGTACGGCCGTGCCATCGGCCGACACATAGTTGGTGACCCAGACCAGCGAGGCTACATAACTGGTGCCGCCCAGCGACGTGTAAACCACGTAATTGGTCACGTACACGTTATTGGATCGCATGGCGTTCCAATCCACGGTCAAGCCGACGGGCGGCGTGATCCGATCGCCCAGGTAGGCATTGGGTGTGGAATCGCTGAACATGTAGCCGACCTGCGCATACTCCATGCGGACCTGGTTGTCGGCAGAGGAAGGGAATACCGGCGTCAGGCCGGTTCCCTGGTTGGTCAAAACACCGCTGCCGGAAAAGCAGGTGGTGTTGGACCAGGCCGTCCACCAGCCGGAATGCGCGGCCGTCACCCAGTCGTTGTAGACTGTGGGCTTCAGATCAAACTGGTTCTGCGCCCAGGCCGGGACCGTCAGGAACATCATGGCCAGGGCCAGCCCCATCCATTGTTTTCTCATAATTGTCTCCATCTTCATAAACGGATGCCTTCCCGCACCACGGGCTTTATTGGCCTGCCGACAGGCCCTGGGGCAGCCACTGGATCCAAAAATTGGCTCCCAGAGCATATCCCGGCTGGTACATCCAATAGGTGTTCTTGGGCACCGGGATCGTCAGGGACGCTCCGTTCATGGCATTCAGGATGAACAGCTGGTTACTGTTATTATCGTAGATCCGCACCGTATTGCCGGCATTAGCCGGATAACTGGGATTGCTCCAGTAGGTCATCAGGAATCCGTCCGATGGCGCCCGGACCATGGTATTGATACTGCCCGACATGTTTTGGATCGTCTTGTTCATCATGCTGACCGTTCCGAATACCCCCAGCCCTGGAGCGGTGTTGGCGCACTCACCGCCGGAACATTCATAGCTGTATGCGCCGCCCATGATCATGCGCTGGCCACTCATTCGCAGTGGGTCTGCGGCGGGCCACCCTTGCAAATTGCCCTGCTGGATCTGGCCGCCCTGGTCCGCCCAGACCCCCTGCCAATCCTGGACCGGTCCGCCCAGCGTGACCAACTGGGTAGCCGCGACACCGCTGAGGGCGAGGGTGTTGTTGACATTGGCGCGGAGGTTGCCGTTCACGTAAAGGTTGCCGGCCACGGTCAAATCCCCGTGCGTCTGGCTGACATCGCCGGCCTTGAGCGCGTAAGGCGCGGCCAGCAGCTGCTTGCGCGGCAGCATCGGGAACCATTGGCCCGGCAACAGCTGGACGCTCACGTCCAGAAACCGCTGGTCGGTCATGTCGCCCTTGAACACATCCGCCAGAGTGGTGCCCGGCGGCTGCCAGGTCCCGTACTGGTGGCCCATCATCGTGTTGACGATGCCGTCGTGGGTGGTGACCGTCTGAATGTTGGTGCACAACTCGCCGCCGGTGGGCGCATTGCAGATGCGGAACTGCACCTGGTAAGTGCCGTCCGTCACCGCCATGCCGTTCTGGTCCACCAGCCGGCCCTGGAAGTTGATCGCCAGCGGCACCGTGGCGGCGCCGGCAGATCCGGACCAGAGCAGCAGGGCGCCCAGGACGGTCCATCGTCCCGCCGCCGCGACCCACCTTGTCAAGACCGAGGCCCTTGTTCGGAATAGCTGTGCGCTTCTTTTCATATTGAACCTCTAGATAAATCGGCTTTGATATGCACCAGGCTTCACATGTCCGTGTCCATGCCCATGGGCTGCCAGGTTCGCAGGGAATTGTTCCAAGGAAAGTTGGTGGCATTATTGATCTGCCAGGAGTAGTTCTTGGGCACCGGCAATGTAACAAGCATGTTGGCCTGCAGCGGCACCGTCATCACCAGGTTGCTGCTGGCATCCCAGATTTGCACGTTGGCATGGTCGCTTTGGCCGCCAAAGAGCGAGAGCAAGCCGTCCGTCCTGGCTTTCTCCGGCGTGCCGAGCTGGGGTGACTGGCCATACCCCATGAGGCTGACCGAGCCATAGACGGACAGCCCGAGGTTCGTGTTGAGAGCCTCGCCGAACAGCGGTTGGGTGGCGCTCATCACGACCCGCTGGCCGGACAAACTCAACGGGATCCGGCCGCCGGAAACGCCGGGATCGAAATGCCCCTGGTTCCAGGCGTTCGGTGTGCTCACCAGCCAGGGATACACATATCCGTTAAATGTCGCCTTTACCGGCCCGGCGTAATTGCCAGGTTGCAGCCCGTTCAGCTGCCATGCGTTCATGGCCACGCCCTGGACGTTGCCATTGACCGTCATGGACCCGTGCACGGTCAAGTTGCCCAGCGCCGTGCTGGCATCGCCGGCCAGGAGGGCATAGGGAACCGCCTGGAATTGCTTGCGCGGCGCCAGCGTGGTCCACAGGCCAGGCGTCAATTGCACGGACACATCCAGGTAGCGCACGTCGGCGCCCGACCCGGTGAAGAAGCTGGCCACAGTGGAGCCGGCCGGCATCCAAGTGCCGTACTGGTGGCCGATCACCACGTTGAACACCCCGGTGTAGGTGGAGATGGTCTGGAGATTGGTGCACAGTTCGCCGCCCACCGGCGCGCTGCAAATCTTGAACATGGCCGGGTAGTTGCCGTTGGCCACGGGATGGCCGAACTCGTCGAGCAGGCGCCCCTGGTAGTTGATCCCCACGGGCACGGCGGCGACGGCGGCAAACTGGCCGGTGGCTATCCATCCCGCCAGCGCCAGCACGGCCACAACCGTCCGGGCTCCCCTCCTTTCCAAGGAGGGGCGGCCATCGGCCGGGGTGGTTTTCCAGAATCGCATTGCATCCATGACCTTCTCCTTGCTCGTCATTGGTTCGCCCCCAGGCCGATCGGCAGCCACTGGCAAACCTTGATGTTGTTGCTGGAGGCGCTCAAACTCCAGCCCATGCCGCGGCATAACGGCAGCAGGTGCGGAACATCGTTGGCCAGGTACAGGTTGGCAAAATATCCCGCGCTGAATGTTACCAGGCTGGCGCCGCCGGGCGGCGCGCCTTGGATGCAGATCAGCAGGTACCCGTCCTGGCTGAACGTGTTCTGCTGGTTGGGGACGGGCGTGCAATCCCGCCACTGGCCAAACATGCTGACCGTGCCGTATACCGTCAGCCCGACGTCGTTGTTCGTTGCCTCGCCGCCCAGCGGGTAGGTGGCGCCAATTACCGTGCGATACCCGCTGTTGCACATCGGGATCACATTATTGGTGACCTGAAGCGACATCTGGCCATGGGCGTCGAACCAAGGCGCCACGTACGCATTGGTGATGGGCGCAAACACCTTGGCCACAAAACTGGTCAACCCGTAGCCCTGGAACGTCAACGCGTTGGTGCAGGTGGCATAGAGCGTGCCGTCCACCATCAGGTCGCCCTGCACGGTGAAGTCGCTGCTGGCTTGGATCAGGTCGCCAGCCTTCAGCGCATAGGGCACGGATTGCAGCTCCACGCGCGGCGCCAGGGTTTCCCAGTTGCCGGGCGAAATCTCGACGGTCACCTCCAGGTAGCGCGAGTCCATACCGCTGCCACGGAACACATCCGCCAGCGTGCTGCCCACGGGCGCCCATGAGCCGTATTCATGGCTTACGATGGCATTAAACACGCCGCCCTGGGTGCTGACGATCTGGATGTTAGTGCAAAGTTCCCCGCCTGTTGGCGTGGCACACACCTTGAAAATCACCTGGTAATTATTGTCCGGCACCGGCCGGTTCAGCACATTCAGCAACCGGCCCTGGTAATTGATGGCCAGCGGCGCCGGGTCGGCGCCAGCGCGCCCGGCGCCGGTAGCAACCAAGATCAACATGGCGACAAGCAGAGGGATAAAAACGCGTTGATTCATGATCCTGATCTCCTGATAAAACTGGATGCCGCGATGGCCGCCCTCCTTTTCAAGGAGGGGTGGCCGCAGGCCGGGGTGGTTGCAGAAAAGGATGAAGGATGAAGGATGTAGGATAAAGGTCCAGGCAGGCGGGACCAAATCTCTTTTCCGGCTCCCCTCCTTTTCAAGGAGGGGTGGCCGCAGGCCGGGGTGGTTTGTAGCGGCGGCCGCGTCATGGCCCATCCTCCAGCCATGCGGTGCTGTTGACCCGCCGCAGTTCAAAAACGCCCTCGGCGACAACCGTGTTGCGCAACAAGCCGTCCACGACCAGGCGGATCCGGCCACTGCTGCGTTCTTCCATATTCCAGAACGGCAATGCCGTCTGCGCCAAGGGAGCATTGGACCACGACAGCGTTATGGTATTCGTTACCGTGTAGGACTCCTGGCCATTGGGCAGCTTGGTGGAGAAGTCGGCGCTGAGGTTGTCGTGGCTGGGATGAGCCGCGTGCACGAACGGGTTCATGACATCGTCGTAGGGCGTCACCCAGGCCCCGCTCAAGGCCGAGAACATGACGCCGCCCAGCGGTACCGGGGACCGCACGCCCAGGGCCACGGAACTGACGCGGTAGGTCGTGGCGCGATCGGCCGGCACGTCGGCCTCGTCGGTGTACAACTCGTAGAAGGCGTTGGTCACGTTGCCGTCCGGATCCGCCTGGGAGTTCAGCGCCAACACCACCCGCTGCAGCAGATGGGCGTTGCCATCGCCATCAAGGTGCAGGATCAACTTGAACGGAAACGGCGCGGACACCGCCTGCAGGTTGCCGGCGTCCGTCATGGTCGACACCTTGGTCAGGGCGGCCTCGCCCACCCACAGGCCGGCCGGCCACCCGGACGCGGGCGCGCCCGCATCGCCCAGCGTGGCGCTCAGACCAACATTATAAAGCGTGCCCAGGCTGTCGCTCACCTGCAGAATACTGGCCCACACCGCATTGGTGTACGGGCTGACCATCTGGCTGCGGTCAATGCCGAGGCG
Organism: uncultured Verrucomicrobiota bacterium; assembly: GCA_964489425.1. GTDB lineage: Bacteria > Verrucomicrobiota > Kiritimatiellia > RZYC01 > CAZAYP01 > CAZAYP01. The sequence goes on along the minus strand of CAZAYP010000020.1, from coordinate 9,888 downwards.
CAGCATCCAGATATCGCCCGGCGCCAGCGTTTGCCGCATGCCGGCGGCCGGGAAGTTGGTCCAGACCCAGCCCCAGCCGTTGACCACGTTCGTCACCACCACGGGGCCGGGATTGGTGACCACCGTCACCACCTGGTAGTTGGTGTACACCAGGCACGTCAGCGGCACCATGTCCTCCAGCGGCGGACCGCCGGCCGGCGGCGCCGCGGAGCCGACATGGGTCACGGTGACGGCCAGATTCGTGGTGTAATCATTGCGCAGCGTCAGCATCTGGTAGTTGTTAGCGCTGCCGAAGTTCAACCCGTATGGATTGGCTTGGATCAAGGCCAGCGGCGCGGTGTAGTCCAAGGTTTCGTTGCAGTAAATCCAGTAGGCTTGGAACGGGCTGAGGTAGGCCCGCCCCCCGGCCATGGTGATCGCGCGCGGCGTACCGTTGGAATCGATCATGTAAACATGCTGTTGGCCGCCCTGCCCCACGTCAATGCCCGGCACGTTCCTGAAGTAATCCATGACGCTGACGTTGGTGCCGATGGGGAACCCCACCAGGTTATACAGATCCGCCTCCCAGCGAATGTCGGGAACCACCGGGGTCCCGGTAACGGTCAGCGTGCAGTTGCTGTTGCACACGAAGATGTAGGCAGCGCCGCCAATGATATGCTCCAGGGTTTGCGGATTATAGGGAGTTTGGCCCTGCGCCAGCGGCATCAGCACGGTGGTCACCTGCGGGTCGCTGTTCCGGCTGTACCGCAACACCGGCGCCGGGCACGATCCATTGAACTGGTAGAAGTCCACCACCATGGTCGCGGCGTCAAGCGGCCGGCACACGACCTGGTAGCGCGACTGGTCGTCCATGTAGGAATACGTGTTGGTGCCCATCACAAACTGGTTGGTGGGCGTGATGCTCAGGCCGTCGCAGCCCGCCAAATCAAAGGAATACGTGATGAGGGTGCCCGCCGCCAACCCACCAATCTGCTGCTCGTACAATTGGTAATGCGGCCGCCAGTAGAGAAACCGGTCCTGGGGAATGGAGGGTGAGTCGGGCGACGACAGGAACTGGAAGTTCTGGTAACGTGATTGCCATTGCGCCACGGCATCAATATTGCTGTACACTTGGCCAATCACCGTGGTCACCGCGTCCCGATCCGGCTGAACATCGAGATAAATGTAGTTTTTCCCCTTAAACAGGTTATACGTTCGGGTCATCCATTGCCCGGCGCAGGGTGCGGCCACAGTCGCCACGACCAAGCCGACGATGCCCAAGATGCCCAAGGGGCGCTTACAGCAAGTTCTTCTCATGTCATTACCTATCGTTCGTGCTTGCAGTCCTCTAACCCAAACCGTGACAGATCATGCCACGCTTTATTGTGACAAATTACACTTCCAGAACCTGACCGTACATAACACGAGTTGGGTATATTATGGGTATGGCCGGCCACCCCGGCACCGGGTAGCGCCACCGGCGACATGCCCGTTGCGCGGCGATAATCTGCTTGCCTGCCCACCGGATCCGCACCTAAGATGCCTGCAACATGGATTTACTGACATAGGTGGCATCCCGTATGAGTAACGAACCGCTCGCCCCGTCCAAACCGCCGCCGGAAGTGGTCCTGGTGATCAACGCCGGCTTGGACTTCCTTGAATTCGAGATCTATCGCATGGCCCGCGAGCACCGCATGCTGTGCAAAGGCATCGCCGAGCAAATCGGCCAATCCAGCGCCCGGTTGCGCTACCTGCGCTACGACGACCGCGAGCTGACCGCCAAGGAACCCATCCCGGACGTCAAGGCGGCCGTCCGCGTGCTGGCCCTGCGCATGTGCAGCCAGGATTTCGGGGTGCTGGCCAGCATGGACGAACTGGAGGCCATCGGCCACCGCGTGGTGCACGGCGGCGAGCACTTCACCGGCGCCACGCTCATCACCGAGGAAGTCAAGCAGGGCATAGCCAACTGCGCCTCGCTGGCCCCACTGCATAACCCCGCCAACCTGGCCGGGATCGAAGCCTGCGAGGAAGTGTTCCCCGGCAAGCCCAACGTGGCCGTGTTTGACACCGCCTTCCACCAATCCATGCCGCCGGCTTCTTACCTGTATGCGATCCCGTATGACTACTACGAGCGCTTCGAGGTGCGCAAGTACGGGTTCCACGGATGCTCCCACCAGTACGTGGCCGAGGCCACGGCGCGCCTCCTCAAACGGAAACTGACGGACCTCAATCTGATCACCTGCCACTTGGGCAAGGGGTGCAGCATCACCGCCATTGCCAAGGGCCGCGTGCTGGACACCAGCATGGGCATGACCCCCCTGCCCGGCCTGGTCATGGGCACCCGCTGCGGCGATATTGATCCCGCCGTCGTGCTCTTCCTGGCCCGCCAGGGTATGAGCGTGGACGAATTGGACGATCTCCTGAACAAGAAAAGCGGCTTGCTGGGCATTGCCGGTAACCGGGGCGACATGCGCGAGGTCATCGCCGCCGCCACCCAGAACGAGCAGGCCGCCCAGGCGATCTGGATGTTCGTCCAGCGGGTGGCGTCCTACATCGGCTCCTATTATGCCCTGCTGGGGGGCGCGGACGCTGTGGTGTTCACCGGCGGCATTGGCGAGAACAGCCCGTACATCCGCTCCCGTATCATCAGCCAGCTGGGCGTGCTCGGCTGCCACCTGGACGAAACCACCAACTACGTAGTAGGCAAGCCGGAAATCATCAGCGATGACCGCAGCACCATGAAAGCCGTGGTCATGCCCACCAACGAGGAATTGATGATCGCGCGGGAAACCGCGCGGGTGCTGGCCGAGCGCGCCGCCGCCGCCGAACAGGGGGCCGCATGAAAACACCGCGCATCATCCTGGTGATCAACTCCGGCAGCTCGTCGCTCAAGTTCATGGTGTTTGAGATCGGCGACGTCGAACAGATGCTGGCCAAGGGCCTCGTCGAACGAATCGGGCTGAAAGACCCCCAGCTGACCATCAAGCGCTTCGATGGCAAGCAGGTCGTGGAAACCGAAGGCATAACCGACCACCTTCAAGCGCTCAACGTGATCTGCCGCAAAATTGTGGACAAATCCGAGTCCGGCGCCGGCGTGCTGGAGAAATTGAGCGATGTGACGGCCATCGGCCACCGCGTGGTCCACGGCGGCGACGTGTTCCGCGATTCGATGATCATCACCGAGACCGTCAAGCAAATGGTCCGGGACTTCACCCCCCTGGCGCCGCTGCACAACCCGCCCAACCTGATGGGCATCGAGGCCTGCGAGAAGGCGTTCCCCGGCGTGCCCAACGTCGCCGTATTTGACACCGCCTTCCACCAGTCCATGCCGCCCTCGTCCTATCTCTACGCCATCCCGTACGAGTACTACAAGCAGCATGGCATCCGCAAATACGGCTTTCACGGCACCTCGCACAAGTTTGTCGCCCATGCCACGGCCGACTACCTGCGCTACCGCTTGACCGACTTGCGCCTGATCACCTGCCACCTCGGCAACGGCAGCAGCATCACGGCCATCGATCGCGGCAAGGTGGTCGACACCAGCATGGGCATGACCCCCCTGCCCGGCCTGGTCATGGGCACCCGCTGCGGCGATATCGATCCCGCGGTTGTGCTGTACCTGATGCGCCAGGGCATGAGCGTGGACGAGGTCGATGCCCTGCTCAACAAGAAGAGCGGCCTGCTGGGCGTGGCCGGGATCGGCAGCGGGGATATGCGCGACGTGATCACCGCCCACGAGCAGAATAACGAGCAGGCCACGCGCGCGCTGCAGATGTTTGTCCAGCGGCTGGTCTTCTATATCGGCTCCTATCACACCCTGCTGCACGGCGCGCACGCCGTGATCTTCACCGGCGGCATCGGCGAAAACAGCTCCTTCATCCGCGCCCAGGTGGTCTCCCGGCTCAAGGTGTTTGGCTGCTTCCTGGACGAGGACAAGAACAAGCGCAACGGCCAACCCTGCATCATCACCGACGAGCGCAGCATCCTCAAGGCCATGGTCATGCCGACCAACGAGGAACTCATGATTGCCCGGGACACCGCGCGCGTGATTGCCGATGCCTTGAAGCCGCCGGTCGCGGCCGCGTAACGCCCGCAGAGAAAAGTCGGACCTTTTGTCAGATCGGGTTTGACAACCGGTCGGCCGGTCTTTAGATACATGGGCGGACCCTTGGCCGTTAGGGGCGATTAGCTCAGTTGGTTAGAGCGCTTGCTTGACATGCAAGAGGTCACAAGTTCGAGCCTTGTATCGCCCACCAAAAATTCCCAGCAATATCAAGGGATTTTAGGTTTTCTCCCCGCGTTGCCCCCTTTAGGCGCCCCAGACTTGTGCGGAAACTTGTGCGGTTTCTTCTTGTCCGGCACCCGCTTTTGTTCTAGGGTGTTCCTATTGTTCCAGCCGGGCATGGAAGGAGGTTTGGTATGTCGGTACAGGTGCGTCGAAACAAAGACGGGTCTCTGGCCAGCCAGTTCTGGTACGCCGTTTTTGAGGTCAAGGGACGGCGCCACGTCGTCTCCACGGGCATCGCCATCGAGGGCGAACCCGGCAGCAAGGCCTTCCTGCTTTCCAAGGGCCGCGCTCAAACGGTGCAGGACCAGATGGTCGAAGAGGCCCGGAAAAAGTCCGGCGCCGAAAAAATCGTTCAGCGCCTCGTTGAAATCAAGACCGGCGACCAGTACGCATCGCCCCCGCTATCATCGTTGGCCGATGCCTGGGCCGCCATTCCCCGCAAGCGCAAGCCCGGCGCTTTCTACCTCCAATGCGGGAGGAATGTGCTGGACCGCTTCGTCCACTTCTTGCACGACCGTCACCCCGGCGTGAAGGTCCTGGCCGATGTTTCCGCCAACCACGCCCGCGCATTCATGGACACTGAAGAACGCCGTGGAATCACACCCAGGACATGGAACCAATCCAAGGGGCTGCTGCGATCGGCCTTCCGTCATCTGGACCCATCTGCTGACGCCTACCGCAACTACTTCGCCAAGGTGCCCGACAAGACGGAGGACTCCGTCCACCGCCAGCCATTCACGCCCGAGGAAATCGCCGCCATCCTGACTACCGCGGCCAACGACCAGCTCATGCGCCCTTTAATCGTCACGGCCCTTTGCACGGCCATGCGCCGCGGCGACTGCGCCATGCTCAAGTGGTCGGACGTGGATTTGAAGAGCGGCTTCATCACGGTGAAAACCTCGAAGACCGGCGAGACCGTGGAGATTCCGATCATGCCGCTGCTGCGCGACGAGCTCATGGCCATTAAGCGCGGCAAGCATGAATACGTCTCCCCCGAGGCCGCCAAGCTGTACCAGCAATCCGCTGACGGCCTGAACTATCGCCTCAAGGAAATCCTCACTGCCGCCGGGTTCGTTGATGCGGGGTCGGACGGGGCATCTGAACCCCAGGAGCCCGCGCTGCCATCGTTGCCAGCCGATGAACTACGCGCCCGCGGCCTTGCGGCGCTCGACGCCATTCGCCTGACGGCCCCCAAGCGCGAACGGGCCAAGGCCATTTTCACCGCGTATCTGGATGGCCACACCATTCCCGATATCGCGGCCAGCCTGAAGGTGGGCCAGGGCACGGCATCGGCCCACCTCAATCAGTTGGAGCAGCATCTACAGGTGGCCGTCATACGCCGGAAGGGCGCCGCTCCAACCTCGACTGTCCGCGGCGCGCTGTATAGCAACGGAGCCGGCCAGCGGTTGAAGCGCGGCAGCCTGCGCGGCTGGCACAGCTTCCGCACCACGTTCATCACGCTGGCGCTGTCGGCCGGCCTGCCCATGGAACTGGTCCGTCGCATCACCGGCCACACCACCGTGGACATCGTCCTCAAGCACTACTTCCGCCCAGGCCGCGAAGACTTCCGCCGCGCTCTGCAATCTGCCATGCCCAAGCTTCTGACCAACGGCAGCAAGTCGCCCAAGGAGGAAGCAATCGCGATCCTCGATGGCATGACGGCGAAGACGTGGAAACAGGACGCCGCTAAAATGCGCCAACTGCTCACCGCGATTTAAGTCGCAGGGTCCGTTGTCTTGGTGGGACACCTCACCGCGCAATCTGTTTTTCATCTACCCGAACCGGCTTTCCTGGCCAGCATCGGCATCACCCCGCCGAGGGTGGCAATCTTGCCGCCTTCCGGTCGCTCGCCAAAGTCGACGATCAGCATTATTGCCACAAAATGGACTCGTAACAACCTTGTATCTAGTTGGTTGCAACTATTTTAACCGACCCGCGAAAAAATCCTTGTCTCGACATAGGCATCTGTTACTGTTACATTACCTCGCAGGGGCGCAGAGGGAGAAAGGATCTTTCGATGGTCCTTTTTCCAGCGGAAAAAGGCGCCTGCTGCGAGTGGGTAAGGAGACGGTTTTATGGTTAACAAAAGCCCATTCGCATACGGTGCCGCGGTTCAATGGAACGGCGATCTTTTTGAATCCCAGCTTCCCCCTCGTCGCACATCCCGTGTTGTCCGCACCCACCCGAAGTCACCCGAAGAGGTCTTGCGCTACAATCAAGATGGTTGGCCAGACAAGGACATATTGATCACGGAATATGGCCTGGCGTTGGTCAACCGCGGCATGACCATGGATATTCGCAGCACCGCGCCCGAAGCCGCAGAGGAGTTGCCATCACGTGTCATAACGCCAGTCCGCGATTTGGGCGTATATCTGGATGCCAAGCTCGATTGGCGTGGCCGTCTCGACCCGGCCTATGTTTCCGTATCTCTCACCTCCGTGGAAGACCGGCAGAGCATTGGCAAGGAGGAGTTGCGAATCAGGAATGAAAAAATGCCCAAGATTGTTCGCGACTACCAGAAGATCATCCTGTCGGACAAAACGGAAATCGATTTCACCAGGAAAGCCAAACGGCGCGGTCTCGTCAAATATCTCCATGCACTTCATCGTGCCGGCAAGCTGGGCGAGTTCAGCTACCAGTCCGTCGTTGAAGACTATAACCGCACCGCCCCCAGCAAAATCAAATCCGACCGCATGGACGATGATTTGTTCAAAGGCCAGCAGGAAGATTTCGACCGCCTATTCGAGACGATCGACAAGACCAACCAAGTGTTCAGGATGAAACTGGCGTGAATCCTGCTTTCCAGTAGATTCCACAGTTTCCCGTAGATTCCCTTCTGGTTTCCATGCGGCCGCCGCATGGCCGCGCAATACTGCCCCCGTGAATATGAACTTTCATTCGCGGGAAAGGCAGTCGCATGAGTGCGGTTGACATTGAAACGTTGATGCGGGAAATCCTGGCGGCAACTCCCGCGGCCCGCTATGCGGCCGTGGCGGCACTGCGTGGCGCACCGGCCCAGGAAGCGGCCGCAGTCACCGGCCCCCTGCTCATGGGCACGACTGCCGGCGCGAAGTTTCTGGGCGTCGGCCGCACCACCTTCTGGCGCATGCTCCAGGCGCGCCTGATTCCACGCCTTGAAATCCTTCCCGGCGTGTACCGTGTGCGGCGCGCCGACCTGATCGCTTACGTCGCCAACGGCGGCAAGGTGAATCCCCAATGATTATCGCCATCGATCCCGGCATGAGCGGCGGCATTGCCTGGCAGGATGACGAGGGCATCGTCAACTGCTGCCCCATGCCCGACACGGCCGGCGACATCATCGGCCAGCTTCACACCCTCAAGGTCATGGGCCGATCCCCGACCGTGTACCTGGAAAAGACCGGTGGGTACGTGCCCGGCAACAGCGCGCCCGCGGCCTGCAAGTTCGCCCGCCATTGTGGCTGCATCGAGGGCGCGGTCATGGCGCTCGCCATCCCGCTCATCGAAGTCGCGCCCACGGTCTGGATGAAATCGCTGGGCGCCCTGCCGGCCGACAAGGCCGCGCGCAAGACCGCGATCAAGTCGCTCATGCAGGCGCGGTACCCGCACCTGCGCATCACGCTTTCAACCGCCGACGCCCTCGGAATCCTCACCTGGGCGCTGGCGCAACAGGTTTCGTCATCGGACGGAAGCAGCAACACATAACCCTCATAAGAAAGGAGTGGTATCGGTATGGCAGTATTGACCGCAACGCAGTCGCAGAGAATGTTCGACACCGGCCCCGAGCTGGCGCCCAGGGGCACGTTCGTGGCCACCTGCATCGACATCCGGGACCAGTTCGGCGTCGAGCGCAGGAAGTACCAGTCGGACGAGATGGAAACCGTGAACCTGACGGCGTTCCTGTTCGGGTTCCGCGACAAGGCCGGCAAGCCGTTCATGATCGCGTCACGCTCGTTCCGCATCAGCGGCAATGAGAAAAGCAACCTGATCGCGTTCCTGAAGTCCTGGCTGGGAGAGTCGCCGCGCATGGGATGGGATTACATGGATCTGAAGGGCCGCAAGGCGCTGATCTCGGTGGATCACACACCATCCAAGAAGACGCCCGGACTGTTGTTTGCCGACATTGTCAGCATCAGCCCGCTGCCCGAGGGATTCCTGCAGCCGCCGCCGGTGGTCGCCACCGGCCCGGCGCCTGTGGCCCAGCCTGTGCCGGCCGCAGTCGAGGCCGAGAGCGAACCGCTGCCGTTCTGAACAACCAACAACCAGCGGGGACCGGTTGGCCCGGTCCCCGCGCAACTTCCAGGAGAACGATATGGCTATTCTGACCACCGGCAGAACTTTCAAGACATCGCATTGGTACACGCCGGACGGCAAACCGGCCCACCAGCAGGCGGCCCGCGATGGCCGGGGCCAGCGCCCCACCCGCATCGCGGACGCAGTCCGGCTGGGGCTGCTTCCTTCAGTCACGTCCATCCTCTCGATCTTCGACAAGCCCGGCCTGAACAACTGGAAGGTCAGCCAGGCCGTGCTAGCGGCCGGCAACACGCCGCGCCAGCAGGATGAATCCATCGAGTACTGGAGCCAGCGCGTCATGGACACGGCGTTCAAGCAGGTCGAGGACGCCGCCGATTTGGGCTCGCAAATCCATGCCGCGCTGGAATCGGCCATGGCCGGCGAACCGTTCGACGACGCGTTGCGCGTCTACGTCGCGCCGGTGCTGGCGTGGAAGGACAAGACCGGCATCGAGATCGTTGAACGCGAAAAGGTGCTGGTCAACCCGGCCGAAGGATATGCCGGCTGTGCCGACGTGCTGTTCCGCTGGGGCCAGCGCGGCATAGGTGTGCTGGACTACAAGACCCGCAAGACCAAGCCCGGCGAACAGGTAACGCCGTACGATGGTCAGGGCATGCAGTTGGCGGCCTATGCCGCCGCGCATTACGGCGAACAGGAACTGTCGCGCGTGCTGGCGGCCAACATCTTCATCAGCACCACCGAACCGGGACGCATTGAGGTGTGCAAGCATGAGGACATGCCGGCCATGTACGAGGCGTTCAAGCATGCCTGCGCCTTGTGGCGCCACATCAAGGGGTATGACCCCCGCAAATCACTGAACATGGAGGTTGGTCGTGGCTAACCAGAAAATCATTCCGCCCAATATCAACGAACTGAGCCGCCTCGAAGCCGCCCGCTACTACCGCGAGCAGCTCGGTTGGACTGTCCATCCGATCTACGGCCCGGCCCGAGGCGACGACCAGGAGCGCGGAAAGCGCCCGGTTCTGAAGGGCTGGCCGCGCCTCATGCCGGCTGACGTCACGGCGGCCTTTCTCGACCAGCACTTCGGCAACGGCAGCCAGAACAACCTGGGCAAGGTCAACCACCTGCCGGAACTGACCGTTGATCTGGACTCCAAGCCCGACCAGGGCGCCAGCGTCATGGCATGGGACGCCGCCTGCGAGGCGCTGCGCGCGGCGCCCTGCGAACGCACGGCCGGCGGCCTGCACTATCACGTCATCTGCGAAGACGTGCCCAAAGCGGTCGTCGCCGCTGCTGGCAAGGAGCGCAAGCTCAAGGGCAACCTGACCGACGCGGTTTCCTTCGAGCTGTTCCTGGGCGGCAACATCGTTCTGGCGCCGTCGCGCCAC
>CAZAYP010000019.1:0-75956 GCA_964489425.1 uncultured Verrucomicrobiota bacterium | reverse complement strand
GCTACGATTTATCGCTTTTGCTGGCTTTTTATGAATTTCTTGGGAAGTCAGGTTAGATCAAGTGCCGATTTCGCAGATCTTCGTTTACTGTTGCAGCAACAGGTACCACGCTGCAACCGGGATCGGACGGTGCGGAGTCATGAATACGATCCCCGCGCTGTACCCCCAAAACCAAGCTTGAGGTCCTGCGTAAAGTAGAACATCCTGCCAACGATCCGGCGCGCTGCACGCGGTCTTCGGATCAACGTGGACCAGATAACAGACAAGCAAGGAGATTATTATGAAACGGTGGTGTGTGGTCATTGGCCTGGCGGTGTGGGTGGCGGCAGGGAGTGCGGTGCGGGCTGCAGAAGATGTTCCGGCGGAAACAGTGGCCAAATCCCTTCAACAAATAGCGGCGGAAACCAAAGCAATCCTCGTCAAAGATAAAATTCATGACGCGTTTGATTGGTATCGGAAAATGAAGGAGTTCGGCGTAACCTATCAGCCCAGGCTGGCGGCGCCCAACGACCTGGTCGGCAGGTTGGACAAAGAACAGTTGCGCCTCTATGCCGGGGTCAAGCTCATTGACGCACTCTATGCCGTCACCTTCTTGAAACGGCAGGATGTAGCTGATTGTGTGCGCGTGATGGAGCAAATTGATGACGCTCTGCAACTGCGTTCTTATGCCGACCTGAACAACCATTTCCTTCACACGCTGAAAAAGGCTGCCGAGCGCCCGGAAGAGTTGGACGTGCAGCGGTTGATCGACCAACTGTCGTCTGACTATGTGAGTGAACTGCCGGCCCTGCTCGCGAGCGTCGAAACCGCCGACTATCTGATTGACGGGCTCTACGGAATGGTCATTGAAATGTCCTACATCACCGGTTCCTTATGGAATGCAGAGAATGCCGCGCAAATGCAAGCAGGGTTTAATCAATTTCCCACGTCCGGGACCATCAGCATGCTGCTGTCCATTTTTGAGGCGTTTGACCGAATGGACGAAAACATCCGCGTAAGTGGGAAAACCGAGGAAAAATTGGCGGTGCTCCGTAAAATGTACCAACTGGAGCGCGGGGAACAGTCGGGACAGCTAACCGATGAAGAGGCCGAGCCGGGCTGGATCGAGGCGGGCTCCAAAATTGCCGAAATTCGCATGTCCATTCTTACGCCCAGCAGCGATTGAATTCTGTTGTCCGGGCCGGACTGTCCGTCAACTGGTGTCCGGGCATAAGAACCAGGATCTATTTTACATGGATCCACAGGATGGACAGGACGGGATTTCCCGAAAAACGATGCATCCTGTACATTCTGCGCGGGTGCACGCGCCCAGGTATATACCCGCGCGAAAGCGGCGGCGCACTGCGTTTGCCGCCCCAATCCAAAGCGGCGCGGCGCCGCACATCTTATCCCGGCTCAATAATCATCGACGCCCGGGCCAATGGCAGCTCGATCCGGAAACAGGCGCCGCCTTCGGGCCGGTTGTCCGCGGTGATCGTGCCACCACACTTGGCAATGCCGGTCCGCGCCAGGAACAGGCCCAAGCCGGTCCCGCCCGGGCGGCTGGAGACGAACAGGTCGAAGATCCGTTTGCGCTCGCCCGCCGGGATGCCGGGTCCGGCATCGAGGATCTCGAGCACCGCACGGCCCGGCGTCACCCGCAGGCTGATCCCCACGCTCGCGCCGCGGGGCGAAAACTGCTCCGCGTTGAGCACCACGTTGAGGATGGCCCGGCGCATGGCGTTGGGATACCCCCAGGCCATGACCGGTTCCGCCGGCAGGCGCAGGTCCGGCCGCACGCCGCCCTGCTCGAAGCGCGGGCCGAGCATCTCCACGATCTCGCGCAGCATGGCCGGCAGGTCCACCGCCTGGCAGGCCTCGCTGACCGGCCGCGACAGGTACAGGAACTCCTGGAAGATCTTGTCCATGCGGTCCATGGTCTGCCGGATGCGGTCCGCCAGGGTGCGCACCCGTTCCGCGTTCATTTCCGGGCCGCGGCCGGCCTCTTTCTGCAGCATCTGGGTGTCCAGGCGCACGGCCGACATGGGGTTGCGGAAGTCATGCACAATGCCGTTGGCCAGGACCCCGGAAAACGCCAGGTGTTCCTGCGCGCGCTGGGCCTGCTCGCGCCGCCGCTCGCGCCGCATGATCCAGAGCACCAACCCCAGGCATCCGCCGAACGCAACCAGGATCAAGGCCAGCGCCACCTGGAACATGCTGCGCAGCGCGCGCTGCGGGTTGCGCTCCTCGCGGGTGACGGTGTCCTTGAGCAACGCGATTTCCACGGTGCCGGTGCGGCCGTCTTCGCCCACGTAATCCTGGGCAAAGGTGATGACCGGCAGGCTGGCGCCCGCGAGATTGATGCGCTTGCGGTCAATGCGAATCCCCGGCTCCGGGCGGGTTGGCGCCAGCGCGCGCGGCCCGCCCGCGGACTCGAGATCGCAGGTATGTTCCTGGAACACCACCACCCCGTCCCGCCGGACGGCCACGTATTGGAGCCCGTTTTCCAAGGTATAGAGGGTGTTCACCAGGGCGGAAAACTGGTGCCAGTTCGCGGGCTCGGCCAGGGTGTTGGTCAGGCAGTCCTGGGCCGCCAGGTGGATCGCCAACTGGCTGCCCAGGTCCAGGACCGACTGGGTGGCATAGGCGTGCTCATACTGGTCGCGGATCCGGTGCAGCAACCACAGCGCGCTCCCCGCCAGCAACGCCACGGTCACCACCGTCAGCGCGGCGACCAGCGCCAGCGGGGTTGGGCGTCGGTCATGCCCCATGCCGGCCTCGCTTGTAGTATGTTCCAGCTCTTTCATGACAACGGTCCGTGACAAGTTGTCACGCCCAAGCGCAAAAGAGTCGCACAACCCGGGGCGCTTGCCAAGCGTTGGGGACAGACCGCCGGCCACAAGCATCTCTTGCAGCGCAGCCCCACGCGAAGGGCTGGACCCCTAGCTGGACGAACCGGTTGCATGGTGGAGGTTAAAGCACAAACCGTGCAAAAAGAAAGATCCGCCCAACTATTTCCATATTGGCACGATTTTTGCTATTCTTCAACACGATGAATGTTGCGGGTCTAATAAAAGCTGCCGGCGGGCTCCGATGGGTGACCATCGACCGCGTGATCCTCGTGGGATTGCTGACCAGCCAGGTGGGGTTGTGGGGATGGTTGTACCGGGAGCGGCAGGCGGACCGCGAGCCCCGCGCGCCAGCAGCCCAGCCCGGGATGACCACCGGCCAACGCCAGCCCGTGCGGGTTGCCCCGCCGATCCCCAACGAAGCCCGGATGACTGCCATGGCCCAGTTGCAGCGCCAGTTCGACCGCATGGCGGCCCAGGCGTTCGGCGGGTTCCCGGCCGGGCCGGAGTGGGCGGATTTCGATGCGGGCTGGGACCAGCTGGCCTTGTCCCCGACCATGGAAATGCGCGAGACCGCCGCGGGCTGCGAGGTAATTTTTTCTTTGCCTGGCGTCGCGCCTTCCGATATCAATGTTGCGCTGCAGGACAACTTGCTGACGGTCACGGCGGCCAGCGCGCATCGCGATGCCCGCGGGCGCACGCAGAACCAGAATTCCGTGACCCGGGTGCAGTTGCCGGGGCCGCCGGAGCAGGCGCGCGACTGCCGGACCGATTTTACCAACGGGATCCTGCGGGTGCTGGTCACGGGGAAGCCCACCGCCGCCGGCGGGCAAGCGAACATGTAATTCAGGAGGCCATGGCCATGTTGGAAGTATGTGACATCAAGAAATCCTTCGGCCCCATCACGGCGGTCGCGGGGATCTCGTTCAAGGTGAGCAAGGGGGAAATCCTGGGGTTCCTGGGACCCAACGGCGCGGGCAAGTCCACCACCATGCGGATGATCACCGGGTTCCTGGCGCCCTCGGCCGGCCGGATCAGCATCCTGGGGCACGACGTGCACGCCGCGCCGATCGCCGCCAAGCAAGCGCTGGGTTACCTGCCGGAAAACGCGCCGGTCTATGGCGACATGACCGTGACCGGGTTCCTCCGGTTCATCGCGGCTGTCCGCGGCTTCCGCGGCGCGGACATTGACCGCAAGGTGGCCGAAACCATCGTGCGCTGCAACCTCGCCAAGGTGGCGTTCCAGGCCATCGGCACGCTGTCCAAAGGGTTCCGGCAGCGGGTATGTTTTGCCCAGGCGGTGATGCACGATCCGGCCCTGCTGATCATGGACGAACCCACGGACGGGCTGGATCCGAACCAGAAATTCATCGTCCGCAACATGATCAAGGAGATGGCCGGCAACAAGGCGATCATCATCTCGACCCACATCCTCGAGGAAGTCGAAGCCATCTGCACCCGCTGCCTGATCATCAACGAGGGCCGCCTCGTGGCCGAGGGCACCCCGGATCAACTCAAAGCCCGCAGCCCGTCCGGCCGGCTGGACGACGTGTTCCGGCAACTGACCATGGGCAACGGCCAGGCCTAGCCAGCAAGGAGCATTACGCATGACCAATACCCTGACCATTTTTCAGCGCGAGCTGAAATCCTACTTCGAGTCGCCCATCGCCTACGTGTTCCTGGTGAGCTACCTGGTCCTCAGCGGGTTCATGACGTTTTTCGTCAGCGAATTCTACGAGCAGGGCCAGGCGGACCTGCGGATGTTCTTCTTCTGGCAGCCGTGGATTTTCCTGATCCTGGCGCCGGCCGCGGCCATGCGGTCGTGGAGCGAAGAGCGCCGCTCCGGGACCATCGAGCTGCTGCTGACCCTGCCGGTGACGCTGACCCAGGCCATTGTCGGCAAGTTTCTGGCCGCGTGGTTGTTCCTGGCCCTGGCCGTGGCGCTGACCTTCCCCATCGTGATCACCACCCTGTACCTCGGGGATCCCGACCAGGGGATGATGTTTTCCGGCTACCTGGGGTGCCTGTTCCTGGCGGCCACCTACCTGGCCGTGGGCACGGCCACCTCGGCCATGACGCGCAACCAGGTGATCAGCTTCGTGGTGGCGCTGCTGGTGTGCATGTTCCTGCTGCTGGCCGGCTGGCCGCCGGTGACCAACATCCTCGACCAGTGGGCGCCCAACTGGCTGGTCAAGGGCGTGGCCGCGCTGGGGTTCATGCCGCACTTCGAGGCGTTGCAGCGCGGCGTGGTGGACCTGCGCGACATCGTCTATTTCGCCAGCGTGGTGGGCGTGCTGCTGTTCGGCACGCACCTCATCCTGCAAAACCGCAAATCCATGTGAAAGGGTCCTGATCATGAGCTCCCGACAACTGCGCAGCCTTCAAATCATCGGCAGCGGCCTGGTCGCGTTCCTGCTGGTCGCGGCCATCGTCGTGGCGGTCAACGTCATCCTCCGGAACATGGTCGTGCGCCGGGATTTGACCGAGGAAAAGATCTACACCCTGTCCCAGGGCACCCGCGCGTTCCTGGCGCAACTGCAGCAGCCGGTCACGCTGAAGTTCTTCTTCAGCGAGAGCGATCCCCGCGTGCCGGTGATGCTGAAAAACTTCGCGCACCGCGTGAACGACCTGCTGGCGGAGTACGCCGAGGCTGCCCAGGGCCGGGTGATCATCGAGCACTACGATCCCGAGCCGGACTCGGATGCCGAGGACTGGGCCAAGCGCTATGGCCTGGCCGGCCAGGCGTTGGGGTTCATGGGCCCGACCATCTACATCGGCCTGGTGGCCGTGGCCGGCAGCACGGAAGCGGCCATGCCGGTGGTGGACCCGCAGTCCGAAAATCTGCTGGAGTACAACATCACCCGGCTGGTCGCGCGCGTGGGCAACCCGGCCAAGCCCAAGATCGGCATCCTCAGCAGCCTGCCGGTGCTCGGCGCCCCGCCGTCCCAGTACGCGCCCATGATGCAGCCGCCCACACCGTGGATGGCGTTCAAGGAGCTGCGCGAGGAATACGAGCTGGAGCTGTTGCCCGGCACACTGGAATCCGTTCCCGCCGGCATCGACGCGGTGATCCTCGTGCACCCGAAAGACCTCACCCCCGGGACGCTTTACGCGCTGGACCAGTTCGTCCTGCGCGGCGGCCGGCTCATCGCGTTCCTCGACCCCTTGTGCGTCACGGAAATGGAAACCGCCAACTCGCCCGACATGCGCATGGCCCCCAAATCGTCCAGCATCCCCGAGTTGCTCGCGGCCTGGGGCGTCGAGTTCAGCGCCGACCAGGTGGTGGCGGACATGGACGCGGCCACGCCCCTGCGCGCGCCGCAGGGCGGCCGCTACGAGGAAAACCCGTTGTGGCTGAGCCTGCGCAAGGACAACCTGGCCAGCCGCGACGTGTTGACCGCCAACCTCGAGACCCTGCTCATGGTGTACGCTGGCGGCTTCACCGCGGGCACCAATGCGGCCGGCGTCAGCATCACGCCGCTGATGACCACCTCCACCAACACCGGCGACATCTCGGCGATGATGGCGCAAGGCGCGGCCGATGCGGTGCGCCAGTCGCTGAACACCACGGATCGGCGCTATGACCTGGCGGTGCGCATCCACGGCAAGCTGGCCACGGCGTTCCCCGACGGCAAGCCGCCGCGCGCGGCGGACGCCGCCACCCCGCCGCCGGAGGAACCGCCGGACACCGCGCCGGCCCTCAAGGAAAGCGTGGCCCCAAGCACCATCATTTTGGTGGGCGATGTGGACATGCTCAACGATCGCTTTTGCGTCCGCGGCATGAACTTCCTCGGCTTCACCACGTACCAGCCCATGAACGACAACCTGGCCCTGTTTCTGAACTCCGTGGAGCAGGCCGCGGGCAACGTGGCCCTGATGGACATCCGCAGCCGCGGCAAGAGCGAGCGGCCTTTCGAGGTGGTCGTGGGCTTGCAGCGCCAGGCCCAGGAACGCTACCTGGCCGAGGAGAAAGCGCTGCAGGACAAGCTCACCGCAACCCAGGAACGGCTGAACGAACTGCAGTCCCAGAAAGGCCAGGGCCAGCAGTCCATCCTCAGCCCCGAGCAAAAGCAGGAAATCGAGATGTTCCGCCAGCAAGAATATGAAACCAAGCAGCAGCTCAAGCAGGTGCGCCGGGAACTGCGCGCGGACATCGAGCGCCTGGGCGTGCGGGTGAAGGTGATCAATGTTCTCGTAGTGCCAGCCGCTGTGGTGGCCGTGGGCATCGGGTTTGCCATGTACCGCCGCAGCAAAACCCGCCAGGGGTTCACTCCGCCCGCGGGCGCGGCCAAGGCGTAAGCGCAAGGAGCAGATCATGAAAATGAAAAATCTTGGGGTTCTGGTGCTCGTGGCCGCCGTTGTGATCGGGTGGGCCTGGTGGTCGTCCACCCGCAAGGCCCGGCAATACCAGCCGCCGCCGGACATCGGCCGCCTGGCGTTGCCCGCGCTGGACGATGCGACCGCGCTCAACTCTATCGCCCAGATCCGCTTCGAGAACCCCGGCTACACCGTGGTGGTCGCGCGCGCCAACGGCGAGTGGGTGGCCCCCACCCGCGACAACTACCCGCTGGACTTCGACAAGGTGCGCGAGTTCCTGCGCATGGCCGCGGCCATGAAAGTCGGCCAGGTGCTGCCGGTCGACGCCGACCGCCGTTCCGTGGGGCTCCTGCCGCCGCCCGCCGACGCCACCAACGAAGTGCGCCAGACCCCCACCTCCATCACGCTGGCGGACGACGCAGGAAAAACCGTCGCCAGCTTCCAGATCGGCAAGGAACGCATCAAGGAACCCACGGAAGAGGCGATGATGTTTGGCAACATGTATGACGGCTGCTTCATCGGCGTGGGCGACAAGATCTACGTGGTGACCGATAATTTCCGGCGCCTGCCGCGCACGGACAAGGATTGGATCAACTCGTCGCTGCTGAATCTCCAGGCCGCCGAGATCAAGGAAATTTCTGTCACCGACACCAATGGGCAGAGCTTCACCCTGACCCGGGCGGCCGCCGAAGATTCGTTGGCCCTGCCCGGCCTCGCCGCGGACGAGGAAACCGATCCGGCCCGGGTCAACACCCTGTCCGGCATGTTTGGCGGCCTGTTTTTCACAGACGTGATGAGCGCCGCCAACACCAACCTGGTGGACCGGTTTGCACCGGCGGTGACGCTGGCCGCCCGCACCTGGCAGGGCGAGACGTACACCATGACCGTGGGCGGCGATTTCGAGACCTCCGGCGATCGGTATGTGAAACTGCAAGTGGATATTCCCCCGGACGTGCTCACGAACCTCATGGCGGCGGCCACCAACATGCCGCCCATGACCACCAGCCTGGCGGACCAGGCCAAGGCGGACTTGAAAAAGTACAGCGCGGAAATCCTCAAGTGGGTCTACGTGGCCCCCTCCTACCGCTTGAACGACATCAACATCACCCGCGACCAACTGATCAAGCAGCGCGACACCAACGCCCCGCCCGCGGTAACGGCGGTCGAGGCCGACATGGCCGCGCCCGGCGGCGATATGCTGCCGGCCGAGGTGATCATGCCGGACCCGATGGGCGATGCGCTCCCCGGCCAGGCCATGGTCACGATCCCGGCCGCGGACGAACCGGTTCCCGAACCCCCGCCGGCCCCGCCGGCCCCGCCCCCATCCCCTGACAAGGAGTAACCATGAAGCCTGCCCTGGCCGCTACCGGTTGGTTGGTCGTCGCCCCGGAATTGCAGAACCTGCTGGTCTGGTGGCATGGCCTGGTCGCCCGCCGCCGGCGCTGGCTGGCACGCTGCCGGCGCTATTTACGCCGCGAGTGGCCGCTTGCGCTGCAATGCTGGCTGGTGATCTATCCGCCGCTGATGGTGATCGCCGGCGGCCTGCTCATCCTCCTGGGGTTTATGGTGGCCCTGTATTTGCTGGTGCAGATGGGAGACTTGCTGAACGTCTCCGCCCGGCCGTAGCGCCTGGCTGGAAACCGACGCGGCGGCACAGCGCTGCGGCCTACAGAACCTCGCCCGCGTACAGGCCGGGCCGGCGATCCGCCAGCACCGGGTACTGCTGCCGAATTTCGCCTACCGCAGCCAGGTCCACGGTCACGACGAGCGTCATGGACTGCTGCCCGCCGGCCTGGGCCATGACCCGGCCCAACGGATCGATCATCATGGTGCTGCCGCCATAGACCGTTGTTTGCGCATGCTCATCCGGCTCTCTGCCCACGGCGTTGATCGCAGCCACGAACATCTGGTTCTCGATGGCCCGCGCGCGCGCCAACACCTGCCAGTGCTCGATCCGGACTGCTGGGAACGCCGCCGGCAAGATTACCAGTTCCACATTGCGCAGCGCATAGCCGCGGAACAGTTCCGGGAAGCGGATATCATAGCAAGTGGCAAACGCGGTCCGGCCCCAGGGCGCATCAAAAACAACCGGCCCGCCGCCCGCGGCCAGGTGGCGCCCCTCCCCCATGGGCTTGAACAGGTGCATTTTGTCGTAACGGGCCGCGATCTCGCCGGCCGGGCTGAACAGCAGGCTGGCATTGGCCAGCGCGCCACGGGCGTTCGCCGCCGGCCACGTGCCGGCGATCCAGACCTGGTGCTGCCGGGCCCACTCCTTCATACGTTCGACGATCTGCGCCAAGTCCGGGCCGTGGGCGGCGAGGTACGGCCAGTCGAACCCCGTGGCCCACATTTCCGGGAAGCATACCAGTTCTGCGCCAGCCGCCCGCGCCGGCCCGAGAACTTTTTCCGCCGATGCCAGGCTGGCTTCCGGGTTGCCCGCCACGGCCTCCAACTGCGCCAATGCCAACGTGATTTTCTTATTCATACCCGCAGTTGTAACGCGGCCCGAGCAGGAAAACAATGCGTTAGCACGGTAGACAATCGACAGGCACGAGGCGACCCAGGGACGTTACCAGTTCAGCAACATGGGAACGCGCTCTGGCGTGCCCAACACTCGTTTTGACCAGCAGCACGCGGGAGACGCTATTTTTTAATACAGCCCTATTATGTTGCATAACCGGTCACATGCGACCAAGGTGGAGGCGCCTCGCACAGCGTCGTATGGGAAACAACTGATATGCGTTAGATCAGCCCAACCAAGGAGCAATATGAACGGGAACCTCAGGGCGGTTAGGTTGATTTCACGCGGCGCGCTGTTGGCGGGCATCTTGTTGCTCGCTGGCTTGGCGCTGAAGCTTCTGGCTGCGGATAACCATAGCGTGGTGGGTCCCGTCACCTTGTTGCTGGCGGATGCGGACACCACGCCGGCAGGCATGGTCACGATTCCTGAAGGCGAGTTTACCATGGGCGACGCCTTCAACGAAGGCTGGTTCGATGACGAAAAGCCCCGGCACCAGGTGTTCGTGAGCACGTTCTTCATGGACCGCTACGAGGTCACGCTGGCCAAGTGGCAGGACGTTCACATGTGGGCCACCAACCACGGCTACGACTTTTGGCCGAACGACCCGCACAGTGGCAAGGCAATCAACCACCCGGTCTCTAGTGTGCAATGGTGGGAGGCGGTGGTCTGGTGCAACGCCCGCAGCGAAAAAGAGGGGTTGACACCTGTTTACTATAGCACCACCAACCACAACCCGGCCACTGTTTGTAAAGGCCTAAACTCCGTGCCGATCACCAACTCCTGGGTATGGTGGACTGCCAATGGGTACCGTTTGCCCACGGAGGCGGAATGGGAAAAAGCCGCGCGCGGCGGCGCGGCCGACACGCGGTTCCCCTGGACCGATTTCACGAACAATATTGCATGGGCCAAGGCCAATTATGGCAGTGCATGGGTCGAGGGCCACCCTGTCTATGCGTATGATGTCAACCCGGTTGGGGGTACGTATCCCGCCTACACCAACGGCGGCTTCCCCTACACCAGTCCCGTGGGCAGCTTTGCCCCCAATGGCTACGGCTTGTACGACATGGCCGGCAATGTGGGAGAATGGTGTTGGGATGCCTTTTACCACTCCAATTATCCCAGCGCCCGACAAGTCGATCCCCAGGGCCCTGACTTCGGTTATGATCGTGTCCGGCGCGGTGGGGCGGGCTCGGAGAGCGCCTTCGAATGCCGCGTGTCGTATCGTCAGCCCGAATATTTATGCTGCACGGTATACTACTATGGCCGCGAGGGCTTCCGCTGCGTGCGGCGGCCGGACCCCGAGTAGGCCGGCGCTGTCCCCAACGCCAAGCGCACCCGCGACGCGCGCGCCATCTTTAAGGCTGGCGAGTCGCGGTGCCCAGCACGGAACGTCCTGATCGGCTCAACGCCGTTCTGCCGGGCTCATGGCCACTTTACACAACGGAAGCCGGTGTAAAAATTCGCGCTGTCCGGCGTGGCGCCCCCAACGCGCCGAGCCGAAACCTGCGTGTCGTTGGCGTCGCCGGCCCAGTTTGCGCCCCGCAGCGCGCGATGCGAGCCCGTGGCCGGGCCCCGTGGGTCCACGCCCGGAGACGTGCTGTAGTAGCTCGACGAATACCAGTCCCAACACCATTCCGTCACGTTCCCCACCAGGTTGTGGAGCCCATAACCATTTGGCGCAAAGTCTCCCACGGGGCTGGTATAGGGTTGTGCTCCCGTCGCATACGCGGGGTGGCATCCGCCGTCGCTCAGATCATAGTACCAGGCGGAGCTCGCATAATAGTTCTCCCGCGCGTGCGAAATGGTGTCCACGTCAGTCCACGGGAAGCGGTGGTTGGCCGCGCCGCCCCGGGCGGCTTTTTCCCATTCCGCCTCCGTGGGCAAGCGGTACCCGTTGGCGGCCCAGTTCGCGTACGGCGTCAGCTCGCCGGTCTTGTAGATCGTGCTGAATCCCGCATCCGTGTAGTACACCGGCGTGAGTCCTTCCTTCTGGCTCCGCGCGTTGCACCACTTCACCACGTCATACCAGTTCACCGTGTGGACTGGGTGATTCGCCGCCTTGCCGCTGCCTGGGTTGGAGTAGCTGTAGCCGCTGCCCCCGTTGTAGTTCTTGACTTCGTCCCACAGGCCCTTGGTCACCTCGTATTTATCCATATTGAAGGAGCTTATCTCCACGGTGTGCTGAGGGAATTCGTCCGGATGGCCGTCAGCCGCGGGAAACACGTTGCTCGCATTCCCCATCACGAAGCTCCCCGGCGGCGGGATCGACACCATGCTGCCGGGAACCGCGCCCACGGAGCGCGCGCAGCGGAATCCTTCGTCGTTGCGCTCGTTGACCGCGTAGTCGCAACTCAGGCGATTCGCACAGCGCGCCCGGTCCGCCGGGTAGTTCCAGGCGCCGCCCCGCAGCACGCGTTGCGCACCGCCGGCCGGCCCGGTGGGAGCGGCATTGGGCGAGACCGCGTAGTAATACGGGGCATGCCAGTCCCACACCCACTCCCACATGTTGCCCGCCATGTCATACAGTCCGGGTCCGTTCGGGGCAAAGCTCCCGACCGGGCTGCTGTAGGGCACGCTGCCGTCATTGTAGGTCGGGTGGTACCCGTTGCTATCGTCATAGGCATAGGTCCCGCTATTCCCGTAGTAGTTAGCCTGCAAGTGGCTGATATTCCAGTCGGCCCACGGGAACCGGGTATACTGATAGCCACCGTCGGCCGCTTTTTCCCACTCGGCCTCTGTTGGCAAGCGGTACCCGTTGGCTGCCCAGTTGCAGACCACGTTGCTGTTGTTCCCAGTCTGGTAGATGCTGCCGTTGACCGTATAACAAGGCGTCAGGCCCTCTTTCTGACTCCAGGCATTGCACCATTTCACCGCGTCATACCAGTTGATCGAGTGGACCGGGTGATTGGCAGCCTTGCCTGCGCCCGCGTTCTCAAACCCATATCCATTGGCGAGGGCCCAGGTCCGGACCTCGTCCCACAGGGCCTTGGTCACCTCGTATTTCCCCATGTAAAACGCCTCCACGTGGACCGTGTGTTGGGGCCACTCCCAGGACATGCCTTCGCCCGGGAACAGGTTCGTCAGGGACCCCATCACGAAGTTTCCCTCATCAATCAGCGCCATGTCCTTGGGGTTCTGTCCGGGGGTCGGCGTGGGGGTCGGCGTGGGGGCGGGGGTCGGCGTGGGGGTGGCATTCAGCAAGATGTTGATGACTTCCACAATGTTGGGTTTGGCCGTGGGCGTGGGCGTGGGCGTCGGCGTGTCGTAGGGCCAGGTTGAACAAGGATCGAACACGTTCATGACCAGGATCTCGGCAAGGGGGTAAGATTCAGTAAAACTACCCTGGTACGGCCCGCCCGTGGCCCGGCCCAACCCCATGAACCCCTCTGTTCCCGAAGGCCCGCTATCATCATTGTAGGGATTCCACAGCAGCATGTGGCGATGACCCCACGAAGAATTCTTGTCCTTGTACATCCAGTTGTACACCGAGCGCTCCACGGGCAACGCAATGGAACTACCGGTGGTGACGAAATAGGCCAGGTTTTCTGAGATATTCAAGGTGTTATGGCAGACATGGATGGCGGGATTGGCATCCAGGCGTTCCCAGGGGGTGCGGCCATCCGCTTCATGGCCCGAGGTGTTGTTGGCGAGCAGGTAGGTGGCATAATACTGCGCCACACCCGTCACGTTGGCTTCGACCCCGCTCAGGGCCTGGATGGAACGGTCCAGGCGTTCGCGATTGACCAGCCAGAGGCATTTTTCGCCATCCGTGTACGCATCCCACGCCGCCTGCGCCGGCATGGTGAGCGCCGGGACGGAAGTGCCCAGTTGCGAATTTTCCACGCTCCGGGCGTTGTTGAACGCCGCCTGGATATCCGCCACGCCGCTGTATCCGGCAGACCACGCGATGTCCGCGGTTGGGTCCGCGGGATAGGCCTGGATTCCTGTTTTCAGGAAAACCGGCTCATCGACCATGAAACATTCTTCCGCCACCACAGCGGTGACCAACCAACCCGAATAACCCAAGACCAGCCAAACCAGGAAGCGAACCTGAACAGGTTTCATTCGACACTCCATTTCGTACACGGTGATGCATGGTTTCACGCGGCATACCCACGCGCAACCTAACTGGCCGCAATCTGGATGGCAAGTGCATACGGAACCCAGCGCAGACACGGACCTTGTAAAACGCTTGCGGTGCTCTTCAATATCCAGCTATACAAGAGGCTCTCGCGTGGTTGCGGAGGGTGGTTGGAACTGCCCAGCCTGCGCGGCATCAGTTAAGGGAAATATAATGAGCAGATTCGTAATCAAAGTAGCTTGTCTTTGCATCGGCGCCGGCAGCATCGAGGCGGCCACCTGGTACGTGGCGCCCACCGGCAGCGACGCGGCCAACGGCCAGAGCTGGGCCACGGCCAAGCAAACCATCCAGGCTGGCGTGGATGCCGCGAACTCCGGCGACACGGTGCTGGTCACCAATGGATCCTATGCCACCGGCGGCCGCGCGGCGGGCGGTGGCCACACCCTGAACAACCGCGTGGTGGTTGACAAGCCCATCACGGTCCGGTCGGTTAATGGGCCGGAACATACCCGGATCGCCGGGGCGTGGCATTCAGCCGCAACGAACATAGGCCCGGCGGCCGTTCGCGGCGTCTGGATAACCAACGGTTCCACCCTGGTCGGATTCACCGTGACCAATGGCACGACCATGGGGTCCTATAGCGTCGACGGTTGCGGCGGCGGTGTCTGGTGCCATGGACAAGGCACGGCTCCCATGATTTCCAACTGCGTCATCGCGGGCAGCCAGGCCTATTGGAAGGGTGGCGGGGTCAATTATGGCTACCTGTATAACTGCCAGATCTACAACAACTCAGTGGCCTACGGCGACGGTGGCGGCGCCTATTTCAGCTTGCTGACTGACTGTATCCTGGCCGGCAACTCGGCCTACGATGGCGGCGGCGGGGCCTGGATGACCGCCGAACGGTGCGCGTTTATCGGCAACACGGCGCGCAACGCGGGCGGCGGCACCTGGGAAAGCTCGCTATACCATTGCACGCTGACCAGCAACACGGCGCCCGTGGGCGCCGGGGTGTGCTACGGCACGCTGTACAGCAGCCGGCTCGTTGGCAATACCGCGGCGAGTTTCGGGGGCGGAAACTATGGCGGGACGTTGTATAACTGCACCCTCATCGGCAACTCGGCGGGTCTGATTAGTGGCGGGGCGCACGGGGGCACGCTGTACAACTGCATCGTGTGGAGCAATGCCGCGCCGACCAATGCGAACTGGCGTGAGTTCTCGGGAGCGCCCAGCATCACCAACACTTGCACCACGCCGCTGCCGATCGGCGCAGGCAACATCACGAACGATCCGCTGTTCGTCAATGCCGCCGCCGGCGACTACCAGTTGCAGCCCGGGTCCCCCTGTATCAACACCGGCACCAACGAGGGCTGGATGTTCACCGCCGTGGACCTGGCAGGCCATCCGCGCGTGGTGGGCGGCATCGTGGACATGGGCGCCTACGAGTACAGCCCGCTGGTCGCCCCCTCGGGCATCGCCGCTACGTTCCTGGGGCTTGACCAGGTGCGCATCTGCTGGGAGACGGTCGCGGCCGCCTCCGGCTACGTCGTCTGGCGCAGCCTGCTCAACGACGCGGGCACCGCCGGCGCGGTTGGGCAGACGAGTGAAACTTGCTTTACCGAAACCGTGCCGGCCCGCCAAAACTACTACTACTGGGTAGCCGCCACCAACGGGTACGGCGCCAGCATCATCAGCGGGGCCGGCGCCCTGGCCTCGGCCAGCGGGGCCATGACCTGGATGGATCTGCTCTTGGGAGAACCCTAAGACCCAGGCATTGACCACAGCGAACCCGCGATCTTCAGCGCATGGCCGTGCGGAAGGCGATGCGCGATTGCCGCAGTTGCGCCAACCGCAAAAACAGAAAAATGCGCTTTCGCAGGCCCCGGCTTCTTGGTATACCAACCGACCTGTAAACCCAACGGAGATCAAACGCATGTTAAACCAGAAACGCCAATACATCTCGAAGTCGCGGGTCGAGCAAGCCGCCGCCGCCGCCGCGGTGCCGGCCGCCGCCAAGCCGCTCGATCCATTCGCGCACATTCCGATCAAGTGTCCGATTTGCGACCACGAGCATAGCCTGTTGCGGTTCCGGTCACGCTACTACGCCCAGGAAAAGGATCCGGACCAGCGGCCGCACCACTTCCAGTGGGGCAGCAAGTCCATGGAATGTTTCCACCCACCGCTCTATTTCATGTGGATGTGCCCGCAGTGCCACTTTGTGGCGGATCAAAAAAACTTCGCCGACCCCCTCAAGAAGACGTCCGTGGGCATGGAGCGCTTCAAGAAAACGCTGACGGATCTGTACGCTGACAACGAGGGGTTCCGCAAGGTGGTGGAAACGCTCAGCGCGGACATCGACATGGAGAACCTCGACTTCTATCAAGCCTACCGCCTGCACCTGCTGGCGATCTTCTACCTCCTGCAGTTCGAGGACATGAAGAAGAAAGACGCCTTGAACCTCGGCCGCTACCACCTGCGCCTTGCCTGGCTGCTGCGGGACATGGACGAGCGGCCGAACATCCGGGACGAGGTCCTGCCCAAGCTGCAGGCGCTGCAAGCTCAGTTGCAGGCGGAGTGGCCGGATATATCGCTCGAAGAGGTCGCCAACATCCGCACGGCAGCCCAGTATTACGACATCGCCGTGGGGGCATCGGTGGGCATCGAAAGCGCCTTGGATGAGAACCAGGTGCTCCAGCAACTGTCGCGCATCTATCTCAAGCTGAGCGAGTCCGGCGAGGCGCAAAAGTATCTCCAGGTGGCCATCAATAACGGCACCAAGGCCAAGCAGGAGTTGGACGGCAAGCTGCGGGCGCCCGGCGCGAGCCTGCCGGATGACCAACGCCAGAAAATCGTCACCGAATCCCGCGAGCTGACGAACCTGATCAACCAGGCGCGCGCCTTGCTGGAGGTCGCCAAGGAAAACTACCTGCTGGACCACACCCAGAAAGCCGAGGAACTCCTGCGCGATGTGGGCAACGTGGCCCCGGAACAGAAGCGCGAACTCCTCCTGCGCAATAAAATTGACCGGCGCGTGGTCTTCCGCCTGGTACCCGAGGAAAAGCAGAAAAAAGGCATGCTCGGCGGGCTGTTCGGTTAACGCGGTTACGCCGCGCTAACCCGCGGGCGGGGCCTTCAACCCGGTCACGTTGAAAGTAGAGATCGGGCGGACAAAGCCCTTGAGCTCCAGATCGCCGACCGGCTCGCTGTCCACCAGTTGCTCCACCTGGCGCAGGGTCTTGCTGTCTGTGAGGACCTGGCCCGGCTTGGCCTCGTCGCACAGGCGCGCGGCCAGGTTGGTGACGCGACCGATGGCGCCGTAATCCTGGCGGCCCTCAAACCCGATGGCGCCGATGGTGGCGTAACCCTGCGACATGCCCACGCCCAGGCCCAGGTTGTATCCGGATTGCCGCCATTTGCCGAGCGTTCCGGCCAGTTCCACCTGCATGGCCAGGGCCATGCGCACCGCCTGGCCGGCGGGATGCGGGATGACCACCGGGTCGTTGAAAAACACCATGATTCCATCGCCCGTGAACCGCTCGATCGTGCCTTGGTGCGCCATGATCACCCGGCCCACCACGGCATGATATTCGCGCAGCAGCGTCATGACCTCTTCCGGCTCGGTGGTGGACGCGAACGCGGTGAACCCGCGCAGGTCCAGGAACACCACCACGATCTCGCGCCGGTGACTCTTGAGCGGATCCTCGGCGCCGCCGGCCACGATCATCTCCGCCAGTTGCGGAGAGAAAAACCGCTTCAATTTCTGCATCCGGTCCAGCTGCGTCACTTGGTCGCTAACGCGCTGCTCCAGCGTCCGGTTCAAATCCGCGAGTTGCTGCGCCTGCTCCTGCGCCGTGTCGTAGTACTGCTTGACGCGCAGCAGGGACCGGATGCGGATCAGCAACTCGTCCACGTTGGCGGGCTTGGTCAGGAAATCGTCGGCGCCCGCTTCCAGCCCCTTGATGCGTTCGGTGGACGGATCGAGCGAAGTGAACATGACAATCGGCAGGATGCGGTGGCCGGTGATCTCGCGGATGCGCTGGCACACCTCATAGCCGTCCATGGCCGGCATCATGACATCCAGCAGGATGAGGTCCGGGATTTGCTTGGCAATCAGGTCCAGGACCGTGTGCCCATTGAACAGGGCCTGGGCATTATAGCCGTGCTGCTTGAGCAGACCCACCACGCCCAGCGCGTGCTGCTGGAAATCGTCCACCACCAGGATATGCGCCGGGTCGTTCACAAGTCTGCCTGCCCTCGCCCCAAATCAAACATCATGGTCAACAGAATCCTGCAATGTTCATAGCTGGATGCGCCGCGGGAGTCAAGCCGGCGATCCCGGCGAATCGGCGGCATGCCCCCATTTCTTGACCAGTTCCGGGAGCCTGGCCATCAGGGCCCAGGATTTACGCGCCTGGATGAGCGGCAGGGCCGGGTAACCCAGCACCGTTTCACCAGGTCCCACATCCCGGATCACGCCGGATTTGCCCCCGACCCGCGACCCGTTGCCGACGTGGAGGTGGTCGGCCACGCCCACGTGGCCGCCCAAGACCACCCAGTCTCCAATGGACACCGACCCCGCCAGCCCCACGAGGGCGGACAAGGCGCAATTCTTGCCGATGTGGCAGTTGTGCGCCACCTGGACCAGGTTATCGATCTTGGTGCCGGCGCCGATCACCGTGGCGCCAAATTTGCCGCGGTCCACGCAGGAACCGGAGCCGATCTCCACGTCGTCGCCAATCTCCACGGACCCAATGTGCGTGACCTTGAGCAAGCCGCTGCGATCCGGCGCCGGCAGGTACCCGAACCCGTCGGTGCCAATGCTAACGTTGGCGTTCAAAATGCAACGCCGGCCGATCCGGCAACGCTCCCGCACCACCACGCCGGGCCACAGGACCGTGTCCTCGCCGATGACCGTCTCGTCCAGCACCGTGACGTGGGCTTGCAGGCGCACGCGCGCGCCGATCTGGACACGCGCGCCCACCAGGCACAAAGGCCCGATGGCCGCGTCCGGCGCCACGCTGGCGGTGGGATCCACCACGGCGCTTGGATGGATGCCCACGGGGCAGGCCGGCGGATCCGGCGCGAAGAGGTCCAGCACCTTGGCCATGGCCAGGTCAGCGTTGGGCACGCGGATCAAAGCCTTCCCGGGTCCCGCTACAACTCCCAACTCGGCCTTCACGATCGCCGCCGAAGCCCGCGACGCCGCCCATTCCCGAACGTATTTTTGCTTGCCTACGAAAGTCAACTCGCCCGGCTTGGCCCGGTCGATGAACTCCACGCCCGTGATGATTAAATCATCTGCTCCTTCAAGGGTGCCCTTGATCTTTTCCGCCAACTGTTTGATCGGCCATGACTTCATGCCCGCCTCCCTTTGGTTTGCGATGGCTCCGCAGCATGGCTGACCGTCCCGCGGACTGCAAGCCATCTTTTCATGCGCAACGAATTGCGGGTACGCCGTTAAGCCCCGCGCCCGGCCGGACCGTAGCCGCCGCCGCCCGGGGTCTCGATGACCACGCGGTCTCCGCGGCGGACAGCGCGCTGGTCGGTGCCCTGCAGGTCCACGCGCCGGCCATCGGCGCGCAGGATATAATTACGCCCGGGCAGGCCGGGGTCCCCGCCAGCCAGTCCGGGTGGGGCAACGCGGCGCCGGCCCGAGAGGATCGCCACGGTCATGGGTTCCAGGAAGCACAGCCGGCGGATCACGCCGTCGCCACCCCGCCAGCGGCCGGAGCCGCCGCTGTCCGGCCGCAGGCTGAACTCCTGGACCAGCACCGGGTAGCGCATTTCCAGCACCTCTGGATCCGTGATCCGCGAGTTGGTCATGTGGGTGTGCACCGCGCTCGCGCCGGCGTAGCCCGGGCCCGCCCCGCCGCCGCCGCACAGCGTCTCGTAGTACTGGTGGCGCCGGGATCCAAAAGTCAGGTTGTTCATCGTGCCCTGGGACGCGGCCTGCACCCCCAGCGCCGCGAACAAGGTATCCACGATGACCTGGGATGTTTCCACGTTCCCGGCCACCACGGCCGCCGGTGGCCGGGGATCGAGCAACGACCCCGGCGGCACGATGATTTCCAGCGGGGCCAGGCACCCGCCATTCAGCGGGATGTCGGCGCCCGCAAGCGTGCGGAACACGTAGAGCACCGCGGCCGTGACTACTGCGCGGGGCGCGTTGAAGTTGTCGGGCTGCTGCGGCGCCGTGCCGGTGAAATCGATCCGCGCCGTGCGCCGGTGCGGGTCCACGGTCACGCGGACGTGGATCATCGCGCCGTTGTCCAGCTCGCTGCAGGCCGCTCCGCCAGCCAGCCCGGTCAACGCTTGGCGCACGGCCTCTTCGGCATTGGCCCGGACGTGGCGCTGGTAGGCTTCCACCACGGGCAACGAGTAATGGGCCACCAGGTGGCACAGGCCGGCCGCACCGTGGGCACAGGCCGCCAGCTGGGCGCGCAGGTCGGCCACGTTCTGGTCCGGGTTGCGCGCCGGGTGCGGGCCGCGGCGCAGCCAGGCACGCACCGCCGCCTCCGCAAACCGATCCGCGCAAGCCACCCGCAGGCCGGCGGTGAGCGCCCCCTCGTGTTCGATGGTACGGCTGGCCGGCGGCATGGAGCCCGGGGTGATCCCGCCCACGTCCGCGTGGTGGCCGCGCGCCGCCACGATGAACAGGAGCCGGCGCCGCGCGGCGTCAAAGACCGGCGCCACGACCGTGAGATCCGGCAGGTGCGTCCCGCCATGAAACGGCGAGTTGACCAGGTAGGCATCACCCGCGCGCCAGGCCCGGCCGTGGGCGCGCCGGATCGCCTGGACGCAAGCGCCCATGGACCCGAGATGCACGGGGATATGCGGGGCGTTGGCAATCAACTCGCCCGCGGCATCAAATACGGCGCAAGAGAAGTCCAGCCGCTCCTTGATGTTCACGGACTGGGCCGTGTTTTGCAGCGCGTAGCCCATGTGCTCTGCGACCGCCATGAAGCGCCGGTTGAAAATCTCCAGCAGGACCGGGTCGGCCCTCCGGCGGCGCGGGGCGGCGGGCGGCGGCCTGACGCGGGTAAGCAGGAGCGCGCCGTGCGACGTCATCCGGGCCTGCCACCCGGGCTCGACGACCACGGTGTGAGTTGTCGCGGCGATGAGCGCGGGCCCGGTGATGCGCGCGCCGCCAGGCAGGCGCTCCCACCGATACCGCGCCACCGCATGCCACGCGCCCCGGGCATACATCCGTCCGCGACCCGTGGCCCGCGGCGCCGGTCGACCTGGCGGCGGCGGCGCAGGCACGGGCAGCGCGGCCGGCGGCGCCCGGGTCTCGACCGTGATGGCCGCCACGACGATTCGCCGGCGCGGCATGCCAAAACCGAAGCGGGCTTCGTGCAGCGCCGCGAACGAAGCCCGGACCCGGCCGAGCGTGTCCCAGGCCACGGCCAGGGTCGTGTCGGTGCCTTCGTACTTGAGGAGCAGGCGGCGCACGTGCGTGACGCTGTCCCGCGGCACGCCCTGGCGCGCCAGGCTGGCGGTCCCGGATTGTTCCAGCTCCGCGAACAACGGTTCCAAGCGGGCGGGCACACCGCGGGCCAGGGGCGTTTCGACGGTGCGCTCGTTGAGTTGCGCCGGCCGCGCCAGGCCCAGGCCATAGGCGGACAGCACCCCGGCCAGCGGGTGCACGTAAACCGCCGGCATGTCCAATGCGTCCGCCACGCGGCAGGCGTGCTGGCCCGCGGCCCCGCCAAAACAGCACAGCGTGTATTCCTTGAGATGGTGGCCGCGCTGCACGGAAATGCTCTTGATGGCGTGGGCCATGTTCTCCACGGCCACGTCGAGAAAACCTTCCGCCACCTGGTCCGGCGCCAGGTCCCCTGCCCCGGCGGCCCGGATCTCGCGCGCCAGGCCGCGAAACAGGCGGTCGACCACCCGGCGGTCCAGGGGCTGGTTGCCGCGCGGCCCGCAGACCCGCGGGAACAAGGCCGGGGCAATCCGGCCCAGCAGGACGTTGGCATCCGTCACGGTCAGCGGGCCGCCCTGCCGGTAGCAGGCCGGTCCCGGCCGGGCGCCGGCCGACTCCGGGCCAACCTGGAACCGGCCATCCTTGAAGCGCAGGATGGATCCCCCGCCGGCCGCCACGGTATGGATCTGCAGGTGCGGTGCGCGGATGCGCACGCCGGCGATCCGCGTCTCGTAGCCGTACTCCCACGCGCCGCTGTAGTGGCTGACGTCCGTGGACGTGCCGCCCATGTCAAAGGCAATGATCTTGCGCAAGCCCCCCTGCTCCGCCACGGCCGCCGCCCCCACCAGGCCGCCGGCCGGGCCGGACAGGATGCAGTCCCGGCCGCGGAACTGCCCAGCCGCCACCAGGCCGCCGTGGGACTGCATGCACAGCAGGCGGGCATGGCGGCCGCCCGGGACCCGCGCCAGGCCGCGCCGGGTCCGGTCCACGTAGCGGCCGAGCAGCGGCGAGAGGTACGCATCCAGCACGGTCGTGTCGCCGCGGCTGACCAGGCGCACCAGCGCGCTGACCTCGTGGG
Source organism: uncultured Verrucomicrobiota bacterium (assembly GCA_964489425.1). Lineage (GTDB taxonomy): Bacteria > Verrucomicrobiota > Kiritimatiellia > RZYC01 > CAZAYP01 > CAZAYP01. The sequence continues at coordinate 53,708 of CAZAYP010000019.1, read as the reverse complement.
ACATGGACACCTGCCGGAACCCCGCCGCGCGGGCCGCGGCCGCGACCAGGCGCTCATGGGCGGGGTAACGGTAGGCGTGCATCAGCACCACGGCCAGGTTGCGAAACCCCTGCCCGCGCAATTCCGCCAACTGGCGCCGCAGGGTGCGGAGATCCGGCCTGCGCAGCACGCGCCCGCGCGCATCCACGCGCGCGTCGATTTCCACCACCGCCTGGTACAGCAGGTCCGGCCGCTGGATGCGCAGCGCGAACAGGTCCGGGCGATCCTGGTATCCAATCCGCAAGGCGTCGCGGAACCCACGGGTAATGGCCAGCGCCACGCGGTCGCCGCGCCGTTCCAGGAGCGCGTTGGTGCCCACCGTGGTGCCGATCCGCACCTCGGCCACCGGCGCGCCCGGGAACGCCGCGCCATGGCGGTCGAGCAGGTCGCGGACCCCTTGAACCACCGCATCCGCGCGGCGGCCCGGCTGCTCGGACAAGAGCTTGTGAACCAGCAGGCGGCCGTCCGGAGCCCGGGCGACGAGGTCGGTGAACGTGCCTCCGCGGTCCACCCAGAAATGCCAGCCCGGCGGCACGGGGCTTATCCCCTGGCCGGCGCGCGCGCGCGCAGCAGGCGCGCCACGACCTTGTCGAACCGCGCTTTCTCGCGGCGCGCCCACAGGTCGGCCGCCCGGCAGCGGCGGTCAAGCCCGGCCAGCTCCAGCGCGCCCGGCGCGCCGAGGCTGGTCTTGTTGGCGATCGCCGCCGCCGGCGCCCGCGGCTCCACGGCCGGCAGCGCGGCCAGGCGCTCCTTGACCTGCTGGTACGCGTCGCGGAACGGGGTGCCGGCCGCCACCAGGTCCAAGGCGGCGTCGGTGGCGAACACGTCCGGCGTGAAGGCTGCGCGCAGACGCGCGGCGTTGACCGTAGTGCCAGCCACGAAGCGCGCCATGATGCGCAGGGCGGGCCGCGTGACGTCGAAGCCGCGAACCAGCGCTTCCTTGGTTTCCTGCACATCGCGGTTGTAGCCGTAGGGAAGCTGGTGGATGACGCCCCAGACGCGCACCACTTCGCCCATCACCGTGGCGGCCCGGGCGCGGACCAGCTCGAGGACATCCGGATTTTTCTTCTGCGGCATGATGCTGCTGCCGGTGCAGTATTCCGCCGGCCAGGCAAAGTAACCGAACTCCGGCATGCCATACATGATCAAGTCCTGGGCCAGGCGCGAAAGCGACACCAGCACCTGGTTCAGGGCGGCCAGGATGGCCAGCTCCAGCTTGCCGCGCGCGGTCACGGCGTACAACACCGTGTGGCAGGGCCGGGCGAACCCGAGCAGCCGGGCGGTGAGCGCGCGATCCAGCGGCAGGGGCACGCCGTAGCTGGCCGCGGCGCCCAGGGGCGACTGGTTGTTCAGGTCGTAGGCGGCGCGCAGCCCGGCCAGGTCCTCGACCAGGCTTTCGGCGTGGGCGGCCGCCCACAGCCCCACGGAGCTGGGCATGGCCGGCTGCTGGTGGGTACGGCCGACCATGGGCACGCGGGCGTTCCGGCGGGCCATGGCCAGCAAGGCCTGCGCGCAGGCGGCCACCTCGCGCATCGCGGCCAGCAGTTCATCCCGGGCGTACAGGCGCAAATCCACCGCCACCTGGTCGTTGCGGCTGCGGCCGGTATGCACCTTCTTGCCCAGGTCGCCCAGGCGGCGGGTGAGCGCCCGCTCCACGGCCAGGTGCACGTCCTGGTCGGCCAGCGCGATGTCGAAGCGCCCGGCGCGGTGCCGCTGGAGGATGTCCGCCAGTTCCCGGATCACGGCCTGGCACTCGCGCGCCGACAGGATCGGGTGTGCGGTCTTCAGGCGCGCCAGGGTGGTGACATGCGCGGCGGTCCCGATGCAATCCGCGGCGACCAGGCGTTGATCGAGGACCCGATCAGCGCCCGCGGTGAATTGCAGCACCTCGGGGTCAACAAATCCCACGGTGGTCTTGGTTTTTGCGCTCATGGCGTCTCCGACTTGATGGTCCGGGTTACGGGAAACGAAATCCGCAGCGCAGGGTACTTGGGCGGCGCGCGGCCGGCAAGCTCTTTTGCCATGGCGCGGGCGACGGCAATCCGGCGCCGGATCTCCGCATCGTCCGGGCGGCGCGACCACCAGCCGGCGGGCGGGGTGCGCAGCCCATCCAAGGCTTCCCGGATGGCGGCCACGGCCCGTTGAAAATCTTCCGGCTGACCCAGGCCGAGGCGGCGCGCCTTGAGGTCAACAAACGCGGCCACGGTGGGCAGCCACGGTTCCGGGCGGAACGCCACCAAGTCTTCCAGCGTTATGGGCGCATCGAATGACCGCCGCGCCGCCACGCTCAGCAGTTCCGGGGACACCACGAACAGCCGTTCCAACTCCTCGATATCGGCGCTTCCGGGCGCGCCCCACGTGTTGCGCACCTGGCGCTGGGCCGCCAGGTCCACGTCCCACTTCTGTTCCAGGTAACGGGCATCGGGCAGGCGCAACCACGTAGCCGCCAGCCAGGCGATGGTCAATGGCCGGCCCAGGGCCAGCCGCTCGTACAACGGGGCCCAGGAGGCGACCGCCTGGTCGGCCAGCCAACCGACCAGGGTGCCCCAGGCGGCATTCCGGAGGGTGGCGGGCGTGCGCGCAAACGCCGGGCTCAAGAGCGTGGCCACGGACAAGTCGTCCCGGTGCTGCCACTCGCGCCAGGCGAGGCGGGCATTGCGCGCGCGGGGCTCGGGGTACAGGCTCTGCGCCAGGCCCACGGCAAGCCAATCCGGTGCGGCAAGCACGGCGTTCCCGGCGGCCAGGTCCTGGTACGGCAGCAAGCACCGGTTGGCCAGCAGCCGGCAGACTTCTGCCAGCACGTCGGCGGTCATGTCGGGCACGAAATTCCGGACCAGCAGCTTTTGTTGGACCAGGCCGGCATCCAGGTACTGGGCCGCTTCCAGGCCGGCGCCCGGCCGCGCCGGATCTTCCCGCAGGATCACGGTCAGGAACTCGCCGCGCTGAAACGACGGTGACGTGCCGGTCAGCTGGGCCAGCCGCGCGGCCACATCTTCGAGCTGCGCGGCCCAGGCCACGGCCGCCGCGGCGTCGGACCCCACCACGAGAAACCGCTGGGACGTGCTGATGGCGCGGCCCTGGCCGGCATGGGCCAAAGCCGCCGCGCCCAGCAGCCACCCGGTGACCACGGCCCGAGCCCGGGGCGTCATCACGGCTGGGCCCGGCCCCGGCTTTCCATCAGGATGGTCACGGGACCGTCATTGGCCAGGGTGACCAACATCTTCTCGCGGAAGCGGCCGCGCTGGACGTTGCAGCCCGCCGCGGCGAGGCAGCCGGCATACTCTTCGTACAGGCGGCAGGCTTCTTCCGGCGGCGCGGCCTCAATGTAGCTGGGCCGGTTGCCGTTGCGGCAGTCGCCGTACAGGGTGAACTGGCTCACCACCAGGAATTCGCCGCCCACGTCGCCGATGGCGTAATTGAGCTTGCCCTGGGGATCGTCGTACATGCGCAGCTGCACGGTCTTGGCTGCAAGGTAGCGCGCATCCGCCGGCGTGTCGCCGCGGGCCACGCCCACCAGGATCAGCGCGCCGCGCCCGATGGTCGCCACGGTTTCCGCCGCGACGCTGACCGCGGCGGACTGCACCCGCTGGATGACCAGCTTCATGCGCGCGCGCCGCCCGCGCTCACGCGTTCGTGGCCTTGACCCGCAGGCCGGGCAGGCGATTGATGACCGCCGCCACCTCGTAGCGCCGCGGGCGGGCGAGGTTGCCCTGGATCTCGCGGGCCAGGCCCTCCAGGCCCTCGGTGCTCAGGTCGCGGTCCACCAGGTCAAGCACCTCGCGCAGGGGCCGTTCCTGGTCCAGGTAGCGCAGCTTGGCGTAGGCCACGATCATGCCGATGGTGTAAGCCTGGTGCGCGTCCGCCAGTTGGCGGATCGGCGCCAGGCTCACGCACTGGCTGCCAATCTGCAGGCAGTTGGACCCGGCCATGTGCACGTAGCTGTCCTCGATGTCCCGGCTGGGATCCACGCTGCTGGGGATGATCCAGCGGCTGCGGCTGACCAGCTTTTTCACGTCGCGCGCCTCCCACTCGGCGGACAGCACGCGCACCTCCGCCTTGGCGCTCTGGGTAATGTCATGGAGGGTCTGGCCGGAAAGATACAGGATCCGGTCGGCCAGGGGCACGAACTCGGCCACGGCCCCGCCGCCGCCGATGAGCAGCGAGATGCCCAGGGTCTCCACGAGTTGGCGGGCGCAGGCCGCCAGGGGATTCAGGCCCAGCTTGCCCTCGCGCGGCAATGAACCCAGGCGGGCATCGCCCACCAGGAAGGCCAAGGTGGAGTCCATTTCCTCGTAGATCAGGACCCGGGCGCCGACCTCGATGGCCTCCACGGTGGCGGCGGCCTGGGCCACCACGGCATCCGCGCGGAGCGTGGAATAGTTCTCGGGATCGCCGCCATCGGGCATGACCTTGAAAAACAGGCTCAAGTCCACCCCCTGCATGGCGCGCCCGGCATCCGCGGGCACGTAGACGGCGTCCGGGAGGGTGATGGCCAGTTCGCGGCCGTCGCCAGGGCAATGGTTGTAGATCCCGTCGGCCACGGTGCGCAGGAAGGCGATTCGTTCCTCGTAGTTGTCGGCCAGCAGCAGCGTGATCCCGGCGGGGATGCCCAATCCCGCGATGACCCCGGCGCCGGGCAGGTTGAGCTCCATCCGCGCTTCCGGGGCCACGGCCAGCGGCTGGGCCGGCGCCCGGGGCTTCTCCGCGGCCGTGGTCCGGGCCAGGTCCGTGCCTTCGGCCAGGAAGCTGATCAGGCCCTGGGTGGCCAGCACCTGGCGCACCTGGTCCGCCTGCTCCATCAGTTCAATGGCGTGGCGCACGGCGGCCGCCTCGAGGTTGCAGTACAGCATGGTGGCGCCGACCAGGGCGGGGATCTCGCGCAGGAGCAGGGCGCGGATGGGCGCGCAGCGGATGGCGCCCTGCAGGAGCGGCAGCCGCAGTTGCAAGCGCGCCTCCACGCCGTCCTCGCCCACCAGCAGCGCGGTGCGCGGCAGGATGGCGGGGCTGGGCGCCACGAAACCCAGCAGCGCCGCGCCCATGAACGGCGTCACGCCGGCCGCGGACTGGCGCAGGAACGCCGCCAGGTTGCGGATCAGCAAATCTTCCAGCGCGGTGCGCCGCACCGGCGTGTTGAACAGCTCCAGGGGGAATCCGGCGACCGACTGGGGGACGCGGATCAGCAGCATCACGGCCACATGGTCGCCGGCCACGTCCACCTGGGCGCAGCGCAGGCTGTAGCGCGAAAAATCGTAATCGCCGGTCAACCGCTGGGCCTCGCCCGGTTCCGCGCCCTCGATATCCTGCAAAATCTGCAACAGCTCTTTTTTATCTCTCATAGTATGTTCCGCCTGTCCGAGCCGGGGCGCGCCCGGCCTCAGGATGTGGGGTCACGGTATGCCAACCCCGGTTGCTTGTCAATGGTCCGCGGGCGCAGCCACGGCCGCGTACCCGACACTGACCATGTAAAACACTTCTTCGTTCGGCCCGCAGCCCATGACCTTGTTGGCGCGGGTGTCGAACGCGCCCACTGGCACGGCGCCGAGCCCGAGGGACACGGCGGTCAGCAGGACGTTCTCCACCACGTGGCCGGCTTCCATGGCAATAAACCGATCGTCCTTGCGGCCGTATTTCTTGGTCATGCGCTCAGGCAGCGCCGAGATGACGATGGTCAACGGCGCTTGGAGGACAAAAGCCTGGCCCAGCGCGGCCGAGGCCAGCTCCGCGCGGATGTCGCCGCTTTTGAGCATCTGCAGCGCATGCCGTTCCGGGATGTACTGCGCCACGCCGGCGGCCGTGACGGCATAGACCAGGAGCGGGTAGATGGCCCCCGCCGACGGGGCCGCGCGCAAGCCGGCATTGGGCTCGGTGATGCCTTGGGCAGCCCAGAGCAACTGGCCGACCTGGCGGTCGCTCAAGGTGACCGTTGAGAAATCGCGAACCGAACGCCGCGCGGCAATGGTTTTATTCAATGGCTGGCCGCCGGTCTTGTCGGCCGCGGGCAGGAACGACATGGCCGCCAGGCCGCCGTCATCCGCGGCCGCTCGCGGCGCAGGCATGCCCAGCGTCCCTGCCAGGCCTGTGATTACCAGCCAATATTTCAGTTTCATCGCCATCCTTTTTATTTTTCGTCAGGCGCCGCCGGCCGATCCCGCGGACCAGCCCAAGTCCCGGGCCATGCCGGCCGCCACCTTTTCCGCCGCGCCCGCGCCGCCCAGGGCCGTGGCCACGCGGGCCAACTCCTGCTTCATGGTGGCATATTCCCCGGTGGCACTCAAGAGCGGTTGCAAGGCGTCCGCCAACGCTTGCGGGGTGGCGGCCGCCTGGATGAACTCCGGGCAGATGCCCCGGCCGGCCACGATGTTGACCATGCCGATGTGCGGGACCTTGACCAGCCGGCGGGCCAGCCAGTACGTGAGCGCCGCCGTGCGGTACACCACGGCCATGGGGCAGCCCATGAGCGTGGCCTCCACGGTGGCCGTGCCGGAGGCCACCAGGCCCGCGCGCGCCTGGCGCAGGATCTCCCGCGTATGGCCGGCGACCACGGCCAGGCCCGGGTCCGGCGCCGGGCCCAGAATCGTCCGGGCCAGCGCGGCCTGCGCTTCCGCCGGCGCCGCCACCAGGAACCCCGTGTCCGGCGCGCGGGAACGCACGATGCGAGCCGCGGCCGCCATCACCGGCAGGATGCGCCGGATTTCATGCGGCCGGCTGCCGGGCAGCAGGGCCACCCGTCGCGCGCCGGGCCATGGCAACTCGATCGGCGGGGCGGCCTGCGCCTCCCGGGCGGCCGCCACGAGGGGGTGGCCGACAAAATCGACCCGCAGTCCCGTGCCCGCGAACAGGGCCGGCTCGAAGGGGAAAATCGTGAACAGCCGGTCCACCTGGCGGGCGATCTGCGGGATGCGGCCGCGGTGCCAGGCCCAGACCTGGGGGCAAATGTAGTAATACACCTTCAGGCCCAGCGCATGCGCGCGGGCCGCGAACCGCAGGTTGAATCCCGGATAATCCACCAGCAGGACCGCGTCCGGCCGCGCGGCGGCGGCGCGGCCGAGCATGTCATGGAACACGCGGCGGAAAAAAAAGTAGCGCCGCAAAACCTCGGTCAGGCCCATCACGGCCATATCCTTGACGTCGTAGGCCAGCCGCGCGCCGGCCGCGCGCAGCTGGTCGCCGCCGATGCCCCAGCAGTCCAGGTCCGGCCGGAGTTCGCGCAGCCGGCGCACGACCGCCGCGGCGTGCATGTCGCCGGAGACCTCGCCGGCGATCACCAGCAGCGACGGCGGCGAGGTCACGACGGCTCCGCGCGCAGCGCGTTCACGATGCGGACCGCGAGCTTGAGCGCCTCGGCGGCGTGCTCGCCCGTGACCCGCGGCGCCGCGTGGCCCGCCACGCAGCGCGCGAAGGATTGCAGCTCGAGCGCCAGGGGTTCGCCCGGCTCCACGGTAATCGGCTCGCGGACGATACCGCGCGGGTCCTTGCGGTAGATCTCGCCGCACTGGTTCTGGTAGTCGAGCGACACGTAGGCGTCGGGCAGGAACACCCGGATCTTGCGCATGCGCTCGGGGCTGATGCGGCTGGCGGTGATGTTGGCCACGCACCCGTTGGCGAACAGCAGGCGGACATTGGCGATGTCTTCGCTCGGGCTCAGCACCGGCACGCCCACGGCGCGCACGTCCCGGACCGGGTGCCCCACGAGGTGCAGAATCACCTCCAGGTCGTGGATCATGAGGTCCAGCACCACGCTCACCTCGGTGCCGCGGGGATGCAGCCCCGGGCGGGGCGGCGGGTACGGCGCGAGCCGGTGGGCCTCGATGAACCGCGGCGGCGCGGACTGATTTTCAAAAAAAGTGAGGATCGGGTTGAAGCGCTCCACGTGGCCGACCTGCAGGATCAGCTTGCGGGCCTGGGCCAGCGCCACGAGCTCCTCGGCCTCGGCCGTGCTGGAGGCGATGGGTTTTTCCACCAGCAGGTGCACCCCGTGTTCGAGAAGCAGGCCAGCCACCGCCCGGTGGTCCGTGGTGGGCACCACAACGCTGGCGGCCTGGATCTCCGCGGCCAGTTCCCCCAGCGTGGCGAACGCCTGCGTGCCGTACTGCGCGGCAATGGACTGGGCGCGCGCGCCGTCCACGTCGTACACGCCCGCCAGGCGCACCCCGGGCAAGCCCGCGTAAATGCGCGCATGATGCTGCCCCAGGCTGCCCACCCCGACCACGCCGACGTTAACGACCGGATGTTCCATGGTTTCCCTGTGCCTCCCTGGCCACGGCCACCAGGCAGATCCCCCGCCGATCTGCCACGGCCACCACGGCTTCTTTATCCAGCAGGATCGTGCGGCCGGCCTCCAGGGCCAGCACGCCGGCCCGGGCCCGGCGCATGGTCTTGATGGTGCGCTGGCCCACCACCGGGATATCGAACCGCATGTCGTGCCGCTGCTTGGCAATCTTGACGACCACGGCGCCCGGCCCGGCGAGCCGGCCGGCGCGGCGGATGGCCTCGTCCGTGCCCTCGAAAGCTTCCACGGCCAGGACGACCCCATCCTTGATGACCACCGTCTGCCCGATATCCAGGCCGCTGGTGGCATCCGCGACGCGCAGGCCGAGCCGGATATCAGCCTGCTCCTGTTCGGTGGGCGCGCGCCGCGTGAGCACGCCGGGCGCGGGCATGGCGGCCGCCATGAACTGGTGAGCCGGCAGCAGTTCCACGCCGATGCCGCGCAGGGTTTCGCCCACGGCGCCAAAGATGGTTTCCGCGTTGCGCACCGGCAGGCGGCGTAGCAGGTCGAACATCGCGCGGTCGGGCCGCACGTTGAACAGGTGGGTGGGAGTGATCTGGCCGGCCATGACCGCGTGGCGGACGCCGGTGGCGCGCAGGGCTTCGACCAGCGCGGCCAACTGGCCGATGTAGAGCCAGCGGATTTCGTCCACCCGCCGGGCCAGGTCGCGGCGGGTCTCGCCGCGGAAGGCCACGGCCACGATCCGCCGCACGCCCTGCTGCCGCGCGGACTCGGCCAACTGCACGGGGTACACGCCCTTGCCGGCGATGATCGCCAATTCCCGGATCGCCTCTTGCTCCATGGCGGGATACTAGCGGGTTTGCCCCGGTCTTGACAATAGGCGGCTGGGGGGAATCGGCGGCCGGCCCAAGCCTCAGCGCACCGGCGCCAGGATGATCTTGGCCACGGCCAGGGCGACGTCGTCCGCGTCAGGATCGTCGGTACGCGCGCGCCGGAACCCCATGCGCAGGACCAGCCGGTTGCGCCCGTCCCGCAGGTAGCGCGCGGGGATCCGGGCGGCGTACTTGCGGCCCCACGTGTCGCCCAGGGGGCACCGCCACTCGGTGACGAATCGGCCGTTCACGAGGACCGCCACGATTTGCTGCTCGTCCGTGGGGGTCATGGGCATGGCCAGCACGGCCAGGGCCAGGTCGCGCGAAGCAACCGCATCAAACCACACCTCGGCTTCCAGGTGGTTGATCCAGCGCAGCGGGCGGCCGCGCAGGGTTTCCGCCGCGCCCCACCCGAATCCCAGGCGCGGGTCCGGCGGTTCCACGCCAGGATAAATCTTGAGGCTGGCCGCGCAGGCGGCCGGCAGCGGCAGGCTTGCCCACAGCAGCCATCCGGCGGCCAGCACCCGCCATACCCAGGTCATGGCAGGGTGTGCCCCACGCCCAGGCGGCGGTAGTGGTCCTGCACGGCGCGCACCTCCTCAGCCTGGCGCTCGGGAGACCACTTGAGCGCCACGGCCATGAGCCCGGCACAGGTTTTCAGCACCAGGTCGCCCGGGTACCCGGCCGACCCGAGTTCGGTGCGCCGCAGGATGACGTCGGCCAACCGGCAGGCATATTCCTTGTGAACCGCATGCAGGATCTCCGCCTTGATCACCGGGCAGCCGGGAGCGATGCGCTCCAGCCAGCCGCCCTGGCGGGACCCGGCGGCCAGCACCTCGTCGAAGCGGCACCCGTACTGCTGGGACAGGCCGGCGCGGATATCAGGCGCCAGGAGCAGGCCCTGCTCGCGGCAGTAGTCGCCAACATCCTCGCCGCGCATGGGGTGTTCGCCGCCATACACCTGTTCCGGCAGGTCGGGCGTCACCGGCTTGTTGATCCGGCGCGCGGCCTGGCGCACGAGGCGCTCGGCGACCTCGATGGCCGTGGTGTACTTGACGCTCTTGACCGCCAGGTAGCCCTTGAGGCCGGCGATCTTCTCGTAATCGTAAATCGCGGTGTCCTTGGCCGGGTCCACGGCGCGGACGCCGCGCGGGCCGGCCGCCGGGAGAATGCCGACATGCGCAAAGGCCACCTCGGCCATGGTCACCTGGGCCGGCGGATAGATGCGGTTGATGTCGTCCAGGAAGTCCTGGATCTCGGCGGGATCCAGCGCGGCCTGGTCCGGGGCGGCGGCGTAGGGCTTGTAGATCGTCCCCAGCAGGCTGCCCGCGCGCCAGGGCCCAATGAAATAGTTGCGCTTGCCGCGGCGGACCACCGCCTGTTCATCCTTGAACTCGGTCACGGCCTCGAGGCCCACGCCGTACTCGCCGAACAGCCGGCGCGTGATCACCACGTTGAAGGCGCGCACCCAGGCGCGATCCGGCGGTGCGGGCATGGGGTGATCCACCGCCACCTGGTCCAGCCAGGCGCCGGCCGTATTGACCACCAGCGGGGCGCGCAACTCGCCTTCGGCGCCGGTCATGGCATGGCGCACGCGCAGCCCGACCACCTCGCCCGCGTGGGTCATGATTTTTACCGCGGCCACGTAGTTGGCCACCATGGCCCCGCCTTCCGCGGCCGAGAGCAGGAAATGCAGGGTGAACCGTTCGGTGTTGGCCACCATGCCGTCGTACCACAAGGCGGCACCGGTGCCCAGGCCCTGCCAGTCCAGGCCCAGGTCGCGCACGGCGCACGCCGACAGGATCCGGCCGGCAGGAATGCGGCCCCCGGGCGGAACCTCGAAGTTGCGGTCCCAGCTGATGGTGTCGTTCATCTTCAAGGCGGCCCACAGCACGGCGGGATGGCGCAGGCCCAGCCCCCCCGTGGGGAGCAGGAAGGGCGCGGGCCGGGCCAGGTGCGGCTGCAGGGCCATTCCCCGGCGGCGCGCGCGGATCGACTCGCGCATGCGCGGCAGGTCCAGTTGCTGCAGGTAACGCAACCCGCCGTGCAGGATCTTCAGGCTGTTGGCCGAGGCCCCGCCGCCGAAATCCGCTTTTTCCACCAGCGCCACGCGCCAGCCGCGGCGCGTGGCCGCCCACGCCAAGGTCGCGCCGTAGATCCCGCCGCCCACGACAATCATGTCCAGCGGCGCCGATTCCATCTCGCGGAGGCGGGTGCTCATCCCGGGCCGCCTTGCGCAGCGGGCGGGGTCGGCGCGGTCACGCCTTCCGGCAGGCCATAGAGCTGCACCTGGTTACGGCCGCGCCGCTTGGCCTCGTACAGGCCCAGGTCGGCCCACTTCCAGAGCGTGGCGGGGGTATCCACCGTGGAGGTGCACTCGGCGACCCCGATGCTGACCGCGGGCGCCACAAACTGGTCCCCGGCCGGAATGCGCAGCTCGCTCACGATTCGCCGCAAGCGATCCGAAATGGTCACGGCGCCCCAGCAATCGGTTTCGGGCAGGAGCAAGCCGAACTCCTCGCCGCCCACCCGGCCGAAGATGTCGGCCTCCCGCAGGTATTCGCGGCAGGTGCGGGCCACCTGGCGCAGGACCTCGTCGCCGACCTGGTGGCCGAACGTGTCGTTGACTTCTTTGAAATGGTCGAGGTCCAGCGTCGCCACGGACAGGGGCCGGCGATAGCGCTTGTGCACGGCGAACTGCCGGTCGAGGAGGATCATGAAGTAGCGCCGGTTGAAGGCGCCGGTGAGGCTGTCAATCTGGGCCAGTTCCTGCAACTGCTGTTCCAGGGCGCTGCGCTCGGTCACATCGCGCAGCGACATGAGCAGGGCGTCCCGGCCGTCGTACTCGATGGGGGTCACGCTCATGTCCATCACGCACACGCCACCCTTGGCGCGCAGGATGTTCTGGCGGCGGATCCGGTCGTCATCCATGATCCACCCGGCGATTTCGGACATCTTGTCGGTGTCTTCGGCCAGCACCCGGGTGTAGGGCTGGTGCAACAGGTCGGCCACCGGGTACCCCAGCAGGCGCGTGACGGTCTGGTTGACGGCCATGATCTCGCGCGTCTCGCTGTCGAGGATCATCAGCACGTCCGGCGAGTTATCGAAGACCGCATGGAACCGCGCCTCCCAGGGGGAGGCGGGCGCCGGATCGTTGTGCTCAAGCTGGTTCATGGTTCCCACAGGCCGCCCGGCGCAAGCCGGCATAGGCCCCCAACAGGGTCTCCCGGTATGCCGACCGGCCATGCTTCAGCCGGGCGCGGGCCGCCGCGTTACGGCCCCATAGTAGCCGCCGGTCCGGATCTTGCAACAACTGTTTAAAGCCCGCCGCCAGGGCCGCGGGGTCCGGCGCACACAAGCACGCGCAGGTGTCGTCCAGCACCTGTTCATGGGAAGGAATCCGCGTGGCGAGGATGGCCCGGCCGGCCAGCAGGTACGAATAGATTTTCATGGGCGTATTGAGCCCCTTGCGGCGCGGGGACACCAGCACATCGGCCTGGCGCAGGTAATGCTGCAGATGCCCCACGGGCCGCGGGCCGAGAAACCGCACGCGGTCGGCCAGCCCCAGGGCGTCGGCCCGGGCCTGGCATGCGGCCATGTCCGCCGGCCGGCCGCCGATGATCGCCAGGGTCAGCCCCGTGTCCGGCGGCACCTGGCGCAACGCCTCCAGCAGCAGGTCGATGCCCTGGTAATGCTCCAGGTTGCCAACATACAGCGCCAGCAAACCGCGCGCGCCCAGCATCGACCGCAGGTCTTCCGCCGGCGCGGGGCCGGGCGTGTCCTCCATGGCCATGTCCGCCAGCACGGTGACGCATGCGCCCGGCGCCAACCGCCGCGCCTTGACCGCCAGGCGCTCGCAGACCGGCAGGACCAGGTCCGCCCCGCGGCAGGCGCGGCGTTCAAACCACTCCAGCAACACGCCGGCCGGCCGCAGCCATGCCCATTTTTCCTGCAACTGCTCGGCCATGGACGAGTCCATGTCATACACCAGCCGGGCGCGGGCCCGCCGCCGCAGCCACAGGGCCGGGAACACCGCCTCCTCCACGGCGTGGATGACATCATAGCCGCCGCGCCGCGCCAGGCCTCCTGCGCGCCAGGCCAGGAACACGTCGCAGGCCAGCTTGCGCAGCGAGAACGAAATGGGCAGCGTGGTCCACCGCCGCGGGCCCCACGCGCGGAGGTGGCGCACGCCGGGAATGGCCACGTCGGCACCGCAGTGGAACGTGAGCAGGTCCACCGCGTGTCCGCCCGCCGCCAGGGTCTCCGCCGCCCAGCGCACCGCGATCGGCGTGCCGCGCTCCTCGAAAAACGGCTGGGGCGCCAGCATCAATATTTTCATCGTTGTTTTAGCATTCCCACGGCCCGCCGGATGCCTTACACTGGCAGGCAACGAACACGGTCATAGTACGATGGGCGAAAATAAAAAGGAATCAGGAAACGCCCCGCCTTGCGGGTGGCTGGCCATCGACGCGCATGTGCACTTATACGAGGGATACGATCTTGCCCGCTATTTTGTCGCCGCGCTGGCCAACTTCCATCACTGGGCGCCGGCCGCGGATGGGTCCCGGCCCGCGGCGTTGGGGCTGGGCCTGGCGGAGCGCGCCGGCCAAACCTGGTTCCGGGACCTGGCCGCGGGCCGGCTCCGCCTGCCCGCCGGCCTCACGGCCACCCCCCTGGCCGCGGGGGCGGCCGTGCGGATCGCGCTGCCCAACGCGGAGCCGCTGGATTTGTTCCCGGGCCGCCAAGTGAACACGCGCGAGCGGCTCGAAGTGCTCACGCCGGGGTACGACCTGGATATTCCCGACGGCCTGACCATCCGCGAGGTGCTGGACCGTGTGCACACCGCGGGCGGCCTGCCGGTGATCGGCTGGGCGCCGGGCAAATGGGTGGGCCTGCGGGGCCAGATCCTGCGGGGCCTGTTGGAAGCCGCCACCGGCAACCGCCTGGCCCTGTGCGACTCCATCAGCCGGCCGCGCGGCTGGCCGGAGCCGCGCCTCTTCGGCCTGGCCCGCGCCAGGGGCTGCAAGATCCTGGCCGGCAGCGATCCGCTGCCGCGCGCAGGCGAGGAGCGGTTGCCCGGATCGTATGGCCTGCTGGTCCCCATGGAGGGTGCGGACGGAGACCCGGCTGCGGCCTGGCGCGGGTTCCTCGGGGCGCCCGGAGCGATAGTCCAGGTGCGCGGAACCCGTTTGGCGCTGCCGGCCATGGCCTGGCGCTGGTGGTCCGCCCGCCGCGGAGAAAGGAAGGCTGCATGAACATCACCGTCACCACGCAAATCCCTCACGGCAACGCCTGCCGCCTCGCGGTTACGCCCGGCGAGACGCCGGAAATTGCGTTCACCCCGGATCCGCGCGGCACGCCTTGGCCGCTGTGGTTCTGTTTCCGGATCAACGCGGAGACTCCGCCCGCGGGCAAGGATCAAAAGATCAAGCTGGTTATGGAGCATTTCCAGGCGATCCAGCAGGGCGAGTCGCCCGCGGCCTGGATGCCGGTGTACAAGCCGGCGGACCAGTGGTGGTTCCGGATGCATGCCGGCAAGCTCGAGCGCAAGCCCGACGGCCAGGTCGTCGCCGCCTGGCTGATCCCCGCCCCGGCCACGTCCATGGAGGTGGCGCTGTGCTTCCCGTACGGCGCGCCGGACACCAAGGATCTCCTGGATAAATCCAAGGGGTATTGGCGCCAGGACGTCATCGGCGTGAGCCGCGCCAGCCGCGACCTGGTCCGCCTGGCCAACGATTACGAAAGCGGCAACCGGTACGCCGCCGGGCTGTACCTCCTCGCGCGCGAGCGCGCCGGCGACACCCCCGCCGCCTGGTTTGCCGATGGGCTGCTCAAGCACCTCTCGCTGGCCAAATACAACCCGTTTTTGACGTGGGCCGTGCCCCTGCTCGATGTCGATGGCCTGGCCGAGGCCGCCACCCTGTCATGGCCCGACCTGGCCCGCGGCTGGGCCGACGCGTGGCCGCGCACCGAGATCCGCGCCGTGCAGCGGGACGTGGAACTCTGGCAGACGCGGTGCCGGGCCGCATTGGCGCTGGACATCATCGCCGCCCCGATGGCCGAAAAGGCCGGCTGCTATGCCGTGGCGCCGGACCCCGCCACCCCTGAAGAACTGCAACGCCAGGCCACCAAGTGGGCCAATGTGATCGGCCACAAGCTGGGCCCGGATTACGCGGCCCAGGACTTCCTGCGGCCGCGGCCGGCGCCGGCGAGCAACGACGACTTTGCCACCTGGGCGGCGTGCAAGGCCGGCGTGTGCGCGCTCACGCTGGCGGTGCCGTTTGCCACGGCCGGGGCCACGGCCCTGACGCCCAAACTGTACCGCGAAGCCGGCCGCCGCGTGGCCGAAGCCCTGTTGGAAAAACGCAAGTAATACCATACAAGAAAGGATGATTTCACAGATGAACCAACCCACCCACAGCCTGATCCTGGCGATCCTCATGGCCGGGACGACCTCGGCCCTTCATGCCGGCTGGAGTCGCGACCCCAGCAACAACACGGTGATCGTGCAGAGCATGACCAACACCTACTCCAGCGTGGACTTGTGCGCGGACGGCCGCGGCGGCGCGTTCCTGGCCTGGAAGCAAACCCGCTCGTCGGGCCTGACGTATTACCGCGCCCAGGTCCAGCAAATCAATGCCAACGGCGAACTGGTGTGGCCACTGGGCGCGCTCCCGATCACCGGGTTGACCTCGTCGCAACTCGAGGTGGCCCTCAGCCCCAGCATTGTTGACAATTGCCTGGTGGCCTGGATCGTCCCCAGCAGCGTCGGGTCCGACGCCTACGTCCAGCGGATCCAGTCCCCGGGGCAAATCCCCGCGTTTTGGCCGTCCAATGGCGTCAATGTCAACGCCACGTTCAGCAACAAGACCAGCGTGATGGTGGTCAGCGACGGGTCTGGCGGCGCCATCGTAGGCTGGTGCGACCTGCGGATGGGCGACTGGCGCGGATTCGCGCGGCGCGTGGATGTCAACGGCACAATCGCCTGGGGACCGCCGTGGTCCGGCATGCCTTTTTCCACCAACGCGGTTTATGAGCCAAGAATGATCGCCAATGGCCATAGTGGGGCGCTGCTTACCTGGGCCCGATACCCGCGCTACGGATCCACGTTTACGCATCAGATCTTTGCCCAGCAGCTCAACGCCTACGGCGCCACCATGTGGCCCAGCAACGGCGTGCAGGTCGGCTGGACCACCAACGTCCAGGGGAACGCCGCGATGGCGATCGACAGCTCCCGCAACGCTTTTGTGGCCTGGGACGAAAACCGCGGATCCGGGTCAGCCATCTATGCCCAGCGCATCACCACCAACGGGGAATGCTTGTGGTCTTCCGTGGGGGTCCTCGTGGCCACCAGTGCCCCCCCCCAATCCTTCCCTTGCCTGCTGGCCGACGGCACCGGCACCGTGATCGTCGCCTACCAGGCCAATACGGATTTGTATATCCAACGCATGAACTCGTTTGGCCAACCGACCTGGGGCCTGGGGGGCGTGCAACTCAGCGCCTTGGGAAACTACGACGACCACCAGAAAATCGTCGCCACCTCGGCCGGCGATTACATCGTGGTCTGGCGCTCGGATCGGGGCGATGACTGGATCGTGGCCCAGAAAATCAACGCCGCCGGGCAAGTTCAGTGGACCCCCAACGGCATCAACGTGGGCCGCGCGGATGCCGGCTCCGATCCCCGCGTGACAGCGGATAAAAGCGGCGGCGCGATCATCGCCTGGGAAGGCACCTACGGCGGCACCAACGCCATCAAGATCCAGCGGATCAACGCCGACGGCAGCCTGGGCGGCTCGGCCGCAGGGAGCGCAGGCTGGGAGCTGCTGCTGCTGGAGTGATCCGGCGGGTGCGGCACATAACTCATGCGCAACACAACGGATGGAGGCTGCCATGCGACATGCAACGGTGAAGAGTTTCGCAACGCTGCTGCTGGGCTGCTCGGCTCAATGGGCCGGCGCGGGCTGGAGCCGCGACCCCAGCAACAACACCGTGGTGGTCTCTTCCACCACCAACACCTACGCCAGCGTGGACTTGTGCGCGGACGGCCGCGGTGGCGCGTTCCTGTGCTGGAAGCAGGCGCGCACCTTGGGCATGATGGATTACCGCGCCCAAATCCAGCAGTACAATGCCCAGGGCGAACTGGTCTGGCCGCTGGGCGCCGTCAAAGTTACCGGCCAAGCCACCTCGCAATACGATGTCGTCCTGAGTTCCAGCACGGTGGGCAACTGCCTGGTGGGCTGGCGCAGTTGGTACAACAACATGTACGGCTACCAAGTCAGGGTGCAGCGCGTGTCGACGCCGGGGGTGATCCCCGCCACATGGTCGACCAATGGCGTGACCGCCGGCAACACGACCAACGGCATGAGCAGCCTCCAGATCGTCAGCGACGGCTCCGGGGGCGCGATCGTGGCCTGGACCGACTACCGCAACGGCGACTGGCGCCCGTACGCCCGGCGGGTGGACGTCAACGGCTCGGCCACTTGGGGCCCGCCCTGGAACGGCGTGCCGGCGGCCAGCAATACCGCGAACAGCCCGTTGCTGCTGCTGCCGAATGGCGATTGCGGGGCCTTCCTGGCGTGGACGCGCCGGGTGTGGTACGGCGTGGTGAGCACCCCGCAGATCTTCGTGCAGCAGCTTAACGCCTACGGCAGCGCGCCCTGGCCCTGGTCCAGCAACGGGGTCCAGGTCTGCCTGAGCACCAATCCGCAGTGGAACGCCGCGATTGCCCGCGACAGCAGCCGGAACCTGTTTGTCGCCTGGGAAGAAAACCGCGGTTCCGGGTTCAGGATCTGTGCCCAGCGCATCTCCACCAACGGCGAATGCTTGTGGTCGTCCGTGGGGATCCTCGTGGCCACCAGCGCCCCGCCGCAATTCGCGCCCTGCCTGGTCGCCGACGGCACCGGTTGCGTGGTGATCGCCTACCAGGCCAATACAGATGTTTATGTCCAGCGGATCAACTCGTTTGGCCAGTCGACCTGGTCCTGGGGCGGGGTGCAACTCAGCTACCTCGGCGATGACGACGACCACCAGCATATCGTCAAAACCTCGGATGACCATTATATCGTGGCCTGGCGTTCAGACCGGATGGACGACTGGATCGTGGCCCAGAAAATCAACGCCAACGGGCAAGTTCAATGGACCCCCAATGGCGTCCATGTGGGACGCGCGGGCACCGGGTCCGACCCCCGCCTGGTGGCCGATCAGAGCGGCGGCGCGATCATCGCCTGGGAAGGCACCTACGGCGGCACCAACGCCATCAAGATCCAGCGGATCAACGCCGACGGCACCTTGGGCGGGCCGCCGAGCGGGAGCAGCGGCTGGGAATTGCTGCTGCTGGAGTAGATCACGCCCAGCGGAACAGCCTGCCGCCGAGGCCGTGCGGGGTCGGTTTTCCAATGTTTGGAAAAAGAGTGCGGGTTTTTTCCAATGTTTGGAAAAACCGGATCGATATTTTCCAAGGTTTGGAAACTCGCCGGTGGGACCCAATCCGGCCTCCGGCAACTACCCACCATATACCCACTATATACCCAATATTAGATCTTCCACCTGATTGCCCGGGTTGGTTAAATTGCGTCTTATTAGTGATACTATCAGGTTGTTTAACGGCGCATGTGGCGCGGCAAGGTGACCATGATGAATAAACTTAATGTGCGAAATTGCTTCCGGTCCGGCATCCTTGGCGTTGCGGTCCTGATTTCCATGACCAGCGCTAATGCCGCGACCGTCACGAGCTTGGTGGAGCGGTTCGAGGGTTCCTGGGTGCAGGCGCCCACGAACTGGTCGCGGGTGATTGTCGGCGGCACGACCGAATGGACACCGTCAAACGGCGGCAACAGCGGACAACCGGCCGCGGCTCATGGCGGCACCTACAATGCGCTGCTCTTTTACAATCAGCGCAACGCCAACACCAACCAGTTGATCACCCCCGCGCTCAACCTGGCCGGCCAGACCAACGTCCAGGTCAATTTCTGGCACGCCCAGGTGGACTGGAGCGGCGACCAGGACTATATGCGCGTGTATTACCGCACGTCATCGGTGGCCGGCTGGGTGCAGCTGGCGGAGTACACTGCCAATGTAGCCGCCTGGACGGAACGAACGCTGGACTTGCCCTTCCCGAGCACCAACTACTACCTGGCCTTCGAGGGTATCGCGAAATGGGGCTATGGGGTTTGCGTGGACGACGTGCTGGTCTGGGGCACGCCGATGACGCCCGTCATCAGCGTGGTCGGCACCAATGGCGCCCTGATCGCGACCAACGAAGCCGCCAGCATGGACAAGGGCACGGATTTCGGCGCGCTCAGCCTGGGCTCGGCGCGCACCAACGTGCTGGCGATCACCAACTCCGGCCTGCAGGCGGTCAGCATCTACTCGTGGACCACCAACGGCGCCGGCGCGCCGGCCTTCCGCGTGGCGGGCCTGCCGGCCAGCGTGGCCGCGGGGACCCGGTCCAACTTCATGGTCGTGTTCCAACCGCCGACGAACACCGGCTATGCCGCCAGCCTGACCCTCAGCAACAACTCATCCGTGACGTTGTACTCCTTCAACCTGGCCGGCACGGGCGTGGTGGCGCTGATGAAGGTGCTGGGCACCAACAACGCGGTGATCGACAGCGACACGGCGGTGTCCTCGGCCAACGGCACGCGGTTCCGCTCCGTGAGCCCGGGCGTGGCGCTCACCAACCGGTTTGCCATCACCAACGGCGGCACGGCGGTGCTGACGATCCTGTCGCACCAGACCAACGGCGCGGACGCCGGCAAGTTCCAGGTGCGCGGCATCCCGCCCAAGGTGTCGGCCGGCGCGGTGAGCAACTTCACCGTGGTGTACCAGGCCAACGCCATCGGGCTTTACACCGCCTTCCTGATCATCAGCAACGATACGCCCAACCAGGTCTACAAGATTAATTACGAAGGTTCGTGTTTCGGGCTTTCCACCAATACCGGTCCGCTGGCTGGCGGCAACATCGTCACCATCACCAACGGCGTGCTGGGCAACGGCACGGACATCACCAACCTGGTGTTCGGCGGCGTGGCCACCACCAATATTATTGCGCAGGGCGCCAACTGGGTGACCGTGCGCGTGCCGCCGGGTTCGTCCGCGGGGCTCAGGGACGTGATTGTCCAATCCGCCAGCGTCGGGCCGAACACTCTGTTCGGCGCCTACATATACAACGCGGCCGGCGCGATCTTCAGCCTGTTCGGTTCCTCGACCTGGGCAAGCCTGGGCGACAAGCTGGTTCCCGGCCAGATTAATGCCGTGGGCATGCAAAGTACGGTTTACGGCCTGGCCATGGGATGGAACGGCATTTTGTACGCGGCCGGCGCGTTCACCAATGCCGGCGGCTCCAACTGTTTCCGCGTGGCCCAGTATGACGGCACCCGGTGGACCAGCATGGGCGCCGGCGTAGTCCAGTTCGCCAATGCCAACTGCCTGATGCCGTGGTTGAACAGCGTGGTCTATTGTGGCGGCTACTTTACCAACATCGGCGGCACCAACTGCAAGGCCATCGCCAGGTGGAACGGCACCAACTGGACCGCCATGGGCCAAGGCCTGTATTTCAGCCAGAATGTCAATGGTTACTTGAATGCCATCGCGGTCCAGACCAATGGCCACGTCATTGCCGGCGGCTACTTCACCAACGCGGGGCCGGGCAACGCCGTCGGCCTGCACTTCATCGCCAAGTGGAACGGGTCCGCCTGGACCAACATGGCCCAGGGGTTCAACAATACGGTCGCCGCCATCCAGTTGACCACCAACGATACGATTTACGTGGGCGGTGCGTTCACCAATCATCACCCGCTGAGCCAGTCCCGGCACATGAACTATATCTCGCGCTGGGATGGGCGCAACTGGACCAACATGGCGCGCGGGTTCGGCAGCCGGGTCAGCTGCCTGGCCATGTCTGCCAACGGCGTGCTGTTCGCGGGCGGGTGGTTCACCAACACCGTGGCCATGGATGGCACCAAGATCGGCGTGCAGTATATCGCCAAGTGGGACGGCCAGGCCTGGACCAACATCTCTCCCGGCCGAGTCGATTTCAACAACTGGGTGATCTCGCTGAGGTTTGACAAGGACGGCGCCTTGTATGCGGGCGGTACGTTCACCAATGCCAATGGGTATGGCCCGGATGGTGTGGGCGCCAACCGCATCGCCAAGTGGGACGGCGCCAAGTGGTCAGCCCTGGGACGCGGCATGAGCGACACTGTCCAGACCCTGGCCACGGATACCAACGACAGCTCCGTCTATGTCGGCGGCTTATTCAAGCTGGCGGATGGGTCCAACTGCTGGTATGTGGCCAAGTGGTCGTCCGGCGCCGGCACGGGCGTGGATCCCGCCATGGGGCCGGTGGCCGGCGGGTTCACGGTCACGATCAGCGGCACCAACCTCTGCACCGGCAGCGACGTGACCAATGTAACGATCTGCGGGAATGCGGTCACGAGCATCAACAATGCCACGCCCACGCAAATCGTGGTCACTGCCGGCGCGGCCACCGTGGCCGGCCTGGGCGACGTGATCGTGTATTCCACGAGCATCGGGCAGACCATCAAGGCCAACGGGTTCACGTACAACGGGCCGGCCATCCAGGTGTTCGGCACCAATAGCGCGCAACTCGCCAGCGGCGAGGCCGTGAGCGCGGACAAGGGCTCGGATTTCGGTACGGTCCGCTGGGGCGGCGCCATGACCAACACGTTCTCCATCACCAACTCCGGCAACCAGACCCTGACCATCAGCGGGGTGACCAGCAACGGCAGCGGCGCCACGGCGTTCCGCATGGCCAACAGGCCATCCTCGATCCTGCCGGGCGCCACGGCATCGTTCCAAATCATCTTTGCGCCGCCGGCCCTGCAAACCTACACGGCCCGGTTCGATATCGCGCACAACGCGCCCAACTCGCCGTTTGTCCTGAACGTGGCCGGCGACGCCAACAAGCGGCTGCAGACCATCACGTTCCCGGCCATCGGCCAGCAGTCCGCCACCAACGTCACCCGCCTGGCCGCCACGGCGTCCAGCGGGCTGCCCGTGAGTTTCGCGGTGGTGTCCGGCCCGGGCAGTATTGCTGGCGGCACCAACCTCTCCTACACGACCAGCGGCCAGGTCCTGGTCCGCGCCTCCCAGACCGGGGACACGGACTATGCCGCGGCCGCGGACGTGACCAATGCCATCGTTGTGGTCAAGGCCTCGCAGCTTGGCATCGCGTTCACGCCGGACACGCCCCTGAACTACAATGCCACCAACACCCTTTCGGCCACCGGCGGGTCCGGCACCGGCACCTTCAGCTTCGCCATCAGTTCCGGCGCGGGCGAGATCGTGGGCGGCAACAAGCTCCACGCCCTGGCCGGCACTGGCGAGGTCATGGTGCTCGCCATCAAGGCCGCGGACGACTTTTTTGCCGAGGCGTCCGCCAAGGGCCGCGTGGCCCTGGCCAGGATCGCCCAGGCGGCGCTGGTGTTCAACCCCACCAGCCCCATGGGCTATGGCGAGACCAACCTGCTCACCACCACCGGCGGGTCCGGCGCGGGCGCGGTGTCCTACACGGTGCTCGGCGGCCCCGGCGCGATCGTGGGCGGCGACAAGCTCACCGCCACCGGCGGCGTGGGCCAGATCACCGTGCTGGCCACCAAGGCGGCCGATACCTGCTACTCGAGCATCAGCGCCACCGGCCTGGTGCTGCTCGGCAAGGCCAGCCAGGCCATCACCTTCCCGGCCATCAGCGATCTGTACTGTACCAACCTGCTCGTGCTGACGGCCACGGCGGATTCCGGGCTGCCGGTGAGCTTCGCGGTTGAAAGCGGGCCGGCTGCGCTGAGCGGCGGCTCCAACGTGACGTTCAGCGGCCTCGGCGAGGTGGTGGTGGTGGCGTCCCAGGGCGGCAACGCCACGTTTGATCCCGCGACGCCGGTCACCAACCGGTTCAACGTGCTGGGGCCGGACACGGTCTGGCGCGATGGGTACGGCGCCGCCATCACCAACAACCAGGACGCGGCCGTGACCAATGGCAACGATTTTGGCACGATTTATGCCTACAGCGCCGCAACCAACGTCTTTGCCATCACCAACGCCGGCAGCGCCACCTGGCTGCCGCAAAGCGTGGTGACCAATGGCGCGGCCGCGTTCGCGCTGGTCGAGTTCCCGACCGCGCTGGTCGCGGGCGCCGTGGCGGAGTTCAAGGTGGTGTTTGCCCCGGTCACGGCCGGCCCGCACACCGCGGCCGTGGTCGTCACGGATAACACCATCGGGTCGCCCTTCACCTTCAACCTGCTGGGCAACGCCGCGGATCCGCGCATGGAAGTTCTCGGCACCAACGGCGCGGCCGTGGCCAGCCACGCGGCCGTGGACTTTGACGCCGGGACCGACTTTGGAACCTACCGGCTCGGTGGAGGCGCGGTTTTGCGCCAGTTGCGCGGCTCAGCCATGCACCGCCTGCTGGTTACCAACGCGGGCAACGCCGAGTTGACGCTGGCCTGGGTCACCAACGGCGCCGGCGCCGGCCAGTTCAGCGTGGAGCCGCCGGCCAGCGTGCCGCCGCAGCGGTCGGCCGAGTTGCTGGTCACGTTCGCGGCCTCGGCCGTAGGCGTGCACACCGCCGAGGTGGCGTTCGTGAACAACTCGACCAATACGCCGTACATCGTCAACGTGGCCGGGACCGTGATCGATCCGCGCATCGCCCTCGTGGGCGCCGACGGTAACACCTACGCGGATGACACCGCGCCTGACACGGCCATTGGCACGGACTTTGGCCTGGTCAACACCGGCGTGGCAGTCGCGGTGACCCTGGCCATCACCAACCGCGGCCAGACCGAACTGGTGATCGCCGGGTCTGGGCTAACTGGTCAGGGGGCGGACGCCTTCATCGTCAGCAACCTGCCGGCGACCGTGACCTCGGGCACGGCGTCCAACTTCACCCTGCACTACCTGCCGTTGACGCTGGGCGCCTACTCCGTGACGTTGGCCCTGACCAACAACTCCGCCACCTCGCCGTTCCGGATCAATGCCGGCGCCGTGGGCATCAAGGCCGGCGAAATCGGGCTGGACCGCTCGCGCGTCAGCTACAGCGCCACCTATGGCGGCCCGGCCCCCGCGGTGGATGTCTATATTCTGACCAACAAGGGATCGGTGGCCTTCAATTACACTAATATTGTCGCCTATGACGCTGGGGCCGCGGATTGGCTGGCGCTGAGTCTGGATGCGGGCGAAATCGCCGGCGAGGCGATCCAGCCGACCACGGGCACGGTCTTCAACTCCGGCCTGGGCGCGGGCGTGTACGTGGCCACCAACACGATCACGTCCACCAATGCCGTCAACTCGCCGGTGGACCTGCTGTTTGAACTGGCGGTCGCGCCGGCCGCGCAAACCATCACCTTTGGCGCGATTTCCAACCAACTGACCACCAACGTGGTCGGCCTGGCCGCCACGGCGTCGTCCGCCCTGCCCGTTGAGTTCAGCGTGTGGAGCGGGCCGGCGACCCTGGCTGACGGCACCAACCTTGCCTTCACCGGCGCGGGCACGGTGCGGATCCTGGCCTCGCAGACCGGCGATACCGACTACGCCGCCGCCCCGCTGGTCACCAACGCGTTCACCGTGAGCAAAGCCGACCAGGCCGCGCTGAGCTTCAGCCCGACCACGCCGCAGACGTACGGGTCCAACCAGACCCTGACGGCCTCCGGAGGTTCCGGGTCCGGCGCCCTTTCCTACGACCTGCTCGGCGGCCCCGGGAATGTCGTGGGCGATGTGCTGTCCCTGCTCGCCGGCACGGGCTCGGTGACCGTGCAGGTGACCCGGGCGGAAGACGATTACTATACCGCCCAAACCGCCACGGCCGTGGTCGAATGCGCGCGCGCGGCCCAAACGATCTCGTTCCCCAACCCCGGGCCGCAGGTCACGGTCAGCAACACGCCGCTGGTGGCCAGCGCCTCGAGCAGCCTCATCGTGGGTTTTGCCATATTGTCCGGCCCGGCCACGCTGTCCGGCCCCAACCTGGTCTATTCGGAGGATGGGACCGTGGTGGTGCGCGCCGACCAGATCGGCGATGACAACTGGAGCCCGGCGCCCTCTGTCACGCAGAGCATCGTCGTGGCCAAGTCGCCGCAGGATCCGGCGGTGTTTTTCGATCCGTTGACACCCCAGGCGGCCGGCACCACCAACGGGCTGGCCACGTTCGGTGGCGCGGGCACCGGCACGGTCAGCTTTGCCGTGCTGTCCGGCGGCGGCGCGATCGTGGACGGCGATAAGCTGGCGGTGAACACCGGCACCGGCACGGTCGTGGTGACCGCCACGCAGGCGGCGGACGACAAGTACACGGCCTGCACTGTGACCGCCAACGTGACCTGCGCCAAGGCGGCGCAATCCATCACCTTCCCACCCGTGCAGGACCAGGTGGCCTCCAACGTCGCGACCCTGGCGGCCACGGCGTCCAGCGGGCTCGGCGTGACTTTTGCCGTGGCCAGCGGCCCCGCGACCCTGTCGGCTTCGAGCAACCTGCTCTTCACCGGCACGGGCGTGGTCGCGGCCGTTGCCCACCAGGCGGGCGACGACTACTTCGGCGCGGCGCCTTCGGTCACGAACCTGTTCCTGGTCAGCCTTGCGGCGCAAAATCCCATCAGCTTCGCCCCGGCCAGCCCGCAGGTGTATGGCACGACCAATGCCCTCTCGTTCACCGGCGGCTCCGGCTCGGGCACGGTTGCCTATGCCGTGAACTGGGGCGCCGGCGAGATCGTGGGCGGGTCCAACCTGTCCATCCTGGCCGGCACGGGATCGGTCGAGGTGGTGGTGACCAAGGCGGCCGAGGATCGGTTCGATAGCGTCAACGCCACGGCCGTGGTCGTGTGCGCGGCGAATACCCAGACCATCACCTTCGCCCAGATCCCGGCGCAAGAGCTGACCAACCGGCTGGGGCTGGCGGCCACGGCGTCCAGCGGGCTCACGGTGGCCTTCGCGCTGGCGGATGGGCCAGGCCAGTTGGACGACGGCACCAACCTCTCGTTCACGGCGGCCGGCACCATCACGCTCCTGGCCAACCAGGCGGGCAACGAGAACTTCACGGCCGCGCCCGAGGTGACCAACATCTTTACGGTGACCAAGCTGAACCAGGAATCGATGATCTTCACCACGGCCACGCCCCAGGTGTACGCCACGCTGCAGGAACTGTCCGCCGAGGGCGGGTCCGGCAACGGCTCGCTGACCTATGGCGTGGTGTCGGGCGGTGGATCGATCTTCAACGATACCTGGCTGCAGATCAATGCCGGCACCGGGACCGTGGTGGTCACCGCCACCAAGGCGGCGGATGACACCTATGCCGCCCAGGTCGTCACGTCCACCGTAGCCTGCGCCAAGGCGGACCAGGCCATCGAGTTCGCGCTGCTGGGCGCGCAGAAGGTCACCAACGTGCTGGGCCTGGCGGCCAACGCCCAGAGCGGCTTGACCGTGAGCTTCGCCACCAACCGCGGGCCGGTGTTGTTGGCCGACAATACCAACCTCGCGTTCAGCGCGGTGGGCATGGCCGGCATCCAGCTCGCGCAGGCGGGCGATGACAACTGGAACGCGGCCGCCGACATCACCAACACGTTCCACGTGTACGCCCTGTCGATGTACGCCGGGCCGTTTGCCGGCGGCAACTCGGTGGTCATCACCAACGGCCTGTTTGGCGCCATCACCAACCTGCTGGTGGGCGGCACGGCCGTGACGCCGTCTGCGTTTGGCGACAACTGGGCCACCGTGACCATCCCGGCGCTGGGCGAGGCCGGGTTCAAGGATATCGTCATCCAGACGTCGGACCTGGGCGACGCCAACCTGACCAATGCCTACTGGGTGAACTTCCCCGGCGGCATCGTGGCGGTCACGCCCACCCTGGGGCTGTCGAGCGGCGGCTACGCGGTGGCCATCAGCGGCACCAACCTGTCGGACGGTGTGGATGTGACCAACGTGACGTTGTGCGGCGTGCTGGCCAGCAACATCACGGTCTATGGCGCCACCCAGGTGGTGGTCTTCGCGGGCAATGCCGGGTACGGCCGGTCCAACGGCCCGGTGCGGGTATGTTCCACCAGTTTCGGTGAATCCCTGGCCACCAACGCGTTCACCTACGACGGCCCGCCCGCCAGCGTAGTCCTGTTTGACTTCTCCATGCGCGAGGAGAACGGGCAAATCAACGTCTGCTGGCAGACCGCCTCGGAAACCGACACGCTCGGGTTTGATGTGTATCGCATGGCGGCCGGGACCTGGACCAAGGTGAACGACGCCATGATTCCGTCCGCTGGCTGGCCCAATGGTGGCATGGGCGCAAGCTACTGCGTGGCGGATCCCGGGGCCGCGCCGGACGGCACGCACCTCTACAAGCTGGTGGAATACGAAACCACCGGGAAGATCAAGGAATACGGCCCGTTTGAGCGGTCGATCTGGACGCCGCGGCTGAACAACCTCGTGGCCACCCCCTCGGGACTGGTCATCCAGTGGTTGAGCCGCGCAACGGAAGTGTACGACGTCATGCGGGCGCCAACGCTGCGTGGCCCCTACGTGCCCGCCGCGCTGGGCCTGACAGCCACCCCGCCAGTGAATGCCTGGACCGACCGCACCGACGCCGCGACCGGTTTCTACCGGATCGAGGCCCGGTAACGCAGCGCAGGCGACGGCCCGCTTTTCCGCAGCGCCACCCCAGCCGCGGCTATGGATTTACCTCGACCCGGTAAAACCAGGGGCCTGAAGCCGTGGCCGTGGCATCCGTGTACACCGTGGCGCCCATGGCCCCGGCGAGGTTGGTGCGCAGCACGCTGAAAGGCCCCCACCCGCCGAGACTGGCGGCCCGCGCCAGGGAATACGTTTTGCCGGTGACGCTCTGCCACTGGACCACGAGGCCGCTGCCGGTCGCGGGGTGGCCACTGGCGGGCGGCGGCTGCATGCCAAGGTAAGACGCGGCGTTGGTCGGATCCGTGGCGGCGAAGTACTCGAAGCGGTCCACGAACCCTTCACCATCCACGTCCGAGGTGGCGGTCAGGTTGGACACGGCCCCGAGGTTCTGCACACACCAAGTGTCAGGTATGCCCCAGGGATTGCTCGCGCCGTGGTATTCGTAGGCGCCCAGGTCCACGATCCCGGCCACGATCCGGGCGGTGCGGTCCAGGTCGGCCTGGCCGGCCATCCACGCCTGGTTGGTGCCGCGGTTGATGCAGGGCGAGTTGGACAACAGCCGGTAATTGCCGCCGGCGCGCGACACGAACCCGGGACTGTTCGTGACGTGGCCGGACCCCGCCGGCAGCGGCTGGGTGCAACAGAACGCAAGGTTGGCGGCATCCCAGTTGTCGGAGACAAAAGCCCGGTTGTAATACACCACCGAGTTGCTCGCCTGGCCTTCGTACACCCCACCGCCGTACCCGCCGATCCCGACCGTGCTGGTCGCGGCATTGCCCGCCACCGTGCAGTTGTACAGCACCGAGGCCCAGGCGCCGCCGCCGCCGAACGGGCCGGCGTTATCCGCCAGCAGGCAGTTGTAGAAAGCACAATCCTTGCCGCCGCCACCGCCGTTGTCGGCCGTGTTGCCGCGCACCACGCAACGGCGCAGCAGGCTGTCGTGGGCGCCCCCGCCATCGATGCTCCAGTTGCCGCTCACCGTGCAGTCGTCCAGCGTGGACTCATAGACACCGCCGCCGGCATAGCTCCAGTTGGCGGCCACCTGGCACCCGCGCAGCACCGCGGCGTAGGCGCCGCCGCCCCACCCGTTGGCGGCCCGGTTCGCGGCCAACACGGTGTCCACCACGGTTCCCTGGTACACCCCGCCGCCGAAAGCCCAGCACTGGTTGGACACGACCACACAGTTGGAGATCACCGCGTCCGGGCCGGCGCACCAAGCCGCGCCGCCGGAATCGTTGGTATACGGCCCAGTCCGCAACGTGTGACCGCGGCTGAGCGTGAAGCCCGCGACTACCGCGCCGTGGGCGAGGTACAGGCAGCGCACCGCGCCGGTGCCCGGCACGCCGCCGGCGCCGGCCTGACCCACAATCCACGTGGCCGCCGCCCCATTCACGCTGCGCAGGGTGACCGCCTTGTCCAACATCACACGGTTCGTCAACCCGCCGGCCACGGCCCGGCCGCCCGTGGCATACACGCCGTTGCTCACGAGCACCAGGTTGCCAACCGCGGCGGCATCCACAGCCTCCTGGATGGCAGCCGCGGCCATGGACCAGTTGGTGTAGGGCGCCGTCGCCCCGGCGTTGCCGGCGCGCACGTAGTTGGTCTCGGCCATGGCGGCGCAGCCGGCAACCCAAGGCGCCAGCCACCCCAGCCGGGCCAGCACCCGACCAATCATACCCGGCATGCCGTGACGGCAGTGCTTCATGTTCAACAAAATACACCCGCAAGAGGATTGCGCATAGAGCACCTTCAACGTATCATGAATGGTCGGGTATAGGAAAGCGGCGGCACACAAGGATCAACGGCCGGCACATGAAGTTGTACAGCAAATTCATTATAGGGTTGAGCGTGGTGTTTGTCCTGCTGTTCGTGGTTTTTTACTTCACCCTGCGCGTGGATCTCGCGCGGCATTTCTCCAAGGTCGAGCGCGACTACCTCAAGCGGGACATGCAGCGCGCGGCGCATATCCTGGAAGCCCAGGTGGCCGACCTCAACAGCGTCAACTATGACTGGGCCTGCTGGGACGATACCTGTGCCTTCGTGGCCGGGACCAATCCCCAGTTCGAGGCCGCCAACCTGATGGATGCCACCTTCGTCGGCATGCATTTGAACCTGATGGCGTTCTTTAATGAACAGGGCGAGCTGGTCTACAGCAAGGCGTTCGACCCGGCGGCCAAAAAAAGCACCCCGCTGACGCTGGAACTTAATAAACTGCTCGCCCCGGACTCGCTGCTGGTGCGGCGGGGCGGCGGGTCCAATATTGTCAGCGGCATCGTCATGCTCCCCGAGAATCCGTTGCTGGTCAGTGCCCGGCCGGTGCTGGACAGCCACGACGGCGGGCCCGTCCGCGGCACGCTGGTCATGGGCCGGTACCTTGACCCGTCCCTGCTGGAACGCTTCAGCAGCATGGCCCAGTTCGACCTCGACATCCTCCGGATCAACGACCCGCGCCTGCGCACGCGCTACCACTTCCTGTGGCTGGTGCTGAACGAGATCCTGCGCAATCCCGAGGCGCCGGCCAACCCGTTTCTGACCCAGATCTCCGAGCCGGGCACGATCAGCGCCTACCGCCTGACCACCGACGTCTTTGGCCAGCCGGCCTTTTTTCTTGCCACCACCCAACCCCGGGACAGCTACGCCCAGGGCTTGCAGCTGCTGAACCGGCTGAGCCTGGTGATTGCGGCGTTTGCGCTGGCGCTGGCCATCCTGGTGCTGGCCCTGCTGGAACGGCACGTGCTCAAGCGGCTGCGCGAACTGGGCGCCAAGGCGGGCCGCGTGGCGCGCCTGGGGGATTTCTCGTCCGAGATCAAGCTCACGGGCCGCGACGAGCTCAGCCATCTCGCCCAGGATATCAACAACATGCTGCAATCCCTCGCCCAGGCCACGCGCCGGCTGCGGGAAGCCGACGCCCGGGACCGCTTCTTTGTGGAGCATTTCCAGGGCCTGGCGTTCCAAGCCGACCAGGACCTGCGGCCGGCCTTTGTGCGCGGCGCGGTGCAGGCCATCACCGGGTACACGGAAGCGGAGCTCATGCAGCAACCGGACTTCTGGAAAACCATCATTCATCCCGAGGATCTCCCGGCGCTGCAGCAGGCGGCCGCCGCCATCATCCGCAACCCCAACACCGCCACCAGCGTCGAAAACCGGCTCGTCCGCAAGGACAAGACCATCCGCTGGATGCGCGTCCACGCCCGCAGCATCCAGGACGCCCCGGACCGGCCGCCCATGGTGCTGGGGGCCGGCTTCGACGAGACCGACCGCAAGGAGGCGGAAAACGGGTTGCGGCATTCGCGCGAGGAGCTGCGCCGGCTTTCCATGCACCTCCAGAACGTGCGCGAAGACGAGTGCGCGCGGCTCGCGTGCCGCCTGCATGACGACGTCGGCCAGCTCCTGGCGGCGCTCAAGATCGAAGCCAGTTGGCTGCAAAGCCACCTCAAGCAGGAGGAGGCCCAACCGCGGCTCCAGGCCATCCGCAACCTCGTGGACGACATCACCGCCGGCCTGCAGGACATCTCCCGGGAACTGAAGCCCAGCGTGCTGGCATCGCTGTCGCTGCCCGAAGCCCTGGAGTGGCTCACCCGGGATTTCGCCCAGCGGACCCATATCCCCTGCCAGCTCGCGCTGCCGTCCGTCAAACCCGAGTTCGACAAGGCAGCGGCCACGGCGATCTTCCGGATCGTGCAGGAAGCGCTGACCAATATTGCCCGCCATGCCGAGGCCACCGCGGTCGCCGTCGGCCTGACGGCCGGCACCGCGGAGCTGGAGCTCGTGATTCGCGATAACGGGCGCGGGATCTGCGAGGAAGCCGTGCACAGCCTCAACTCGTTCGGCTTGATTCAAATCCGCGAGCGGGCGGCGTTCCTGCATGGCCGGGCCGAAATCAGCAGCACCCCGGGCCAGGGCACCTTGGTCCGAATTCTTTTCCCGTTCCAGCCGGGCCCCCAACCGGAAGAGGCGCAGTCATGATCCGGGTCCTGGTTGCGGATGACCACCCGATATTTCGCAAAGGCTTGACCCTGGTGCTGGCCGAGGATCCCGAGATCGTGGTGGCCGCCGAGGCCGGCAGCGGCCAGGAGGCCCTCGACCTGCTGCGCAAGGGTAACTACGATGTGGTGGTCATGGACCTCAACATGCCGGGCATGACCGGCCTGGAAGCCCTGCAGTATATCCAGACCGAGATGCCGGAGCTCCCGGTGCTGATCCTGAGCATCTACCCCGAAGAGCAGTTTGCCTTGCGCGCCCTGCGCTCGGGCGCCGCCGGCTACGTCACCAAGACCAGCGTCCCGGACGAGCTGGTCAAGGCCGTGCGGCGGGTGGCCGGCGGCGGCCGCTACATCACCGCCAACGTGGCCGAGCAGATGGCCGAGGCGTGGCGCAATCCCGCGTCCGCGCGCGCCCCGCACGAGACCCTGTCGGAGCGCGAGTGCCAGGTCATGCTGCGGTTGGGCCGCGGCCAGACGGTGAGCGAGATCGCCGCGGACTTGACCCTGAGCGTCAAAACCGTCAGCACCCACCGCGCCCATCTTTTGAAAAAAATGAACCTGGAAACGAACGCCCAGCTCATGCGCTACGTGCTGGACAACAAGCTGGTCGACTGACCCGCGCCCGCGCGGCGGCGCCGTCCACACCATGGGGGAACCCCAAGCCATGAAAGCCATTGTGAACATGATCGCCGGCCTGTGCCTGGCCGCCACGGCGGCCGCCGGAGACGACGCCTGGCTGCGCACGGTCAGCCAGAAAGCCATGGAATTTTTCCTCGCGGAATGCCACACCAACGGCCTGGTGCGCGGCCGCGGTGGAGACCCCGCGTTGTTCGCGACCGCGGGCGGCGGGTTCCAGCTCACGGTGAGCTGCCTGGCCGCCGAGCAGGGGCTCGTGGCGCGCCAGGAGGCCGCGCGGCGCGTGCGCGCCCTGCTCCCCGTGGTGGCCGCCCTGCCCCGCTTCCATGGCTTCTGGGCGCGGCATTACGACCTGGCCACGCTCAGCCCCCTGCCCTATGAGCATCCCCTGGCCGATGGCGGCGACACGCTGGCCACGGCCATGCTCGCCGCGGGTCTCATCACCTGCCTGGAATACTTTGACGCGGACGTGGCCGAAGAAGCGGACCTGCGCGCCCAGGCCGCGGACCTGGTGGCGGCCGTGGAGTGGAACTGGATGCTCAACCGCGCCGGGAACCCATGCCAGCTGCTGTCGCGCTGGTCGCCACGCCACGAGTTCGCGGCCGCGGAACCGCTGGGCGCCAGCCGCGATCTGAGCGCCGGCCTGGCGTACATCCTGGCCCTGGGCGCGGCCGATCACGCCATCCCGCCCGAATGCTGGGATAACGGATGGGCGGCCACCTATGAGTGGTGGACCAACGGCCCGGCGCCGTTCATCCTGTGCCCCCCGCTGGCCGCCCACGAACTGAGCCAGGTGTGGCTGGACCTGCGCAACCAATCCGATGGCCATGCCGACTATTTTCGCAACTCGTTCCTGGCCCTGTGCGCCAGCCGCGAATGGACCCTGCGCGCGGTGTACCCCGAGGCCGGACTTTGGGGCGTTTCTGACGCCGAGGGACCGCATGGATACCGGCCCTACGGGTACCCGCCCCTCACGGGCCAGGTGCTCGAGGATGCCGTGCTCGTTCCCGCCACGCTCGCCGGCGCCGTGGTGTTCCTGCCGCGGGAATCAACCGCCACGCTGCGCGCGCTGTTTGACCAGCACGCGGCCCTGGCGTGGGGCCGGTACGGTTTTTTTGATTCGCTGAGCCCGCGCCGCGCGTGGTCGTGCAACGATTACACGTCCGTCAACCTGGGGCTCATGGCCTGCATGCTCGAAAACCAGGCCCAGGGCACGCCATGGTCCTGGTTCATGCGCAACGCGCAGGTGCGCCGGGGGCTGGACCAGGCCGGTTTCACCGCGGTCCTGGACGACTGCGAGCCGGCGGGCGCGGCCGCACCGTACTGCACCTGGGAGGCTTCCGCGGCCCATGCCATCCGCCTGGCCACGAACCAGGTCCGGCAGGGGCGGCACGCCCTGGCCGTCACCATCCCCCGCGGCGCGGAGGCCGCCGCCGCGCTGGTGGCCCATCCTGCGCAGCAGGACCTGGCGGCATACACCTGGCTATCGCTGTGGATGCTGGGCGATGCGACCGTGCGCGTGGACATGGTCGAGGCGTCCGGCGCCGCCGTGCCCCTGGCGGAAGACGGCACGCTGATCGGCGATGACGGCTGGCGCCATCTCTACTTTCGGTTGCCGCCAGCCGACGTACTCTCGGCGCTGCCTGCGGAGCGGATCCGCTTCAAGTTCCAGGCCCCGGAAGACCGGGCCGAGGAAACCGTCTACCTGGATGCCATGACCTTTACCCGCCGCCAGAGCCTGAAGCCGCCGCCCACCCCCGGTCACCTGGAAGCTGTGCCCACGCGCATGCGTGGAGAAATCATGCTCTCCTGGTCGCCGGCCACCCCACCCGCCGGCGCCATGCCCATCGCCCGGTACCTCCTGAAAACATCCCGCCAGCCCATCAAGGACGAGGAACGGTTCCAGGAAGCCGCCGACCTGGTCCCCGTGGCCGGCCGGCGCATCCCGGCCAGCATGGGACGCTTTTATGTGTCCGGCCTCGCCCCGGGCGGAAACTATTACTTTGCCATCAAGAGCGAGGACCAGGCGCTGAGCCGGTCCGGGTTCCAGCAGTACCTGTCCGTCCGGGTTCCCCACCAGCCCCAGGAGGATGAGTTCTTGCTCGATGATTTCGACGGATCGGACAAGCAGCCCACCCGGCTGGCCTGGCGCAGCCTGACCCCGGGCGCGACCATCCAGACCGTGCCCGATGCGCTGGAAGGCGCACGGTCATTGAGGGTCCAACCGGCGACTGAAACCACGCCGGCCACCGCCAGCCTCCTGGTCGCGGACCTTGATATCCGGGACTTCTCCTACTACCGCCACGTAGCCCTGTGGGTGTTTGGCCAGGCTGCCATCCAACTCCGCCTGGAAGACGACCAGGGACGCCACGAAGACCTTCCGGCCCAGGCGCCAACCGCCCAGGATGGCTGGGCGCCCATCTTCTTCGACCTTGCCGCGTTGTCCAGGCTCGACCCGCGCGACATCGCCCGGATGTACTTCATCATCACCCCCACCGCGGCAACCGCCACCGCGCCGCTTTACTTTGACTCGCTGCGCCTGACGCGGTTCCGAGAATAGATCTCCTGATGACAATCCTTCAGCCCTTGCTCAGGGCGATGTAACCATATCCATGATGGTGGCGCTGGGCGCGCAGGCCCGGATGACGCACTGGGTTCGCGTGACCAATCCCACGGCGTTGCCCATCAGATCCACCACCGGCGCCCCGCTGCTGCCCTTGGCAAAATCCGCCGTGATACACATGTAGCGCGCGTTCCGATGCTTCTTGCAATCGTGGCGCGCGTAACGGCTGACGATCCCGTCGGTCATGACGTAAAAGCTGGATTCAGGATGGCTGATCACCACGACCGCGCTCCCCACCGGCGGCGGGGACGCCATGGGCAGCGGCACAAGATCCCCTGCCCCACCCAGGCGAATGAGCGCCACGTCCTCCGCGGCATGGGCGGCCACGACGCCCGTAATGGGATAGAAGCGTCCGTCACGCGTCATGGCGCCCAGGGCCCGGGTATCAGCGACCTCCTGGTCCATGACATGGTACGCGGTGGCCGCGACTCCGTTGGTGGTCAGCACGAATCCCGAGGCCACCCCGATATGCCGGTGCTCGCATTTACCACACAGGTAGAGCCGCCCGATCATCAGGACGCTGGGGACCACCTGCTCGTATAACCGCGGCAGGGGCAGTTCCACCTCGCGGCGCGGGATCAGGTCCGCCTTCGCCACGCGCGGCGCCTGCTCCAGTTGACGTTGCAGATCCTTCGGCGGAACCGCCTGCCCCAGGTTCTCAAGGCGCTCCAGGTGTTTCTGCAGCTTGGCCCGCATTTTTTCATCGTCCAGGTAGCTCACATCCTGGGCCACCAGCGGGCGGCCCGCGACCAGCAGGAGCAGCAGGATTATTCCTATGTCGCGCACGGTGGGCAGCGGGATCATGACCGCTTACTCCATCAGCAGCATCAGCCAGGGCAAAGCGCGCAGGCCGGACAGGGCCGGATTAAACTCGAAGGCGCCCATGTCCACGATGTCGTGGATGACCCGCGCCTGGGCGGCCAGGTCCGTGGCCGTGGCCATCCAGGTCTGGTTGGTGCCCACATCGATGCAGGGCGAGTCGCTGGCCAGCGCGTAATCGCCGGCGGCCGGGTTCTTGAACGCGGGCCACAGGCTGATGTTCCCAATCAGCGATTTGAACTTGAACGTTTCAAAGAGCATGATGTCGTTGTGCCACGCGTACGCATCGCCACGCGAGCGATCATCGACTTCGATCTCCCACTCGTCCGGCGCCAGGTTGGTCCAGATGATGTTATTGCGCAGGTGCACGTCCGCGCAATCTTTCATGATCATGTACAAGGCGGGCGCAAACAGCTCGTGGGCTTCATTGGCCACCAGGGTGTTGTTCTCGACGACCGAGCTGCCGTAGGCCACGTCAAAGGTCAGCCCGCCCCCATAGTACAGGGCTTGATTGCGGGCAAACAGGTTGTTGCGCACGGTGATGGTGCCGTTGGCCGAGTGCAGCCAGGCGCCGCCGAAATAGTCGGCCGTGTTGTCCTGGACGACACATTTGCCCACCTCGATGGCGCCGTGCACAGCCTCCAGCAGCAGGCCGCCGCTTTGCACGGCCAGGTTGGAATACACCAGCAGGTTGCGCGCCTGGATGCCGCCAAAGGTGCTGTGCGCGTAGGCCCCGCCGCCATAGTGGTAGGCATGGCCGCCGCGCAGCGTGAGGCTGTCCAGCACCAGGTTGGCAAACGCCCAGTCAGCCTCGGCGACGAGGTTCAGGATGCCGCCATCGCCATTGACCAGGGTCTGCTCCCCATCCAGGATCGTGGCCACGGCATTGGTGACCCGCACGGCGCAGCCGGTGGCCAGGTAGCCGCCCAGCAGCACGAGCTGGTTGGATTCGCTGGTGCGGTAGGTAAACGCCGCGCCACCGTTGTCCGGCACCCGGTACAGGCCTTGGACCAGGTGCACCACATCGTCCAGCCCGTTGGTCGCCGCCGCGGTCAGCGCGGCCTGCAACTCGGCGCTGGTACACACGCAATGGCTGGTGGCGCCGGCATCGCCATAGCCGTCGTGGTCGGAATCCGCCTGATCCGGATTGGGGATCCACGGCACGTTGTCGGTGTCGTTGGGGATGCCGTCGCTGTCCATGTCCGGGTCGCAGACGTCGCCGACGCCATTGGTGTTCATGTCGCGCTGGCCAGGATTGTAGGTGTAGGGACAATTGTCCAACGTATTGACGATGCCGTCGTAGTCGGAATCGTCGTAAACCTCGATATAGTTGGTTTTGATCATCGTCGCCGCGGCGCCGTGCTCATCCTGCACGTCCAGGCGCACGGTGTAGAACCCGGCATTGGTATACACATGCACCGGGTGCTGGTTGGTGGCGTCCACGTGGCCATCATTGTTGAAGTCCCAGGCCCGGACCGTGATGGGATCGTCGGGCGACACGGACGTGTCGGTGAAGAACACCTCGGCCGGCACCCACGTGGAGCGCGGGCTGGCGGCAAAGTCGGCCTGCGGCACGGCGTTGCCGGTGACGAACGACCAGGTCACGCTGGAGGTGCTGGCGTTCTGGCTGTCGCGCGAGGTCACGCGCCAGTAATAGCGGGTGAACGCCGCCAGCCGCTCGACGGTGTAGTTTGTCTCCCAGCCGCTCCAGGCGGGCAGCGGCACCGCGTTGGTGCCAAGGTACAGGCCGTAGCTGACGCTGTCGCCGGGGTCCGGATCGGTCACGCCGGTCCAGGCCACCACCAGGTCGCGAGTGGCCACATTGGTGGCGCCGTCGGCAATGCCCGGCTGGGTTACGGCCAGCGGCGGATGGTTGGTGGCGGCGCCGCCCACGCGGATGGATTTCACCAGCCGGTTGCCGTTGTTGTCATAGACATACTCCATCACCGCGCCATCGTTGTAGGTTACGGTGATGATCCGGCCCAAGGCATCATAATCGTAGGTCTCGCCATCCCCGTGGGCAGCCGACACGACAAGTCCAATGGCCAGCCCAACGGCCGCAACCCATTTCAGCCCGGAACCAGGAAAAGGATAATTCATTTTCATGGCCTTACTCCACGTAGTCCGGCGGCAGGCCCCAGAACGTGGGTTCCAGGTACTTTTTGCTGGTGCCGCTCCAGAAGAAGGAGGTCCCGAACCCGGCGGCGAACGAACCCACGTCCGGGGATTGTCCATAATGGGTGGGCAAGACCATTTCCATGTAGGGCGTGTACTTGGCGGTGACGGCCCACTTGCTGAAGGCCCCCGCGCCCATGCCCACCACTCCGCCCAGCGCCCCCATGGCGGCTGAGGAAATGGGGCTGTAAGGGTTGATGGCCTGCAAGCAGGGGGCGGTCAGGGCCTGCTTGAACAGGTCGCCAAGCGCTGCGGACGCCGCACCGGCCGCCACGCCGCCCCAGCCCGGGACCAGCGCCGACACGCCCCCCACCACGCCATTGACGGCGATCAAGGCCGCGTATTGCCCCCCGCTGATGCGGCCACAGGCGAAATCTGCATGGTTTTCGTACGCGGCCATGCCCGCGCCGACGACGCCCGCGGCTACGGCCCACCACGCGAAGCGGCCGTCTTCGTCCACGTAGTTCATCGGGTTGCATAGCGAGTATTGGTACAGGTTGACGCCACCGCTCTCGAGGATCGGATCGCGGTTAAGCCACCGCCCGCTGACCGGCTCGTAGAACCGGTAGCCGAAGTCATACAGGCCGGTCATGTCATTATACGGCTTGGTGGAGAACTGGTACGGCTGGCTGAAGCCGCCGCCGCGCGCCAGCAGGCGGCCCAACGGATCGTAGCGGTAGTCCGCCGCCACCTGCGGCCCCGGCGCCAGGATGGCGGTCACGTTGCCGACGCCGTCGCACACCACGGAATAGTTGGTGCCGGCCGATTGGACGGCCAACAGGCCGCCCACGCCGCCGGCCGGCGTGAGCCCCGGCCCCCAGAGGTAGCTGCGCGTCACGGCATCCAAGCGGTCCAGTTCCTGGAGCACCGCGCGGCCGCTGCGCAAGTACCTGGTGCTCTCTTCCAGCAACAACGCCCGGTACCGCTGCTGCTCGGCCACAAAGTACCCGCCCGCGTAATCATAGGTATGCGTGATGCGCACGGCCACGCTGGTGTAGATCAGCGAGGTCAGCCGGTTCTCGGCGTCATAGGTGGCATGGAAGATCAATCCCGAGGGCGTAACCCAGCGGGTCATGTTGCCGTCGGCATCGTAGGCATACTGGGTCAGCGGCGGCGTGCTGGCGGTCATGCGGTTGGCGGCGTCGTAGGTATAAAACACGCGCTGGTTGTCCGGGAACGCGTAGGCCGGGTCATTGGTGCTGCGCATGGCCAGGCGCCAGTCGTTGCTGCTGTAGGTGTACGCATACTGGCGCACGATGGCGCCCGCGCCGGTGCGGGTCAGGAGGTTGGTCACCCGGCCCAGCGGGTCGCGCGCGGTTTCCGTGATCGTGCCGTCCGGCCGGGTCATGGCCTGCACCCAGGGGCTGGCGCCGGCGTAGGCAAAGTCATACTCATTCGTGCCCAACCAGGCCGCGGCGATGCGTTCGGCGGCATTAAACGCATAGCCGGCGGCATAATCGCGCAGGTTGAACATGTTGGTGATCCGGCCCAGGGCATCGTACTGGTAAGTGAACGTGTCCAGCGCGAACGGCCCGTCGTTATTCACGAGCCAGCCGTTGGCGTTGTACGTGTATTCCCGCTTCAGTTGATTGCCGGCCCAGATTTTGACCAGGCGGTTCACGCGGTCGTACTGGTTGGACACGTCCGGCGTGTCGTCGGCGTAGTCCACGGCCTTGATGTTGTAGTTGCCATCGTACTGGTAATCCACCCGCGTGCCGCGCGCGTTGCGGCGGCCGAGCAGCAGGCCCATCTCGTTATAGTCATAGGCCAGCACGATGCCGCCGCTGAACCAGCGCTGGGTGACCAGGTTCTCGCTGTTGTAGTAAAACCGGGTAATCCGGCCGTTGGGGTCCTGCCACTCGGTGAGGTTGCCGTTGGCGTCGTAGGCCATGCGCACCTGGGTTTGGTCGGGATGGGTGACGCGCGTCAGGCGGTGCGCCCGGTCGTACTGGAACAGGACCTGGCGCCCATCCCGGGCGATCACCTCCTCCAACTGGTGCGGGCAGCAGGCGGAGTAGCGGAACCGGATTCCGCGGCCGTCCGGGAACAGGATATTGGTGATCTCGTTCAGCCCGTTGTACTGGTAGCCGCGCGGCCAGCCGGCGGCGTCCGTGAACGTGCTGATGCGGCCATACGCGTCGTAGGTGTAACTGTTGAACGGCTGCCCGTTCAACGTCACCTGCTGCAGGCGGTGGTCCGGGTCGTAGGTGAACCGCACCACGTCGCCCGCCGGGTTGGTGATGGCGGCAAACTGGCCCAGCTCGTTGTAGCCGAACCGGGTGCTTTGCGCCAGGAAATCGCCGGCCGCGGCCAGCTCGCGCTGCGGCGTGTAGGCCATGCGCGCGGCGCCGTAAAAATTGCTGATGGACACCAGGTCAACGCCATTGGTGGCGTATCCCAACCGGGTCACATTGCCCATGGGGTCCATGAACCGGGTCGGCAGGTTCCGGCTGTTGTACTGGAAATGCCACTTGTGATGCAGGGAATCCTCGATCGCCGTCCGATCGCCGGTGTCCGGATCGATCTCGAACCAGATATGGCCGCCCAACCGGTTGTCCGCCTGGACGATCTCGCCGAAATCCTGGTTGCCGAACAGGCCCAGGTAATACCAGGTCTTGGGCACCGTGGGCATGTCATTGTTCACCTCGGGGCTTTCCCAGGCCACGTAATCGTTCGGCAGCACGTGCCACACCATGCCGCCGCAGGCGCCGTTGTAGCAGCCGGCATAGTAGAAAAACTCTTCGCGGCCGCCCGCGCCATCCGTGACCGTCACGCGGGCGTTCTCCCACATGGGCGCGCCGGGCGGCGGATACGCGTTGAAGTTCTCCTCGGTTTCCACCCCGTCCGCGGGCTCCACGAGAATCAGCGTCCGCGACTCCGCGTTGCCCATGGACGTGAGCATGCGGAGGTTGTCGTACGTCAGGCCCGTGGCGTAGCCGGCCATATCCACGATATTGGTGAGATTCTCCTGGCCGTCATATTCGAAGCCCGCGCGGCGGCCGAACGGGTCGGCGATCTGGCTGACCAACCCCTGCGCGTTATACGCCAGCGCATTGGTGCGGCCGAAGGCATCGGTGATGGTGACCAGCTGCACATTGGTGTTGAAGCCCATGGTGATGGCCAGGCCGTGCGGGTCGCGCATCTCGGTCATGAACGGCTGCTGGCTGCCGGAACCCGGCGGAATCTGGTACGTGTAGACCGAATCGTCCGGCAGGCGCAGGGTGAAGTGATTTTCCGCGACGCGGGTCAGCGTGTTGTGCCCCCGGAACGGCGGCTCATAGCCGCCGCCCGCGGCGGGCAGGTACTGGTCGCGCCGGCCGTCGGGCATGAACACCGTGACGTTGCCGGCCGTGTCCACCACCAGGTAGCTCAGGAACGCGAACGACCACTTGTTGCCGAACGGCTCGTAATGCTGCAGCGCGGACTCGGAGTTGTAGGACAGAATCATCCGCATGTCCGGGCCGGCCGGGCTGTGGTACCAGAGCGGGACATCCACAACATACAGGTTCAGGTTAATCAGGTTGATGTCCCAATCCGGCGCCCCGCACCCCTTGCAGCAGCCCGGCTTCTTCTGCGGCGGCCGGCCGGACTTGTCGCCCGGGCACCCGGTATTGTCTTCCGGCTTGGGCGCGCCGCAACAGCCGCCCCAGAGCTCCGCCATAGCCGCCGCCGCCAGCCGCTGACCGGGCAAGTCCGCGGTTTGGGCCAACACGAGGGCCACGCCGTCCCACTGGGCCACGAACTCGGCCGGCGTTTGTTGGAAGCGCTGGCGCGACTGGGGATCAAAAAGCTCAAGCGTCCGGGCGTCGCATTGTTCCAGCAGCCAGTAATGGCCGCTGTCGCCGCCCGTCCGGGCGGGCAGGTGCACGATGGCCGGCAGCGGCAGGCGCGGCAGGTCGGCCGCGGCCAGCCGCAGGCCGGTCACGTCAAACCCGAACTCCGCGGCCAGGCGGGCCAGCGTGTCCAGGTCCTGGCCACGGTCGGTCGCGCCTGCCCGCGCGGCCAGCTGCCGGGCGTCAAAGTCCGGGTCGCGCGCCTTGAGCATCGCGGCCAGCGCCTGCCGGCCGCAGTTGAGCATGGCCTGGCGGTTCTGCGACAAGCGCGACAGGCGTTGGATCCAATGCGCGGCATAGGTTTTCAGCCGCCAGTCGGGACTGTCCCGGAACACTTCCGCAAACAGGCGGCTGGCGGCCGTGAAGTTGTTTTGGGCGTACTTGACCAGGGCCAGGCGCTGGCGCGCCTTGTTGCACATCATCCGCGCGCCTGGATCCTTGGATGTTTCCGTCGCCGTAATGATGTCCGCAAACAGGGTTTCGGCCTCGGTGTACCGGCCATGATACGTGGCGTCGCAACCCACGTGCAGCAGGGCCTCGGCCCGCCAGGGGCTGTCGGGAAACGTTGCGGCATAGTTGCGGAATGCTTCCACGGCCTCGCGGTACTCATGCCGGTTCCACCGTTCGATGATCCGGGCAAACTCCCAGCCAGCCTGCTGCGCGGCGGGCGTGTCGGCCGGTGCATGGGTCGGGTAGAGTTCACCGCCCAACTGCCCCGCGGCCATGATCTGCGCCACGCTGGGGGGTTGCGCCAAGTCCAGCCCCTTGAGCGCCGCGGTGGTTACGTCGGCCGCCCATATATGCCAGGTGCCGGTTGACAGGCCAAAGAACGTGATCCATGCAACCAACCTGGTTGCCTTGCAACGCCATGAAAACATCCGATGCCTCCTCACAGGCCTCTTCAAGGCCCCCCTCATGAACCACGAAACCTACTGTGAAACTACAACAATATAATCCCGCCGAAATGGGGAAACAAGCGGGGATTCGATCGGTTGCCGAAACGGTGGTGATAGGGTCGCGCTGAGTG
The DNA here is from genome assembly GCA_964489425.1 of uncultured Verrucomicrobiota bacterium. Lineage (GTDB taxonomy): Bacteria > Verrucomicrobiota > Kiritimatiellia > RZYC01 > CAZAYP01 > CAZAYP01. The sequence goes on along the minus strand of CAZAYP010000019.1, from coordinate 10,856 downwards.
TCACCTGCATGCGGCCGGTCACGTCTTGGCTCCCGGCGCACTCGGCTGGCCTTGCTCCATGAACCACAGATCCGCTGCGATCGTCCGACCAAACGCCTGGGCGTCGCCCTGGAAGGTTTTAACGTTCTCGTAGATCTTGCTCCAGGTCTTGGCCTTCATGGTGTCCGTAGCCACGACGGTAACCTGCAAGTTGAAATACCCGTGCCGCAACTCCTGCATTTGCGTTTGCACCTGCCAGACCGCGTCCTTGGGCCCCAGGTACACGCGGCCGCCGGAACTGTAGCCCGTCCGATCGGCTTTTTCCTGGTACGCCGCCAGCACGGCCTTGCGGAGGTTCAGCCCCAGTTCGCGGGCGTCGTCCGGTGAATATACCGGTGGTGGCGGGCGGGTGGTTCCCCGGGTGGCCGGGGGTTCGTAGACTGGTTCAGCCCACACCAGGTGCTCCGCCGGGCTGGTGTTGGCTTGGCTGTTATCCGTGGCAGTGCACCCGGAATACAACACCGCCGCCGCCATCACCGTGACAAGGATCGGCATCATTAGCCCGGCGCCATGCAGTTGTACACACCGTCCCACGGATCCCCCCTGCTCAAGCCCCTGCAGGGGCTGACAGCGCGGCTGGCGTCAGATTACCGGCCCGGCTGATCTTTTTTTTAACCTTGGTGTGCTTGAACTTTTCCGCCTTGCAAGGAAACAGGACCACCAGGCGGATCCCATGCCGGTTGCAAGTCTTCTCCACCATGTCAAAATGCAGGATCGAGTTGGTCTGCAGTTTTTCCGGCCCCTGGCCATACGCAATCAAAGCCAGGATGCCCTGTTTCCCCGTGGAATCCGAATAATGCAGCGCCTGGCCCAAGCCCTCGTGCCACTTGTGGGGCCAGTCAAGTTCAATGGCCGCTTCGCCGGTCATCACATCAATCCGCCCCCCCTCGATGCGCACCTCGGTCTGGCCGTCCCACGCCTTGGCCAGCGCATCACGCCACTCGCTTTCCCGCTCGCCGGAGTGCATCTCCAGCATCACGGAATCCCACGCCAAGACCCTGGCCGGTACCATCAGGCCGACAAGCATGATCGCGATCTTGATCCCGATCGCGCCAACGCGTTGATAATTCATATCATAGACAACATACCCTTGAACCCGCGCGGCGTTAAATCAGGCGCTCGATTATTTCCTTTTGCGGGCTGTCGCGGCCATGGTATGAGCGGAACCATGCAAACGCTGAATATTGCCCTGGTGCAACTGGATGTCACGGTGGGGGCCTTGGCGGATAATGCGGACAAGATGGTGGCCGCGGCCCAGGCGGCCGCGGCGAATGGCGCCCACGTGGTGGTTTTCCCTGAGCTGGCATTGTCCGGGTATCCGCCGGAGGACCTGGTGCTGCAGCCCCATTTCCTGCGGGATGTCCAGCGCCAGTTGGATCTCATGGCCGGCCGGTTGCCACCGCAAGCCATGGTCCTGGTGGGCGCTCCGGACGGGGCCTCTGTGCCGGCGGGCAATGCGGCCGTGGTTTTCAGCCAGGGCGCGCGCGTGGCCGCCTACCGGAAACACATGCTGCCCAACTACGGCGTGTTCGACGAAAAACGCCTCTTTGCCATGGGGCACACCCCCCTGGTCCTGGAGGTCCATGGGTTTCGCATCGCGGTGCACATCTGCGAGGATTCGTGGTACCTGGACCAGCCGCCGATCACGCAGTTGCCAGCGCGGCCGCTCGACGGCTTGATCAACCTTTCCGCTTCGCCGTATCACCGCGGCAAGCTGTCCCAGCGCGAAGAAATCCTCCGCCGCCTCGCGTTGCGCCTGGCAACCCCGGTGCTGTACTGCAACCTCGTGGGCGGCCAGGACGAACTGGTGTTCGATGGCGCCAGCATGGTCATCGGCGCGGACGGTCGCCTGCTGGCGCGCGCCCCCCAGTTCCGCGAAGAAACGCTGCACTTCGCCCTGCCCCGCCGGGACACGCCCACGCCGGCGAACCCGGCCGTGGTGGCGGCCATGGACCCCGTGGCCGAGGTGTATGCCGCGCTGATCCTCGGCCTGCGCGATTACGTGGAGAAAAACCGGTTCAAGAAGGTCGTGGTCGCCTTGAGCGGCGGCATCGACTCCGCCCTGGTGGCCACGCTGGCCGTGGACGCGCTCGGCGCCGGCCGGGTGGCCGGCGTGACCATGCCGTCCACGTTCACCTCGGCGGACACCCTGGGCGATGCCGGTCTCCTGGCCCGCACCCTGGGGATCGAGTTTTTCACCGTGCCAATCGCGCCGGTGATGCAGGCGTACGAGGCCAGCCTGCGCCCGCTGTGGCCGGATCGGCCGGCCGACGTGACCGAGGAGAACCTCCAGGCCCGCATCCGCGGCGCGAACATCATGGCCATCTCCAACAAGTTCGGCTGGCTGGTGTTGACCACCGGCAACAAGAGCGAGATGGCCACGGGCTACTGCACGCTCTACGGCGACATGGCCGGCGGGTTCGCGGTGATCAAGGACGTGCCCAAAACCCTGGTGTACGAGCTGTCCGCATGGCGCAACCGCCAGGCGCCGGTGATCCCGCAATCCACGATTGACCGCGCGCCCACCGCCGAACTGCGGCCCAACCAGAAAGACACGGATTCCCTGCCCCCCTACGATCTGCTGGACCAAATCCTCGAGCGCTACGTGGAGAAAGATCAGGGCCGGGACGAGATCGTGGCCGCCGGCTTTGACCCGGCCACCGTGACCCGCGTGATCCGCATGGTGGATTTCAACGAGTACAAGCGCCGCCAGGGACCGCCGGGCATCAAGATCACGCCCAAGGCGTTTGGCAAGGATCGGCGCATGCCCATCACCAACCGCTACGCGCCGTCGGCTTGATATCACTCTTGCATGAGGATCGGTACTTATCTGGGCTCCCCGCCTTTTCAAGGCGGGGGGGACCCTAAGGGTGGGGCGGTTGATGCGGATACCTACCAGCGCAGACTCGGGGCGCGGACCATCCACAACCACCCCGGCCTGCGGCCACCCCTCCTTGCCAAGGAGGGGAGCTCGTATGCTTGTTCTCAATTCCACAACCAGATGCCTGGTGCCAAGTCCGTTGCGGATTATATACCCAATTCACGCGCCGTCGGCTTGAGGCGGCAGCAGCTTGGCGCGCACAAACTCCAACCCGTCCTCCAGCGTGAAGAACAGCCCTTCCAACTGGGCTTCGTAAGCCTCTTCCAGCCAGTCGCCGAACCGCGGGCCGGGCTTGAGCCCCATGGCGATCAGGTGACGGCCCATGACCAGCGGCCTGGGTGCGGCATCGGCCACGGCCAGCGCATGGGCCCGCTGCATCAGCCAGGCGCCCGGCGTGGTGGCTTCCGGGTCATCCGCATCGGCCAGTCGGCCGCGGCGGTCGGCGCAGTCCACCCGCACCAGGCGGTCGATCCGGCCCACCTTGCGCGCCAGGCGCCGGATGGCGCTGTCGCCGGCCTGCGAGTCGAAGAGTTCCTGCGGCCGCATGTGGGTCACGACCAGGGGAATCACCGCCTCCACCAGGTCCTGGTGCTGGGTCATCCGATCCAGGAACGCGCGGGCCGGGACCTCGCCGGCAGCCTCGTGGCCGCGCGATCGGATATGATCCCCTTCCGCCACGGTGGTGGCCGGCTTGCCCATGTCGTGGCACAGCACCGCGAAGCCCACGACCAGGTCTTCCCAGTCATCTCCTACCCGGTGGCGGGCAAAGGCGTCGAGGCTTTTGAGCGTGTGCGTCCACACATCGCCTTCGGGGTGCCACTCGGGATCCTGCGGGCACCCCCAGAGCGCGGCCAGCTCGGGGAAGTGGTCGATCCAGCCGCAATCCGTCAGGAACGCCAGCCCCAGGCTGGGCTGCACGCCCAGAAGGATCAGCTTGCGCCACTCCTCGAAAATTCGCTCGGCGGCCAAATCTTCCAGGCCGATCGCGCGGCACAACGCCACGGTCTCCGGCGCCACAGCCAGGCGGAACCGGGCCATGAACTGCATGCCGCGCAACACGCGCAGGGGGTCCTCGGAAAACTTGTCCGACGTGTGGCGCAACACGCCCGCGCGTAAATCCGCCATGCCGTGGAACGGATCAACCAGCGTGCCGTCCAGCGGGTCCCAAGCCATGGCGTTGATCGTGAAATCCCGGCGCGACGCCGCCTCGACTTGCGACATGAACGGATCCGAATGGACCTCAAACGCCTTGTGACCCAGCCCACGCTTGGACTCGCGGCGCGGCAGGGCCACGTCCACGGGCAGGCCGTGAACCTTGAGCACGCCAAACGACTGGCCCACCAGGTCCACGGGAAACTCCGCGGCCAGTATGCGCTGCACCGCGTCCGGCGCCAGGCCGTAAACCTCGATGTCCACGTCCTTGGCCGGCCGGCCCAGGGCCGCGTCGCGCACGCACCCGCCCACGAACAGGGCGCGGCCGCCGGCAACGCGAACAAGGTCGCAGATCCGCAGCGCCACGGCGCCCGTGGCCTGATCATCGATCCGGAATGAAAAATCCTGTTGCTCGCTCATGGTTGTCCTGGCTCAACGCGCCGGCCGCAACATACTCAAAACAGTTTGTACAATCCACCGTATTATGCAAGCATGGCCGGGCAACCCGGAGAATAAGCGCCATGTCATCAGCGGTGTTCGGATCAACCATCGACCCTGCCGTGCTGGATGTCGTCAAGCGGGATCACGACTTTGTCCTGTATTACGCCGGGCAGCCCCTGCGCGTGGCGCCGGACCGCGAGGTGGCGGCCCCGCAGGCGCGCCTGCTGGCGCACATCGCGCGCGACCTGGCCCTGCGCGGCCACCCGGCCGGGCCCGGCAGCCATGCCCTGGCCCTGTTTACGGCGCTGCCGCCGGACAGTCCGCACCCCCTGCTCCAGGTAGCGGAGCAACTGGAAGCCGACCCGTTTGCGCGGCGCATCTGGCCCCGGGCGCGCCGGGCCGCGGCGGAGTGGCCGGACAGCGCAGCCGACGCGGCGCAGGTGGCGTTCTTCCTCGACGGCGTGGTCACGACAGTCAAGTGCCTGAACGATTATCTGCTGGAGATTTCGCGCGGCCACTTCAACTTCATCGCGCCGGACGCCGAGGAGTTCCGCCGCGTGATCAGCGCGGCGCTGGCGGCCCTGGCGCCGTTGCCGGCCGCGGCCGTGGCCTGGCTGGCCGGGCGCCACGGCGCGGGTCACGTGGCGCCGCTGCTGCTGGTGGCGCGCCGCATCACGCCCGCGGAGTATGCGCACACCCTGTTCAGCCTCTGCCCGCCCGGATCCGCGGTGCCGGCGCCGGCAGACGGGTTGCGGCCCAACTGGTCCCGGCCGGATGAAAGTTTCCAAGCCTTGCGCGCCGAGGCGGCGGACGTGCTGGACTACCTTGCCTGCGCGGAAAAAGACGCCACGCCATCGTCGCAGGTACGCGAACTGGTGGCGGCCGGGGAAGGATTCTACGTGGAGTTCAAGTCCACCCTGCGCTGGAACATCAAGGCCGCGCGCAAAGACCCGGACATCGAGCACGCCGCGCTGAAAACCATCGCGGCCTTCCTCAACTCGGCGGGCGGGGCGCTGGTCGTGGGCGTGAACGACACCGGCCAGCCCGAAGGTCTCGACCACGATCAATTCCCCACCCAGGACCGCATGGCCCTGCATTTCTGGAACCTGGTCAAGTCGTCCATGGGCCAGGATGTGGCGCCGCTGATCCGCGCCACGTTCGAGCCGCTGGCGGACAAGACCGTGCTGTTGATCCAATGCGCGCGCAGCCCGCGGCCGGTGTTCCTGCGCCAGAGCGGGTTCGATGAGGAATTTTTCATCCGCGTCGGGCCGGCCAGCTCCAAGCTGTCCATCCAGGAAGCCTTGAAATACATCGCCACCCGCTTCGGGCCTGCGGAGTAGCGCCGGCGGCTACATCCGTTCCAGCGCGTCGCGGCCGCTCATGCCCGGCTGGACGCCCAGGGCCTGGGCGGCCTGGTTGACGATCTGGACGGGCTTGGCCAGCAACTCGTCCACCGTGGCCACCCCCGACATGCGCGCCGCCGGGACCTGCAACTTGTCGAACGTGGCCATGTCCAGGTAACCGCAACCCAGGACGCCCGTCTCCGTGGCCGCCACCACGAGCGGCGCCTTGGGCAGCGGGATTTCGTAACCGGCGGCAGATTTTGTCTTGAGCTGCACAATCATGGTTTTCATGCGGAAGGCTCCTGTTTGGCGTCGGGTGAGAGGTAGCGGCGCACCAGGCGCTGGAGTTGGTTCTTGTCGACCGGCTTGGACAGGTAATCGTCCATGCCGGCATCCAGGCAGCGGCGCCGGTCCGGCTCCATGACGTTGGCGGTCATGGCCAGGATCGGCCGCCGCGGCGCCGCGGCCGTGCGCCGGGCCGGCGGCAGGCGGCCCTGCGCCTCCAGGTCGCGGATGCGGCGCGTGGCCTCGAAACCGTCCATTTCCGGCATCTGGCAATCCATCAGCACCAGGTCATAGGGACGTTCCTGGACCATGGCCACGGCCTCGATGCCATTGGCGGCCATGACCGGGCGGCAGCCCAGCTGCTCGAGAATGATGCGCGCGATCTTCTGGTTGGTGGTGTCATCCTCCACAACCAGGATATCCGCGTCCACGCGCGCGATGACCGCCGGCGTGGCGGCTGGGGCCGGCCCGGCGGCCGCGGCCGGCGGCGTGGCCAACGGCAGCGGGAGCTCGACGTGGAAGGTGGATCCCTGGCCGATCGTGCTGGTGACCCCGATGACGCCGCCCATGAGCTCAACCAATTGCTTGCTGATCGCCAGGCCCAGCCCCGTGCCGCCATACTGGCGCACGTGGCGGGCATCGGCCTGCTTGTACTTCTCGAAGATCGCGCCCAGGGCGTCCGGCGCGATGCCGATCCCGGTATCCTGCACCGCCAGCCGGATCCGGGCGCTGTCGGGCGCGGCCGGCAGGCCATCCACGGCGATCGTTACCCGCCCCTGGGCCGTGAATTTGACCGCGTTGCCCGCCAGGTTCATGACGAACTGCTGCAGGCGCGCGACATCTCCTCTGACCCAGCGGGGAGCGCCGGCGGCATACTGGACCGTGAGGCTGGTGCCGTTGGCTTCCGCGCGCGGGGCCAACAGGCGGCCGACCTTGTCCACCAGGTCTTTCAGATCAAACGGCTCGGGCGCCAGCTCCATGTGGCCGGCCTCGATCTTGGAGATGTCCAAAATATCCGAGATCAGCGCGTTCAAGGTCTGGCCGGCGGTCGTGATGATGTCCGTGTAACTGCGCTGTTCCGGGGTCAGGGGCGATTCCAGCAGCATCTGCGCCATGCTGAGGAGGCCGTTGAGCGGGGTGCGGATATCGTGGGACATCATGGCCAGGAACTCGCTCTTGGCCTTGTTGGCCAGGGCGGCTTCGTCGGCCAGGGTCTCGGCCCGGGCCTTGGCCACTTGCAGCTCTCGGGCCACGGTTTCGGCCTGCTCCTTGGCCAGGATCAGCGCGCGCTCCTGCTCCCGCAGCCGCACGTGGGTCCGCACGCGCGCCAGCAGCTCCAGCTTGTTGAACGGCTTGGTCACGTAGTCCACCGCGCCGAGTTCCAGCCCGCGGGCGACGTCCTGCGGCGCGGCTTTGGCGGTCAGGAAAATCACCGGGATATCGCGCGTGCCCGGGTTTCCCTTCAGCAGCCGGCACGCCTCGAAGCCGTCCATTTCCGGCATCAGGATATCCAGCAGGATCAAGGCCGGCTGCAGCTGCGCGCTCATGTCCAGCGCCTGCCGGCCATGGGTGGCAAACGCCGTCCGGTACCCCTGGGAGCTCAGCACCCGCCCCATCAGTTGGAGGTTCGCCGGCGTGTCATCGACGATCAGCAGCAGCGGTCCGGCAACGGGCTTGATTTCAGGAGCAGTGGTCATGGCTGGGAGATCTTCACTTGATAAAGGGCCAGACGATTTCAAAGGCAATCAGCACAATGATGATCCATTCCAGGATCTCCAGCCGCAGGCGGGACTGGCGCTCTTCCAACTTGTGGTACAAGCTGTCCATGACCTCCAGCTTGCGCAGGATGGCCGCGTTCCAGTCGCCCTGGTGGAAGCGCTGGGCCGCCATGCGGTACACCCGCGCGAAAAACTGGTCGCTCAACAGTTTGAGCGCGTTGTTGACCCGCTCGAAGACCATGGCGCCGTCCACCTGCATCTGGGCCAGGAACATCAGGTCGCGCCGCCCGCCGCTGAGAAACAGCGGCAGCCGCGCCCGCGAGGCCATGACGCTGTAGGCCCGGTCCAGGCTCTGGTCCAGCTCCCGGTCCAACAGGCGCAGCTCCAGCAGCTCGAGGTTGGCCATCTCCAGCACGATGCGGATATCTTCCGGCGCGCGCTCAATGATCACCGCCGCGTTCCAGTCGATGATCGCCAGGTCATCGGCCCCGTAGGACAGGCGGCAGGCGAGCGCGTCATCGATCTCCTGCCGCGACAGCAGCTCATACTCGCTGCGCAGGATCTGGGCCAGGTCCTGGCGGTACTCGTCGCACAGCTCGTGGGCACGATACGGCGCATCGTAACTCTGGATTTGAAAAATGAAATAGTCTTCCGCCAGCTCCGCCAGCGCCGGCCGGGTCACGGCCGGCCGCAAAACATCCAGAAGCTCGACCACCTTCTGCCGCGCGGCGGCGCGCAGGGTCTCGTCATCCCACAAAAACGCGCTCAGCGCGCGCAAGGCGGTCAGCGGCCCGGCCACGGGAATGAAAAAGCTCACGCTGACCCCGCCGTAATCGGTCACCAGCATCTGGATCTCCGGCAACGTGCTGTGTTCGTGCACCGGGATGGCCGGCTGGCGGCCTTTCAGGAACAGGGGCGGCGGCGTGGACGCCAGGGTCACGGCCGGGTCGCGCTGCACTTCGAGGCCATGGGTGCCGGGCGCGGCCAGCAGGCGGCGGGCGTGCGCCAGGTCCACGTAGAGGCCAATGTCCAGGGCATAGACGGCGCAGCAAACGCCTTGCTTGATGTGCAGGTTCGCGGAGGTGGTCGCGGTCATGCGGGGGTAGCCTCCTGGCGGCTTTTGCGCGCCATGTCCTTCAGAATGCGTTGGGCCTCAACCGCCGTGGTGGCCTGGCCCAGGCGCACGCGGTTGGCCGGATTCTTGAGCAGCAGCATGAAGCTGGCCAGGGCCCGCAGATACTCCTTGTGCGCGTCCGGCGGCGCCAGGATCAGCACCAGGATGTTCACCGGGTGGTCGTCCAAGCTGTCATAGGGAATGGCTTCCGGCAGCACCGCCAGCGCCAGGACCAGGCCGGAGACCGCCGGATGTTTCAGGTGCGGCACGGCAATCCCCAGCCCCACGCCCGTGCTCAGGATATCCTCCCGCTCCAGCAGCGCCGCCGCAAGGTCGTCCGCGCCCAGCCCGTTGAGCGCCGGCGCCGCGGCCTGCGCGAGCGCCGCCAACGCCTGCGCCTTGTCCGCCACGGCCGGGAACAGGATGCGCTCCGGCGCGAGCTGCCCGGCGATATCCAGCAGGTATCGCAGCGTCATGGTCGGGTCCTGCCTTGCCCACTCATGATGGTATGCGCATCGGCCATGGACTATTTGATACCATCCCCAGCCGCTTGATGGCAAGCCACGGCATGACCGTTATCCAGCCACCGCAGTGCGGGCGCCTGCTGCCGGCAGATGGCGCCGGCGTCCGGGCACCGCGGCAGGAACGGACACCCCACGGCCGACGGGGCATCCTCCACGCCGCCGCCCCGAACCGCCATGGGGGGCAAATCGCGCCCCACCTCGGGGACCGCCGCCAGCAACGCCCGGGTGTACGGATGCGCCGGCGCAGCATACAGCGCGGCCGCCGGGCCGCTCTCCACCACGCGGCCAAGGTACATGACATACACCCGGTCACACATGTATTTCACCACGGCCAGGTCGTGGGCGATAAAGAGATAAGCCAGTTTGAGCGCCGCCTGCAAATCCTTGAGCAGGTTCAAGATCTGGACCTGCACCGACACGTCCAGGGCCGACACGCACTCGTCCGCGATGATCAGCCGCGGCTCCACGGCCAGCGCGCGCGCCAGCCCCAGCCGCTGCCGCTGGCCGCCGCTGAACTCATGGGGATAGCGGCCCGCGCAAGCGGAATCCAACCCCACGGAATCCAGCAACGCCGCCGCGCGCGCCTGCCGCGCCGCGCGGTCACCCTTGCGGTGAACCCACAGCACCTCGTCCAGCATCCGGCCCACGGTCAGGCGCGGGTTGAGCGATTCGAACGGGTCCTGGAACACCATCTGCGACCCGGCGCGAAACGCCCGGAGCGCAGCCGGGCGCAGGCTGTCCACGTCCTGACCTTCGAACAAGATCCGGCCACCGGTCGCTGGCTCCAGCCGCAGCGCGGCGCGGGCCAGGCTGCTCTTGCCACACCCACTCTCGCCCACCAACCCCACGCACTCGCCCGCGGCCACGCCGAGCGACACGCCATCCACCGCCCGCACCGGCCGGCGACGCGGGCCGTACCAGACACGCAGGTTCTGCACGTCAAGCAGCGGGGTCATGACCGGATACCTTCGGGCTCAAAAAGACGGCGCGCTGGCGTCCGCGCCTGCCTGTCTGTTGGGCGTTCTTTGCGAATATAGCTGTTCAATCTGTTGTCCAGCGGCTTTAATCAACGCTTCCCACAGGAAAGTGCTGAAGAGCATGGCTAAACTGCATAAAACCCACTTCTTCGTCAAGAAGCAAGAACCAGCGCCATCGCTAATACGCTCGCCAGCAGGGGGTTTTGCCATTGACAGCCATTATTCCCACGCGATAATGCCGTAACAATGTCGGATGCCGCTTAATCTATGAAGTACGGCTAATCAATACTGTTCGACGACAGACAATGAACGAATTAACGAAAGACCTGGGACACAAGTTGCTTCTCCTTCTGTGGGAGGTGTCCACCTATCCCGATCCAAA
>CAZAYP010000018.1:19432-76295 GCA_964489425.1 uncultured Verrucomicrobiota bacterium | reverse complement strand
GCGAGCTGCAGATCAAGATCGCCCAGGGCGCCAAGCCGGGCGAGGGCGGCCAGCTTCCCGGCCACAAGGTCAACGACGAGATTGCCCGCGTGCGCCACTCCACGCCGGGCGTCACCCTGATCTCCCCGCCGCCGCACCACGACATCTACTCGATCGAGGACATCAAGCAGTTGATTTACGACTTGAAAAGCGCCAACCCCGAGGCGCGGGTGTCGGTCAAGCTCGTGTCCGAGGCGGGCGTGGGCACCGTGGCGGCCGGCGTGGCCAAGGCGCATGCGGACATGGTGCTGATCAGCGGCGGCGATGGCGGCACGGGCGCCGCGCCGTTGTCCTCCATCAAGCACGCCGGCATCCCCTGGGAGCTGGGCCTGGCCGAGACCCAGCAAACCCTGGTCTTGAACGACCTGCGCCGTTGCATCCGTGTCCAGTGCGACGGCCAGCTGAAAACCGGCCGCGACGTGGTCGTGGCGGCATTGCTCGGGGCCGAGGAGTTCGGGTTCGCGACCGCGCCGCTGGTGGTGTGCGGCTGCATCATGATGCGCAACTGCCACGAGAACACCTGCCCCGTGGGGGTGGCCACCCAGAACCCCGAGCTGCGCAAGCGCTACCGCGGCCGGCCGGAATACGTGGTCAATTTCTTCCGCTTTATCGCGGGCGAGGTGCGCGAGCACATGGCCCGGCTCGGGTTCCGCACCGTGGACGAGATGGTGGGCCGCAGCGACCTGCTGGCCAAGAACATGGCCATTGATTTTTGGAAAGCGCGCGGCCTGGACTTCAGCGGCCTCCTGGCCGATGCCGGAACCGGCCGCGCCCGGCGTTGCGTGGCGGCCCAGCCACGGGACGTGGACGCGGTGCTGGACCACGAGCTGATCCGCCAGGCCGCGCCCGCTTTGGAACGCGGCGAAAAGGTCGAAATCCGCCACGCCATCCGCAATATCCACCGCGCCACCGGCGCCATGCTGTCGGGCCGGATCGCCCGCAAATACGGCGGCGTCGGCCTGCCCGACGACACCATCACCTGCCGGTTTACCGGCGCGGCGGGCCAGAGCTTCGGCGCGTTTGCCGCGCGCGGCGTCACCCTGGTGCTGGAAGGCGAGGCCAACGATTACCTGGGCAAGGGGTTGTCCGGGGGAAAAATCATCGTCAAACCGCCGGCGGGCAGCACGTTTGATCCGGCGCAGAACACGATCTGCGGCAACGTGCTGCTGTATGGCGCCACCTCCGGCGCGGTGTACATCAACGGTTGCGCGGGCGAACGGTTCGCCATCCGCAACAGCGGCGCCCGCGCCGTGGTGGAGGGGGTGGGGGACCACGGTTGCGAATACATGACCGGCGGCGTGGTGGTCGTGCTGGGCGAGACCGGGGTGAATTTCGCGGCCGGCATGAGCGGCGGCATCGCCTACATCTTCGATCCGCACAACCAGTTCGACGGCCGCTGCAACCTGGAGATGGTGGACCTGGACACCGTGCGCGACGAGGAGGACGGGCAGGAGCTGCGCGCGTTGCTCGCACACCACCACGAATACACCGGCAGCGCGCGGGCGGCGGCGATCCTGCGGGATTGGCACGCCAGCCTGCCACTGTTCATCAAGGTCTTCCCCATGGAGTACCGCATGGCGCTGGGCAAGATGTCCAAGGAAGACCAGGCCGTGGAACGCGAAGCGGTCATCAACTACTAGAGGCACCATGGGCAAACCCGGAGGATTCCTGGATTTCAAGCGCCGCGACCCCGGTTACCGGGACGTGGCCGAACGCGTGCAGGACTACAACCCTGTTGAGCTGCACCTCGCCGAGGCCGACCTCCAGGCGCAGGCCGCGCGCTGCATGAACTGCGGCATTCCGTTCTGCCATGCCAGCGGATGCCCGCTGGGCAACGTGATCCCCGAAGTGAACCACCTCGTGTACGAGGACCGCTGGGAGGAGGCGCTGGACCTGCTCCTGGCCACCGATAACTTTCCCGAGTTTACCGGGCGCGTATGCCCCGCCTTGTGCGAGCCGGCCTGCGTGCTGGGCATCAACGACGACGCCGTCGCCATCCGCCAGATCGAGCTGGCCGTGATCGAAACTGGCTTCGCGCGGGGCTACCTGCGGCCGCGGCCGCCGGCCCAGCGGCTGGACCGCCACGTGGCCGTGATCGGCTCCGGACCCGCCGGGCTGGCCGTGGCCGACGTGCTCAACCACGTCGGCTGCCTGGTCACGGTTTATGACGAAGCGCCCCAGGCCGGCGGCATCCTGCGCTACGGCATCCCGGACTTCAAGCTGGAGAAAAGCGTGCTCGACCGCCGCCTTCGCCTCATGGAGGCGGAAGGCGTTGAGTTTGTGCTCGGGCTCCAGGTCGGCGAAGATATTTCGTACAAGTATCTGCAGAAAAAATTCCATGCCATCTGCCTGGCCGTGGGCGCGCGCGCCCCGCGTGACCTGGCCGTGCCCGGCCGCGGCCTGGCCGGCGTGCACCTGGCCATGGATTATTTGGTCGGCCAGAACATGCGCCTGGCCGGCGAGCCCCTCGACCCGGTCATGGACATCACGGCCCAGAGCAAAACCGTGGTCGTGATCGGCGGCGGTGACACCGGCTCCGACTGCGTGGGCACGGCCATCCGCCAGGGCGCACGCAAAGTCACCCAACTCGAAATCCTGCCGCAGCCCCCGGACACCCGGCCCGCGGCCACACCCTGGCCGATGTGGCCCAACATCCTGCGCAAGTCCAGCAGTCACATGGAAGGCGGCGCGCGCCGCTGGGCGGTGAACACCCGCGAGTTGATCGGCCGCGCGGGACGGGTGGCCGGCCTCCGCGGCATCGGGGTCGAGTGGCACCGCGATGCGGGCGGCAAGATGGTGATGACGGAAAAACCGGGCACGGAGTTCGAGATCGAAGCCGACCTCGTGTTGCTCGCGCTTGGCTTCAGCGGCCCGTCACAAAACAAGATATTTGAAGACCTGCAACTGGCACGCGACGCCCGCGGCAACCTCAAGGTGGATGCCCGCCGCATGACCAGCAGCGCGGGCGTGTTCGCCGCCGGCGACAGCGCCTGCGGCCAGTCGCTCGTGGTGCGCGCCATGGCCGACGGCCGCGCCGCCGCACAGGGCATCATCGCTTACCTCGGCGTGGATCCTCAAAACAGGTAGGGTTACGGCTTGGATGCCGCCGGATAGCCCACGGTCTGGCCCAGGATGACTTTCTGGTGGGCGGGAAAATTCAACGCCACGGCCAGGGCTAACCGGTCTACAGACCCTCGGGCCACGGTAGCGAGACCTTCAGAAGCGCAGAACAGATAAACATTCTGGCAGATGGCGCCAGTTGCCACGCCAGCGACCAGGGTCTGATCGTCCGGCGTTGCGTCCCTCATTTTGGATGTGTCCGCCACATACACCAGGCTCAGGGGCGCGGTTGCTACAAAGTCCTGCATGCCCGCCAAGCGGCGTTGATCGCCCGGCTTAATAAGTTTGAGCAGGTTGGCCTTGGGGTCATAAAGGAACGTGCCGTCTTCGATGAACACGTAGATATCAATTTCCTGCGCGTTCCAGGCGGAGGGCGCTGTCCGGTGGCCGGTCCCGGGCCGGTTGATGCCCGCCGCCGCCCACAACAGATCCGCCATCAGTTGCAGCGGCAGCTTCTGCGCGCTGAACGCGCGAGCTGACTGCCGTTCCTTGAGCGCCTGCAGCAGAGGTTTTCCGCCTTCCATGCGCGGTGCAGGCAGGGCGATGTCGGTTGGCTCGGCAGCTTGCGCTCCAGCCGCGATTGCAGCCCAACAGATCACCATCACGATGCTCAGCGCTGTTTTTTTGGTCATCGTCATCCTCCTGATTGTTGGATTAAATATAGAGAATCCGGCCCGAAAATGCAACCCGGGGCGCCCCTCACGACGAAATGAACTCTGCTGATCGGACCCCCTCGCGCTGGCGTGCCGCGCGGTAGTGGATCCGCAGAATCTCTTTGATTTCGAGAGGCTGGTTGATCCCGGAGACTTTGATCCGCGGGTTGGTATCATCCGTCGAGAGGATGGTGATGGTGCCCACACCCAACAACCGCTGCAGCACGCCTTGCACGAGGGAGATGTCTTTGATCCTGAACAGATCCAGTTCCTCCACGTGTCGCGCAATCAGCCCTCTTGTTATGAAAAACCGCATCGTGCTCAGGCGGTAGCGCATGGCATATACTTTGTACCAGACGCCCAGCAGAAGCAGGACGCCGATTCCAAATACAGGCAGCAGGAGAACCCCGAGCAGCAGTTGGCCGACGAACGCCTTGGGGGACCTCCGAATCTCAAACACATCGCGTTCTTGTTCTGGATCCTTCGAAGCCGGTGGCGAAACCGCCTGGTTGATGGGGTCTGTCATTTGGAGGTCGATGGTGTGGCCGGTGTGTTGGTCTCGGCGGCCGCGGCCACGGGAGCTGGCGCCGGCACGGGTGGCACGTACTTGGGGTCAAGGGCGGTGTTGATCAAGTGGGCCAGGCGGACGCCCGCCTTTTTGAGTTGCTCGCGCACGACGGTCAGGTGCGAGTCGATGTAGTTTTCGCTGGTCAGGTCCATGCCCGGCTCGGCCCATTTGAAGGGCACGCGCTCCCCGTTGGTCCAGCGGTAAACTTGCTTGCGGGCCACCCAATAGCTGTCTTGGGCCCAGCCCAACGCGTCGTCATCGCTCCATTCTCCGACCTGATCGGGCGTGATTTCCTTGCGCAGGGCGCGCGCAAAAGTTCTGGTCTTCTGACCCGCCACCAACTCGTTCACCAGGTATTCATCCCAGGTGCTGTGCAGGCTGGGTGGATAATCCATGGGCGTGTCCGGTTCAAAGGAGTAGTGTTGCCCGTGAAATGAGTTCACCGGCAGCATGTTGCCGCCCATGTCGCCGTAGCGGTAGGCGCAATGCAGCGGCTGATGCAGGTCGCCCACAAAATGTACCAGGAACCGCAGGGCATCCAGGCGGGTCTTTTTCTCGAGCTTGCTGTCGGCCAGTTCGTCGCGCCAGTGCAGGATTTGGGTGACAATGTCGTTGCCGTCTTGCGAGGTCTCCAGGATGAAGTTTTCATCATACCACTGCGTGACATCGAAATTGATATAATGCCAACTGCCATTGTGCGGATACTGTCCGTCGTATTCCTTGTTGCCGCGGATGATGTCCGGCCAGCAGGTCACCTCGAAGTCGCTGAGCTTGTATGAGCCCAGCACTCCTTCCACCCCCGCGCGGGCGGCTGGCGTGAGGTACAGACGCGCGATTTCGGCGACCAGTTCGTGCCCTTGGGGCCCCCAGGCCAGGCCCGGGGCAGCGCCGCACAAGCTGCAGGCAACGGCCACGCCAACCTGGGCCAGTGGATGTTTCATGGCTTGATAGTTTCAGACCCGCGCCGGCAACGCAATGTGTTTTATTTGAAAGCAAAACCGGTCCAGCGCAACAGGGCCAGGCTGGGACCGATTTCGATGGCGTATTTCAACTCCCGCTCGACTGCAGCGTGGTGGTATTCCATGGAAAGAATCTCGAACATCTCATGGAAATCGGAACAGTCTTGATACACCGACCAATCCTCCTGGGAAATGATAGGGGCATCCATATACGTAGGCCGTGGAAACCCGATCATGGGAAACATGGCCATGGTATCGCCAGGCGCCGCCGAACGTGAGTCGCAGTACTGCAGATATGGTAAAATCCGATATCCAGGCACATCGATGCTCGCCGTGGTCACGGTTTCCTGCTTCGCGACCGCCAAGCTGCCCGGCAGGGGGCAGGCCGACTGCGGACAAGTCAGCCGGTAGCTGCCGTACAGGGACCATCCCGTCGCCTCGGCGCTGATGCATTCAGTATAGTTGTGGGTATAGGTGAAGGTTCCTTCCTGTTCACACCCGTACCGGTCGATCGTGCATGCAATGCCATTGGTCAAGCCGGTCAGAACCGGAGCGTTTTCGATGATATCGATGTTGGCGCCCTTGCGCACAGATGCCTTGGCGCCGGTTTCGCTGCAATAGGCCTGGCTGCAGTCGTGGTTCCAGTCGGTCTCCCGGCCGTGCGCCCGCACGGTTTCCGCGCTCAACTCCACGCTAAGTCGCGGCCCCCGGCCGGCCGCCGCATGGTTGGTCGTAATGTAAACCGGATTCGGGTCCAGCGGCAGATCCGCCACAGAGCAGGAATTGGTCGCGGCGTAGAAACTTTCAACGGCAATCACCCTGGGTCCTGAAATGGGCTGCCCGTTGGCATCTTTATCCGCCCATTGGCATGCGCGGTATGTGCAGACCAGGGGGCGATACATGTCTTGCGCCGAGATCCACCCGTAATCCGCATCCGCCGCCGGATACAGGGGCGTGTACGCAAACCAGTTGGTGGGGGCGCCGACATGGGCGCATAAGCGGGCTTCGGTCCACAGGGGAAACGTGGCGGGATATCCGCTGGCGGGATTGCTCGTGGCAAACCAGTTGTCGAAGCGGCCTGATTGCTCATGGCTGATATCCACGTACGACTGACAGGTTCCGGCCATGCGCTCCTTGATGTACCGCAAGTAGGCCGCCTGCGTATCCGTGCGCGGCAAAACCACGTCGTCTTTGGGCAGTACCGCCGCGCGCTCGGCCTGGGCCCCACCACACCAGGTCCCCACGTCCACGCACAGGTCATAGTCGGTTACATTCGGCCGATCGGCGTACTCGGCCGCATGGCTGATTGCCGACGCAACCATGGCTATGCAGATGGCTGTTTGCCGCAGCACTAGCTGCTTGGTTTGGGCTGTCGCCTTACACACGTGAACTGTATCGTGTTTTCTCATCTCGGACATCCTCCTCCGACGAGCAGTTGCCATCCGGAGTCATGGGGTCGCGTCTGAATATTGACATTCAAGGCCCACCTGTTTTGCTAAGGAGTGCATAATAGACCAGGAATCATTATCGTCATTTCACCTTTCGCAAGATCCACCTCTTTGACCTTTATACGACTCCTCTTCTCCCCATTCTCATTACCGACGACGTACGAGATATCCTTCACAATGCCAGCGCCCGACGTGCTCTCTATCTCAAGATATTCGTCGCCGACCGTCCACGTCATCACTTCGCTTCTGCTCAATGCATTTGTGCCAGCATTGATAGTTTCTAGCCCTTTACCGTACATCATATTGAGGGCTTCTCGATGCATATCAACTGAATGCCCTATTTGAATCTTCGCAGTTGTGTCCTCGACAGGAGTTCCTGCTTGACCGCATCCTGGAAGGATCGCCGTCAACTCGCCCTTTGCCAGATCTACCTCTTTCACCTTGAGGATCTTGCGCTCCTTCAGATATTCGTAGCCAATGACATAGGTGATGTCTCTGATAAAGCCAGCACCCATCGATACTTTGAGCACTAAAGAACCATCACCGACCTTCCAGGCGACTCTCTCAGTTCCATCTCGATCTGGCGATTGAGAGGACAATAGTTCATCCTTTTCATAGGCATTCAGTCTTCCCAGATGTTCTCCAACCCCCCCTAATCCCCTTTCTATTGCCTTGTCTTCTGCCGCAGAGCATTCACATATGCACAACAACACTGCCAGTAAAGCAATCCTCGCGATAGTCTCTTTCATATTCTTTCTCCAATTGGATGCCGTGGCACCAATTACCGTTCCTTGTTCCTGACATAATCGTTCATGGTTCTTCCATCTCGTCCACTGCGGGATCGTTGGCCACCTTCAAGAGGCGTTCATACCCCCAAAGCCAGCCATATGGTCCCATCCATATTCGATCAAGGGGCATTGTCGCAGTCGTGTCATGGAAGACGCCAGCGCCAGCATCAAAGGTCCATTTGCCATCGGGGTTGTTCTGGTCTGGGCCATAGTAATAATCCGATACCCCCGCATCGGCTTTCGCGTTGATCGTTGCGTAGTTGGCACCGCCCGCATGTTCATAGCTCCCATCATAATAACGGCCGTTGTACTTTATAAAAACATGGTCTGTGCTGCCATTGGCCGGATCGGTGCTCCAGAACGACACCAGATCATCGCTGTTCGCGTAGAACGGGTTCGCTTGTCCGTTGGCATTGACCCAGATACCGCGCGGTCGATACCAGACATCTCCTGCTTGCGCTGCTACTCCTCCTGGTCGCTGGCCGTTGTTAATGTGTGCGATTGCATCGGCGTGTTTCTCGAAGGAAACAGCACCCGTGTTACTCACAAAGCGCCACTTCATCGCAGGCATCACTTGCCGATCAGCATCGATGCCATGTGTCCCCATGAAAACCCGCAGGAAGAACTGATACGCTTCACAACGCCCCTGATTGAAGTCAAGAAGCCAATCAGCATTAAAGCCATTCCCCAATCCCATGTTATGCTGATAAGAATAGCACTTGGGCGCATTGTTCCACATATCTAAGCGAGTTGATTCTGTGGGATCGCCCGTCCCGCGGAACCCATTTCCGTTGTTGGGCTTAGGCCCGGCAACAAGCGGAGTCCAGAAATTATCCGTATTCCAGATCTTATCGAAGACTTGTGCTGATGTGCCCTGGCCGTTTGCCCAGCTGCATGTGAAGTCTACAATCTTTAGCCATAGGTGGCCGGCAGCGGTCTTGGCCTGTGCTTTTGGTGTATCTGCCAAGCGATAGATCAGGTGGGTTGTCGTCTGTTTTCCGGGAATAACTTGCCAATCAGCGTCAAAGGTGCCGTTGCCGTCGTCGTTTACGAGCGTCTCGCCGGCATCGTAGGAGCCGTTGCCATTGCCATCCACAAAACTCTCGCCCGTCTTGTTGTACTTGAACGTAAACTCAATAGTTTCCGGTCCAACCCCAACCGTATTCGCAAGTATTGCGGTGCTTTTGAGCTTGTAGGGGCCACTAGCCGGATTGATATTCCTGATGGCGTCGCCTGCGCCAGTCTCTGGGTCGGCGGCGTCTCCGCTCATCGGGCAGTCGCCAAACTTGCCCACAACCCAGATCGGATAGGCAACCACTGGATAGCCAACAGCACAGTCGGCGAGCGTCAAGTCTGACTTGGCGTGCGCACCAAATCTCATCCATATCTTGACCGGGCTGGTCCTGACGTAAACGGCAGGACGATTGTATCGAGTGCTCTCAATCCCGCTGCTTTCATCTTTGTTGGCCGTGGGCGTCTGTGGGGGAAAGTTGGCTTGACGAAGCCCAGCGGTATAGCCTCCATCACCATCCTCATCGAAATACTGCTCTGTGCCGGTCCGACCTGCAGCATTGTCCGTATCAGCATAGGACTCGCCCGTCGGTGTCTGTTCTCCGCGAGTTTCGGTTCTGGAGACAGGGCCGGCAGGCTTGAGAAAATCAATATGCTCCATCTTCCAAACCACGTCCTTCGCAAATCGGGCGTTGTCGGTAAACGGAAAGTTATCTGTGTCATCTGTGGTCTTCTTGTGGTACGTCACTTCCTGATCGTCGAGGAACCCCATTTCTAGCGCACCCAGCCGAACCACGCACAGATCGTACCCTTTGGTGCATATGGCCGCGGCGGAGGCGGCAGATTCGTACACCTTCACTTCCATCTTGTACTGCTTTGGATCGGCGAATTTGCCCTTGTAGGCCGTATCTGTACCATCCTTCTTGATTCCCCATTTTCCATCCCAGTTCTTCACGATTTCCGTGCCGATTACCGGACTGGCGTCTGTCTTCCGAACGATGCAAGCGACCTCAGTGGCTGAATCCATCACGGTCAGTTCGACACGAGGCGTAAAGCCCGATGCCGGTCCATCGATCTTGTATTTGATCTCGGCATTGCCCGCATCCTCAAGTTTCGGATCGTAAACTCGAAGACCATCCAACTCTACCTTAAGGATTTCCATCCTCACGCGGTCCGCGCAAGCAAAGGGTTTGGGCCCGTATTCACCGTCAGGATCCAGTTCAACCACCAGGTCCTGGGATGCCACCGGCGTGACGCCTTCGACAAACAGCATGATGCGGCGTTGCGTGGCGGAAAACCCGAGCGCGCTGGCGGTGTAGGTGCCGGGCGGGATATAATGGCCGGCGGGACGGGAATCCACGCTTTGACCGGAGCGGCCATATTTTCCAGCTGGCACGGCCCACAGGCGCATCACGCCATCGGGCAGGGCGTACTCGCCGTCCTGTTCGGTCACGGCCTGGGGGTCAGAAGCATGGTAGGCGATGCGGACCAGCGCCTGTTCCGGGTTGGTGGCGCAGAGCGAGAGGTGCAGCGGCCAGCGGGTGAACACCATGCCCCGCGACTCGTCGTCTCGCGGATCGTCCGGATCACGGTCATAGCCATCGGCGCAATCGGGAATGCCGTCGTTATCGACATCTCCGGGGGATACGGTCACAAAAAGACGCGGCACGAGCTTGTAATATGGCGTAAGGTCAGGTTTCAAGCGGACATCCTCGGCCTGCTGGCTGCCGGGGAATGTACACTTGGGCACAGGGCCATGGTCAAGGGCAAACGTCGCCGGGCAGTAATCGCCCAGGCTGCCGACCATGACGCCGGCGATGGCGCTGGTGGCCGCGCCCGCAGCAACGAAAACCGCGGACGTGGAAGAATAGAAGCCGATGGTGTTTTGAAGGAACCAAACATAGGCGCCCCACGTGCCATGCGCCTGGCGGGTGCCGGTAATCCAGCCGGCGTTGTCGAAGTATTGCTGCTCCACGGTTTCCAGAATCCGGCTGGTCCCGATGTGGGCGGCGTTGGACCAGGCCTCGACGGCCGAGTGGTAGCCCCAACTCACACCCTCATGGGCAGTCGCCCGTGTATGCTGGGGTAGCACCTCGACCCGGTCACCGCCCTTGATCAGGCCGGTGAGCCCGTCCGCGCCCATGATGATTTTATACGTGGTCGGCGCCCCGGGGACATACCGTACGGGCACGAAACGGCGGGGAAAATGATAAAGTTGCGGTTCAGCGGCGGGCCCCTTACTGCCGGTGGGCGGCGGGATCGGCTGCTCGTCTTGCTCGGCCGCGGACAGAATGGCCAACGCCTGGTCCAAGGCGGCCAAGTCGGCGGCTGACCCGGCCGGGTGCGGCAACGCAAGGGGCTCGGTAACGAGCATGGCCCAATGCGCCAGGATCCGGTTGCGGGCATCCTGGAGGCTCTGGGCGCCATCGGTGGCGAGATTGGGGCAGGTTCCCAGTGTTATCTCTTCGGTATCGGTCAGCCCATCGTCATCTGTGTCGCGTTTCAACGGGTTAGTCAGATACTCATCGATTTCCTGCCCATCGGTTAATCCATCGCGATCGGTGTCGATCTGGTGAGGATCGGTATTGTGGCTGAACTCGTCCGTATGGCTAAGGCCATCGCCGTCCGCATCCGCCTCGGCATCCAGGGGATCGCGGGAATCCAGACCATATTTGAGCTCCCACCAGTCTGGCAGGCCATCGCCATCGGTATCCGTGGCCACGTCGAAACTGAACAGGTGCTTAACCTGCCCGATATTGGCTGGGGCGTAGTCGTTGTCGTCGCTGGTGACCAGGGACCAGGGATACTGATTGGTCAGGCCGGCGGCGATGAGGCGGTCATAGAACGGCTTGGCCAGGGTTTTAAGCTGGCCGTTGTTGGCTGGCAGATAGTTGTTGGACGCCGAGAACGCCGCCACGGCGGCGGCCAGTTGCGCTCCGGCGCCGCCTGGCAGATGATCGGCCAGTTCGTCATGGGCCTGCCAGGCGATGTGCTTCAGTTGCCCCTGGTTGACGGGTGCGTAATCGTTGGCCGGATTGGTGGTCAGTATGCCGCGCGCGCCCCACCAGGCCGGTGGTTGGGCTTGGCTGAGCAACGCGCCCGCAAGGCATACCGTGGTCAAACCCAGGCCGACATACAAGCAGAGAAGGCCAGAATAACTACGAAATACGCGGATTGCGCGAATGGAACCGGCGGCTTCCCGTCGGGGGCGGACGGCCGATTGATTTGTGGCGGTCTGGCCTTTCAAATCTCGGTTCAATGCCGTGCTCCAGTTATCGTCCATGGACCAGCCCTGACGTGAACATGCAAAGTGCGATTGTGATGGCCATGGGGTAGTGTGGTGTCCGGTTCGTGGCGGTGTTGGCTATGGTTTATGGCGCACGGTTGGTGTATATACCCATGGACAAATCGCCTTGGGGCGGGATATAGGCAAGCAGCGTCGAACCGCAGACTATCATATTGCTTTGAATGACAAGCGGCCCGGTTAACGTCGCGCCCGTTGTGCGTACGATTGTGGACGTGTCGAAAATCTCGGTATGTAAAACTGTTCCGGTGACTCCTGAATATGCGTCGCAAACGTATAGTTTGCCCCAAGCCATAATATCCCCATTAGTGCCACCGTAATATTCTCCGCCATCGCCTCCGCGCAGAATCACATTTCCACCTTTTGAATAATGGGACCTTCCGCCCTCGATAAACACGTCACCTCCGTCACCAACGGCCTGGCCCCCTTTGACGTAGATGGGATAAGATGAGTGAGGCGGACTATATTGAAACGTTCTTGTTGCTGAAGGCGCGAACAACCCATTAGTTGACAGCATTACACCATTTTCCAGTGCATATCCCTGCGGCACGGGGATGCACCCAGCGCCAACGGTGAGTGAGTTGGAACATTGTAATGTTAGCGCCTGTAAATGGCGGTCTACTTTGATGCCGGCTTCTGCGCTCAATAACAACATATGCGGCGTTGAGATGGATGAAACATTAACCAGGGATGTGACGTTCAGGGTCCCGCCCATGGTGTCGCCGACCGCATTCACATAGCGCTCATCGGCCGCGTTGGTGGTGAGGCCGGCAACTGGCAGATTAATCAAGCCTGCACCGTCGCCGGAAATGCGGCCATTGACTGTCAGGTTGCTCTCTATTTGCCAATGACCCAGGAGCTTCCGATTGCGCAGATTAACGCGCAGTTGGTTGCTGTAGGATAGGGTGGCCGCCCCGTTGGCGGCAAAATGCAATTCGTCCGAGCTTAGCTCCGTGCGGTCCGGAGCACCGGCTTGTCCCATTCGCATGATACGCTCCTCGAAACTTAGGAACCCATGGAATTCCCCACTGGTGAAGCCCGCCTCGTTGAGCGTGCCTCCGCTTAGAAAGGACAAGGACCCGTCCTGCAGCGTAATGCCACCGACAGAGATGGAAACGCTGTTGTTCAGCGGTCCGGTCATGGTGTCGCCGGTTGCGTTGACATAGCGCGGATCCATTTGCGCCATGTTAAGCGCAGCCAAGCCGATCGTGCCCGGTTGGATAGCGGCGCCATGCAGCTTGGTGAGTCCGCTCCCATTGCCCGTGAACGACGCGGCAATGCAGGTTCCGTTGTTGATGATCACGTCATTGGTGCCATCCGTGACCAGGCGGTACCCATTACGAAACCGGGCGTTGAACTGATTGTTGGTGTGGCTGGTGAAGACGGCGCTTTGGGCATCAGACAGCACAAAGGCACCCTGGTGCAAGGCTTGCGCCCGACAGCCGGCGGCCAGCGAATAAGGCGCCCACGCCTTGTTTTCGCGGCCACCGGGGACTGTGGCATACTGTCCGCCGGCAACGTTCTGAAACCCTCCGGCCACTGCAGCATAAGCACCGGTGGCCGTGTTGTTCACGCCACCACCAACACTGGCCAGGGCCATGGCGGTGTTGGTGCGCCCCCCGGCGACAGTGGCGTAATCTCCAAGGGCCATGTTTTGGCACCCGCCCCCGATGGTGGCATAGAGCCCTCCGGTGGCCACATTATAGCCGCCACCGCCAATGGTTGCGGCCACCCCGCCGGCCACGTTCATGCCGCCGCCACCGACCGTGGCATTCGCGCTGCTCGCGGTATTGCTGATGCCGCCCATGGCCGTGGCATTCCGCCCCAGATTGGTGTTGTTCCCGGTGTTGATGAACCGCGGGCTTTGGACCGCGCCGCCCACAAAAAGATTGCTGTTGATGGCGGCGCTCCCGGTCACGGTGATGGCGTTGAACGTTTCGGCGCTTGTACTGCATTGCGCGATGCCCATCGATATCAGGCAGGCAGACAGCAACATCCCGGCAGCCCCATCGTTATAGATCTTCCACATGGCAATATTCTCCCTTGACCTAACGTGTCCCCACTATTTTTATTAGTCGATGGAACCCGCCGGGATATTTCAAATAAAACAGAAAATATTGGGTTTGGCACGATGGGTGGGCGGGGCGGCGGGTTGGTTGCCTATGCTGACAGTTCGGCGTGTCGCCTCGCCCCACCGGTAGATCTGCGGCCAGGTGGGGCGAACGGTTTCCTTGCGCCATCCAGTCTTTCCGGACATTTATTACGAGAGGCCATATTTATTCTCGCGCAAAGGCGCCAAGCCGCCAAGAAGCCAGATCCGGCTTTGCGTCTGCGTCTTGGCGAGAGATTATTCCGGTCCCGATTCCTGCACGGTCGGCTGGACGCCTTCAGCGACTCGGCGGGGCGCCTCGCTCCACCTGGTTGTCCAAAGCGCGAGCTTGCGTGTCAGGTGGTTGAGTTCAGCGCGTCGTGGGCCAGGGCCAGGAGCGCAAGGCAGGCGGTATCGGTCCGCAGGATGCGCGGGCCGGCGCTGCAGGCGGCAAAGCCGTGGGCCTGCAGCCATTCCAGCTCAAACGGCGTCCATCCGCCTTCCGGGCCAATGGCGATCAACACGCGCAGGGGCTTGGCAGCCGCCACGGCGGCGTGGATGCCTGACGGGGCGCCGGGCACGGCAACGAGCCGCAGGCCGGCAGGAAACAAATTGGGCAGGTCGCTATCAACCAGGGGCTTGAACTGGCGGTGGATGGACACCTGCGGCAGCATGGTGTCGCCCGCTTGCTGCAGGCCCTCGATAAGCAAAGGTTCGTAAAACTCGGGGCTGATCACATGCGAATCAAAGTAGCAGCGCTCAACTTTCCAGGCATTGGTCAGGATAATCTGGCCGATGCCGATCGCGGCCAACTGGGCCCAGAGCCGCTTCATGACCTTGGGCCGCGGCAGGGCCAGCAGCAGGTCCACGCAGGGGCGGATGGGCGTATCCGGCCCGGGCGCAAACTCCAGTGTGACACCAGTGCGGCATGCGGCAACGACACGCGCTTGTCCCCGGGGCCCGTTAAGCAGGCCGGCGCGCACTAACTGGCCGGGCGCAACCTTCAATACCGTGCGCAGGTGCTCGGCACGGGCATCGGCGAGCACAGCCAGGCGGTCGGAACTGACTTCCTCAGGCCGCAGCAGGATGATGTTCATGGGTTGAAAAGGCAAAGGCCGGGACGCGCCCGGCCTTTGCAGTACAGGTATCAGCCCGCGGTCATTTCAACTGGATGCGGTAGGCGCGGAACCGATCCGTAAGGTTGGTGTCGGTCAGGAAGATCATGGCCCCGGTGCCGTTGGAGGTCATGACGTTCAGCCAATCGCGATCGCTCAGCAGGTTGGTGGTGTAGTCCAGGTAATAGATCTGGCCGGCCGTGGACATCACGCCCGCAATCATGCGGCCGGCCGTGATGGTGGCGTTGGAGAACACCGGCTGTGCCACCGGCGGCGTGTAGTGCCACTGGTTGAGATAACTGAAATCGTAATGATTGGCATCAATCTGGTATTGCTCGCCATAGAACTGAGGTTGAATTGGATAATTATTGTAACCCCAGCTGCCCGTGCCCGGAAGTTGCTGCCGACCGATGAGCCAAGTGTAATCAGTTTGATAGGTCCATTTGGCGCTCTCGTTTAAGGTAGTCTTCAGAAGGAACGAGTAATAAACCGTGATTGCATTCGTATACGGTTGGCCGCCAGGGTCACGGGGTTGCGGCCATTCGACTTTCCACAAGTCGACGGTATGGGAACCGCTGCTCGGTAAGCCGTGAAATTCCAGTGTGCTAAGTTGCAGGTTGGCCACGAAGCCGGCGGTCAAATATTCGGTTCCACCCGTCCGGAGAACATCATTAGTCCAGTAAATGCGTGTCTCAATAATGGGCCACTCTCCAGGCACCAGATTCAGCGGCTTATCGGTCATCACGTAGAACGCGGTGGTGGTGCGGCCGTAGTTCACGTCCAGAAAGTTGCCGCCCGCGAACGAGCCAAACAGCACGTTGGTGGGAATGGCTTCGGTTTGCGGGTTCAGGTTGGTGTTGTTCATGTAGCACCAGTCGCGGTTGACGCTCTGGCTGCGGTCCATGGACTGGGTGGGCGCGAACTGGTAATCCTGCCCGCCCAAGTCGCCCTGGGCGAACACCTGGGGATTGATGACCCAGTTATTGGTGATGACCGTGGCGTTGGTGGACTGGCGCACCATCCACGTGGTGCCGTCGAGCGGAGTGGTGATTTCCGGGGCGAAATAGATATTGGTGCAGCCGGTAGGCGGGTAAAACGCCACGCGCCAAACGTCCACGGTTTTTTCCACGCCTTCGCCCACGGTCAGACCGTGGAACGCGCCATTGGAGATGACCACGTTGGCCAGCCAGTTGGCGGTGCTGAAGTTTTCGCCGACACGGTTGTCCGTGCCCTCATAATAGAGACGCACCTGGCCGAAATTCAAGCCGCCCATGGGCGCAAGGAAATGGATGTAGCTGGGCATTGACGGATCATAGCTGTAATCCATGAAGTGCGCGCCAGAGACGCCGGGCACTTCTTCGTTCTCGGGAGATCCGGCGTTGGGGTTGTTAAAGTAGAACCAGTCATAATTCAGCGGGATGGCCTTGGTCCATGCGAAGGTGTAGTCCACGCCGCTATAATCGTGGGCCAGCGCCTGGGCATTGGTGAACCAATACATATTGTTGAGGTACGTACCATCACGGACCAGGTACCGCGTCTCGTCGTCCGTCGTGATCCGTGGCACGTAGTACACGGTGCCGGCCCAACCATGCGGCGGCTGCCAGACCACGCGCCAGATTTCCAGCGTGTCGTTGGTGGAATCAGGACTGGCGAGATGCGTGATGAAAAATGGATTGGTGTCCGTCAAGCTGCCATTATACATCCAGGTGCCGCCGTTGATGTCTTCGTGGTTGCTCCAAAATCGCCCGTAGACGTAGGGGTTGGGACTGCCGGCCGGATGGAAGGTCATGACATGCATGACGACCTGGTTGTTGTTCGTGTCAATTTCCAAGAAGTAGTTGGTCACGCCCGCCGTGAGTTCGAACGGAACCGCCTCGGTCTGTGGATCCAAGGCAGGATTATTATAGTACAGCCCATGCTCGTTCACGTTGCCCCAGCACGCACTGGCGGCGCACAGCACCGCGACCGCACCACATACCATGATTCCGCTTTTCACGATCCACCTCCGGAATGGGTTAATACTTTTACGACCCCGGCTTGCATAATGCCACATCGGGTTTATATAATGACCAGAACCAACGGCATGTCAAAAAGTTTTTTTTAGCGGTGTGCGAACAACCATAGGAGATCGACCGTGTCCAATGTGAGCCCGCTGGCCGGGAAACCGGCGCCCCAGAACATCCTGGTCAATATTCCCCGCCTCATCAGCGCGTATTACACCGGCCATCCGGATCCGGCGGACCCGGCCCAGGGCGTGGCGTTCGGCACGTCCGGCCACCGCGGGTCGTCGTTCACCAACACGTTCAACGAGGACCACATCCTGGCGATCACCCAGGCCATCTGCCTGTACCGCGGTGAGCTGGGCGCCACCGGCCCGTTGTTCATGGGCATGGACACCCATGCGCTGTCCGAGCCGGCGCTGGCCACGGCGCTGGAGGTGCTGGCGGCCAACGGCGTGGAGGTCATGATCCAGACTGGCCTGGGCTACACGCCCACGCCGGTGGTGTCGCACGCGATCCTGGCGTACAACCGCGGCCGCAAGACGGCCTTGGCCGACGGCATCGTGATCACGCCGTCGCACAACCCGCCGGACAACGGCGGGTTCAAGTATGACCCGCCCAACGGCGGGCCGGCGGACACGCAGATCACCAAGTGGATTGCCGGCAAGGCCAATGAGCTGCTGCGCGCCGGACTCCAGGGTGTCAAGCGCATGCCCTATGCCCGCGCGCGCCAAGCGGCCACGACCCACGATTTCGATTACGTGACGCCGTACGTCGCGGACCTGGAGAACATCGTGGACATGCCCGCGATCCGGGCGGCGGGCCTGAAGATCGGCGCGGACGCGTTGGGCGGCTCCGGCCTCGCGTTCTGGGCGCCCATCGCCGAGCGGTACGGCCTCAACATCGAGGTGCTCAACGGGCATTGCGAGCCGACCTTCAGCTTCATGCACGTGGACTGGGACGGCAAGATCCGCATGGACTGCTCGTCGCCGTACGCCATGGCCGGCCTGATCCAGTTGAAAGACAAGTACGATATCGCGTTCGGGGACGATGCCGACTTCGACCGCCATGGCATTGTCACGCGCAGCCACGGGCTGCTGAACCCGAACCATTTCCTGGCCGTGGCCATCGGGTACCTGTTCCAGAACCGGCCCGAGTGGCGGCGCGACGCGGCCGTAGGCAAGACGCTGGTGAGCAGCTCGATGATCGACCGCGTGGCCGCGCACCTGGGTCGGCGACTGGCCGAGGTGCCGGTGGGATTCAAATGGTTTGTGGCGGGGTTGGTGGACGGATCCTTCGGGTTTGGTGGCGAGGAGAGCGCCGGCGCCTCGTTCCTGCGCCGCAACGGCACGGTGTGGACCACCGACAAGGACGGCTTCATCATGGACCTGCTGGCGGCCGAGATCACCGCGAAAACCGGGCGCGATCCGGGCCTGCATTATGAAGACCTCACCCGGCAGTTTGGCACGCCGGTTTACGAGCGCATCGATGCGCCGGCCACGGCACAACAGAAGAAGGCGCTGGAATCCATGAACCCGGCCTCGATCAAGGAAAAAGACCTGGCCGGGGATCCGATCACCGCCATCCTGACCAAGGCCCCGTTCAACCAGGCGCCGATCGGTGGGGTGAAAGTGGTCACGGCGCAGGGCTGGTTTGCGGCGCGGCCTTCGGGCACGGAGGAGGTGTACAAGATGTATGCCGAGAGCTTCCGCGGCCCGGACCACCTGCGCCGGATCCAGGACGAGGCGCGCGAAGTCATTGCCCGCGCCCTGGGTTGATCCGGGGCTGATTCACGCTACGCAGACAATAATGGATGCCGATGTATTCAATCAAGCAGCTACCTGAATCGATTTGCGGGCTCAAGTACCGGCCAAGCATTGAACCCGGACACAGTGACGACACGGACTTTTATCGCGAGTTCTACCGCCCTGTGCCGCGCGAATTTTCCGTGGCCAACCAGGCCGTGCTCAAGCAGGCCTTGTTGAGCGCGCCGAATCCCCGCTGCATTGTGGAGATCGGGGTGCAGCGCAATCCCCTGCCTGAATCATCCACGGGCATTCTTCTGCAGCACAAACCCGCGGGATGCGCTTTTATCGGCGTCGATATTGAAGACAAAAGCCATTTGGCAGACCCCGGGGCCCGGGTGTATGTGCTCAAGATCGATTCTGCGGATCGGGCCAGCGTCTTTGCGCTGATGGACGAACTGAAACTGGAGCAGATCGATTTCCTTTTCATAGACGGATGGCATTCGGTGAATCAATGCCTCGCTGACTGGCGCTACGTTGAACGCCTCGCCCGTGATGGGGTGGTGGTGATGCACGACACCAACGTGCATCCCGGGCCGGTCGCGGTGTTTGAGGCCATTGACGAGCAGCTGTTCGAGAAGACCAAGTACTGCATAGAAGGCCCGGATTGGGGCATCGCGGTCATCAGAAGACGCAATGTATGAACTGGCCTGCGCGGCGCTCGCCAACCGTTGAACCAGGAAAGAGCAGATGAACTACGAAACACGCGAATCACGCGAATGCATCCCTTTGACTCTCTGCTAAATATGTACGGCAATGGATCAAATTCCTTTTTCACCCAACAGGTGAACGATGTTGTTCTCAACTTGTTTGCCCATTCCCCGTTCTGCAGCAATGAGTTTCGCGCTATTCGTGTGTTTCGTAGTTAATTAAATGCTGAATTTAGGTTGAACCGTCTGCAACGCCCGGCCCACGGCGCCTCCGCCCGACTTTTCCAATGTTTGGAAAAACCGCCGCGAAATTTTCCAATGTTTGGAAAAAAGCGGAAGGAATTTTCCAATGTTTGGAAATCGCGGCCCGGCCGCCGTCAGAAGTTGAGGTTCAGGCTGGTGCGGATGGCGCGTTCGGAGTAATCCGGCAGGTCGTTGAGCGAGCCGAGGATTTGCAGCTCCCAATGCTTGAAGAACCGGCGCCGCAAGGATAGCGTCGCACCGACTACGCCTTCCCAATCCTTGTCCGGGTTTTCGCCGGGGTAGTAACCGTACAGTTCGCCCTGGGCGGAGTTCTGGTTGTAGCGGTCCACCTCGTCGGGCCAGCCCTTTTCGCGGCTCAGCCCGTAGCGGAAATCGGCCTCGAAATACGTTTGCAGGTAAGAGCGCCGAATGCGCCCCATGATAAAACCGCGCTGCAGCCAGTGAGGCGTCCAGTAGTAGATGTTCTTTTCCTCGGCGTTGACGAACTGGGCGCGCAGGCCCAGGTATATGCCCTGGCGTTCGGACATCAGCCACCAGCTGTCGGCTTTCACGTTGAAGATGCCGTTGTGGTCGCTGTTTTTCTGGTAGGACCCAATGCCCGCCAGTTCCCAAGAGTCGCCGATATCCCAGCTGCCCTGCATGCCGAAGAGGTAATACTTGACCAGGCCGGGCAGGGTGGGGATGCAGTTGTATTCGAGGCGCGAAGACGCCTCGGTGACCAGCGTGGGTTTCCAGAAGTACTCGACGCCGCCGCCGACCATGGACTCGCCATCCACCTGGTTTGACGGCGACGACGACTTGAACGCCCGCTGGAACGCCATGCCGGAGAGCACGGACCCTTCGCTGTTCTTGTAATTGCCGCGCAGCCCGATGCGGGTTTCCTCGGTCTTGAACTCGGTGCGGTAGACCATGGTCGTGTAGTATTTTTTCTCTTCGATGGTCCGGGTGCGGGTGGTCACGGTCTGCGTGGTGCCGGTCTGGGTGGTCTCGGTGACGGTGACGCTGGTGTTGGTTTCCAGGCGGGTGCGCTCCACGGTTTCGAAGCTGGAATAGGCGTACTGGTAATCGCCCGCGGCGCCGAACGCCTCGAGGGTCATCTGCGGGGTGACGTTCAGCCCGCCGCGGATCGACCACAGGGTCTCCTCGGTATAGGCGTTATCCTTGAGGTAATCGTAGCCCACGCCCAGGAAGAGCTCCTTGAGCTGCAGGCGCCACGGGGTCTTCTCGCTCTCCACGCGGGTGGTCTGCTTGGGTTGCTGGATCTTGTTGGCCAGGTGGGTGTCCACGTATTCCATGACCCCGGCGATGACGCTGTCCGGCGCGCCGTCGCGCCGCATCAGCTCGATCATGCGCAAGGCCAGGTAGGGCTTGCCCTGCAGCGCGGCGAGTTCGGCGCGCATGCGGCGGGCCAGCTGCACGGGGTGGTTTTCGAACGCGAAGCGCAGGACGTCCTGGCCATCCTCCCCGCGTTCCATTTCGTGGCGCTGATAGAGCAGGGGGTTGTCGCCCTTGACGGAGAAGCCGAATTGGCTCTGGCGAAAAGCGATGTCATAGACCAGGTCCGCCTCGAGCAGGATCGAGGGGATGGCCTTGTCCACGTTGCAGAAGTCTTCCTGGCCGATGTCGCCCATGGGGTAGGCCATGTACGCGTTGGCGTAGGTCAGCCCCAGCTCGCGCGCGAGCATTTCCCAACTGCCCTTGATCTCGCGCTGGACGCGCAGCAGGTACTCCAGGAGCGTCTCCTGGCGGTCCCGCGCCGGCAGCCAGATCCGGTTGGGCAGCGGCCGCACCAGGTCGCCTTCCTTGTCCACGGGCGCCAGCGTGCTGGCGTCGATTAAATGGCTGCCGAAAGACCAGCGCCCGGTGTCGCGATACTTGCGCAACTCGTCCCACGAGCAGATGGTGGGATCATAGTGCAGGATGTTGCCGATCGGAATGTGCATGCTGAACGCGATGTCCAGCTCCTCGGCCACCGGGGTGGCCCAGCGGAACGACGAGCGCAGGCCGTCGTCAAAAGTCACGCACACCACCCGTTCCGGCGAGTGGTCTTCCAGGGTGGCCAGGTCGTTCTCTTCGCCGGTCCAGGCGGTGTGGACCGAGCGCAGGCCGCTCTGCCACCAGGACTGGGACTTGGGTTTGGGCGCGTCCTTGAGGCCATCGAAGAAGGCCGGGATCTGTTCCGGGGTGACAAACTTATACCCCGCCTTTTTCAAGGCCAGCATGTGTTCGCGGAACGAGCGCGCCGTGGGCGCGGCCATGAACTCGCTGGTGGTCAGGCCATGGTACAGCAGGGTGAACACCGCGCCGCGCGCGCCTTCGCGCTCGAGGTTGTTCAAGGCCTCGTGGGCGTCCTCGTACCGGCCGCGACCCAGCTCGAACAGGGCCCGGAAATAGTAGCGGAACGGGTCGTCCGGATCGAAGCTCTCCATCTCGCGCAGGTACTTTTCCGCCGCCTCGTACTTGTGCCACGCCAGGTAGGTTTGGAACAGGCCCTGGTGCGCGCGCCGGTTGTGCGGGTTGAACTTGTCCAGCACTTCCTTGAACCGGTCTTCGGCGTCGCGATAGTTGCCGTTCATCAGGTACAGCTCCCCCTGGAACAGGCGGAAATTAACGTTCTGGGGCGCCAGATCGATCGCGCGCTGCACGGTCTTGATGACGTCGTTCACCGGGTAATCGGCCGGGTTGTCCTGGAAGAGGCGCAGCTGGAGCTGGGCCAGCCGGTCGATGAACCCCAGCTTCAGGGTCTTGTTCTCGGTTTTATCCGCTATGCGCCGCAGCTCCTTGGCCGCATCGGCCGGCGGATCCCCGTATTCCGCGACGTCGGCCAGGATCACCCAGCCTTCGGTCTGCTGCTCGTTCTGGCGCACGATTTCCTCGCCCATTTCGCGCGCGGCCGGCAGGTCGCCCACGCGCAGGCGGGCGAACGCCTCGTGGATCAGGTAGGTGATGTTGGTCGGCTCGCTGGCGCGGGCCATGGCCCAGATGTCGAGGGATTCCTCGTACTGGCGGTCGGCGTCCAGGGCGCGGGCCAGCTGGACCTGCACGTCCATGCGCTCGGGCTTTTCGCGCACGAGTTCCCGGAACATGGGGATGGCTTCGCCGGCCCGGCCTTGCCAGAGGATCACGCGCGCCAGGGTGAACCGCGCCTCATACTGCGTGGGGTCCAGCTCCAGGCTCTTGCGCAGGTGCTGCTCGGCGAGCTGCATCTGGCCCTGGTTGACGTACACCTTGGCCAGCAGGTTGTGGGCCGTGGGCGAAAACGGCACGATGGTCTCCAGCCGCTTCCACAGCCGGAACATGTCGTCCTTGCGGCCCACCCGCCAGTAGGCCCAGCCGAGGGTCTCCCAGGCTTTGAGCAGCGTGGGTTCGTTGGCGATGACCCATTCCAGCTTGGGAATGGCCACCTTGTACTCGCCCAGGGCGATGTCGTCGCGCGCCTCGTAATACTTGGCTTCCGCCAGGGTGCGGGGCTTGCGGCCCGGCCGGGCCGGGGCATTGGTGGCGGTGGTCAGCGCCAAAAGCACGTTGGTGGCGCCGGCCGCCGTCGCCACGGCGGCCGGGCTCGGGCCGTCCGCAAACCCGGCGGGCGGGCCGGACGGAGCGTTGCCGGGGCCCGGCGCCGCGCCGGTCAACTGGCCCTCGGTCCACATGGACTCGTCCAGGTCCGACAGATCGTCCGGCAGCGTCTCTTTCAGGACGTCCGTGGCCGGCGGGGCTTGGATTTGGCCGCGCATCTTGCCCAGGGGCATGGTGTGGGAGCGGGCTTCCTCCTGGTCGAGGTCATAGCCCATGACCATCGGCACCAGGGTTTCGTCCGCGTCCGGCGTGTCCGCGGCGGTGAAGAACGGGCTGCTGCCGACCTCTTGCGCCGGCAGGGCAGGGATCAAAAACAGGAAAACCGCAAGGCCGGCCAGGCTGGGGATGCTTTTATTCATGCTGATCGCTCCAAGCCATATGTACCAGCCTTGGCCGGGCCCAGGCAACACAAAAGGCAGCCGCTTACCGCGCGCCGTCCGCTGCGGCGGCCGGCAGCCGGCCGACCCATGTGCCGGGCTCGGTTTCCAGCCATTCGAGGTGCGGCAGGTCCGGCGGCGTCCGCTGGCGCGTGAGCACCAGGCGGTCGGCCGGCTGCATCTTGGCAATCCAGGGGCGGTAGCTGGCCGGATGCTTGTAGTGCCGCTGTATCTCGCGCAGGATGCGCAGGTCGTCGGCCGGCATCAGGCCGGCCTCGAACCCGCACACGTAGCGCCAGTCGGCCTGCGGATTATCGTAAAACCATTGGTTGAAGACGCCCATGTCGGCGCTGTACACAATGCCGCCCGGCTCCGGCATCCAGCCGCGGCCCGCGGCGCCGGGTGCGGCCGCCGCGGCGGCCGGCGGATCCACTTCCAATGTGCTCCAGCGGCCGTCCTGGTCGCCCACGCCGGCCAGGAACATGGCGCCGGCCACGCCGCCGGCCAGCAGCAGCCGCCGCGGGCTGTTGTTGGCCACGGCCTGCTCCATGAGGGCCTGGATCTCCAGGCTCAGCCACACCAGCAAGGCTGGGATGCCCCAGTCGTGCCACACGCGGAACACCTGCAAGCCGGCGATCCAGGCCAGGATGGCCGCGCAGAACGCCGGCGCGCGCCAGTCGATCTCGCGCCAGCTGGCGCCCGCCGCGCGGCGGAACAGGACGACCAGCGCGGCGGCGGCCAGCAGCGCGAACGAGCCGTCGTCGGACTGGAACTCGCCGACCAGCATCCGGTGCATGGATCCCTGGCCAAAGGCTAGCCGGGCGTGCGCCACCTGCTGCGCCAGGTACGCGAGCGGCTGGCCGGTCAGTGCCGCGCCCAGCCCGGCGCCGGCGATCCAGCAGGCAATGAACTCGGCGGCCAGGCGGCGGTGACCGGCGAGGAAGAAGGCCGGCACCAGCAGCGCCCAGAGGTACCAACTGCCATGGACCCACGTGGTGAGCGCCACCAGCGCCACGGCCAACACGCGTCGCGGCCACGGCCGCAGTGCGCCCGGCCGCCACAGGAACAGGATCAGCACCTCGGCGGTCATGGCCAGGATGTAGGGCCGGCCGCGGGTGAGGCGGAAGACAAAGTTGCGCGGCAGGGCCACGGCGGCCAGCAGCATGGCCCCGGCCCAGGCTTCGGGACGCCGCAACAACGGCAGCGCGGCCAGGCTGAACAGGATGAACAAAGT
Organism: uncultured Verrucomicrobiota bacterium; assembly: GCA_964489425.1. Taxonomy (GTDB): domain Bacteria; phylum Verrucomicrobiota; class Kiritimatiellia; order RZYC01; family CAZAYP01; genus CAZAYP01. The sequence continues at coordinate 51,295 of CAZAYP010000018.1, read as the reverse complement.
GGTCCACTCGAAGATCACCAGGAAGGCCTGGTCGCAGTCCGTGGCGCGGTGCACGGCCGCCAGCAGGGCGTGCCAGCCGGGATGCTGGTCCAGGGTCACGCCGTCGCGCAGCACCAACACCTGGCTCCAGTCCTTGCCGGAAATGGCCTTGGCCGCGTGCCGCAGGCAGTCGTCAAAGGGCAGGAAGTGGAAGCGAAAGCTGATGAAAATCGGGATGGACGCCAGGCCGAGGTAACAGGCCGCGCGGCTGAGGCCGGGGATCCAGCGATGCCATTTCATGGGGCCATGGTATGTTTTTTCGGTTGGCGCGCAACGGCAAATTTTCCATGGCTGCGGCCGGGCCGATGGAGTTCGGCCATGGAGGCAGAGCCGGCAGGGTCCCTGGGAACGCCGAGCGTCCGCTCGGCAACGCGCATACCTACACCCTGCGCCATGGGGATGTTTTTTACATGGATTCACAGGATGGACAGGACGGGAGGGTTCAGGGCGACGATGCATCCTGTACATCCTGTCTGTCCATGTTGAATTCTGTTGTCTGCCATCCAGGCGTCAATAGCCGGATTCTCTCGCCAAGGCGCAAAGCCGCGAAGAAGACGCGGAAACTGGGGCCCAACGGCTTGGCGCCTTAGCGGCTTGGCGGGAAAATATTCCGGGTTGGATTTCCGTGAGAACCGGGATGTATTTACATGGATTAACAGGATGGACAGGACGGGAGGGTTCAGGGCGACGATGCATCCTGTACATCCTGTCTGTCCATGTTCAATTCTGTTGTCTGCCATCCGGGCGTCAATAGCCGGATTCTCGGCTCATCCGGAAAGTCCTGGTCTGGATTTCAACAAACGGGTGCGAATGGAAGAAGAGAAAGAACCACGGATGGACACGGATGGACACGGATGTGAATCGGTGCAGGTATCGGATTCTCCTGAACTATCCGTGTTAATCCGCGTGCATCCGCGGTTCAAATGATTCACTTGGTTTGCGGCCGCTTTCCCGCCAAGGCGCAAAGCCGCGAAGAAGACGCGGAAACTGGGGGTGAAACGTCTTGGCGCCTCGGCGTACTTGGCGGGAAAATATTCCGGGTTGGATTTCCCTGTACTGCCAAGCGCCACATGGCCGGCGGCATACTCATTTTATACCCAATTTCTGTTGTTTGCGAATTCGCAACCATACGCTAAAGTTATGCCTTACGTTTGATTTTTGCTAGGCAGGCGCCGGGCAAGTTGCTTGCTATGGCAGGTAAACGCACCGCGCGGGCCGATTGGCAGCCGGAGAAAACAAAGAAGGGAATAAACGAGCTATGCAAAGAGCCAGAAACATGCGGCGGGCGGGGCAGGGCATGACCGAGTATGTCATTATCATCTGCATTGTCGCGATTGCGGCGCTGCTGGTGATCGGCGTGTTCGGCACCAATGTGCGCAACCTGTTCCGGTCCGCCAACCAAAGCCTGACCACGGGCCAGGCGCAGTCGGCCACGATGCAGAACCAGGGCGGCGGCGGGCCGGTGCGCATCAACAACTTCAACGACCAGCCCTCAAGCTGATAAGGACCATGCCGGCTGGTCGCAATATACCCAGTTTATACCCAGTTTGAAATCTTTACGCATGGGCAGCGGTTGCTCTATATTGCGGGCGTTCGCAACGGTTGTTTTTGAACTAGGCCAGCGCGGTTAGGGCACATAGTATCGTGGTCGGCGGCGTTTTGCTCGACAAGGGTTCCGGCCGGTAGCCGGCCGGATGGAACAACAAAGAAGGGAATAAACGAGCTATGCAAAAAACCAGGAATATGCGGCGGGCCGGGCAGGGGATGACCGAGTACGTGATCATCATTTGTATTGTCGCGATTGCGGCGCTGCTGGTGATCGGCGTGTTCGGCACCAACGTGCGCAACCTGTTCAAGTCGGCCAATGACAGCCTGTCCCAAGGCCAGGCCAGCGAAACGTCGATGCAGAACCAGGGCGGCCAGACCGCGGTGCGCATCAACAACTTCAACGATTAAGCGGCCGCGCAACAAGCTTGGCCTGGCGGCGGCCGCGTGCGTCGGGTGGGCCGCCGGTGGGCCGGAAACAAACAAACAGAGGAGAACGTGGATGGAGACGATCGTACTGTATGATGACTTTCACGACTTCCTGGATATTTGCGTCCAGTTGGTCAATATGCTGCTGCTGGTGCTGCTCACGGTCAACGTGATCCGCATCAAGAACAAGTGCGCGTGCAAGTAACTCCGGCTGGCTGATGGGCGAACACGGGCAGGCCATGCTGGAATATGCGTTGCTGACCGCGGCCGTGGTGGTCGGCAGCATGGCGACATATGTCAATGGCGGATGGCTGAGCGCGGTGCAGAACTACGTGCACGACGTGCTGGTCATAGTCACCCTGCCCATGCCCTGAGCAGGCCAACAACAAACAAACAATAATCAGGAGAATACGATGCAGATTCAGCGTAGCAAGCAAGGCCAGGGAATGACCGAGTATGTGATCATCATTTGCATTGTCGCGATTGCGGCACTGCTGGTGATCGGCGTGTTCGGGACCAACGTGCGCAACCTGTTCCGGTCCGCCAACCAGAGCCTGACCTCGGGCCAGGCGCAGTCGGCCACCATGCAGAACCAGGGCGGCCAGGCCGCGGTGCGCATCAACGACTTCAACGACTAATAACCCCGTAGCGACTGGAGCGCGGGGCGGCGGCAGCGCCGCCCCGCGGCTCCCGGCGGCCGCGGCCGCGGCGTCCAGGGTGCGTTCATGACGATTCCGTCGGAAACGGTCAACCTGCTGTGCGCCGCGGCCGTTGTATTTCTATGCGTGCCGATCCTGTACCATGACCTGCGCACCCACATGATTCCCAACCGCTACACGTACGTGGGCATCGGGCTGGGTTTGCTGGTGCTGGTGTTCCTTCGCCGGGCGCAGTTCCTGGACTACAGCCTCGCGTTCATCGGCGGGTTCGGCCTGTTCTACATCATGTTCCTGCTGGGGTGGATGGGCGGCGGGGACGTCAAGCTGATCGGCATGATCGGGTTGCTGATGGGCACGCGGTTCCTGATCGCGGCGCTGGTGTTCATCTCGATCGCCGGCGGCGTGCTGGCCCTGGGCAAGCTGGTGTACCTGCTGGCGCGGCGCCAGCCCGTGCGCGGGGCCCGCATCCCGTACGGCACGGCCATCGTGGCCGGAACGTATTTCACCTTATGGCAGCAGATCCAGGCGCCATGACCCGCAACCCGCCACGCAGGGCCGGGTTCCGCGGCGGCCGCCTGGGCGCCGATGGCCAGGCCATCATGGAGTTTGTGCTGGTGTTCCCGGTGTTCATGCTGCTGCTGATCGGGATCATGGAGTTTTCGATGCTCTCGGTGGCCCACCAGGTGGTGGACTACTCGGCCTTCGCGGCGGCGCGCAGCGCCTGCGCCAACAGCGACTGGAACATGTCCGCCGCCATCGCCTGCATCCCGATCTCGCCCGCGGCGATCGCTGGCATCGACCCCGGCGAGATCCCCGGCCTGCAGGCCCTGGAAAGCATCATCCAGGAATTCATCCCGGTCAGCAACGTGATCCAGCGCGCCACGTTCGGCTACTTTTTGACCAAGCCCGGCAGCAGCATCACCTACTACAACAGCAGCAACCAGAAGACCACGTTCAACAGCGCCACGTATGTCAGCGCCACCATCGTGTATTTCTATCCCTTGAAGTTCCCGCTGATCAGCACCCTGGCGGCCATGGTCTCGCGCGATCCCTTGGCCAAGATCCCCATCATCGGCGACATTTTTTATGTCGATGACAGCACCTACATCGAGTACTGGACCGAATGCGAAGCGCTGACCAAGCTGTGCGGCCTTGAATTCGTGCCGATCATCAAAACCTGCACCATGGGGATGAATTGACCATGCGCGGCCGGTGGATCCAGCGGTGGCGGGTGCGACCGCCTTCGTTTGCGGCCAATCAAGACGGCCAGGTCCTGCTCATGGCCGCGATCTTGTCGCTGACCCTGGTGGCGTTCGTGGCCGCGATCGTGCCGGTGGGCCAGGCGATCACCGCGAAGATCCAGTTGCAGAACGCCGCCGATGCCGCGGCCATGACCGCCGCCACCTGGATGGCGCGCGGGTCCAACTTCCACCAGGGCATGAACGGGGTGCACTGGGACTACAACATCATCCAGGCCGAGGCGATCATCAGCTACGCCGTGTCCCAGGACTCAAAAATATCTGAGGATCTCGAGATTCCGATCATCGGCGAGATCAAGGCGGCCATCGATTTGGCCGAGGGCATGAAGAAGATCCGCAGCATGAACGATGATCACACCAGCATGGCCAACACGATCGCCGATATCCAGAGCACGATCAACGAGGGCATGCCGCTGCTGGCGTACTTCAACGCCAACTCCATGGCCACCGACTGCGGCGCGGATGTTTTCAACGTCGCGGCCCTGCCGTTTGCCAACAAGATCCCGGGGATTCAGACGATCAACTCGCTCATCCAACAGATCAGCTCGATCATGGGCGGGGCCTCCCCGCACTGCTGGACGCTGAACCCCGACTTGTGGCCGCCCACGTGCACCGCGTTTGCGGTGTCCAAGAAAGCCAGCTCCGGCGACATCGAGAAGATGTCTTTTGCCGCGGACCCGATCATTCCGTTCCTCCCCTGCACGGCGCCGTTCCTGGTCTTCATCACGTGGAACGATACGTATTACGTGTCCACGGATAATGTCGGCAAGCCCGTGACCATGGCTGCCACGCGCAACGCGCGGCCGGCCTTCATGCTGAACAGCCTGCTGCTGCGGCCGCAGGACCGCCAGACCACGTCCAACCTCGTGCCCATGGCCAGCGCCGTGGGCACGGCCGTGATGTATGGCGACACGCTGTATCCCTCGGGCGTGAAAAGCCCGGTGTATTTTTCGATCCCCGGCAGCATGATGTGCGTGGATCCCATCCCCGCGCTGCGCATGGTCGGCGTCTACGGCGGGTACCATGGCAATTTCGCGGCCCGGCAAACCAACGTGCTGTTCATGGGGTTCAGCGGCAAAGACATCCTGATTTTTCACTGACATGACAAGAAAACGACCAGCGGCAGGCGCCAACCTGCGGAAGAGGGGCCAGGCGATGCTGGAGACGGCGATCGTATTGCCGATTTTCATCCTGCTGTTTCTCGGTATATTCCACTTTGGGCTGCGGTCCATGAACCAGTCCCGGGTGGCCATGGCGGCGCGCTACGCGGCCTGGATGGGCGGCCACGGCAACTACAACAACCTTAACAATGCCGTGACCACCTTTCTTCCCGCCGCCACCAACAAGAACAGCTGGTACACGGTCAACATCTCGAAGAAGTATCTCAGCACCCAGACCGGGGTATCGATCATCGACGACATGCTCAAGATCCTGCCCAGCTCGCTGGTGGACCAGAACGTGCAGGTGACCCTCTCGTATTCGCAGAACAAACTGCGGTACGCGGCGCCGGACCGGTGGGACCAGCAGGAGGCCGCATTCATCTGGACCGCCACGGTCACCAATTATTCCATCACCGTGGATTGCATCAATAACGATTTCTGGCAGGATATGAACACCGTCATCGAGGACATGTTGCACATATGAAAAACCATGCGGATCCTGGCGGGTTGCGGGTGGCCCTGGCCCTGCTGGCCGCGGCGGCGCTGGCCGGATGCGAGGGCGATTCCAGCGTGGACTCGGGATTCGGCGGCAATGCCGGGGCCCAGGTGCAGGCGGACCTGGGCGGGTCGTACGCCGGCGACTTTGACAAGGGCCGGGCCGTGGACGAGATCTACATCCCCGGCAGCACGGCCACGGCCACCAACGGGGCCATCCGCGCTTTTGCCATCCGGCAATCCGGCGCGGCGATCCAGGTGACGGACAACCTCGGCGCCACCTATGCCGGCAGCGTGTCCCTGCCGGGCTCGGTGGCGCGGCCAGGCGGCGACTATGCTGCCGGCGCGGTGATCTTCGCGGCACCCGCGGAGTTCAGCGGCTACAGCATCGCCAACGCCCACACCATCGAGTTTTCCGGGACCATCCAGGCGGTGGCCCTGGCCGAGATTTCCGGCCAGGCCGGGACTACCACCAACAGCGGCAACCCGTCGATCAACGGCCAGACCACCTACCTGCTCACGGCGGCCAACTGCCAGTACCAGCTCTCCGGAACCTGGCAGGTGACCGGCGCCAACGTCCCCGCGGCCGATGTCCAGGCCCATGCGCCCGGCAGCCTCGGGAGCGTCACAGTAAGCCCCGTCTACGTTCCCGGCCCCAGCACGAACACGGTGAATTAGGAAACGCATCTGATGGCCCCGTTTAATTTCAGGCCGGCCACAACCCGGCGCGCCGCCTTAATAAGCCCATCAGACGATGGACGTTTCCGGGAACGCCGAGCGTCTGCTCGGCACCGCTCCCCCTTGTCACGGAGGCCCTGCGCATGCCGCAGCCTTTACATGACGGCGCTGGCCGGGCTAGTATGGTCCACTTGTTCCGGCGCGGCCACATGGGATGCCCTGCGGCCGCCGGGCGCGGAAACCGTGAAACAGACGGACGTCGCGCTGCCGGGGCAGTACACCATGAAGTGGCAGATGACCACCACGCTGACGCCCACGCAGATCGGCGCCTATTACGCGGCGCTGTTTCCCGGCCTGGGCTGGCGCGAGATTGCGCCGGCCACGAACGCCCCCGTGATGGGCGGCTCCGAGTGGACCTACGTCAAGGCGGATGTCCGCGCGCGGGTGCGCTGCCCGCCCCAGCCCGCGGGGCGGGGGCTGTTTGAGGTGGTCATCGGATTTCCCCGTGTGCGCGGCGCGATGCCGCCGCCCGTCGGCTCATTGCCCGGCGCCGTGTGGCAGGGCGATTACCGCCAGGTGGACCGCGGTGCGCGCCGCCAATGCGCCAACCTCACGACCACCCGCGCGCCAGCCCTGTTCCTGCGCGCGCTGATGGCCGGCCTGGCCCGGGATGGCTGGCGGCCGATCGCGGACCTCAACCGCTTTGGCCTGGCGCGGCTGGACCGGCGCTTCCTGTGCGCGTTCCACGCCCCGGGCGCGGAGCTGGTCGTGGCCGGCGTGCCGGCCGGCCGCCGCGGCTGGAGCTACCAGATGCTGCTTTCCGAACAAACCCCAACCCCGAGGCCGCCATGAGTCGCAACCTTGCTTTGCTGATTGCCGTGATCCTGGGCCTGCTGGCCGTATTCCTGGTGTACAAGTATGTGCAGAAGATGCACGCCGACGTGTACCAGGGCATGAACATGGTCACCGTGCTGGTGGCGGCGGACAACCTGGAAGAGGGCACGACGCTCACCGCGCAGAACGTGGCTTTCCGGCAGTACCCCGCGAAATACGTGGCCACGCGCGCGATCACGCCCGACGCGGCGCCCAGCACCGTGGGCGCGCTCGCCAAGTACAACCTGGAAAAAGGCAAGCCGATCCTGTGGTCGGACCTGGAGATGGCCGACGTCGCTGAGGTCGGCATGGCCGAAATGCTGCAGCCGGGCATGACCACGTTTGTCATGCCGGTGACCGACGAAACCGGCGTGGCCGGGGCGTTGCGCGCCAGCCAGCGGGTGGATGTGCTGTACACCTTCGACATGGCCCAGTTCCAGAACCCGTCCCAGAGCGCCGATGTGTCCAGCGCGCCCACGGACGTGGCGGCGCTCAAGGATTACGTGCTCAAGGCCATGGCCCGCGAATCGTCCAGCCCCAACGACGCCACTGCGGTCCTGTTCCAGAATGTGCTCGTCCTGGGCACCGGCAGCGCCGACTCCGACTCGTCCGGCGTCGGGGCGGACACCACCCAGGCCACCTACGACACCGTCACCCTGATGGTGACGCCCGAGCAGGCACGGATGCTGACCTTCTGCCAGGACCACGGCAAGATGAGCCTGCTGCTGCGGCGCGCGGGCGACGTGCAGGAGGAGCAGAACCCCGGCTTGGTGACCGGGCCGGCGGTCCTGCGGATGATCCTCGACAACAGCGGCACCGGTGCCACCACCCTCCAAATCATGAACTGACGCCATGAACAAGCCATTCATCCTGTTGTGCGTGTTGTGCGGGTTGTGGGCCAGCGGCATGGGCGGCGCGCAGGACGCGCCGCCGGCGGACCCGCCGGCCACGCCGCTCGCGGCGCCCGTTCCCACGCCGGCCCCGGCCGGGCTGGAACCGATCGCCGCGGACGCGGTGCTGGCCCAGTCCCTGACCCTGCAGATCGGCGACCAGAAGGTGCTCAATGTATATAACTCCAACCGCGTGTCCATCGGGTCCAAGGGCGTGGTGGACGTGCGCGTGCTGGACGACGACGAGATCCTCGTCACCGGCATGGCGCTGGGCGCCACGGAGATCGTGTTCTGGACCGACACCCGCCAGCGCCAGACGGTCAGCGTGCAGGTGGTGCCGCCGCTCAACAACCTGGCCCGCGACCTGCAGGCGCTGCTGGGCGGGATCCACAACCTCAGCATCACGTCGGTCGGCGGGCGCGTGGTGCTCGACGGCCGCCTCCTGACCAAGGAGGACGCCGACCGGATCGCGGCCGTGGCCAAGCCGTACGGCGAGGAAGCGATCCTCAACCTGACCGTGCTCGACCGCGGGCCGGAGAATGTGCTGGTGGAGCAGTTCATCAAGAAGATGTCCGGGCTGGACACGATCAACGTTCAGATTGTCGGCGGCACCGCGTACCTGACAGGCTTCGTGAGCAACCCGGCGGAGAAGGATCAACTGCTCAACCTGGTCAAGACCCAGGTCACCACCGTCGTGGACCTGCTGTCCGTCCGCGAACTGATGATCGACATGGACATCATCTTCATCAAGGTCACCCGCTCGGACGGCGCCAACGTGGGCATCAACCTGTTCAACGGCGACGACCAGGGGTTCCAGCCGCAGATCAACCTCTCGGGCAGCAAGGCGAAAGTCAACGATGTCTGGAGCACCATGGATATCGGCGTGAACTGGACCCTGCAACTCACGCCCACGATCAACTACATCCTGAGCGAGGGCGACGGGTCGGTGCTGGCCCGGCCGCACATCGTCACCAAGAGCGGCGAAAAGGGGACGTTCCAGTCCGGCGGCACGCTCTACTACAAGATCGCCGGCGCCATGGCCGCGGAGATGCGCAGCGTGGACTACGGCATGATCCTGGCCGTGACGCCCACGTTCAAGAACGGCGACGAGATCCTCAGCGTGGTCAGCATGGAGTTCTCGATTCCCACCCAGAGCTCGGGCTCGGCCGATCTGTCGGTGGACAAGTTTTCGATCGCCAACACGGTGTCCTGCCGGCTGGGGCAGAGCATCATCCTCTCCGGCTTCGCGCAGACCCTGCGCAACTATCTCAACGCCGGCACGCCGATCCTTGGCGACATCCCGTTGATCAAGCTGCTCTTCAACAACCGCTCGCGCGACGACAGCGACACCGAGGTGCTGGCGATCATCACCCCCCGGGTGCTGAACCTGCCCGCGGTCGGGGTGGACCCGCTGGCCGGCGGCACCAACATGCTCGAGCGGATGGACGCCGTGCTGCAGCAGCTCAACAACCGCACCCCCGCCAACCCCTAAGTGCCGCATGGCCACCCTCATCCACCAGGACGGCACGGTCACCGACCTCGGGTTCCTCAAGAACAACGAGTTCGCCGTGGTGGGCCGCGCGCCCACCGCGGACATCCGCATCGTGGCCAAGGGCGTGGCGTCGGCGCACTGCCGGATCATGAACGTGCGCGGGCGCATGTACCTGCAGACCATCTCGCGGCGCCACGAGGTGTTCGTCAACGGCGTGCGGACGTTCGACAAGGAGCAGATCCTCGAGAATGGCCAGGCGATCCGCCTCGGCGACTGGTCGTTTACCTTCCAGAGCGGGGCCGCGGCCGTGGCGGAGGAGGCGTTCAAGGCCGCCGCGGAGACCGCCCCCAAGGAGCGCCTCAAGCAGGAGATCCACAAGGTGCTCCTGGACCGCATGGACCTCAAGGGCCTGGACCAGAAGAGCAACGCCTCCGAGACCGCCGAGCTGCGCGAGCGCGCCTCCGAGATGATCCAGGAGATCATGAAGGAGTTCGCGGTCGAGATCCAGGCGCTCAACTACCCGCGCGACCAGCTCTACCGCGAGATCCTCGACGACGTGCTGGGGTTCGGCCCGCTGGATGACTTTCTGCGCGACGCGCAGGTCACCGAAATCATGGTCGGCGGCGGCAACAAGATCTACGTCGAGCGCGCCGGCAAGCTGGCGCTCACCGACCGTCACTTTGCCAGCAGCAGCCAGATCGTGACGATCATCGAGCGCATCGTCGGGCCGCTGGGCCGGCGCATCGACGAGAGCTCGCCCATCGTGGACGCGCGCCTGCCCAACGGCTCGCGGGTGAACGCGGTCATCCCGCCGATCGCCATCGACGGCCCCTCGCTCAACATCCGCAAGTTTCCCGAGAAGCCGCTGGGCGTGGACGACCTGATCGGGTTCGGTTCGCTGTCGCCGCAGATGGCGGCCTTCCTCAAGATCGCGGTGGCGCAGCGCCGCAACATCATCATCTCCGGGGGCACGGGGTCGGGCAAGACCACGCTGCTCAACGTGGTCTCCTCGTTCATCTCGCCGCGCGAGCGCATCGTGACCATCGAGGACTCGGCCGAGTTGCGGCTGGAGCAGGACCACGTGATCCGGCTGGAGACGCGGCCGCCCAACATCGAGGGCAAGGGCGAGATCTCCATCCGCACCCTGGTGCGCAACGCGCTGCGCATGCGGCCGGACCGGATCATCGTTGGGGAATGCCGCGGCGGGGAGACCCTCGACATGTTGCAGGCCATGAACACGGGCCACGACGGGTCGCTGACCACGATCCATGCCAACACCCCGCACGACGTGATCGGCCGCCTGGTGACCATGGTGCTGATGTCCGGCATGGAGCTGCCGGTCGATGCCATCCGCGCCCAGATCGCTTCGGCCGTGCACCTGATCTGCCAGCAGACCCGGCTCAGCGACGGCGCGCGCAAGATCGTCAGCATCGCCGAGCTGAACCTGCCGGAGGAGAACGAGATCGAGTTGCAGGAGATCTTCACGTTCCGCCAGACCGGGCTGGATGCCCAGGGGCGCATCCAGGGCCAGTTCATGCCCACCGGCACGATCCCGATGTTCGTCGCCGACCTGCGCCAGCGCGGCATCGATGTGGACATGTCCATGTTCGTGATCAACGAGTAGCCCATGGACCCGCTCCTGTTCACCCTCATCGTCGGCTGCACCTTCGCCTCGATCGCGCTGCTGGCCTACCTGGCCGGCACCTCGCTGGTCAGCGGGTTCAGCAACTACGAGGAGGCCTACCTCGACCGTACCCGCGGGGTGCTGGACGAGATGTCGGTGTTCCTGCCGCCGGAGCGCATCCTGACCCTGAAGCTGATCTCCGCCTTCCTGGGCGGCCTGGTCCTGTTCACCCTGGGCCTCAAGGGGCCGCACGCGGTGCGCTACGTGCTGGGCGGGGTGGGCCTGGCCGCGGGCCTGTTCGTGCCGGACCTGGTGCTGCACGTGCTGTACAACCAGCGCCGCAAGGCCATCAACCGGCAGTTGCCCGACGCGATGAACACCATGAGCAACGGCCTGCGCAGCGGCCTCTCCTTCCGCCAGGCCTTGGAGCTGGCCGCCCGGGACCTGCCCAAGCCCGCGGGCCAGGAGTTCAGCCTCACCTACCGCGAGGTGCAGCTGGGCGTCAGCCTGGACGATGCGCTCAGCAACATGGCCAAGCGCCTCCACGACGAGGACCTGCAGTTGATGGTCAATGCCGTGCGCCTGACCATGAGCACCGGCGGCGACCTGCCGGTGGTGTTCAAGCAGATCCTCGAAACCATCCGCGAGCGTAACCGGATCGAGGGCAAGATCAAGTCGCTGACCAGCCAGGGCCGGCTGCAGGCGCTGATCGTGGGCCTGGTGCCCGTGGGGCTGGGGCTGATGGTGCACTTCGTGAATCCCGACCTGATGCGCCTGATGTACACGACCCTGCCCGGCTGGATCATGCTGGCGGGCGCCGCGATCCTCGACATCATCGGCTACTACCTGATCCGGAGGATCATTTCGATCAAGTTTTAGCCATGAACATCTCCGCCTATCTTTTTGTCTTCGTCAGCGTGGCGCTGCTCACCTACGCGGTGCTGCAGGCGCGGATGAACCGCTACCAGCTGGCCCTGCAGCACTACCGCCGGCGGCGCACCGGCCTGCTGCTGGCAGTGACGCCCTTCCTGCAGTACGTCGTGCGCCTCAACCGGCGCTGGCTCACCGACGACAACGAGTACTTCCGCAACCTGCAGGACAAGGCGCGCAACGCGGGGATCGCCGTGCCGTTCACCGCGCAGGAGCTGGTGGCCCTGCAGGAGATCCTCGCGGTGGGCATGAGCCTGCTGGGCGTGGCGCTCATCGTTGTCTTCCACGCCATGCTCAAGGGCAAGCTCCTGGGCGGGATGGTGTTCATCATCATCCTCGCCGGCCTGGGGGCGATCCTGCCGGTGCTGCCGATCGACAGCGCGATCAACGCCCGCCGCCTGCAGATCCTGCGCGAGTGGCCGTATTTCCTGGACCTGCTGACCCTCTCGATGGAGTCCGGCATGGACATGGCCCAGGCCATCAGCCGCATCATCTCGTACTCGCCGCTCAGCCCGCTGGTCGAGGAGTTGATGCAGTTGCTCAACGAGATCCGCCTGGGCGCGCGCCGCGCCGACGCCCTCAACGCCATGGCTTCGCGCATCAACGTGCCGACGATCACCCAGGTGATCAACATGATCGTCCAGGCCGAGCGCCTGGGCACGGAGCTGGCCCCGCTGCTGCGCATCCAGGCGCGCGAGTTTCGCGAGCACCGTGCCCAGTTGGTGGAGAAAGCCGCCATGGAGTCGCCGGTCAAGATGATGCTGCCCTTGCTGGGCTGCATTTTCCCGGCGGTGATGATCATCCTGATTGGCCCGAGCATGATCCAGTATTTCCAAATGCAATGAGCCTGCCCCGCCAGATGCGCCGCCGCGGCGCGCCCGAGCCACTGCTGACCGTGGCGGTGGCGGACACGTTCGGCGTGCGCCTGCGCGGCCTGATCGGCCAGCCGGCCCCGCTGCCCGGCCACGGCCTGCTGTTTCCCGACTGCCGGGCGGTGCACACGTTTTTCATGAGTTACCCGATCGATGTGCTGTTTCTTGACCGCGCCTACCGGGTGGTGGACCGGCGGCTGCGCGTGCCCCCCTGGGGCGCCGCCGCCTGTCGATCGCTCGACGGCGCGCACACCCTGGAGATGAGAGGAGGCGAAAGTGAACGACTCGCACTGGGCCCGGGCGATGAACTCGACCTGGCTTGACCGGCGGGCCGGCGCGCTCCTGCTGGCCCTGGCCATGGCCTGGGCGGCGGGCTGCCACGGCCGCCCGCCCGCCACCCGCGTGTACCAGGACGCCAGCGTGCATCTCACCTTCGCCTACCCGGGCGACTGGCAGGAACTCCCCCTGCCCAACAACGTGGTCACCGCGAACTTGGCTGCGCCGGATGGAAACATGCGCCTGGCGTACGCGGGCGCGGTGGTCTACGACATACTCTTTGGCGATTTGCAGCATAACCTCGAGTTCTTTGCCCAGATCGTGCACAACGTGGACGCGGACTACGTGATCCTGACCAACCAACCGATCGAGATCGCCGCCTGTCCCGCGCTCCAGTTCGAGGCGGCCGTGGGCCAGGAGATCGTCCGCGGTTTCGTGATCTTCAACCAGTACGAGGTGTATTTCTTCACCTTCCACGCCAACTGGCAGGATCCGCGCAGCGTCCAGGTGATGGATCAGATCCGCCAGAGCGTGGCCGTGGCGCCCCAGCCGCGACTGTCGGTGCAGGACATCCAGGATTACTACAAGATTACCACCTTGCCGGCCACCAACGAGCTGGACGACGCCTTGGCGTATGGCAAAACCCTGCTGCAGACGCGGGATGTGAGCATCGCCAACTACAATAATTCAGCCCAGACGTTCCGCGGGATCCTGCTGGCGCTGTACGACCAGCACCCGCACCCGGCGCTGTACCGCGAGGCGATGCCCTGGCTGGATCTGGCCAACACCTTCACCTTCGACGCCTACCAGATCTGCCGCTTCAAGCTGGAGCGCAACCTCGGGTTGCAGCGCCAGCAGGAAGCCGTCGCCGCAGCCCAGGACATCCTCAAGCTGTATCCGCGCCCTTCGCCACCCAACCGTTACGCCCAGGCCGCCCTGGCCCAGGCGTACCAGCTGCCCTTCAACGACTGATCGAGCCCCATGAAAATCATCCTTACCCAGAAAAGTTCGGGCACTGCGGCCGGCGCGCATGAGTGGACCGCGGACGCCCCCACGACCCTGCGCATCGGGCGGGCGCCGGACTGCGACCTCGTGCTCAATGACCCGCTGATCTCCCCGCACCATAGCCTGTTGACCTGGGTGCCCGGCACACTGTTTATCGAGGACCTTGAAAGCATCAACGGCACTTACGTGAACGATCGCCGGGTGCGCGAGAAAACCCAGATCAAGCCCGCGGATCATGTCAGCCTGCCGGGCTACACACTGGCCGTGGAGTGGGACCCCGCGCCGGCGGGTTCCGCGGCCGCCGCCGCCCCGGCGCCGCCCCGAAATACCCGCGCTTTGATGCGGTTGCGGCTGTTGCTGATCCTGATGCTGTTGGTCCTGATGGCGCTCGGTTTCGGCGTCCTGAAGATGCGCGCGGCCCGCGCCGCGCCGGCGCCCGGCCCGGCCGCGCCCGCCGCCGCCACGCCGGCCCCCACGCCAACCCTGACGCCGGAGCAGGCGAGCATTGCGCTGAAAAACCAGGCCTTGAGCCTCGCGCAGCAGGGGACCCTCGCCTTTTTCAACGGCGACGTGGTCGGGGCCGCCCGCCTGTTCAACCAGTCGCTGGCCATGGGCGGCCCGTCCAGCAGCCGCGAGTACCTCGACATGATCTGTGACAAGAACCTGCCCTTCATGTTGCGCCGGGCCTACGATTACCTGGCCAATAGCGATTACGCCAACGCCGGCCAGATGGTGGCCAACATGATGGTCATCAACTCCAACGCCACCGAGGTCCAGGAGTTCGAGGACCTGTTGGCCGGCCAGCAAGCCTACGACCAGGCCGGCCTGCTGATCGACCAGGGCCGGTTCGAGGAAGCCCGTGCCCTGCTGGTCCCGGTCCGCATCCTGCGCGATGCGGACCGCCTGGCGCGCCTGCGGTTCATCGACCAGGTTCTCGGATTCCAGGCCGGCTACCAGGCCGTGCTGGACAAGGCCAATGCCTTGGACTGGCCGTCCGCCCTGGCGGGGCTGGACACCCTGCAGCAGGTGACCGGCCTGGCCGCGGTGTGGCAGGACCGCCTGGGTAGTTGCCGCCAGGCCGTGCTCTTGGCGCAATCGTTCCAGGCGGCCGTTACCCAGGAACTGTGCGCCGCCGTGATCAGCCTGGGGCCGCCGCTGCTGACCAATGTCGCGCTGGCCTCGTGCGCCGGGTTCAACGGTTACGTGAGCGCCAGCCTGGCCGATCTGCGCGCCCGGCTGGCGCCGCAGGCCGCCGACCTGGCCCGCCAGGCCCAGGCGCAACTCGCCGCGGGCGCCGCCGCAGATGCGGCCGGCAACCCGGCCGCGGCGTGGCAGGCCCGGGCCGCGGCCCGCGGCCTACTGATGCAGGTGGAGTTTGTCGCGCCCACGCCGGCCGGGGCCGCGCGCCTGGCCGGGCTGGCCGCGGACATCGCCACCCAGGCGCGGACCGGGTACCAGACCGCTTATGTCCAGTTCCGTACCGGGAACTATACCGCGGCCCGCGACCTGATCCGGCAGACCCAGGCCCTGCTGATCCCGGGCGACCCGCTGGCGGGCGAGCTGCAGGCCCTGGACGCGGCGCTGCCCGCCGCCGGCCCGTCGCCGGCCGGCCCGCCATCGCTTGCCAGCCAACTGGACCTGGTGCCGTCCGCCGCTCCGGCCGCCGATCCTTCCAACGTGGGGAATTAAGCCATGGACAACAGCGCCGATTATTTGAAACTGTTCCTCGAGCCGGTCAAGGAGTTCCTCGACGACGAGCATGTCTCCGAAATCCTGATCAATGGTCCCGCGCAAATCTACGTCGAGCGCAAGGGCAAGCTGCAGCTTACCCCGGCCCATTTCGGCAGCGATATGGCCCTCCACGCCACCGCGGTGAACATCGCCCGCAGCGTGGGCCGGATCCTGAGCGAGGAGTACCCGATCCTCGAAGCCCGCCTGCCGGACGGCTCGCGCGTGGAGGCGGTGATCCCGCCCCTGTCGCGGGTGGGCACGGTCATCTCCATCCGCAAGTTCTCCAAGGACAAGCTGACCATGGCGGACCTGGTCCGCTACGGCAGCATCTCGCCGGCGGGCGCCCAACTGATCGAGGTCATCGTCAAGCTGCACAAGAACGTGATGGTGTCCGGGGCCACCTCGTCCGGAAAAACCTCGGTGCTGGACGTGCTCAGCAGCTTCATCAGCGCCGAGGAGCGCATCCTGGTGATCGAGGACGCCAGCGAGCTGCAGCTCCAGCAGCAGCACGTCGTGTCGTTTGAGACCCGCAAGCCGGACCGCCGCGGCCACGGCGCGGTGACCATCCGCGACCTGGTGCAGGCCAGCCTGCGCCTGCGGCCGGACCGCATCGTGATCGGCGAGATTCGCGGCGGCGAGGCCCTGGACCTGCTGCAGGCGCTGAACACCGGCCATTCCGGCAGCATGTCCACCATCCACGCCAACTCCGCGCGCGACTCCTTGTCGCGCCTGGAAACCTGCGCGTTGATGAGCGGCCTGGAAATGCCGCTGGCGGCGCTGCGCACCCAGGTGGGGTCGGCCATCCACGTGGTGGTTCAGACCGCGCGCCTGAGCGACGGCACACGCAAGATCACCGGGGTCTCCGAGGTGCTGGGCCTGGAGGGCGGCGAGTACAAGATGCAGGACCTGCTCATGTTCAAGACCGACCGCGTGGACGAGAAGATGAACATCATCGGCCGGCACGTGGGCACCGGCAACCGCCCGACCTTCCTCGACGCCGCGCGCATGGTCGGCCTGGACCTGGACGAGAAGATGTTTGCCGCCGCCGGGCCAGCCTGACGCGGCAGCAAACTCCGGCCCAACCAGCCGACGCGGGAACTTCCAAACATTGGAAATCCCACGCCATGTTTTTCCAATCATTGGAAAAATACGCAGCCGGTTTTCCAAACATTGGAAAACATCCAACGACTGGGCCGCTATTCCCGGGCGGTCCAGTCGAAGCGGTAGTCGAACCCGTCGGGGAGCCGGTAGCGGCGGGCGGGATCGCGCAGGTCCACGATCACGGGATAGCCCATGTACGCCATGGGGTTGCTCAGGGTGATGTGAACGATGGCGAACTGCCCGTCGGGCGCCATGGCGAGGTCCGGCCGGGCGCTCAACGGATCAATCCGCACGTCAGCGGTTTTCCCGGTGGCAACATCCAGGTTGCGCAGGGTGTCGGCCGCCCCCTTGTAAACAAGACCGCCGCTTTGCGGTGCCAGGAACAGGGCTTCCATCTCCCCAAAATATTCGACCGTGCCGGCGGCGACGTCATAGGCGTACGTGGGCGCATCGGCAAACTGCTTGTCCGCGTCCGGATACTTTTTCTTCCAATCCGCGCCCAGCATGGTCACGTCGTGCAAGGATTCATCGCGCAAGGAGTTGAACAGCACGCGGCGGGAGTCCGGCGTCCAGCACAGCCCGCGCAGGGCCGGGCGCGGGCAGCGGGCGATTTCCTGGCCGTTGGTGATGTCGAACACCAGCAGGTCGCAGGTCATGCCGAAAATCCGGTAGCTGGGGTCGCGCAGCGGTGCGCGCATTTCGTGCCGGGGCACCAGCACGGCCAGCTTGGTTTTGTCGGGCGAGATTTGCAGGCGCCAGCCGGATTGGCTGTTGAGCGCGTTGGTTGCACAGATTTCAGAGACGACTGCGAAGTCAGGGAGCCGCCGGACCGTGATGGCGCCAGGATCGTAGCCGGCTTCCTGGTAGTGCGCGATAGCCAAGATGTCGCCCTCGACATCCCAAAAGCCCGGGTGCAGGGGCGGGCAGTTGCGCAACACGCGCCACGCGCCCTGGCGCGGGTCAAGCACGCGCAGCCGGTGCGGCAGGTTGGGGCCGGACCAGGTCCCGTAAACCAGGCCCTGGGCCTCGGCCAGCACCTGGGTGTTGGTCCATTGTTCCAGCACCTGTTTGTCGGCGGCTTGCAATCGGTCAAGCCAGATGGCTTCGACCGGCCGCTCGGCCATGATCAGGAAAGCATAGCTCAAGATGTTGGCGACCACCCCGACCATGAGCTTCTGTTGCCAAGTCGCCGGCATCCTTCTGAAAAGCAGGAAAACCAGCGGCAGCTCGACAACCAGCGTGAGAAGAAAAAACGGGATCGCTTGTTGCCACAGGTCCATGAACATGGGCCGCAGGTCGCTGCGCATCAACAGCCAACCGGCGAGGCTGGAGGCGGCATTGAGCAGGAGCACCCGCCACAGGATGGACGCCAGGTGCATGCGCCGCAACCCGAGGCGGAAACACCCGGCCTCGATCAACAGGATGCCGCCGAACAGGAAGTAAAAAACAGACGTGTTGCGGTAGGCATTAACCGCGGGGATCAGGGCGTTGGCCCAAGCGGCCGGGGGTGCCACGATCGACGCCAGTCCCAGCAGGACCTGGGTCCGCGTGTGTAGCCAGCGCATCAACGCCGCTGGACGCCCAGGCGGTAAAAGATGGGGTTGATGGCGCCATGCACCGCATCCGTGCGCGAGATCCAGCCCGTGGTTACCGGGACCAGGTTGGTAATCAGCAACTGGTTGGTGAACGCATTAACCAGGTTGCTTTGCCAGTACACGTTGTACTGGCAGGCGGTGCTGGCGCGCCAGGTGATGACCCGGTAGGGCGCGGTCCGATTTTCCACCGGGGCTACCGCAAACACCGAGGCGGCATTGGTGGGGTCCGTGTCGGCGCCGTATTCCTGCCAGCCCAACAGGGTGTCGCCATCGGTGTCCAGCAGGGCATTGGACCCCAGGGCGCTGAGGGTGGGCTCATCGGTGTAGAAGTCGCGCAACCATGGCATGGGCGTGCCGTTGGCCGCGGTATCCACCGTGATGGAGCCAAAGCCCGCGGCCTGCGAGCCATGCGCGGTGACATTGGACCAGTGGACGGTGGTCGCCAGCAGGCCCGCCGCGCCCCTGACTTCCGCGCTGTTGGTGACCAACGTGGCGATGTAGTAGCCGCTATCGGCCTGCACCACGAAACTGGTGGACTCACCCGCGAAGAGGTACACACGGCCCAAGGGACTCACCGCCCCGTGCACCCCGGCGGTGGCATCCACGGCGTACTTGCCCTGGCCGGCCAGGTACACGCGGTACGCGCCCTGGGTGCTGTTGTTCAGCAACTGGAAGTTGCCGGCATAGGTTCCGGACGCCGCCGGCTGGAACATGACCAGAAAGTTGGAGGCCGAGTTGGCCTCCACGCTGCCCGGCGTGTTCGTAACGGCAAACCCGGCGCCGTTGATAACCACGCTGAAGATGGCCAGGGCCTCGGTGCCCGCGTTCGTCACGATGAGGCGGTTGGTCAGCCCGGCGCTGATGGCGGCGACGCCAAAATCCGTGCCCTTGGCCGCGCTGGCGGGCTCATTGTTGGCGATGCTGGCACCGTTCGTGCCGATGATGCGGATTAACTTGTACAGCAGGTAGCCGCGGTCCCAGGTCATGTTGCCGTCCTGCCAGATCTGGCGGGACATGGCGCTGCTGGTGGCGGACAACGGGCCGTGCCCGATGACCTTGGTCCAGACCTCGTCATATCCGCTCATCGCGGCCTCGCTGGGCGCCTGGTACATGGCCACTTTCTTGTGGGCCAGGTTGGGGAACAGGTCATCGTTGTCCGCGTCCTGGCTGTCGTTGGTGGCAGGGAAGTTCCAGCCGGTGTAGTTGGGCGCGACCGGCGGATATTGGGGCGGGGTGCTGTTGAGGTTGTAATGGCGATAAATCTCATAGTCGGTGCTGCCGCTGTTGTAATCCTGGTAGTTGAAATTGACATGCATCCAGCGGTCCAGGGCCACGGTCGGGAACTCGTTGTCCTGGTCGCTCGTGGGGTCGCTGGTGAGCCAGGCGTTCCCGTCGTAGTAAGCCCACAGGCACGAGTTGACCATCACCCCATACATGCCGATATACGGCCCGGGGAACGCCCGGGCCTGGCTGGGGCTGATGCCCGGCAGGTATTGGGCCCCACCGGTCCGCATGGGCTCCCAGCGCAGCATCTCGTACATCATGGACACGATGTGGGGGTGGTCCAGCATGTCAATGGCGATGCAGGGGTAGGCGTTGAAGTCTTCCTCGGTCAGCATCGTGTAGTTGGTGGACACGTTCACTCGCGGCATCCAGTTCAGGCCGTCGTTGGGGCTCTTGAGATAAAACACGTTGATGCCAACCCCGCCGGTATCCTCGTGGTAGGCCACGTGCACGGTGTTGGTGTTGTAACCCATTTCACGGCGCCCCCGTTGGGCCGGTGTGCCGGTGTGCTGGTCCAGGATGCAACTGATGGACGGCATCTGGGAATTGGTCGTGGTCTGGGTGATGTTGTCCCAGTGGTGGCCGCTCCAGCCGCCGGCCGGGCCGGTCCACGCGGCGCCGCTGTTGGTGCTGCGGATGTACGCAATGTCGCTATACCAGCCATCCTCGGCGGGCGGCTGCTGGGTGCCGGGGTTGATGTCCTCTTCCTGCCAGACGACGTGCAGGTGCTGGCGCGTCGCATTAGGTCCATATTGGTTGATCGCGATGGCCGGCACGAGCGAATCGGTATCTGCGGTTTGCGACAGGTTGCTGCAGGTCGTCCAGGGCGGGGGTGACGCCGGCGGATTGGCCACGGGCAATGCGGCGTACATGGTCTCGTACCGCAGGCCGCCATGGGGTATGGCCTGCCAGACAACATGCAGGCGGTTGTAGTTGGACCAGGCGCCGTCGAAAATCTCGTACTCAATGGCGACGGACGGATAGCGGTTGTCCTCGTTCTCCAGCACTGCCGTCAGGTTTGCCGGCGTGGACCACATGCCCTGCGCTGCCATGGACGGCGGTTCCGCCGCCGTTATGGTGGTGTACGCGTAATAGATATCGCAACCGGTGCCCGCGGGAGCCGCCGGCAGCAGGGGTTGGGAGTGCCAGAACGCATGGAAATACCCATTGGCATCACGCACGATACGCCGGCCATTGTTAAAGCCCGTGGCCTCCCATTCGCTGGATTGACCGACCTGGCCTGGCTGGGCTAACGCCATGGTGGCCAGACTGAATGTGATGAAGCCAACGGCCTGATGAAGATTACCGCGAAGATGATATGGCATGCTTTCCTCCTGAATCTGAAAACATGATTTCAAGATCCTTGCAACCAGTCAAGCCCTGTGTCAGGGCATTTTCGAGCGCATTGATCGGCAGCACCCGCCAGAGGATGGACGCCAGGTGCATGCGCCGCAACCCGAGGCGGAAACACACGGCCTCGATCAACAGGATGCCGCCGAACAGGAAATAAAAAACAGACGTGTTGCGGTAGGCATTGACCGCGGGGATCAGAGCGTTGGCCCACGCCGCAGTCGGCGCCAGGGCAATGCCCAGCGCTGTCATCCCGCAAAGGATTTGTGTGCGCCGGCGAAGCGTCATTTATCCATCCGCGGACCGGTGCGGTTGTGACTCCCTGGCCGCCTGGTTCAGGGTTCCAGTTCGACCTTGACGCGGTAGAACACACCGGGCGCCAGGCTGGGATCGCCGTCCAACACCAACGGGCCATCCGAGTGGTTGGTCACGCAGCGCAGGGCGGTCCAACCGGGCGCGAAGAGGTTGGTGGTGTAGAGCAGGGTGTAGATGCGGCCGCTGACGCCGTTGATCTCAACATCGTTGGCCGTTGGATCCGGAACCAGCGGGTCGCGGGCATCGAACACCGAGTTGAGGTTGGTGGGCTGGGTTCCGGCAATGTACTCGTAGAGGTTGCAGAACCCGTCGCCGTCCAGGTCGCCCGAAGCGCCGTTGACGGTGTTGGAGCTGTTGGGGTCCATCCCGTTGGCGGATTCATACTCGTCGGGCATGCCGTCGCCGTCGGTGTCGACGATGCCGCCGCCGCCGCCGAACCCGGTCCAGGTGATGTCATCCAAGGTGATCTGGCCGCTGGTGGAGGACTTGTTGGTGAACATGATGACTACGCTGCCGGAGATGTCCAGCGTGGTGCTGCTCCAGGTTTGCGTGGTGCCATCGCCGCCGGAGATGGTGCCCACCACCGTGTCATTGACCAGCACGTTGCAATCTAACGCCGTGGAGAACGCTTTGCGGTACTTGAGTTGCAGGCTGCCAACTCCGCCGGCGATGGAGCCGGACCGGACATAAGCATTGGCCGCCTTGCTCAGGGTGGGGGCGCTGCCATTGATCGCCATGTCGCCACGGGCCAGGCTGTAGGCCCAGGTGGACCCGTCCTGCCCGACAAAGGTGCCGCTGACGTAGGAGCCGCCGGCGGAGAAGTTGGCGAATGTTTCCTGGCCGCCGCCGGCCGAGGGCGTGGTGACCACGATCTGCATGCGGGAGGTCACGGCGCCGTCGTTGTCCTCGGCCGTGAACACCGCCTGGTAGGTGCCCACCACGGTGGGGGTCCAGGTGAACACCGAGGCGGCCGGCGAGTTGGTGAGTGCGCCCGGGAACGTGGCGCCCGAGGGCAGGCTTTGTTCAACCAGCAAAACCTCATCGCCGTCCGGGTCCGTGGCCGTGACCGTGACCGTGAGCTGGTTGCTCACAATCACAGACTGGTTCGTGCCGGACGGGCTGTAGGTGATGGCCGGCCGGTTGGTGGACACCAGCGGCCCGCGGGTGATGGTGACGCTGTCGCTGGCGGCCGTGCCGGACGAGTTGGTGGCGCGCACGGTGATCAGGTTGTTACCCACGGTCAGCGCCACGCCGCCGATAGTCCAGCTCGTGAATGCGGACGTGCTGCCGGCGGCGCCGGTCAGCGTGTTGGTCCACTTGACCTGGCCGACAACGGCCGTGTTGCAGGTGCCGGCCACATCGTAGGTGCTGGTGGCATAGGCCACCGCCTGCGAGGCGGAGGCAGGGTCGGTGATGGTGATCGTCGGCGCGGTCGGCGTCCCGCCACCGCCACCGCCGTCGAAGGTGTGCGCGCCAAGATAGGAAACAGTGTCCACAGCGTAAGTGTCCCATTCCGTGCCCAGGGTGGGGAAGCCGCTGCCCGGATTGGACGTGATGCCGCCGGCCACCGACGACTTGCGGACCAGGGTTTGATTGACCGTGGAGAAGGATCCGTCGGTCCATGCCGTGCCCGGGTCTTCCCCGATTCGCCCGACGATGTCGCAATAGGCATGGGTGGCCGTGTTGCTCAATGCGATGGCATCGTCGCCGTTGAACGTCATCACCGTGCCGTTGGCCAAATCAGCGGCCACCCCGAGGGCTTCCGAGGTGTTTTCGATGACGTAGACATCGTTGTTGGCCAGCGTACCGCTGAGGGCCAGCGCATAGGAGGGCGTTGCCGATCCGCCATTGAATTGCAGCAGGGTGTAGTTGGCGAGGTCGACGGATGAGCCGGTCCCATTGAAGATTTCGAGATACTTGTTGTTGCTGGATCCCTCGACGTACTCGGAGATGAACAGGTCGGAGGAGGTTCCGCCGGCGCCGACGGTGACGGTGATGGTTTCGCTGTCGGCGCCGTCGTTGTCCACGGCCCAGAAGGTCATGGTGTAGACGCCCACGGGGCCGGCGTTGACCCACGAGAACGTGCCGGCGTTGTTGGTGGGGCTGAAGCTGGCGCTGGCCGGCTTGTTGCTGACCGTGAGGGTCACCGCGTCGCCGTCGGTGATCGTGGCGGAAACCCCGAACTGCAGCGTGTTGCTCCAGATCACCGACTTGTTGCCGATGGCCGCCAGGGTCGGCGGCACATCCACGGCCGGGGCCGCTGCCGGCAGCTTGAGGGCCGGGTCGCCCAGCAGGTTGACGCCGAACTGGATCCAACGCTCGCTATCATCCGTGCCGCTCACGCTGACCATGTCGGCCTTGTGCATGGCGAACGCCAGGCCCACGGTCCGGTTGGTAACTTCGTGGAAGCGTTTGTAGAACTTGTAGGCATACACCGTGGACGGGCCGCCGTCGGAGGTGTTGCTGGCGGGGGCGGCGTCCGGCTCGCCCCAGCCGTAACGGGCGCAGCCCATGTAGGCCATGGCGCCGCCGGCGGTGCGCGTGTTGCGCAGGAAGCTCTCTCCCAGGCACGGCTCGGTCGTCCAGGTAGAGCCTTCGATGGTGTTGCTGTCCTTGTCAAAGTGGCCGGTCAGGCAGGCATCGGTATAGACGAACGCGGCCATGCCGGTCATGGACGAGGCGTTGGATTGGGAGAACGACCCGGATTCCAGGCCCCATTCCTGGGGCGCGCCGTGGCCGGAGAACATCAGGTGGGTCCAGTTTTTGTTGAAGGCGGTCAGGGTGTTGGCCGAGCTCTCTGAGTAATCGCCGCAGGTGGATCCGTCCCAGGAGGTGATCGTGTCGCAGATGATGCCCACGGTGGCGGTCCAATAGGGGCGAATGCCGTCGCGATAGAGGCGGCGCAACCACGCCTCGGAGTCGCTGACCGAGGTGTGGGCCGGGCTCGCGGAGCGGAATCCGGCGTGGCCGTCAGCGGTGACGTCGTCGCTGGGGCGGTCGGTGCCGGTGTAGATATCCCACGCGTTGGGGCCGCCGAGGACGATCTTGCCGACCAGGTGGCCGCTGCTAGCGTCGTAGGCGATGACCTTGCTGACGTAGTTGCTGACTTGGAGCGCGGTGCGCATGGGGATGCGCGCCACGATCACGTCCCAGCCCATGTCGATGTTGTCGCTGGTTTCCCCGTAGTTGGCGTCGCCGTCGCTGTTCCACGACCCGGTGAGGCCGGAGTAGTACAGGTCGGTCGGCATTTCCGTCTCGGTGGATCCGCCGGCAGCCACGTAGCAGTTGCGGTCCGGCACGATGGTGTCATCGCCGCCCAGCACGACCATGGTGGTGCCGAGGGTGGCCACGTTGTTGCTGATGCAGGACCGAATCTTGGCTTGGATGTCGGTGCCGGAGAACGCCGTCACGGCGTTGGTGGTGATGACGCGGGTGGAATAGCTGCCGCCGGCCGCGCTGGCGCGGTAGTCCGCCAGGCGCTGGAACGAGTTGCTCAGCGCGGGCGAGGTGATGATCAGGTAGTCCAGGGCGGCGCGGGGCGCGACTCTGGATACCCGCGGCGCGAACGTGGCGCTGGCCGCCGGGTTGACCACCAGGCTGTTGACCAGGGGCTCGAACTGGGCCTGCTGCTTGGGAAAGATGGTGCGGGTGGTGGCCGGCAGGTCATAGGTTGCGGTCACGGAGACCAGCGGCCGCAGGTACAGGGCCTGCTCCGCGCCCACGTACACCAGCGGGTTCACGCGCACGGAAATGAAGCGGTACCCCTGCATCTCGTGCACGCCTTGCAGCGCGGCCATGGCCGCCGGCCAGGGGGTGGCGCTGGCATAGCGCGCGTTGGGCGGGACAAACGCCGGCTTCTGCACGCGGCTCTTGGGCACGCGGGGCTGGGCCGGGTAGGGGATCAGGCCTTCGGCAAGCAGTTCCAAGTCGCCGGTGGCGGTAATCTGTATGTTTTCGGCGCCGGACGGCAGCAGGATGTTCACAAACCGCGCCGGGATGGCTGGCGCGCCGACCTCATCCACGGGCACGGAGCCATCGGCCAGGCCGATTTTCTGCATGCCATCCACGGCCAGGAAGGAGACCTGGTCCGCGGTGAACGCAAAATCCACGGTCAATTCAGCGGCTTGCGCGGTACAGGCAAGTCCAAGAGCCGCCACCGCGATGGAAAGTTGCGTCGTAATTCTATTCATTCTCTCTGCTCCTTATGAGTTCGTTGGCAAGCCAGGCTTTTGAACGACATTTGTCTATTTAAACCCAATATACACTAAAAACGAATATTTTTTCTAAAATTCATGCATTTTTTGTGTATATTACCATCAACAGACTCGAGACCGAAGGTACAGAAGGAGTGTGGCATGAGAATCAAAGCATTTTTTGGCTTGATGGCGGGGATCGCGGCGCTGGACGTGATGGCGGCCGACCCGGTGGTGCTGGATTGGGGGGCCATCGACACGGCCACACCGGAACAGCAAACCCTGTCGCGCGACTTGCGCACGGCGCAGGCCGCCATGGCGCAGCGCAAGGGCGCTGAGGCCCCGGCGCCGTGGTTGGTGCAGTTTAACGGCGTGGTCCGCGAAGAGTGGAAAGCGGCGCTGCTCAAGGCCGGCGCCGTCATCCAGGGTTACATTCCGGAAAACGCTTTTCTAATCGAAGCCACCCCCGCCGCCCTGGCAACCATCGCCGCGATGCCGGAAGTGTACTGGGTGGGCGAGTATTTGCCTGAATATAAGCGTTCCCGCCCGGTGCGGGCGGCCTTGGCCAAGGGCCTGGCAGGCACCCGGGAAATGAACGTGCTGGTGTTTGACCGCGCGGCTGCGGAACAGGTCGCGGCGAATATTGCGGCCTTGCCGGATTGCGCCGTGATCCGGGCCGAAACCATGACCGACCGCGGCCTGGTGCGCGCGGCCTTGACGGCCGCCGGCGTAGAGACCGTATCCGGTTGGAGCGCGGTGGAGTGGATCGAGCCGTATGTTCCGCGGAAGCTGTGTAACAACATTGCCGTGCGCGGCAATAAAATGAACGTGACCAATGCGTGGAACATCCTTGGCTTGTCCGGCGCCGGCCAGACCATCGCCATCTGCGACACGGGGCTCGATAGCGGCAACACCAGCACCATCCACAAGGATTTCTCGAATCGCGTGGTGTGGGCCCAGGCCCTGGGGCGGGTGGGCGACTGGAGCGATACCGACGGGCATGGCACGCACGTGGCCGGGTCTGTGCTGGGCAGCGGCCTGCTATCCACCGGTCTGTACAGGGGCGTGGCGTACGCGGCCAGCCTGGTCTTTCAGTCGGTGCTGGACAGCGAGGGCGGGCTGGGCGGCCTGCCGGCAGACCTTAACGTCTTATATCGAGCTGCTTACACCAACGGCGCCAGGATCCATTCCGATAGTTGGGGCGCAGCAGTTGCCGGTGAGTACGACACGGATGCGCGCAACACGGACATGTTCATCTGGAGCAACAAGAACATGCTGGTGGTGTTTGCCGCCGGCAACGAGGGCATTGACGCCAACCGCGACGGCGTGGTGGATCCGGGCTCCGTGGACGCCCCGGGCACGGCCAAGAACTGCCTGACCATCGGCGCCTCGGAAAACTATCGCCTCACCGGGGGCTATTCGACCTACCGCTACGGCATCGAACTATGGACTAACGACTACCCGGTGGACCCGATCAAGTCGGACTACCCGTCGCGGCCGGACACCAACCAGGGCATCGTGGCGTTTTCCAGCCGCGGCCCCTGCTTGGACGGTCGCATCAAGCCTGAGATCGTGGCGCCGGGCACGGACATTATTTCCACGCGGTCGCGTGCCACCACCGACAACGGCTGGGGCCTGGTTTCGGGCAGCACGAACTACATGTATATGG
Source organism: uncultured Verrucomicrobiota bacterium (assembly GCA_964489425.1). GTDB lineage: Bacteria > Verrucomicrobiota > Kiritimatiellia > RZYC01 > CAZAYP01 > CAZAYP01. The sequence goes on along the minus strand of CAZAYP010000018.1, from coordinate 23,831 downwards.
GCGGCACCAGCATGGCCACGCCCTTGATGTCGGGTGCGTCCGGCCTCACCCGGCAGTGGTTGATCAGCAGTCAAGGCATCACCAACCCCAGCGCGGCGCTTATCAAGGCCCTGCTGATCAACGGGGCCCGGGATATGGCGCCCGGCCAGTACGGCACGGGCGCAACCCAGGAAATCCCCTACACCCGGCCCAACAACGTGCAGGGGTACGGGCACGTGGATTTGTATGGCACGCTGACCGTGAAGACCGGCCAGTTCCTTGATCTTTACGATACCAACACCCTGACGACCGGCCAGACCAACTCCTTCCTCATGGTCATCAGTTCCGCCAACCCCGGGACAGCGGTCGTCACCATGGCGTATTCGGACTATTTTGCGGCCGCCGGCGCCGGCAAGAAATTGGTCAATGACCTGGACCTGACCATCCGCAAGCCGTCCGGCACCATCCTCTACGCCAACGGCCGCACCAGCGTGGATGCGACGAATAACATGGAAATGATCGCGTTTAATCCTGATGAGACCGGCACGTACACGATCCGTGTCGCCGGCCGCACCGTGCCCTCCGGCGGCAGCCAGGCCTACGCGCTCGTGGTCCGCGGCTTTGAACAGGCGACCGACGACCTGGGCGTGGTGCCGGCCGGAGATTTCCTGCCCGTGGGCCCCCAGGGCGGTCCGTTCGCGCCGACCAGCGCCGTGTACACCGTGACCAACAGCGGCGTGGCCTCGCTGACCTGGCAGGCCCGGAAAGCCGCCGGGCTGACGTGGCTGACGCTGTCCAAGACCAACGGCACGCTGGCTGCGGGCGCGTCCGACACACTGGTCTGGATGGTGAACGTCACGGCCAACACCCTGGCCGCGGGCGAGTACCAGGGCCTGGTCACCTTCACCAACCTGACGGCGGGCACGGCCCAGACCCGCTCGGCCACCCTGACCGCCCGGCCGGCCAGCCAGTTCCGCTGGAACAGCATCGCTTCGCCGCAGGAAGTGGACGCGCCGTTTGCCGCAACTATCACTGCGCTGGACTCCGCGGGCGCGACGGTCACGGCGTTTACGGCATCAGCCGCCCTGAACGGCCAGGTCGCCACGACCGGGACGGTCGGCGCCGGCACCGGCGCGTGGAGCTTCCCCTTGGGCACCTACTATCATGACGCCCGCGCGCAGGTAATCTATCTGCAAAGCGAGCTGGGCGCCGCCACCACGTTGAACGGGCTGGCGCTCAACATCTCTTCCAACTCCGGGCAGACGTTGAACAACTGGACCATACGCATGAAGCATACCACCATGAGCGCCCATGCGCCGGCCTCTTGGGAAGGACCGGCCAGCGGCTGGACTACCGTTTATCAGAACACGGCCACGGGCAGCGCCACGGGCTGGGTCTGGTTTGCCTTTACCACCCCGTTCCAATACAACGGGACCAGCAACCTCCTGGTGGACTTCAGTTTCAATAATGACAGCTATACCAGCTACGGCTACGTGCATTCCTCCACCGGCGCGGCTGGTCGGGCCGTGGTGGCGCTTTCCGACAGCGCCGCTGGCGACCCGCTCGACTGGACCGGCACCTCGAACCCCACCCCCCTGGCCACCAATCGGTTCCCCAACATCCGGCTGCTGACCAGCGCGGCGGTTTCCATCACGCCCACCAACACCGGCGCGTTCACCGCGGGAACCTGGTTCGGAACGGTCACGGTGCATGAAGCCTGTGCCAGCATGACGTTGCGCGCCACCGCCACCAACGGGGCGGCCGGCGATTCCAGCCCGTTTGCGGTAACCGCCAGCGCCACCTCGACCCCGCTGGTAACCACGGCGGCCATATCCAACATCACGCCCACGGCCGCCCAGGGCGGCGGCACGGTCACGTCCGAAGGCGGCGCAGCCGTGACCCGGCGCGGGCTGTGCTGGGGAACATCCGCCGCGCCCACCACGAACGATTTTCGTTTTGACGGCGGGACCGGGGCCGGCGGGTTCTCGGGCAACCTGACCAGCCTGACCCCGGGCCAGCTCTATTACGCCCGGGCTTTTGCCGTGAACGCTTACGGCGTGGCGTACGGCGGCGAAGCGCAGTTCTCTGCCGCGTGTTTCACCAACGCCCCCGCGCTGGCAAGCGCCAGCGGCGTGAGCGAAACCCAGTTCACGGCGAACTGGGCGGCCGTGGGCGGCGCAACAGGGTACCGCCTGGACGTGAGCACCAACGCCGCGTTCGGCGCCGGCGGGGGGGGCGGCGGCGGCCAATCCATGCTGGCCAGCAACGCCGCGACCAGCACGACTCCGCCGGAGGGCTGGATCTACGACATATCCGGCTCGAGCAGCTCCTACTTGATTCTCGGCTACGCGACCAACTATGTTGTGTCGGCCGCGTTTTCCACCGTGGGGTTCACCAGCCTGACCGTGGATTTCCAGGCCCGCACCTATGGCGGGACCGCGGCTGACACGACCAACGTCACGATCTCGATCTCGAGCGACAACGGCACCAACTGGACCGTGGTGGGCGTGGTGGCGCGCGGGGTGAACACCATGGCCGCCATGCCGACCTTGACCAACACCGCGAATCTTGGCGGCAGCCAGACCCGGATCCGTTGGCAGGCCCTGGGCGCGGCCGCCAACAAAGGCGTCGGAATCCAGGCGCTGTTGGTCAATGGCTGGAGCGGCGGCAGCGGGGCCCCTTCGTATGTGCCCAGCTACTCCAACCGCGCGGTGGCCGGCACCAGCGCGGCAGTCACCGGCCTGACCGGCGGGGTGACGTACTACGTCCGCGTCCGGGCCGAGGCCGCTGCGGGTTGCGTGAGCGCGTCATCCGCCACCCAGTCCGTAGTGACGGGCGGCGGGCAGTACATCATCGTCGCCTCGGCCGGCGCGCATGGGAGCATCAGTCCCGCGGGCAACGTCGGCGTGTCGCCGGGCGCGAGCCAGTCCTTCACGGCCACGGCCGACCAGCATTATCGCATCGCCGATATCCAGACCAACACGGCTTCCATCGGCGTGGCCTTTAACAACGCCAGCACGAACTACGTGTTTGCTTGGAATAACATCCAGGCCACCGGAACGATCGCGGCCACGTTCACGGACATCACCACCACCAATGCGCCGGTGCCTGTGCCGGAGACCTATCTGGCCGATAATTACCCCGGCTCCAACTACGCGGCGGTGGTCCTGAGCGATACGGACGGCGACGGCATGACGACCTGGCAGGAATACGTGGCCGGAACCAGCCCGACCAATGCCGATTCGCGGCTGGCTGCGGAACCCTGGGCCGGCGCCGCCAACAACCAGAATGTCATCCGCTGGCTGGGCAGCGATCAGGTCGGCCGGAAATACAGCCTCTACTGGGGCACGAATCTGTTTTCTCCGTTGGACGTGCTGGTAACGAATATTCCATCGGCCTACCCCGAGCTCAACCAATACACCAACCCCGCCCCGGCCGGCGGCGCGCCGGCCTTTTATCGGATCCGGGTTGATCGGTAGGCCGGCTGGTTTCCAGCGAAATTTGTCCGAGATTTTGGCGGTTTTCGGAGTTGTTCGAGTTGCCGAACTCCGGTTCATCCATCCCCTGTCCCGATCGGGTAAATCGTTTAACCCGATAATAAAAATAATTCACGAAACTGCCCCATCAGGATTGATTTCGCGCTCCTGGTTTGGTTTCATGGATGGATTATATAAACGCGATCAGGAAGCCGACAGCCTCGGTACAGGAAAGGGCTAGGTGCAGGTATGGCGCAGCAACGATACGAAGAGTTCCGCGAACTGGCCAATGATTCCTCCAAGTTACCCCCCCCGAAAAAGCATTGGGGCATCCTGATCATGGCCCTGGTAGGTGTAGTTGTAGTTGGCTACCTGCTGTTTGGCCAGCGCAAGTCAGAAACCAGCGTGGTCGAGGCCGTGATCACCGGCGAGGAGGCGGCCAAGGTCGATCTCAACAACGCCGAGGTCGTGGATGCAGCCCGCGACCGCAATGCCGTAGCCCGCGAAGGCTACCGGTACAAAGTGCGCGTCGAGGACGAGTCTTCTGACGGCATCGCTGGCGTGACCCATATCGGTGGGTTGGTGGTCTTCGTGCCCAACGCCCGGCCCGGCGACATGGCGATTGTCGAGGTCACCCGCGTCAAGGACCGCACCGCCGACGCGCTGGTGATCCGGAAAATCCCCGAAGAAAGCATTGTTATCACGCCCCGTCCGGCCCGGCCGCGCGAAATCCGCCCCCCCATGTTTACCCCGGGGCAGGTCTGCACCAGTGTGGTCACGGAAATCGGCCAGAAGGGCGATGCCATCACCCGGGTTCGCGGCAAGGTGGTGTTCCTGCCCGGCGGCCAACCCGGCGACCGCGTTACGTTCCGGATCGTGGAAGAGCGCGACTCTGCCGCCACCGGCGAGATCCTCACCCGCGAGCCTGGCCCGGTGCCGACGCC
>CAZAYP010000018.1:5282-19332 GCA_964489425.1 uncultured Verrucomicrobiota bacterium | reverse complement strand
ATCACCCGCATCGACGGCAAGGTGGTGTTCCTGCCCGGCGGCCAGCCCGGCGACCGGGTCACGTTCCGCATCGTGGAAGAGCGCGACTCTGCCGCCACCGGCGAGATTCTCACGCGCGAGCCCGGGCCGGTGCCGACGCCTGCGCCGCGCTACGATGACCGTCCGGCCATGACCAAGCCGCCCATGTTCCAAGTCGGCCAGGTGTGCACCAGCGTGGTCGCGGATATCGGCAAAAAAGGCGACGCCATCACCCGGATCAACGGCAAGGTGGTGTTCCTGGCCGGCGGCCAACCGGGCGAAAGGGTTGTGTTCCGGATTATTGATGAACGCGATTCCGCGGCTACCGGCGAGATCATTTCCCGAATGCCGGCCGTGTCTGCCCCGGCGCCCGAACCGCCCGTTGCGCCTGAGTCGGCACTCGCCCCTGAGCCTGTGGTTGAGCCCGCCGCGGCTCCCGCCGAGCCCGTCGCTGCGCCGGTAGTGGAACCCGTGTCCGTGCCCGCGCCTGTTCCGGTAGCCGCGCCGGTGGCAGCACCCTGAACCCAGAACGCTAAACCCTCAACCCATCGAGTGTCATGGCCCGTGTTTTAAAGTCTGAGACCTCGCTTTCCACCAAGCATACCGGCTTGGTTCAAGAAATCAGGTTGTTGCACAGCCTGCGCTGGGTCCTGCTGGTGGCCGGCATAGTGCTGCTGGCGCTGGGGGTGGCGGTCTGGCTGTGGAAAGGCAATGCCCTGCTGATCATGGCGGGCGGCGCCTTGTTGTTCGTGTGGCTGGGCCACTTTGTAAAATCGCGCGAGGACCAGTTGGAAGCGTCGCAGGTCGGGGTGGGGATCCAGGGCGAGCAGGGCGTGACCAACCGCCTGGCCGAGGAACTGGACGACAGTTACCTGATCCTCAACGACGTGTCGGTCCGTTACGAGCGCCAGAAGGCCCAGGTGGACCATCTGGTGATCGGCCCGAAGGGTATTTTCGTGCTGGAAACCAAGAACTGGTCCGGCCACATCGAAGGCGATGAACGGGCCCGGCAGTGGCTGTTTTATCCCACCCATGCGGCCGACCGCCAGCCCCCCAAAAAGTTCTTCAACCCGGTCTGGCAGTGCCGCCGGCAGGTCAAGTTCGTGGACCGGTTCCTGCGCAGCGTTGGGCAGGATTGGCCGGATATCCGGCCCGTGGTGATCATGTACTCGCCGCACGCGGACTGGGAGATCCAGAACCAGACCACGGAGATCCTCTACTTGTCAGAAGTGTCGGAATTCATCCTCAAATCGTCCGCGCGGCGCGGGGAATACACGGCCCAGGAAATCGAAACTGCGGCCCAACTGTTGCTCAAGGGCCATGCCTGATACCTGTGGACGCGGTAATATTAGCTATCAATACCGTGGGGTTGCTGGGCTATCTTTTCTGGCTGGTGAAGAACCCGGAGTTCCAGTTGTTCCACAGCCGGGACGGGATTTTGTACATCCTCCCGTTTCTGCTATTCTTTTTTGTCTATTTGTATCTGTGCCGTGGAAAGTTCCGGGATCCGGATGAAGCTCCGGACCCGTTTAAGGACGACGACAAACCAGGGCCCAAGCCCTGGCAGAATCAATAAAGAGGTGTTGGTATGGAAAAAGGCGCGCGCGCATTGGCCATCCTGATCCTGTTGGCCTTATTGCTGGGCTTGGTCATCATCGCGGTGAATCCGGATTACCGCCAGGCGGCCATCTGCCAGTGGAACGGCAAGCCGGATCAGTCGCCGATCTGGGTCTCCAACGCGGAGTTCTACCCGGACGTCACGTTGAAACCCGGGGCCCCGCGTCCCACGCCGACGGTTCCGGATGATGCGGACAGCCCGCCAGTGGCCCCGCAACCTGCTCCTGCGAGTACGGACATCAGCCAACAACCCGGCCAGGTGGAACCATGATCAAGACTAAAATCATCCTCTTCTGTTACTCCTACATCGTGGGCATCGGGCTGTGCATGCTGATCCCGCTGGACGTGCATTTCCTGCCATACCTCTGGGCCCTGGTGGCCATGGCCATGGCCGGGATGATCCTGCGATCCTATTATGACCGGCGCGCGCCGCGCCCCGCCGGCGTGGACGAGGCGCCCACGTCCAAGTCCACGTGGGCGTGGATTGTGATCGCGCCGCTGCTGCTGGGGTACACCCGCTACATCAGCGCCAACACATTGCCCGACTCGCGCCTCGGCACGCTGGAAATCGTCAACAGCCAGCCGAGCTATGTGGCCGTGGCCGGCCTGGATGACACCTACCGCCTGCGCCTGCAGAAAACCGAGGCCTTGGACAGCGACCTGCGCGTGCGCCTGGTGGGCGAGTTGCGCGCCCGCGTCCCGATCGTTTCCGAAACCGGCACGCCGTTGCTCGACGACCAGGCCCGCTGGCGGTTCCGCGAAGTCGTGACCGAGCAGGCCAGCGAGGTGATCGAGATCAAGAAGGACGATCCGGTCGGCATGGATTACGTGGTGCCCCAGCCGTTCAACAAGCTGGACCGGGTCGAGGTGCTCAGCGGGCCGGCCAACGCCCGGGTGGCTGTGTACCGTATTTCCAACCACATCTCCTCGTTCGTGCGCTACGGCCGCAACCAGACCCCGGTGACCATCCTGGCGCGCATCACCACCGACCCGTGGCTGTATTCGTTCAAGACCGTGCTCACGGTCACGCCGTACTACGTCCAGTACCGGCCCAACGGCCCGTATTTCAAGGTGGACGGTGGCGACATCCGGATCACCATCGGGCCGGATTCGGAGAACTACAACCAGTTTGCCTGCACCATGGCCTACGGCTACGACATCGTGATCCACGGCGGCCTGACCATGGCCGGCGGCAAGGCCAACCCGGCGGGCTTCGACCAGCGGCAATATTTGAACAATTACGGCGTGTTCGGCCAGATGAGCCTCAAGCAGTTCCTCGGCGGCCCGCCGCCGGTGGTGGCCGTGCCGCTGCCCGATGGCCAACTGCGCCACGGCAACCCCATGGTGGAGTTCTCGCTGGAAATCCGCGACCGCCTGTGCCGGGTATTCAAGCAGACCCTGCCGTACCCCAGCTCCGCCTTCCTCGGCGGCATCGCCCTCGGGTTGCGCTATGGCCTGCAGAGCACCGAATGCATGATGAGCAGCCTCAATCCCAATTCAGGCTCCCACCGGCTGCTCGGCAACCACGCGGACTGCCACGAGCTCATCGCCGACGAGTTCCGGGTGGCGGGCGTGAACCACGTGCTGGCCGTGTCCGGCCTGCACGTCACCATCATCACGATCATGTTCGTGGGAATCTTCACCCTGTTGCGCATGTCGCGCCGGGTGTATGTGCCGATCATTGTGATGGCCCTGGTGGTGTTCGCCATCCTCACCGGCGCCCGGCCGTCCTCCCTGCGCGCGGTGATCATGAACAGCCTGTTCCTGCTCACCTGGGCTTACCTCGACAAGGGCCTGCGGTCATCGGCACTCACGGGCGTGCCCGTGGCCGCGTTCCTGATCCTGCTGGATAACCCCAACGTGGTCGTGGACCCCTCGTTCACCCTCTCGTTCATGGCCATCCTGGCCCTGGTGCTGATGACCGGCCCCTCCTATGAGTTTCTGTGTTGGTTCAAAGGCAACGACGTGATTAGCCTGTTCCTCATCATCGGCCTATGGACCGCCTCGGTCATCATGTCGTGGCACCTGATGTCGTCCCTCCAATACTGGATCCTGTTCACGCTGGCTTGTGCGGCCATCTTCGGGCTCGGCCGCCTGCTCACGCGGTTCAACATCCGGCTGATCGGCGACAAGGGGTTCAGCGATATCCCGTATGGCGTGGCCACCTTCATGGCCGCCCAGCTGGCGATCCAGTTTGGCATGATGGTGCCGCTCTCGCCCTTTTATTTCTGCCGCTGGCCCGTGGCGGGATCGTTTGCCAACCTGATCGCCATCCCGCTGGTGGGCGTGGTGCTGCAGGTGGGGGTGATCGGGGCGCTGCTGGGGTTGATCCCGGTGGTGGGCATCTGGATCGCGCTGCTGATGAATGCGGCCAACTGGGTGTTCGGCGCCGGCTTCCTGCTCATCGCCCACTATTGCACCAAGTGGTTCCCGTACCCGCTGGTGCCCCGGCCCACGGTCCGTTGGCTGGTGGTGTATTTCATGGTCGTCTCGCTGTTCGTTTGGTGGAAGCCCTGGTACCGCTGGGCCTCCGGCTACGTGAAGTCCCAGCCGCCGCGCAAGCGGGTACAGTTGGGCGTGTTCTTTAGCCTGGCGGTGATCCTGCTGCTGGTCTGGGCGATCAATCCGACCCAGTTCATCGGCAAGTCCGGCCTGAACATCACGGTGCTGTCCGTGCGGTACGGCAGCAGCATCCTGATCGAGACCCCCGGCGGCAAGAAGATCGTGGTGGATGCCGCGTTCGTCCAGCGCGACCAAAGCCGCGCCAATGAAGCCGAACGCAACATCATCACCTTCCTCACCACCAAGGGCATCCGCCACCTGGACGGCCTGATCCTCACCTCGCCGCGCCTGGAACGCGCCGCCGGCGTCCCCTACGTGCTGGATCGCTGCCGCGTGGACAACTTCTACACCCCGCCGTCCCTGGCCAACCTCGCCACCAACATTCCGCCTGAAGAGTTCGCCGCCAACCTGGGCGCCGGCCTGGAAAGCATCAGCGCCATGTACGCGGAATTGATCGGTACGCCCAGCGCGCCGCGGCAGTTTTCGACCGCCAAGATTCTGGCCAACCGCGGCCCGACGTTCATCAACCGCCTGGCCAACGCCGTCATCCGCCACCAGGTTGTCAAGGCGGGCGATGTGCTGTTCCGCGAGGAGGTCAAGGGTTGCGAGTTTGCGATCGAGATCCTGGCGCCGGACGGCGCGCCGTACGCCGCCAACACGCTGGACAACCAGTCCATGGTCGTGCGCGTGCGGTACGGCGACTTCGCCATGCTGCTGCCTTCGGACCTGCATTTCGAGGGCCAGCAGCGGCTCCTGGATACGTATGATGAAACCGCGCTGCAGTCCGAAGTGGTCGTGATGCCCAACCGCGGCGTGGCCCTGCCTGCCGGAGCCAGTTTCATGGTCGATATGAAAGCGTCCCTGCGCGACGCCCTGAAAGCCACCACCATCCCGTTCTTCGACAAGGTCGGCGCGGAGTACGCCATCTTCGAGTTCGGCAACCCGCGGCCCGTGATGGGGCTTGCCTCCCGCGACACCGTCAAGGTCTACGAGATTGCCCGCCGCGAAATCTGCGACTTCCTGGGCGACGATCGCGTGCTCAATACGGATATGGATATGACCATCTTCATCCACTCCGATGGCCAGTCATATACCGTGGATACGCAGGCCCAGACCCTGCGCGATACGTCATCCGAAGAGTTCGAGAGCTTCGACGAGATGATTGACGTGCCGTAGGCGGCACCCCGGCCGCGACAAACCACCCCGGCCTGCGGCCACCCTTCTTGAAAAAGAGGGGAGCCATTTTCCCGCGCAGCGCAGCCGTCCTCGCCTGCTGGAGTAGCCGGTGCTGCATCGGGGCTGTCGTCTTTTTCCTGTGTAAGGCCTCGGTGAAGCGGGGGGATCAGGCGCCGGGCGTGAGATGGGTGCCCATCAACTGTCATCATTTCCGAACCCGCTACGAGGGAAGAATACGGTGCTGCACCTTGTTCGTTTTTTCTCACGGAGCCACGGAGGTCACGGAGAACAGCGGCGCTCGGGCCATGGATGGCGCGAGTCATGCTTCATGGCTCCCACCAACAAATCAAATGGCAAGTGGGGTTGCTCCCCACGCATGACGTAGAACCATGATCGCGCCGATTCTTTTTCTTTGGTCCCCGTGTCTCCGTGCCTCCGTGAGAGTCTCCCCGCCTGGGTGATGCCTTACTTTCCTGTCGCCTTTTTCCTTGCTGCGGGGGCGATGGGTTGGCAAAGTGTCAAAAGTCGGGCCTGCGGGAGGCGCGGCCCGGAACATCAACCCCAGTAGGAGAAGGACCATGGAAGCTTCGGTTCCGTACGATTCGGCGCAGGCCGCACAGATGAGCATGGGATCAATGGTAGTGTCGATCATTTTTATCATCCTGATGATTGCGTCCATCTGGAAAATATTCAGTAAGTCCGGCCAGCCGGGCTGGGGCGCCCTGATTCCGTTTTACAACATCTACCTCATGCTCAAGGTGGCCGGGAAACCCGGGTGGTGGCTGCTGCTCATGTTCATCCCCTTCGTCAACTTCGTCATCATGATCATCATGTACCACGGCGTGTCGAAGAACTTTGGCCACGGCGGCGGGTTTACCGTCGGCATGGTTTTACTGCCCATCATCTTCTTCCCGGTGCTCGCGTTCAGCAGCGCGGCCTACGCGCCGGTGGCGCCCGCAGCCTGACCCTTGTTCCGCCGTGTGCGGGGAGATCCGTAGAGCAACCACCACCCAACCCGGAGGATGGCCATGACCGCGCCCGCGTTGTACTCAAACCGTTTTTCCAAACATTGGAAAACCGGGTGTGTGTTTTTCCAAACATTGGAAAAATATGGGCAGGCTTTTCCAAACATTGGAAAAACCTGCGTGGCGGCCGTCCTGCTGCTGGCGGCTGCGCCCGCCAGCCAGGCCGCGGTCGGCTGGTACGATGACTACGTGCTGCTGGATTTCCAAGCTACCACCGGAGCCTACTACTGGATCGGGTCTGACCCCAGCTACGGCACCCAGCTCCACGGGTCGTCGCTGGGCGGGGTCACCAACCTGGTGATCAGCGGTTGCGACATGAAGTACTGGAGCGACAACCAGGACCGCACGGGCGGTTCGTACTTCTGGAGCGTGGACGGCGGGGCTGCAACCGAGGTGGTCTGGAGCCATGTTTCCCTGGGCGGCAACGACTACCAGGGCACCTCCACGGCGGATCAAGCCGTGCTGGCCGGGTTGCGCGTAGGCGGGCACAAGCTGGAAGTTTGGGCCAAGAGCTGGGGCTCCAGCCAAGGGGACAGCTGGCTGTCCAACGGTGGCAACAACTACACCAGTTCGTTCACTCTCGTGCTGACCTGCCTGGTGGCGCCGTCCAACGGGCCGCTGGCCGGCGGCAACACCGTGGTCATCACCAACTGCAATGCGGTGATCGGCACCGGCAGCGACATCACCAACATCCTGCTCGGCACCGTGGGCACGACCAACATCATTGGCCAAGGCGCGCGCTGGGTGGCGTTCCGCGCCCCCGCGAGCGCCGCGGCCGGCCTCAAGAACATCGAGATCCAGGCAACCTCCGGCGTCACCACGGTGTCCGGCGCCTACACGGTCAACCCGGCGGGGCAGATCGGCTGGACTACCGAGGATTGGGGCCGATGGCAGGAAGTGGCAGGCCTGCCGGCCAAGCGGTATCTTTTGGCGGCCGGCACGTTGAACGGCTCCCTGTATGCCCTGGGCGGGACCGAAGGCGTGACAAGGTATTCGACGGTTTACCGGTTCGACGGGACCAGTTGGAGCGTGGCCTCCAACCTGCCGGCAGAGCGCTTGTACCTGGCGGCCTGCGAATTCCAGGGCGGATTGCACGCGCTGGGCGGGGATGAAGAGGGGGGGGCTCCTACCGACTCCAATTTCCGCTTCGATGGGACCAACTGGCAGACCGCGACCGTGATGCCGGCGATCAACATGGGACTGGCGGCGAGCGTGCTGAACGACCGGCTCTATGCGGTCGGGGGGACTTGGTGGAACTCTGGGGAAGTCTATGGGTACGACGGGACCAACTGGGCGGCGGCGGCTTCGATGCCGGCGTGGCGCTACTACCTGGCCGCCGGCACGCTGAACGGCAAGTTGTATGCGGTCGGAGGAATCACCGATATCGGCATTGAAATCGCCAACACGAATGTGTACGCCTTCGACGGGTCCAATTGGGAGGAAGTGGCGGGTCTGCCGGCGCCGCGGGGCGGCTTGGCGGCCAGCGTGCTGAACGGATGGCTGTATGCGATCGGCGGGTCCAGTTGGGGCGCTACGACGTATACCAATGTGTATCGCTTCGACGGGACCAATTGGGTGGAAGTGGCGGGGCTTCCCCAGCCGCGCGCGTGGCATGCGGCGGCGACGCTGGATGGGGCGATCTATGCAATCGGCGGCGCCGACTCCCAAGTGCGCACGAATGTCTACCGCTATCCGGCGCGCGTGGTGTTCAGCGGCGTGGCCCCGTCCAGCGGGTCCGCGACCGGCGGTTACCCGGTGGTCATCAGCGGCTCGAACCTGTGCAACGGCACCCTCGGCGATGTGACGAATGTGACCCTCTGCGGTGTCGCCGCGACCGTCACCGGCGTGGCGGGTTCAACGCAAATCGTGGTGACCGTCGGCGCGGCCGGCGGCAGCCTGACGGGCGCGGTGCGGGTTTGCTCGGCTAGCTTTGGCGAGACGACCAGGGCCAATGCCTTCATTTATGAAGCGCCGGCTTTGGTCGTCCTGTTCGATTTCTCCCTCCACGCGGAAAATGGCCAGGTCCAGGTTTGCTGGCAGACCGCGTCGGAACTCAACACCCTCGGCTTCGACGTATACCGCGAAGAGGCCGGCGCGTGGGTGAAAGCCAACAGCGCCATGATTCCCGCCGCCGGCTGGCCCAATGGCGGCATCGGCGGGAGTTACTGCGTGGCAGACCCCGGCGCCAACACCGCGGACACGTTCCGCTACAAGCTGGTGGAATACGAAACCACCGGTGGGTTGAACGAATATGGCCCGTTCGAGCGCTCGGCCTGGACCCCGCGCGTCAGCAGCGTCGCAGCCACGCCCGCGGGCATGGTCATCCAGTGGCTGAGCCGGGAACCCGAGGCGTACGACGTGCTCAAATCGTTTGATGCGCGCGGACCCTATACGCCCGCGGCCACGGGCTTGCCCGCCACGCCGCCGATCAACGCCTGGACCGACCAGACTGAATCCGTCGGCGCCGCGTTCTACCGCATCGAAGCGCGGTAGACGGGCTGGCGCGGTTCCCGGCCGGCGGGGAGAGCAGGACGCCGAACAGATTTCGGCGCCACGGCAGGGCCACGGCCGGGGAGACGACAGGCTGTTTTCCCATACCCATAATATACCCAATCATGATGCTTGAGTTGCCTGAGCCTATGCTCTAAAAGGCGAGCCACGTTGAACACGCGTTGCATTTATTTAGAGCAGGACACATGATGAATCGTCCATGCAGATGGTTTGCGTGGGGTGCTCTTGAAGTAAATATCTCCGCGGCTGCCGCGGGGGATCTTTCAAGGAGTGAAAAACCATGATGAAATCGTGCGGTTGTTGTGCCACGGGAGAGTTTCCAATCCTTGGAAAAATGCGCGGGAAAGTTTCCAATCCTTGGAAAACATACGGAAAAAGTTTCCAATCCTTGGGAAAAAACAGGGCGGTTTTCCCAATCATTGGAAAAGTCGTCTTGACCCTGATTCTGGTCCTTTGCGCGGCGAACGCGCGCGGCGCCATCCTTACCGACAACCTTCCCCCGATTACAACGAATGGGGGGGGCACTGAGCTTATAGATAGCAGCGGCCTGTTAGCCCAACATTTCACCACCGGAGAAGGTGACTGCATCTTATCCGCGGTAACTCTTTACATGCTCCGATCCGCGGGAACCGGGAGTATGGGCGTGGGCATCTATACGGGCACGGCGACCGAGCCGAATACCAACAACTTGGTGGGCAACCTTGTCTTGAACGGCAGCTATACAAACTCCCTTGCTTCCACCAAGTATATACCCCCGTCTTCCATCTCGTTGTCGAATGGCGTGAATTACTGGGTGGTCGCGCGGGGGGCAGATGATACGACATTTGCCTGGGGATTTACCGATGAAGGCAGTCAAACCAATCATAACGGGGTCGGGTGGTCCAGTAACAAAGCGTTCTGGGTCGGCAGTTGGATACCAGATGGTACGATGCCCTTCCAGATGAAGGTGGAAGTGCTGGCGGCCCGCGTTGTGCCGGACAATGGCCCGTACGCGGGCGGCAATCTGGTTTTGGTGACGAACGCCTGGTCGGCCATCGGCAACGGGACGGACATCACGAACATCGTGCTGGGCGGGGTGGGCACAACGAACATCACGGGGCAGGGCGACGCCTGGGTGGCCTTCGTCGCGCCGACGTCGTCCACCGCCGGATTGAAAGACCTCGTGGTGCAGTCCACGAGCGTGGGCGGCACGACGCTGTCCAACGCCTACACGGTGAACCCGGCGGGCCAGATCGGCGGGACGGCCGAGATCCTGTCCGATAATCTGGGCAATGTTTCTGGCGGAGAGTTCCCCACGAGTGATACGCAATGGCAGGCTCAACAGTTCACCACGGATGAGCGGGGCGGCGACCTGGTTGATGTTACGTTGAAGATGCTGCGCAGCGTCGGAACAGACGAAGCCAACGTGCGGATTTTTTCCAACATCTTTGATGGGTCAGCCAACGTCCCGAACGCCCCGATCTTCGCCCTTGCCAATGTGGGAGGATATTCAGCCACACTGTCGAATACGACCTTCACCTCGTCGGGCTTAACCTTGTCACCCAGTTCGACTTACTGGGTGGTTCTAAGCTCCGCCTCAGCGGGAACTACCTTCGAGTTGTCCTGGACGTCGGCCGTTACAGGAACGGGTGTCGGTTTTTCTGTCGAATGGCGAGAATCCACTGATTCAGGCGCTAGCTGGAGCGGCTTATCAGCCGACCCCTATCAGATGCAAGTCCGTGTCATCGAACAAGGCGCTGGCGTTGAGCCCTCCTCCGGCTCCTTGACGGGTGGATATCAAGTGGTCATTTCCGGATCGAATCTCGGCAACGGTTCCGATATCACCAATGTGACCCTGTGCGGCGTGGCGGCCACCAATATCGCGAGCCAGTCTGCCACGCAGGTGGTCATCGTGGCCGGAGCTGCCGGCTCCGGCGCTCTCGGCGCCGTGCGCGTCTTTTCGGTGAGTTTCGGCGAAACCGTCGCGTCCGATGCCTTTACCTACGAGAGTCCGACCCTCGTGACCGTTTGCGATGTGGCCCTGGTCCTGGACAACGAGCATTTGCAGTTGTGCTGGAAAACCACCACGGAAACCGAAACCCTGGGATTCGACCTGTACCGCGAAGAGGCCGGCGGTTGGGTCAAGGTCAACAGCGCCATGATTCCGGCCCAGGGCTGGCCCAACGGCGGCACGGGCGCCAGTTACTGCGTGGCCGATCCCGGCGCCCGGGTGGATGGCACCTACCGCTACAAGCTGGTGGAATACGAAACCACCGGCGGAACACAGGAATACGGACCATTCGAGCGCTCGGTAGGCGGGCCGCGTTTGAGCGGTTTCTCCGCCACGCCCGGCGGACTGGTGATCCAGTGGTTGAGCCGGGAAACCGAGGTGTACGACGTGCTCAAGGCCGACAGGTTGCGCGGCGCATTTACGCCCGCCGCCGAGGGCCTGCCGGCCACGCCACCGGTGAACGCCTGGACCGATCGCACCGAATCCGCCGGCGCCGCGTTCTACCGCATCGAGGCGCGGTAGTCGGGCTGGCGCGGTTCCCGGCCGGCGGGGAGAGCAGGACGCCGAACAGATTTCGGCGTCTGGATCTGCCGCCGTCGCCAACTACGTAACCGCCATCCCGAAATCCGCTGCGGTTCCTCGCTATTTTCAGTGGGCGCGTTGAATGGTGGGTTGAAAAAAACGCAATCCGCCACCCTTGAGACAGTCCGAGCCAAAAACCCCAAAGGGGTTTCCTCATCTAGCCCAGGGTTGGCGTCTGCGCCTACCCTGGGTCTTGGTTCCGAGCTCCATTCAACCCCCAAGGGGTTGCGTCACGTTGTCACGATCATGGAATGCAACCCCGTTGGGGTTGAATGGCGGGGGGGGCTCAACCCAGGGTAGCGGGGAAAAACCCGCAACCCTGGGCTATATTCTGCAACCCCGTTGGGGTTGGCGTGGTCTCAAGCTGACGCCCGTGATCGCCGCCAATCAAATGCAACACCATGGCGCCCTCCCAAAACGACGATCCATTCCACTGAAAACAGCGAGGAGCCTCCGCTGCCTGCGCTGTCCTTTGTGGAAAAGTAAAGATACGCATAAGAAGTCGAAGAAACTGCGCTTTTTTATCGCCTTTCGAGGCGGGATGGCTACGATTTGACCTCAATTATCGGAATGGCAATTCAATCAAGAACATGAGGTGATGGCGATGAGAGGCTGGACGATGAGTGGCGTTGGCGTATTTTCGAATCTTGGCAATCTGATGCCGAAAGTTTCCCAACCTTGGACCTTTTTATTGCTGGCGCTGGTGGCGCTGGGTTGGGCGGTGGCGCCCGCGCAGGGGGCGATGGACCTGGCGGTGACGAAGAGCGCGAATCCGTCCGCGCCGGCGATCCTGGACACGGTGACGTACACGATCACCGTGACCAACGTCGGCGACGAGGCGGCGACGTCGGCGACGGTCACGGACGTGCTGCCCTCGGGTGTCTGGTATCTCAACAACAGCAACGGGACCTACGCGGCGACCAACGGGGCGTGGAGCATCGGCGCGCTGGGCGTGGGGTCGAGCACGTCGCTCGCCATCCAGGCGCGCGTGCTGATGCCGCCCGGCTTCTCCTGCGTGATCACCAACCCCGAGCCGGCGGGCAGCGATAACTTCGGCTATGCCGTGGCGGGCCTGGGCCCGGACAAGATCATCGTGGGCGCCTTTCAGGACGACGCCGGCCTGGACAACGCCGGAAGCGTCTATCTATTCAACACGAACGGGGCCTTGCTGGTGACGATCACCAACCCCGCGCCGGCCTCGGGCGATGCCTTCGGCTATTCCGTGGCGGGCCTGGGCGCGGACAAGATCATCGTGGGCGCCTCTCAGGACGACGCCGGTGCGGGCGATGCCGGGAGCGCCTATATCTACGACACGAACGGGGTCCTGCTGGTGACGATCACCAACCCCGCGCCGACCTTTAGCGATTTATTCGGCTGTTCCGTGGCGGGCCTGGGCGCGGACAAGATCATCGTGGGCGCCCTTTACGACGACGCCGGAGCGGCCAATGCCGGGAGCGCCTATCTCTATGACACGAACGGGGTCTTGCTGGTGACCATCACCAATCCCGCGCCGGCAAACGGCGATTACTTCGGCCAATCGGTGGCGGGCCTGGGATCGGACAAGTTCATCGTGGGCGCCTATTCGGACAACGCCGGAGCCAGCGATGCCGGGAGCGCTTATCTCTATAACACGAACGGGGTCTTGCTGGCGGCCATCACCAACCCCGCGCCGGCGGCGAGCGATTACTTCGGAATTTCGGTGGCGGGCCTGGGCGCGGACAAGATCGTCGTGGGCGCCCTGTGTGACGACGCCGGAGCGAACAATGCCGGGAGCGCTTATCTCTATAACACGAACGGGGTCTTGCTGGCGGCCATCACCAACCCCGCGCCGGCAGACGGCGATTACTTCGGCTGCTCGGTGGCGGGCCTGGGCGCGGACAAGATCATCGTGGGCGCCCGTACGGACAACGCCGGAGCGAGCGATGCCGGGAGTGCCTATCTATTCAACACGAACGGGGTCCTGCTGGCGGCCATCGCCAACCCCGCGCCGGCAGACAGCGATTACTTCGGCTCTTCCGTGGCAGGGCTGGGCTCGGGCAAGATCATCGTGGCAGCCTATCAGGATGACGCCGGAGCGAGCGATGCCGGGAGCGTCTATCTTTTCGATCCGGACGGCGGCGGCGCGGTGGTGCGCAACACGGCGGCGCTGTCTGCGTCCGATCCGGCGGACACCAATCCGGCCAACAACACCGGCATGGTGGCTTTTGCGGTGGGCGTGGCGGCGGACCTCGTGATCGGCAAGTCCGGCGCTTCGGCCACGCTCCCGGTGCTGGGGACCAACACCTACACGATCACGGTGACCAATCGCGGCCCGGCCACGGCCACGGCCCTTCGCATCGCCGACCTGCTGCCCAACGATTTGCAGTTCCTTTCGGCAACGCCGGATGCGGGCTGGTACGAAACAGCCGGGCACACCTGGGCCATCGACCGGCTGGGCTTTGGCGGCAGCGCGACGCTCACCCTGCTGGCCAAGGTGCTGGAGTCCTGGCCCCTCGCGGTGACCATCACCAATCCCGCGCCGGCCTCGGACGATAGCTTCGGCCTTTCGGTGGCGGGCCTGGGCCCGGAC
>CAZAYP010000018.1:0-5182 GCA_964489425.1 uncultured Verrucomicrobiota bacterium | reverse complement strand
TTTCGGTGGCGGGCCTGGGCCCGGACCGGATCATCGTGGGCGCCTATCAGGACGACGCCGGAGAGAGCGATGCCGGGAGCGCCTATCTCTACGACACGAACGGAGTCTTGTTGGTGACCATCACCAATCCCGCGCCGGCCTTTGGCGATTACTTCGGCTATTCCGTGGCGGGCCTGGGCGCGGACCGGATCATCGTGGGCGCCTACCGGGACGACGCCGGAGCGAGCGATGCCGGGAGCGCCTATCTCTACGACACGAACGGGGTCTTGTTGACGACCATCGCCAACCCCGCGCCGGCGGCGACCGATAGATTCGGCTGGTCGGTGGCGGGCCTGGGCGCGGACAAGATTATCGTGGGCGCCTTTATGGACGATGCCGGAGCGGACGATGCCGGGAGCGCGTATCTCTACGACACGAACGGGGTCTTGCAGGCGACCATCGCCAACCCCGCGCCGGCGGCGACCGATTACTTCGGCTATTCCGTGGCGGGCCTGGGTGCGGACAAGCTGATCGTGGGCGGCCCATACGACGACAACGGAGTGTACAATGCCGGGAGCGCCTATCTTTTCAATTCCAGGCCGACACCTTATTCCGTCACGAACCGGGTGACGCTGGCCTGCGCCCAGGCCCTCACCAACGAGGCTGGCGCCGTTGCCGAGGCCGCTCTCCTTGTCGGATCTTCGACCCTTGTTGTACTCTTCGATTTCTACCTCCAGGAAATGAATGGCGAAATCCAAGTCTGCTGGCAGACCGCGTCGGAACTGAACACCCTCGGGTTCGACCTGTTCCGCTGGGACGAGGCCGCCGGACAGTGGATCAAGGTCAACAGCGCCATGGTCGCGGCCCAGGGTTGGCCCCAGGGCGGCTTGGGCGCCAGTTACAGCGTGGCGGATGCCGGCGCCAGCGCGGACGGCACCTGCCGCTACAAACTGGTGGAATACGAAACCACGGGGGACCTGCGGGAATACGGGCCGTTTGAGCGGTCAATAGGGGGGCCGCGCTTGAGCAGTTTCTTCGCCACACCCGCGGGCGTGGTGCTCCAGTGGCTGAGCCGCGAGGCGGAAGTATACGATGTGCTGAAGGCCGACGGGTTGCGCGGCGCATTTGTGCCCGCGGCCCAGGGCCTGCCGGCCACGCCGCCGATCAACGCCTGGACCGACCGGACCGAATCCGCCGGCGCCGCGTTCTACCGCATCGAGGCGCGGTAGGCCGCATTGTCTCCGGCGTGGCGCAGGCGTCCACGCCTGCCTATACAGTGGCCGCCGGAGTTGGTATTCTGATTAAAGCATGCCAAGGATCAGAATACAGAGCGTGGGCTTGTGAAGAAGCGCGGCGCCGTGCCCGCTGGCGCGGGTTTTCCAAACATTGGAAAAATCGCGGGCCTTTTTTCCAAACATTGGAAAACCTGCCTTGGCGCCGCGCTGCTGCTGGCCGCGACCGTCGCCGCCGCGCCGGCGGCGGTGCCCGTGCCCATGGCCGGCCAGCCCGGCCTGGCCTACACCGAAACCTTCGCCGACATCGCCAACTGGGCCGCGGACTTCAGTTCCGGGTCGGGAGCCAACCGCTTCGGCGCGCTGCCGGCGGGCGGTGCGGGCACCATTCCCAGCGCAACCAAGATCACCGTGGCCAGCACCAACTGGACCACGAGTTCCACCGCCGGCAAGCAGAAGGGCAGTGGCACGCTGGTCTTTCTCGTGAACGGCTCGACGGACAATTCGGGTTCCGTGGCGGTGGACTTTTTCGCGGATTATTCCGGGGTCGATGCCGGCACCCTCGGGTTTGACTGGGCCGGCGTGATCAACTCGACCGGTGACCGCAAAAGCTCGCTGCGCGTGTATTGGAGCACGGACGGGGCGGCCTTTGCGGAACTGGCCGCCGCGCAGGTGTTGAACGTGCAGAACGGCGTGGCCGCGAGCGGTTCCGTGGCGGGCGTGGCATTGCCCGCGGCGTTCAACAACAACCCCGGCGCGCAGCTGCGGTTTTACGTGCATAACGGCGTCGGCGGCACCACCGGCAACCGGCCCAAGATCAGCCTCGACAACCTGGCCCTCACCGCCACCGGCGGCGACGGCCGCTACCCGACCATCACGCTCACAGACCCGCTGCCCGGCACGCTGGGCGTGGGGTTCGGGACCTCGAACCTCACGCTGACCGGCCGCTGCAATACCAACGCCGCCGGCCACCTGCGCTGGACCAACAGCCTGACCGGTGTGGCTGGCCTGATCGCGGCGGCCACCAACTGGTCGGTGCCGGCACTCCGGCTGGGCGTGGGCACCAACCGGATCGTGGTGCGCGCCACCAACACCGCCGGCGCCGCGGCCGCGAGCCAGGTGGTGGTCACCCGCGACATGCGCGAGTTCTTCACCATCATGACCGCCAACCTGACCGATCGCGACCCGAACGACCAGATGCGCTACATCGAAACCTCGGCGCGCATTTTCAAGGCGCTGCGGCCGGATATCGTCGCCATCCAGGAATGGCTGGTGACCAACGCCAGCCGGCGGGCCTACGTGGATGCGGTGTTTGGCCCGGACTACGACTACGCCGTTGAGTCCAGCGGTTCGGCGTTGCCCAACGGCGTCATCAGCCGCTGGCCCATCACCGCCAATGGCTACTGGGCCGACACCCAGGTGTCGGGCCGCAACTTCGAGTGGACCACGATCAACCTGCCCGGCACCCAGGACCTGCATGTCATCAGCGTCCACTTCAAGTCCGGCGCCACCACCACCGACGAGGCTACGCGCAAGAAGGAAGCGATCATCATCACCAACCAGATCCGCAAAGCCGGCTGGCCGGCCACGGATTTCATCGTCGTCGGCGGCGATTTCAACACGCCCAACCGCAACGATGACTGCCTGCTGGCGCTGTCCAACGTGTTCAGCGATGCCCACCAGCCCGCCGACCAGGCCGGCGACAAGGACACCAACCTGACCCGCGGCGCGCCCTACGACTACGTGCTTCCCTGCCGCCGCCTGGATGCCTGCCATGTGCCATTTACCTTGGCGGGCATCACGTTCCCGGATGGCATGGTGTTTGACAGCCGGGTCTGGGCTGTCCCGCCGCCGCCGGTCCAGACCAACGACTCGGCCGGAACCGACATGCAGCACCTGGCGGTCATCAAGCAGTTTGCCCTGCTCACCTGCACCGACTGCGACGACGACGCCATGTTGGACACGTGGGAGCTGGCCAACTTCGGCAACCTGACCATGGCCGGCTGGGGAACGGATTTCGATACCGACGGGTTCCGCGACGCCCACGAGTATCGCGCCGGCACGCAACCGACCAATGCCGCCTCGGCGCTGGCCCTGCGCGACGCCGCGGGCAGCGGGGCGGCCGCCGCCGGGGTGGTCCGCTGGGACAGCGTGGCCGGCAAGCGGTACCGGCTGCTGCGCACCACCAACGCCATGGAAGGCTTCGCCGCCGTACGCACCGGCATCACGGCCATCCCGCCGCTGAATGTCTACACCGACTTGCCGCCGGAGAGCCCGGTCGTGCTCTATGGCATCGGGCTTGATCCTTGAAGCGCCATCGCGTATTGCGCCGCTGGCTGCTATGGCTGGGGTTGCTGGCGCTGGCCGGCTTCGTGGGTCTCAACGTGTTGGCGTACAACCATGCCGCGGTCATGACCCACTTTGCCGCCGGCGGCGCCAAAACCCAGAAGTCCGAGAAGCTGTCGCCCTGGGCGCGGCTCAAGGTGCTCATGGTCGGTGTCAACCTGCCGCGGCCGGTCAGCGAGCTTCCGCCGTCCGCCCTCAGTGCTGATGGCCGGGCCCTGGCTATTCCCGTGGCCGGCAACGTGACGCTATCGGCCTGGTACGCCGACCGCGGGCCTGCCACGCCGCTGGTCATCCTGTTCCATGGGTATGGTAGTGAAAAGACCAGCCTGCTGGGCGAGGCGCAGGCGTTATTGGATCTCGGCGCCTCGGTGCTGCTGGTGGATTTTCGGGGTTCCGGCGGGTCGTCGGAATCCTACACCACGATCGGCGTGCGCGAGGCGGAGGACGTGGCTGCCGCCGTGCGCTATGCCCGCGGCAACACCCGCCATGCCGGCTTCATCCTATTCGGGTATAGCATGGGGGCTGCCGCCATCCTGCGGGCGATTTCTGCGCGGGGCGTGGCGCCGGACGCCGTGATCCTGGAGGCGGTGTTCGACTCGCTGCTCAACACCGCGCGCAATCGGTTCGCCGCCATGCGCGTGCCGTCTTTTCCCGGCGCCGAACTGTTGGTGTTCTGGGGCGGCTGGCAGTGGGGGTTCAACGGGTTCAGGCACAACCCCGTGGATTACGCGCGCGCAGTGAACTGCCCGGCCTTGTTCATGCACGGCCGCGATGATCCGCGGGCGCGGCTGGCCGAGGCCCGCCGCGTCTTTGACGCCGTCCCCGGGCCCAAGGAGTTCGTGGAGTTTGAGCGGACTGGCCACGAGTCGTACCTGGCCACCCATCCGGACGAGTGGCGGGCGGCGGTGAGCGGGTTCCTGAAGTAGGCCGGCGCGGTCCCCCGCGGCCGGCGCCAGGGCCTGGGCTGTTGCGCCATGGGGGTCGGAAGCCGCCCGCCGGGACGGCGGCGGCCTACCGGGCTTGCGCGGTCTGAAGTAGGCCGGCGGCGGCCACTGGTGCCCGACGGGCATTGACGCGCGATCACCGGGTCCGGTACTATCCGCGCCATTAATCGCAACTCACAACGGAGCCATGAAATGAAATATTCTCAAACCATCTTGCGCCGCGCCGCGCTTGTCAGTTTTGTCGCCCTGGGGCTCAGCCTGGCCACGGCCCGGGCGGACGTGCGCCTGCTGTCCCGGACCATCCCGGCGCCGGATGCTGGCGCAGGTCCCCGGGCAAAGTTTTCGCCCGCGGCCCAGGAATATCGGCAGGCCCATGCCGGGGCCGAGGGGGCGTGGATCGTCATGCTGGCGGGCCCGGTCACGCCGGCGCAGCGGGCGCGCCTGGCCGCGGCCGGACACCTCGGGCCGTACCTGCCGGACAACGCGTTCATCCTGCTCGCGCCGCCGGCGGCCGTGGACGCGCTGCTGGCGCAGGACGCGGGCGTCGTGGCCGTGGATCTCCTGCAGCCGGCCGACCGCCTGCAGCCCGGCCTGCGGCAGGCCCTGGCCGCTGGCGCGGTGCCGTCCGCGGCTTCCCGGCCGATCCCGCTGGGCCCGGCCCGCGCCGGCGATGGCGCCGCA
>CAZAYP010000017.1:0-76333 GCA_964489425.1 uncultured Verrucomicrobiota bacterium | reverse complement strand
CTGGCGCTGGCCGCGCTGGCCTGGGCCCGCTCGCGCGCCTGGGCGGGGCAGGCCACGGTGCTGCCGGTCGTGGGCCTGCTGTGGCTCTGCCTGCCGGTGGTGCCCACGCTGGATTTCTACCTCGGGTGGCCGCTGCGCTGGATGGCCGCGCACCTGGCCGCGGTGTGGCTGCGGCTGGGCGGCCTGCCGGTGGATGTGCAGGGCGCCTGCCTGGCGCTGGGCGACCGGCAGGTGTGGATCGACGCGCCGTGCAGCGGGGTGCGCATGCTGTGGGCGGCGGCGTTCCTGGCCTGCGCGCTGGCGGCCCTGGCCGGCATGGGCTGGCGCGCCACCGCGGCGCTGGGCCTGTGCGCCGCCGCGGCCGTGGTGGCCGGCAACGCCCTGCGCAGCGCCGCCTTGTTCCTCCTGGAGACCGCGGACTTCTCCAGCCCCGCGGCCGCGCTGGTGCATGCGGCCGCGGGGCTGGTGTCGTACGCGCTCCTGGCGGCCCTGGTCGTGGCGGCCGCCGTGGTGATCGCGCGGCAATCGCGGGCCCGGCCATGATCCGCCCGGCGCTGTTCCTGCTGGCGTGCCTGGCCGCGGCGATCTGCCCGCTGGCCAGCCGGCCGCCGCGGCCGGTCCCGGCCGCGGAGTTTCCCGGCTGGCCCACGCAATTCGAGGGCCGCCCCCTGCAGCCGCAACCCTTGTCCGCCCGCGAAACCGCGTACCTGGAGGGTGCCATTCGCGTCGGGCGGTTCAGCGACGGCGCGCGCGAGATCATCCTGCGCTGGATCCCGGCGCCGACCCGCAAGCTGCACCCGGCCCACGAGTGCCTGCGCGCCACCGGCTGGCGGATCCGGCCGCAGCCGCTGCAGGTGCGCGACGGCCTGGCCTGGAGCGCGTTCGTGGCCGAGGGGCGCGGCCCGCGGATGGCGGTGCGCGAACGCATCTGGGACGATGCCGGCGGATCGTGGCCGGACGCGTCCGGCTGGTTCTGGGCGGCGGTGCGCGGCCAGACCCGGGGGCCTTGGTGGGCCGCCTCCGTGGCCGCGCGCCCCGGCGAGGAATGACCCGCCGCACAGCGGCGGATTGCCAAGCGCCGGGTTTGACAGCTCCTGGTTTCCGGTGTAGGTATTGGGACATGCTGCGCTTGGCAACATGGATAATCGTTGGGCTGGCCATCGGCGTGCTTGTGGCGCCCTTGGCGGAAACGCTGGCCTGCGATGATGCGCATGCGGATGGCTGCGGCGAGGATTGCGCCTGCGCGTGTTGCAGCCAGACCCTATTCGGCTGCCACGAACCCGCGCGCGATTTGCTCCAGCCCTATGCCTGCCGCCTCATGCTGCTGGAGCGGCAATGCGCAGGCACCGTTTTGGCGGCGGATATTTTCCGCCCGCCGGCCACCTGCTGAAGCCTTCCCGAACCCGGATGCCGATCCCGCGCGCCTTCGCGGCGTGATCGCATCTTTGAGTTTTCCCACCCCCAACAGGCGGGGGCGTTTTCTGCAATCACTTGGAACGGAACGTAACATGAAATACACATCAGATGCATATGTTGGCGCGGGCGCGGCGCTTCTCCTGACCGTGATGGGCGCGACCTGGGCGGCTCCGGCCAACGATAAAGCGGCGAGTGTTTGGCCGGCCATGCGCCCGTTGGGCCGGGACATCCAGGCCCGGGGCGACCCGCACGTTCCGGCTCCGCCCGGACCGGATGCGCGGTCCCCCAAGGAACCGGACGCGGTGCTCACGCTCCACCAGGCGCTGGAACTGGCGCTGGCCCGCAGCCCGGATTTGAGCGCGGCAGCCCATGGCGTGCAGGCCATGGAGGCAGAAATGCGGCAGGCCGGCGCGTGGCCCAACCCGGAACTGGCCATCGATGCCGAGGAGTTCGGCGGCGCGGATGAACGGCAGGGATACAATGCCGCCAAAACCACGGTGTGGTTGAGCCAGACCGTGGAACTCGGCGATCAACGGGGCCGGCGGCGGCGCGTGGCGCTATGGGAAGCGCGCCGGATCGGTTGGGACTACGAAGCGACCCGCCTGAATGTGCTGACCCTCACCAAGAAGGCGTTCGTGGATGTTTTAGTGGCCCAGGAGCAACTTGCTTTGGCCGAGTTCATGCTGGCGATGGCCGAGGCGGTGCGCGCCGCCGCAGAGGAACGGGTGCGCGCCGGGAAAGTTCCGCCGCTGGAAGAAACGCGGGCCGGCATCGAAGTGGCGAACGCCCGCATTGCGCGCGACCGGGCGCAGCGCGATCTGGAAACGGCCCGGAAGCGGTTGGCGACCTCCTGGGGCGAGTCGCGCCCGGGGTTCAAAGAGGTCGGTGGCGACTTGGGCGCCATCATCGAGGTTCCGCCCCTGGAAGAGTTGGCGGCCTTCCTTGACGAAACCCCCGGAGTCGCCCAATGGGCCGAAGAAGAGGCGGCCAGCAAAGAGTTGCTGGCGCTGGCCAAGGCGGAGCGCCTGCCCGATCTCGACATCAGCGCCGGGATCAGCCGATTCCAGGAAGACGGCACCTATGCTGGAAACGCCGGCCTGGCGCTGCCGCTGCCCTTGTTTGATCGCAACACCGGCGGCATCCTCGCGGCACAGCATCGGGCCACGCGCACGGAATACGAACGGCGCGCGGCCCGCTTGCGGGTGATGACCGATCTCGAAGAGGCCTACAGCCGGCTCGCAACGGCCCGCGCCGAGGCGCTGACCATCCGGGCGGAACTGCTGCCGGGCGCCCAGCAGGCTTTCGATGCCGCCCGGGTGGGGTATCGCGAGGGCAAATACGGGTATCTTGACGTACTGGACACCCAACAGACGCTCGGCCAAGTCAAAGCTCGTTACCTGGACGTCCTCGGCGCCTATCAGCAGGCGGCGGCGGACGTGGAGCGGGTAACGGGCATTCCCCTGAACACCATCCAATAACCAACATAATATTCTTGAGGAGCATGACGATGATGAGCAAAAGACCATGGATGATCTCTGGCGGGCTCTGCGCCCTGTTGACAACGCTGATCGCGGCGAGCGGATGCGGCCAGCAGGCCGCTGTTACGCCGGCCGCTCCCGCCGCAGAGGCGGGCCAGGAGGAACATGCGGCGGGCGACGGCCACGGCCACGCCGAATGGCCGGCCATGGCACCGGCGCCCTCCCTCGAGGAGCGCGTATCGGCCCCGTGCGAGTGCGGGGTGCCGACCTATCAATGCGCCGAGTGCCGCTACGAGGTCGGCGTCGTTAAGCTGGATCCCAGCCTCCTGAAGCGGGCCGCGGGTTCCGGACTCGTGCGCACCCAGACCGTCGCGCACACCACGGTTCAAGAGGCGCTGCCGGCGACCGGCGAGGTGGCGCTGAACGAGAACGCGGCGGTCCATATCAGCCCGCGGATTCCCGGCCTCATCGAAACCGTGGCGGCGGACATCGGCGCACGGGTCAAGGCGGGCGATACGCTGCTCACCCTCGTCAGCGTGGAACTTGGCAAAACCCTGGCGGAATACGAACGCAATCGCACGTTGAGCGAGCTGAGCGAGAAGATCCTGGCGCGCGAAATCAAGCTCCACGAGCAGCAGGTGGGCTCCGAGCAGGAAGTGATTGACGCGCAGATGACCTTCGAGCAGCACCGGACCGACTTGCAGGCGTCCGAACAGACGCTGCACGTCTTGGGGTTGACCGAGGCGGACCTGGCGGTCCTGCGTGAACCTGCGCATGGCGCGGGTGCGGGCCGCCTGCCGGTGCGCGCGCCGGTCGCCGGCACCATCATTGAGAAGCACGCGACGCCCGGAGAGATGGCCGCCGCCGGCCAAGACCTGATGCTGCTGGCGGACCTGACCACGGTCTGGGTCTGGGCCCATGTGCATTCGCGCGATCTGGCGCGCCTGCTGGAAGCGGAGAAGCGCGGTCCCATCGCGATCGAGATGGCGGTCGCGGCTTTTCCGGGCCGGACGTTCCAGGGGTCGCTCGATTACGTGGGCGCGACCATGAACGAACAAACCCGCACGGTGAAAGTCCGGGCCACGGTCCAGAATCCCGATCTCGTCTTGCGGCCGGGCATGTTCTGCGAAGTGGCCATCGCGCTGGGCCATGGGCAAGCGGCAGAGGCCTTGGTGGTGCCCCGGGAGGCCCTGCTCGCGGACGAAGGCCAGGCCTTCGTGTTCAAGCATTGGAAAAACGACTTCTACGTCCGGCAGGACGTGCGCCAGGGGCGGGAGTTTTTTGGCCAGGTGGAGATTCTGGATGGCTTGCAGGCCGGTGACACGGTGGCGACGGAGGGGGCTTTCCTGCTCAAGTCGGACGTGTTGCGGGAAAAAATGGGCGCCGGCTGCGCCGATTGACGGGAGAACCCAACCATGTTTGACAAGCTCATTCACTTTGTCTTGCACCAGCGGTTGCTGGTCATCGCAGGAACGCTCATCGTGGCCGGCGCCGGGCTGTTTGCCTGGAAGACGCTGCCGGTGGATGCGTTCCCGGACGTCACCAATGTGCAGGTGATGATTCTCACGGATGCGCCGGGCCTGGCGCCGCTCGACGTGGAGCAGCAGGTCACCGCCCCGATCGAGCAGGCCCTGCAGGGGCTGCCGGGCGTGGCGCAAGTCCGCTCGCTGTCCAAAGCCGCGCTCTCGCAGGTGATTATCGTGCTGGACGACGGGGTGGACATCTACTTCGCCCGGCAACTGGTATTTCAGCGGCTGCAAGCGGCCAAGGAGCAACTGCCGGACTGGGCCGAGCCGGAGATGGGCCCGATCAGCACGGGCCTGGGCGAAATCTACCAGTACACGCTGGAAAGCGCGGCCCACACGCCCATGGAGTTGCGCACCATCCAGGACTGGTACGTCGCGCCGCTCCTGCGGACGATTCCCGGCATCAACGAAGTCAACAGCTTCGGCGGCTTCGTGAAGCAGTATCATGTGCTCGTGGATCAAAACCGCCTGTTCAAGTACGGCATCGCGCTGCCCGACGTATTGGAGGCGATCACGCGCAACAACGCGAATGCGGGCGGCAACTTCCTGGTGCGGGGCTGGGAGCAAGCCTATGTGCGCAGCCTGGGCCTTATCCAAGGCATGGAAGATATTGAGAACATCGTCCTGCTGGCCCGGGATGGCACGCCCGTATTCCTGCGCGACGTCGCCGATGTCGAACTCGGGCCTGAAACGCGCCAGGGCGCGGTGACCCGCGACGGCAAGGGCGAAGCCGTGGCCGGCATGACCATCATGCTCAAGGATCAGAACTCGCGGCTCGTGGTTGAAGCGGTCAAGAAAGCCATCCCCAGGATTGAGGCGGGACTGCCGGAGGGCGTGACGATCAATACCTTTTACGATCGCACCGCACTCATTCAGGCCTGCATCCGCACGGTAGGCGATGCCCTCTGGCAGGGCGGTTTGCTGGTCATTATCGTCCTGTTCCTGTTCCTGGGCAACCTGCGCGCCGCCCTGGTCGTTGCGCTGTCGTTGCCCCTGACGGCGTTCATTGCGTTCATCCTGATGGGGTGGCAGGGGGTGACGGCGAACTTGATGAGCCTGGGCGGGTTGGCCATTGCGCTCGGCATGATCGTGGACGCGTCCATCGTCGTCTGCGAAAACATCTCCCGGCACCTGTCGGAGAAGGCCGGCCGCGGGCTGTCGCGGCTGGAGATTACCTACGAAGCGGTGCGCGAAGTGGCCCGGCCGGTGGTCTTCGCCATCCTGATCATTATCGTGGTCTTCCTGCCGCTTTTTTCGCTGCAGCAGATGGAGGGCAAGATGTTCCGTCCGTTGGCCCTGACCATGTGCTTTGCGATGGCGGGCTCGCTGCTCGTGTCCTTGACCATTGTCCCGGTGTTGAGTTCCTTCTTCATGCGTGCGCAGGGGCAGGGGCGGGACAATGCGGTCATCCGCATGGTCAAACGCGGCTACCTGCCGGTGCTTGCTTTCGCCCTGCGCAGGCCGAAGACGCTCGTGGCCATGGCCGGCGCGCTGCTCGTCGGCGCCCTGGCCTTGGTGCCATGGCTGGGCACCGAGTTCCTGCCGCAACTGGACGAGGGCGCCATCGCCATCAACGTGGTCCGCCTGCCGTCCGCCTCGCTCGACGGCTCGGTCGCCGTGGGGACGGAAATCGAACGCCGGCTCCTGGCGCGCTTTCCGGAGATCCTGACGGTCGTCACCAAGACCGGGCGGGCCGAAATCTCCGAGGATCCCATGGGCCCCGAGCAGAACGACGTGTTCATCACGCTGCATCCGAAGGGCGCCTGGAAGTCCAGGCGCACCAAGCCGGAACTGGTGACGGCGATCCAGGAAGAGCTGGGCGCCATCCCGGGGATCCGCATGTCGTTTTCCCAGCCGATTGCCCTGCGCGTGAACGAGCTGATCTCCGGGATCAAAAGCGACCTGGCGATTAAATTCTTCGGGCCGGACCTGGAAGTCCTGCGCGAAAACGCGAACCGGGCCGCCGTGCTCATGCAGGGCATCCGGGGCGCCGCGGATGTGAAGGTCGAGCAGGTCTCGGGGTTTCCCCAGGTGGAAATCGTCGTGGACCGCCAAGCCATTGCCCGGCACAAGATCAACATCTCCGACATCAACGAGATCGTCGAGACCGCCGTGGGCGGCAAGGTGGCCTCCGTGGTGGTCGAGGAACAGAAACGCTTCGCCATCCTGGTGCGGTTCCCCGTCGACCTGCGGCGCGACATTCCGGAACTGGAGCGGCTGCTGGTTGCGGCCCCGGATGGCGCCCGCATTCCGCTGGGCGAACTGGCGCGGATCCGCGAGGTCGAAGCCCCCGCGCAAGTGGGGCGCGAAAACGGCATGCGCCGCGTGGTGGTCGAATGCAACATCCGCGGCCGCGACATGGGCAGCTTCGTGGCGGAAATACGCGCCGCCATTCAGCCCGTGGTCGCCGCCATGCCCGATGGCTACTTCGTCGATTATGGCGGCCAGTTTGAAAACCAGCAGCGCGCCATGCGGCGCCTGGCCATCGTGGTGCCCGCATCCATCCTCCTGATCTTCCTGATGCTGTTCGCGGCGTTCAACTCCATGAAGAGCGCCTTGCTGGTGCTCGTCAACCTGCCGTTTGCGTTGATCGGGGGCATCCTCATCATCGTGCTGCTGCAGATCCCGCTGAGCGTCTCCGCCTCCATCGGCTTCATTGCGCTGTTCGGCACCGCGGTCGAAAACGGGATTCTACTGGTCGCCTTCTTCGATCAGCTGCGCCGGGAGGGCCTGAGCCCCGCGGACGCGGTGCGCCGCGGCTGCGAGCTGCGCCTGCGGCCGCTCCTGATGACGGCGCTGACGACCTTGCTGGGATTGTTGCCCTTGGTTTGGGCCACGGGCAGCGGGTCGGAGATCCAGCGCCCGCTGGCCGCCGTGGTGCTCGGCGGCCTGGCTTCCGCCATGTTGTTGACCCTGATTGTCCTGCCGGCGCTGTATTACCTGGTCGAACTGCGCACCGAGGCGCAAGAGGAAAACCCAACCGTTAACGAGGTGAAATCATGAAGGCCATTGCGGCGTACATACAACCGTTCATGCTGGAGAAGGTCGCGGATGCGTTGCGCGTGAAAAAGATTCACGGGGTGACCGTGATCCCGTGCCAGGGATTCGGGCAACGGATTGACGGGCCGAACCCGCACTATGAAGATCCGGCGGTCGACCTGGGATATGCACCCAAGGTCAAAATCGAGATCATCTGCCGGGACGAGGAAACCCAGGAGATGATTGCAACGATCCGGGCGAACGCGCATACTGGTCATCATGGCGACGGAAAAATCTTCGTTACCGACGTAACCCAGTTGATTGACATCCGGACCGGTGCCGAATGAAATATGTATTCATGATCCTGTGGGTGATTTCCTGTGGCGCCGCGGCTGGCGCGGAGGTGGTGGTGGGCGACGGACGCGAGCGCGTGATCGCGATCCTGGGCCAGCCCCATGGCAATATGCGGCTGGCCGACATGGAGACGCTGTATTATGACCGGGGCACCGTCGAACTGGAGGCCGGGCGGGTGACCGCGGTAAAGCTGGTATCCGCAACCCAGGCCGAAGCGCGCCAAAAGGAGGAGGCGGATCGTCAAAACGAGGCGGCGCGCGCGCGCAGCGAGCGCCAGCAGGCCGCTGAAACAGAAAAGCAGAACATCCTCGCCAGCGCTGCCTTCCCAACCCTCACGCCACAGGAACAACTGGCGCGCTGGGAGAGTTTCAAGAATCAGTATCCCGAAGCATCCTTGCCGCCGGAATACGAGCAGGCCGTGGCCAAGGTCGCGGCCGCCCAAACGCCGCCGGCATCGCCCGCGCCGGACATCGCGGAGCTGGAAGACCCCCAGAAAAAGCTTTCTTCCAGCAAGCAGCGCAAACTGGCGCGCCGGATCAAGCCCGCCCAAGCGCCAGCGGAAGACGAATCCCGCAGCGACCAACCGCCCCCTTTCTTCTGAACCGCTGCCCCCTGTAACGGTACGGCCGCCCCGCACTGCTGGATTGCTAACCTTGGGCCGATAGGCTACATTGGACCCCATCAACGCGGCATTCCCGGGTGGGAAGCGCGGCGGGTTTCGCAAGAACGGCCCAGGGAAAGGCAGGAAAAATGACGGCACGCAAAGCGGGCGGCGCAACCGCCCTCAAGTATCGGCGAGTGTTGTTGAAACTCAGCGGCGAAACCCTGAGCGGCCAGGGCGCCGATCCCTACCAGGCCGAAGACCTGCTCGGCGTGGCCCGGCAGATCAAGGCCATGACCGACGCCGGGGTCCAACTGGGCCTGGTGTGCGGCGGCGGCAACCTGTTCCGCGGCCTGCCCGGCCAGGCTTGCGGATTTGACCGCAACACGGCCGACAACATGGGCATGCTGGCCACGATCATGAACGGCCTGGCGCTGCAGGCGGTGCTCGAACAGCAGGGCGTGCCGGCGCGGGTCATGACCGCCGTGGACATGCCCAAGATCGGGGAGCCGCTCAACCAGCGGCGCGCGGAACGGCACCTGGACAAGGGCCGGGTGGTCATCTTCGCCGGCGGCACCGGCAACCCGTTTTTCACCACCGACAGCGCCGCGGCGCTGCGCGCCGCGGAAATCAAGGCCGACGCGCTGCTCAAGGCCACCAAGGTGGACGGCGTGTACGACCAGGACCCCATGAAGCATCCCAACGCCAAGCGGTTCGCCACGATCTCCTACCAGGAAGCCCTGGCGCGGCAGCTCAAGATCATGGACGCCGCGGCGTTTGCGCTGTGCATGGAAAACCGGATCCCGATCATCGTCTTCAATTTTTTCAAGGAAAACGAGTTGTGGCGCGTGCTGACCGGCGAACCGGTGGGCACCGTGGTCCAAGGCTAACCCAAGGAGTCGATCATGGAAACCGTGGATGATGTGCTGCTCGACAGCGAAGACAAGATGGACAAGGCGGTGACGTTCCTGCACCAGCAGTTTGCCGGGCTGCGCACCGGCAAGGCCTCGCCCAGCCTGGTGGAAAACGTGAGCGTGGAGTATTACGGAGCCCCGACCCGGCTGCGCGAGCTGGCCGGCATCTCCACGCCGGAGCCGCGCCTGATCGTCATCAACGCCTACGACCCCACGGCGCTGCCGGCGATCGAGAAGGCGATCATGGCCGCCAACCTCGGCGTGACACCGCTCAACGACGGCCGGGTCATCCGCATCCCCATCCCCGAGCTCAGCGAGGAACGGCGCAAGGACCTGATCAAGGTCGCGCGCCGCCAGTCCGAGGAGCAGCGGGTGGCCATCCGCAACGTCCGGCGCGACGCGAACGAGGCGATCAAGGGGTTGCAAAAACACACCAAGATCACCGAGGACGAACGGGACCAGGCCCTCGAAGAGATCCAGAAATACACCGACAAATATATTAAAAAACTCGACGACATGCTGGCAGCCAAGGAAAAGGAAATGATGACGGTGTGAGCGCCGCCCGTCCCTGCACCATCAACCCCAGACCCCGGAGCCCATGATGAAAGGTGCCCACCTTGTTGCTTTTTTGCTCGCCGCAAGCCTGCCCATGGCGGGTGCCGCGGAAGACAAGGCGGCCAACGCCACCTGCGCCTGTCCCGCCTTTATCCGCGACAGCCAGGTGTTGCTGAACGCCAGGTTGTATTATCTCAACAAGCATTGCACAACGCCCGCGGACGCCGAAGCCCTGGCGCTGGGCGGATCGCTGGACTACACCAGCGGAAAATGGCAGGGGCTGAGCATCGGGCTGACGCCGTACACCTCGCAGAAGCTGTACGGCCCGGACGGCCGCGACGGCACCGGGTTGCTGGCGCCCGGCCAGGAAAGTTACACCGTGCTGGGCCAGGCCTACCTGCAGGCGGAGCGCTGGAACAATACGTTGCGCCTGTACAAGCAGATGCTGGATACGCCGTTCATCAACCCCCGGGACAGTAAAATGACGCCCATTACCGAGGAGGCGTACACCTGGGAAAACACCACGTTTTCCAACTGGTCATTCCTGGTGTCCCAAGTGCAGAAAATCAAATTGCGCAACGCGTCAACGTTCCAGAGCCTGACCGCGGCGGCGGGCGTGGCGGGCGCCGACAAGCCCGTGACCCTGGGCGGTGCCACGTTCCAGCCGAACGATCGGGCCACCGTGCAACTGTGGGAATATTACGGTTACGATTTCATGAACATCGCCTACCTGCAGGGCGATCTGGACATTCCCCTGAATGACGACTGGACCCTGGACGGGTCGGTCCAGGGCTGCGACCAGCAGAGCGTGGGCGATGACCTGGGCGGAGATTTCCACACCGGGATGGGCGGCATCATGCTCGGGGTGGACGGGCACGGTTGGGAGTTTGACCTGGGCGGCAACCAGAACGCCAACAACCACGATCTTTGGGCCGCCTGGGGCAGCTACGCGGGCTACACCTCGCTCATGGTGGAGGATAACGAGCTGGCGGGCGAAAAGTCGTGGCTGGCGCACGTGGCCTATGATTTTTCGCGCCTTGGCGCAACCGGCCTGGGCGCATTCCTGAACCACACGGAGTCGTGGCTGCCCGACAACGGGCGGATGACCGCGCCGGCCCAGCGCGAGACGAATTTGACTGCAGACTACGAGTTCGGCGGCCTTTTGCAGGGCTTGCGCCTGCGCCTGCGCGGCGCCCGCGTGGAGGGTGCGCAATCCTTTGCCGGCGCGGACGTGAACGAGATCCGCGCACAGGTCACGTATTCGCGGATGCTGTTTTAAGCGGGAATTATCAGAGAGATGGGCATGAAGAAAACATACGGGTTGGGCTGGGTGGCCGGCTTGGCGCTGGCCGCGCAAGGCGCATGGGCCGCGCCCGAGGCCGTC
Source organism: uncultured Verrucomicrobiota bacterium (assembly GCA_964489425.1). GTDB lineage: Bacteria > Verrucomicrobiota > Kiritimatiellia > RZYC01 > CAZAYP01 > CAZAYP01. Next base: position 65,126 of record CAZAYP010000017.1, on the reverse strand, counting down.
CCGGCCCCGATCGGGGTGTACGTCAGCATCGTGCCGCAATTTTTCATCGTCGAAGAGGTGGGCGGCCCGCAGGTCGAAGTCACGGCCATGGTGCCCAAGGGGCGGGATCCCCACGATTACGAGCCCACGCCGCAGCAAGTCGCCGGGCTGGGAACCGCGCGGCTGTATTTCGAGATGGGCATGCCCTTTGAGAAGACCTTGGTGGCCAAGATCAAGGCGGCCGGGGCCGCCATCGAGTTCGTGCCGCCGCCGTCCGGCCTGATCCTGCGCCAGGCCGCGGGCGATCACGCCCAGGATGGCGCCGCCGGCGATCAAGGGGTGGACCCCCACGCCTGGCTGTCGATTCCCAACCTGATGGTCATGACCCGGGCCGTGGCGGAGGCGCTGGCCGCGGCCGACCCCGAGCACGCCAACTTGTACCGCACGCGCGCCGACGCCTTGAAAACCCGGCTGGATGCGCTGCACACCCGCATTGCCCAGCAACTGGCGCCGTTCCGGGGCCAAAGCTTTTACGTGTACCACCCGGCGTTCGGGTATTTTGCCGACAGCTACGGCGTGGTGCAGGCCGGCCTGGAAGTGGAAGGCAAGTCGCCCGCGCCCAAGCAGATCGCGGACTTTATCCACCGCGCCCGCAAAGCCCACGTCAAGGTGGTGTTTGTCCAGCCGCAGTTCAACCCGCGCAGCGCCGACATCATCGCCCGGGCCCTGGACGGCCGCGTGGCCACGCTCGACCCGCTGGCCGAGGACGTTCCGGCCAACCTGCAATCCATCGCGGACCAGCTGGAGGCGGCGTTCCGCGCGGCGCCGTGAGGCCTTCATGGAACCCGGCCCGGCGCTCCTGTTGGACCACGTGGCGTTCGCCTACCCGGACGGCGCGAGCGTGCTGGACGACGTCAGCTTAAGCCTCGACGCGCGTGATTCGGCCAGCGTGATCGGCCCCAATGGCGGCGGAAAAACCACGCTGCTGCGCCTCGTGCTGGGCCTGCTGGCGCCCACCGCCGGGACCATCCGCGTGTTCGGCCGCGCGCCATCGGCGGCGCGCGCGCGTGTGGGCTATATGCCCCAGTTCCTGCCCTTTGACCCGGAATTCCCGGTCAGCGTGCTGGACGTGGTGCTGATGGGCCGCCTGGAGCATTGCCGCTGGGGCCGCTATTCCGCCGCCGACCGCGCCGCGGCGGACGCGGCCCTGGGCGAGCTGGGCATCGCCGCCCTGGCCGGCCAGCCGTTCGCCCACCTGTCCGGCGGCCAGCGCCAGCGGGCGCTGATCGCGCGCGCGCTGGTGGGGGACCCGGAGCTGCTGCTGCTTGACGAGCCGACCGCCAACGTGGACCCGGCCATCCAGGACCAGCTCTACGAGGTCTTGTCCCGGCTGAACCGGCGGATGGCGATCCTGGTGGTGTCGCACGACCTGGGCTTTGTGTCGCGCCGCATCCGCAAGATCATCTGCGTCAACCGGACCGTGCAGGTGCACACGGGCACCAACATCAGCGGCGCGATGATCCAGGACCTGTACGGCACGGCGCTGAAGATGGTCCACCACCAGCACGGCCCGGCGGAGGCGTTGACGCCGTGAACCTGCTCCAGGCCCTGCTGGATCCGGACCTGCCCTTTTTCCGGTATGCGTTCTGCGCCGGGCTGATCTCCAGCGTGGCGTTCGGCATCGTCGGCACCTACGTGGTGGTGCGCAAGATCAGCTACATCGCCGGGGCGATCTCGCACTGCGTGCTCGGCGGCATCGGCCTGGGGCTGTACCTGCAGGTCAAGCACGGCCTGGCCTGGGCCGACCCCATGCTGGGCGCGCTTGCGGCCGCGCTGCTGGCGGCGATCGTGCTGGGCCTGGTCAGCATCTACGCCCGCCAGCGCGAGGACAGCGTGATCGGCGCGCTGTGGGCGGTCGGCATGGCCGTGGGCCTGCTGTTCATCGCCGCCACGCCGGGCTACGTGGACGCCATGAGCTACCTGTTCGGGAACATCCTGCTGATCTCGCGCCCCGACCTGGTCCGGGTGGTGGGCCTGGCCGTGCTGGTGGCCGGCCTGGCCCTGCTGTTTTACAACCAGTTCCTGGCCGTGTGCTTCGATGCCGAGTTCGCGCGCCTGCGCGGCACGCCCACCACCGTGTTTTACCTGCTGCTGCTGTGCCTCACCGCGCTGACCGTGGTGGTCCTGGTTTCGGTGGTGGGCATCGTCATGGTGATCGCGCTGCTGACGCTGCCCGCGGCCACCGCCGGCTTTTTTGCCCGGCGCCTCTGGCAGATGATGGGTGTTGCGGTCCTGTTCAGCATGGTCTTCACCGCCGGCGGCCTGGCCGTCAGCTACGAGGCCAACCTGCCCAGCGGCCCCTGCATTGTCATCCTGGCCGGCGCCACCTACCTGGCGGTCGCGCTCGGGCGCCTGGCTTGGCGCCGCGCGCGGCACAGCCACCGCGCCCGGGCCGGCGCGGCCGGCGTAGCGGGTGCCCCGTGAGCGGGAGTCCGGGCGCCATCCATTTCGCCGTGGACTTCGGCGCGGCCACCGCGTTCACCTGGGCCACGGCCGACTTGATCGCGGCGCTGCTCCGGCTGGGCGTGGACGTGACCGTGCCCGCGGGCGTGCCCGCGACCCGCACCCTGGGCGCGGATCACCGTCGCATGCTGCGCGCCCGGCAGCGACGGCACCCGGCCACGGACGCGCAGGTCAAGTGGAGCCATTACTGGCCGCAGTGCATGCGCCAAGCCCTGGCGGGCGCGGTCAACGCCGAGTTCTATTGCGTCAACTACCGGTTCCGGCCGGCGCGCGGGCCGCGCGACTACTGGTCGCGCCACGTCCAGCTCAACGGGTACCACAAGCTGCCCGTGGCGCAGTTCAACCTGGCGGCGCTGCGCGATCTCGGCATCCCGGAATCCGAGTGCGCCACCGTGCCCCTGGGTTACAGCCCGGAGATCCCGGCCCTGTTCCCGGACGGGCGCCCGCCAACCGGCCAGCGGCCGGACCTGCACCTGCTGCTCGTCACCAACTCGCACGACCTGTACCGCTACGGAACGGATCTCGCCATGGCCGCGCTGGCCGAGGTGGCCGGTCCAGGCGACCCGCTCGTGGTCCACATCAAGGATTACGGCGGATCCTCCGGCTCGCCGCAGATCCGGCGCTGGATCGCGGAACAGCGCCGGTTCCCGCGGGTCGAATGGCACAACGAGTTTGTGTCCAAGCCGGACCTGCTGCGCTTGTACGCCGGCATGGACCTGTTGCTCGCGCCGTTCCGCGGCGAAGGGTTTTCCATGAAGATCGTGGACGCCATGGCCCTGGGCCTGCCGGTGATGATGCCGGCCTTTGGCGGGCCTTGCGACTACGCCGCCCCCGGCGGGTTCGTCCCGATCGATCACGACGAAGTGCCCGTGGGCACCTGCTATGATCGCGACCGGTACTACCTGGCTGACGATGTCTACTGGTGCCAGGCCAGGCCCGCGGCGCTCGTGGCTGCCCTTCGCGCGGCGCTGGAACAACGCGCCGGCCTCGCGGCCGTCGGCGCCGCGGCCCGCGCCCACGTTTTGCCCCGGTGCTCCTGGGACGAGGCCGCGCGCAAGTTGATCGCCGCACTGCAGGCGCGGGCTGCGCGGCGCGAGGCCGTGGTCAAGCCGCGCCGGCGGCCGGCCACGCTGCCCGTGTCTGTGCTCATCCCCACGCGCGACCGGATCGATGCGCTGGGCCGCACGCTGGCGGCGTATGGCCGGCAGGCGCTGCCGGCGCGCGACTATGAGTTGATTCTCGTGAACGATCACGGCGATCCGGCCGCCCTGCAGGCCCTCGCGCAGCGCCATGCGGCACAGGTGCCGCTGCGCGTGCTGGAAAACACCGGCCCCGGCGGCCCGGCGGCCGCCCGCAACCTGGGCATTGGCGAGGCGCGCGGCGAGATCCTGCTGATCACCGGTGACGACATTGTGCCGGACCCGCAGTTCCTCGCCGCGCACCTGGCCGGCCACCGCCGGTTCCCGGACCCGCGCACGGCGCTGGTGGGGCTGACCCACTGGCACCCGGACCTGGGGCCGAGCCCGTTTTACGATCTACTCGTGGGCCCCACGGGCCAACAGTTCAACTACGGCGGCATGAAGCACGGCCGGGTCACGGTATTCAATCGACTGTACACCTCCAACTGCTCGCTCAAGCGTGCGTGGCTGATCGAGGAAGAAGAGCTGTTCAGCACCCGTTACCCCTTTGCCGCGTTCGAGGATGTGGAACTGGCCTACCGCCTGCACCTGCGGGGCATGACCTTGCGGTTCTGGTCCACCGCCATCGGGTACCATCTCCACGCCATGACGCCCGCCAGCTTCGCGGCGCGGCAGCGCAAGGCCGGCCGCATGCTCACCCTGCTGGCGCTGCAGCGGCCGGCGTTCGTTCCTGACGAGCATGCGGGCTACCTGCGCGCATTTGAGTTCTTGCGCGCCAGCCCAGCCCTGGCCGCCACCCTGCCGGAAACACCGGCCGCGTGGGATGGCCTGGCCGACAGCCTTGTTGGCGCCTACCAGCAGCTGCTGGATCTCGCCGGCCCCTTGTCCGGGCCGGCCATGCCGCGCCCGGTGGCGGAGCAGGACCGCGCCAACTGGCGGCCGTGGGTCGTGCGCCAGGGCGGCCTGGTGTGGGAAGCCGCCAACCAGCTGGCCCTGCGCGCCGGCATGGCTGAGGAATGGGCCGACGGCGACGAGGCGCTGGCTCGCCAGGCGCGCAACTGGGCCTTGCTGCTGACCCTGCCGCGCGTGACCGGCCCCACGGCCGCGTATTGGAAGATGCCGGCCGCGCCGCCGGCGCTGCCCAGCGTGCTGTTTCCCCGCTCGCGCCTGGCGTTCAAGCTGAGCTGCTGGCTGCGGGATGCCCCGGGCATGGGCTACCTGGTCAAGCTGGCCGAACAAAGCCCGCTGGGCCAGCGCCTGCGCGCGCTCCTGCTGCGCCGCCTGCGCCAGGCCCGGGAGGCCTGAGATGGACGCCGGCCCGGCCCCGCGGGTTTCGATCATCATCCCCGCCTACAACTGCGTGGACATGACGCGCGCCTGCCTCGATTCCATTGCCGAACACACCCGGGACGTGGACTACGAAATCATCCTGGTGGACGACGCCAGCGACCCGGAAGCCGCCGCGGCGTTCCGCGCGCTGGCCGGCCCCCGAACCCGTTTGCTGCGGAATGAAACACGGCAATGTTACAGCTATAACAACAACCAGGCCGCCCGTGTGGCGCGCGGTGAGTACCTGTGCCTGCTGAATAACGACACCCTTGTAACCGCCGGCTGGCTAAAAGCCATGGTGGACGTGATGGAACGCGAGCCGGATATCGGCGTGCTGGGCAACAAGCACCTGTTCCCGGAATCGCAGCGCCTGCATCACTTATGACAAATGCGGACTTGCGCCAGCCAAAGCGACGTGATATGAAATTCATTCTAATTACATGGGTTGCCATTGGTTAAAGCCTTGTCATCTTGGCCTCTGTTCCGAGCCACAAAGGAGCTGGCATGAAATCGATTCGCTTCAAACGAATTGGATTCAGCCTTATAGTTGTATTGACCTTGTGGATAACGGTCGAGATACTAGCGTATTGTGCCTATCGGATCCGCTATGGCGCATATTATAGCTATAAGCTGGTCCGCAACGAACTTATATCGCTAAACGACGAAGGGTCTTGGCGTGGCTCTGCGCAGGGCATCGCGAATTTCAATTTTGGAAACTTTGTTGAGGCGATCCACCCATACTTCGGATTCACTCCCGATCCTGATCGCAACGGCGATCTGCCCATTTCGAGCTTTGGTTTTTTTTCCGGCAAAATGACCGATCCGCTTTTGTGCCGGACGCCAGACAAATACATACTGGGCATCTTCGGCGGATCCTTTGCCCTCGGTATTTACAGGTATGCCATTTCGCACGCTCCGGCCATCGTGGGAAACAAAAACCTGGTGGTGCTTAATTTCTCTACCGGTGGCTATAAACAGCCACAACAGCTAATCATCCTGTCGTATTTGCTTGCGCTCGGCGCGCAGTTCGATGCGATAGTTAATATCGATGGCTTTAACGAAATGGCCCTACCCGTAAGCGAGAACATTCCCAGCGGCGTGTATCCTTTTTACCCCAGAAAATGGGCGGCTCGGGTCGGCAATTTGATCGACGCGGAAACCATAAAGCGTCTTGGCCACATGGAAATAATTAGCGCCATACGCCACCGCTTGGCCTACTTGTGGCTCAGGGATGGCCTATACCGCAGTCCTACCCTTTATATCTTGTGGAAACAGGCGGATAACACACTTTCCCGCGCCGTTTACGATCTCAGCCGCGCTGCGCAGCTTGAAGTCAACAAGTTAATGCTGTCTAATTTGAAAAAGGACGGTATGCCCAAGGAAGCGTTGAAGCGGTTGGGGGCCTTGGCCGGCAAGCGGTATGAAAGCTTCGCCAAATTCAAAGCGGCGATCGCCGCCACAATAGGGCCTGATTTGGTGAAAAAACACCAGTTGATAATATATTCACATATCTACAGCAATTGGGAGAACAAATTTGCCTGCTATGGTCCTGAATATACACCAAAAGATGGGACACCTTACTCCGAATTGTCGGCCGTTTGGCAGCGTTCCTCACTGCTAATGGGGCAGTTGTGCGCGGCCAATGGGATCCGCTATTACCACTTCCTCCAACCCAACCAATACGTTCCCTACGCCAAATCCATGTCACCCGCGGAGCATGCCATTGCCATTGATGTCCAGCATCCCTATCGTGAAGCCGTAGTTGCTGGGTATCCTTTTCTGCAGGCGGCAGCCAAGTCATTTAAAACCAACGGATTGCAATATCATGACCTTACTATGATCTTTACTAATGTGTCCGAAATTGTCTACTGCGATGCTTGTTGCCACTTGAATGAGTTTGGGTATGGCCTTATTTGGAACCATATATGGAACTATGTATTGGCCGGGGCGTCCGATTAACAGTGTCCCCTGCCGCGCGTGGCCGGGCCCACCGCCGCCTACTGGAAAATGCCGGCCGCACCGCCTGCACCAAACCCGAGAGGCGTGACTCTGTAATGCTTCTCATTGGTTGCAAACGAACGCCTTTCCGAAAGCACCCCTCCTTTTCAAGGAGGGGTGGCCGCAGGCCGGGGTGGTTATGGTCGGCACCCGCATCAAACCACCCCGCCCGTTGGGCACCCCTCCTTGAAAAGGAGGGGAACTCTGATCTGGGAATGGTGGCGTGTGGTCAGCGTTGATGCTGGTTTGATCGTTCCCGTGGGTGCGTTGGACCGCCCGGCGCCGCGGGTTTCGATCCTCATCCCCGCCTATAACTGCGCGGACATGACGCGCGCCTGCATCGATTCCATTGCCGAACATACCCGGGACGTTGACTGCGAAATCATCCTCGTGGACGATGCCAGCGACCCGGAAGCCGCCGCGGCGTTCCGCGCGCTGGCCGGATCCCGAGTGCGCTTGCTGCGGAATGAAACACGGCAATGTTATAGCTTCAACAACAACCAGGCCGCCCGTGTGGCGCGCGGCGAGTACTTGTGCCTGCTGAACAACGACACGCTGGTGACGGCCAGCTGGCTCAAAGCCATGGTGGACGTGCTGGAACGTGAGCCGGATATCGGCGTGCTGGGCAACAAGCATCTGTTCCCGGATTCACAGCGCCTGCACCACTGCGGCATGGCGTTTGACGAGCAAGGATATCCCTGGCACCTGCACCCGCACACCGACCCCGCGGCGCCGGCGGTCAACCGGCCGCGCGACCTGCAGATCGTCACCTTCGCCTGCGTGATCATTCGCGCCGATGTGTACCGCAAACTGGCAGGGCTGGACGAGGCGTTTCGCAACGGGTTCGAGGATTGCGACTTCTGCCTGCGCGCGCGGCAGGCCGGGTTTCGCGTGGTCTACACGCCCGCCAGCGTGATCTACCATTACGGCCAGGCCACGCCCGGCCGCAAGCAGCACGACAGCGCCAACTGGCGCCTGTTCCAGACGCGCTGGGCCGGCAAAATCAAGCCCGATTTGCGCCGCCTGATGTGGCGCGATCAAATTTACACTATCGCTGCCGGCGCGTTGCGTGCTTTCACATAAAAGGCGGGCCAGAGCCTTCGGATTAAGGGAGTTTATGCCACCTTGACGCGTACGGCTCGCTTCCAATACTATTTTCCTCATGAAAGCGCGCCTTACAGTCGATTCCAACGGGTGTGTGCCCGGGCAGGCCGAAAAGAAATTTTTTCCGCATGCCGGCAACCGGGATTGTCCCCTGGATTTCTCCCCCCATCCGCGAACGAGGCAGACGCTGCTCCCCATCATGATATATGCGGGGTTGGTGTTGTCGTTTGTGGCCGCCCTTGCCTGGCTCTCGTGGCCGCTTTCTTTTTTTTCGGATGACTGGGGCCTGGTTCGAATCGCCTCCCAGTCGGCCTCCGATTTGTTTATGACCAATTGGCACGGCTTGCAGAACGCCGGCGGCTTTTACCGGCCGCTGGTACGTCTCACGCTGCATTTGAATTACTGGATGGGCGGTTACAACTCGGGCCCGTATCACCTGACCAATATCCTCATTCATGGCGCCAATGCGTTCATGGTCGTCTTGCTGGGCCGGGCGCTGATGCCGACTTCCGGCCGACTTGTGCCCTATGCCGCCTCGCTCCTGTTTTTGGCGCTGCCGGTTCACACCGACAACGTGTACTGGATCGCGGCGCGAACCGACTCGTTGTGTTCCTTCTTTTACCTCGCGACACTGATCGGCTTTGTCTGCCACTTGGACCGCCCCACCGCATGGAATTTTGCGGGGTGCTCCCTGAGTCTTTTGGCGGCGCTTTTTTCGAAGGAAATGGCTTGGTCGTTGCCGGGCGCGCTGGTCCTCATAGCGGCCTTTCGCCGAAAGCTGTTATGCCGGTCGACCATCTTGCTTTTGGGGTTTGTGGCGCTACTCTATGCCGCCTATTTTTTGCTGCGTCACCACGTATTGGGCGTTTTCTTTGGGCGGGTGGCCAACAACGCCGATCTGTCGCCCGCCCGCATGTTGTTGTCGTTCGTCAGCGCCCAAAATATTTTCATGGGCGGTCGCTGGTGGGCGCGCAGCGTTTTGCTGATCACCCTCATCCTGGGATGTATCAGTTGGCGCCGGGTTGCGTTGTTCCGTGATGCGGTTTTGCTTGGTCTGCTGGTCATGGTCAGCCTGGCGCCCGTCCTGGGCTTGGTCATGAGATGGTATCTCTATGTGCCTTCCGCGCTGGCCTGCCTGCTTGTCGCCCGCTTGGGGATGGATGTTCCCGCCAGCCGCCTGGGCAAGAGGATGGCCGGGGGGCTGCTGAGTGCCGCCATCTGCGCCTATGCCCTCGTTTTGGTTCATGAGGGATTCGTCTGGAAACGGGCCTCCCGCCTCAGCACGCAGTTTGTCGCGGCGGTGGCCGAACAACTCCAGACCGTCACTGGCCACGTTTTCGTGGTCAACATGCCAGCCGGCTACCTGCCCGCCGACACTGTCGGCGAAAAACCGATCTTTGCCTATCATTTTGAAGAAGCCTTATTCCTGCATCCCACGTCCGGCAATGCAAAGTCGTCGCGGCCGCCCCTTACAACGGTTAATTTTCTAAACGTGTTGGACGACGAGCCCGTCAGTCAGATTTTGCGCGGAGACGCAGGCGGATATTATCGGGTTACCTGCAACGAGCGCGGATTCTTCGCCTTCCACACCGATGCGTTTCAGCCGGTTATTCGGGGTTTCCCGGCGAAATTGTTCCTGCCTTGGGGCGGCATGACCGTGTTCGATTCCCGCCGCCTGGATTTCAATCTGGCCGACAACGTTGGGGCAACTTTATTATTTTTTGATGGCGCCACCCTGACCCGTTTATAAACTCGATTGGTTAAAATCCGTTTTTTCGCGGATTTCCTGTTTTGCAGCGGCCGTGGTCTGTCGCGGACGCCACCCCGTCAATATGTTTACCCGGACCCGACCTTATTACTATCGCGCCCATGACCTTGAAATCGAAGGCGGAACTGGCCGGCGCGGTCCTTGGCGGCCTAAGGCTGTGGGCCGTCTTGGCGGCGGCCGCGACCTACCAGGTGCCCGGCAACTACGCCACGCTCCAAGCGGCGCTGTCCGGCGCGCCGGACGGCGCCACGGTGATCGTGGCCGGCGGGACTTGCGGCGGCGACCTCAGCGCCGTCAACCTCAAGAAAAACCTGTACATCAAATCGGCCGGCGGCGCGATCCTGTTCAGCCAGTCGGGCGGCAGCCGGGCTCATCGGGGAAGTTCCTGTCTGACTCGTTGGCGGGCGAGGGATGGTCCAGTTCGCGGCGGCCAGATCCAGCCGCAGCTTGCTCGCATCCGCCTCCCCCTGATTGATGTCCAAGGACGGTTCGTAGCCCGCACGCAAGGGCGGAAGATCACGTAATCAGATGGCGGGCGGTGGCCAGATCCACTTCTAATTCAAGGATGATCTCACTGATCAGGCCTCAACTCAGACCGCCCTTGCGGGCGGTCATGAACGAGTTTGCCTGCGCGCGTTTGCCTGGCCAGCGGGTTGGAAAAGCAAGCGGTTTTGGAACTCCAGCGGGCTGGCGCCCGTTTATCTTATTTCTTTATGTAGAGACTTACATCTTGCATGCCGCCATCTCTTGTGCCGCTTTCGTGAAAATCAACTAATTTCAATCCAACGCCCTGCATGTTCTCCTGCAACCATTGTTTACCATGAATAATAACGCATCTATTGTCGCCGCTCAGTTCTTCTTCTTGCGCATAAATACCATCTAATTTCAATTTATTATATTCGTCATGATTTAAGTGATATTCAGCCTTGCGCCGGCCGTGCGTTGTAATCAGCACATTTCCACCAGGCCTTGCTATCCTTGCAACTTCTTTCATCCAATCCAACTGAGAGTTTATTCTTATGTGAGTAAACACGGAATATGAATATATGAAATCAAACGAGTCGTCATCATATAGCAAGGGTGGATTGTCTGAGCACATGGCAAAACTGGCGAAATGCGCGAAACGCTTGCTGCACCAGTTAATCAGTGAGACATTTCGATCGACTCCGCAGATATTGGTCTTGCCCTTAAGAGATGACCAGTATCTTGTTAATCTGCCGCACCCACAGCCGAAATCAAGAAGAGAGCTAATTCCCTCGACATTTATATTGTTCTTGCGCAGAAATGAAATTATGCCCTGATGAGCATACATACCGCCCAAAAGATACCAAGACACTTCCCAACTACCGATTGCTTTGAATATCAGTCTTGCTGGAGGTATTGGCAATCCGTCAGGGGCACCAGCCAAATAGTAGCCAATATTATAAATGTGTTCACGTATATATTTATTTATGATTGTCGAACTCAATGGCGCCCTCGATTATTTGGTTGTGTTAACGCAATGTGATGTTGGCTCTGGCGTGCTTGTTGGTGGTATAATAATGCCCGAAATTAATAACATCAATTCATCTGGCGTCGGCGATGGAGATGGGGTTGGGGTTGGGGTTGGGGTTGGAATATTACTCTGATATTCATATGACCCCATGTCAACGATGCTCAAGCCAAAGCGCGCCCACGTGCTGGAAACCACCGGGGTTTGTCCACGCCGCCCCAAGGTCGTTCCCGCATGATGATCCGTACGCACCCCGGCCTCGTCCCCGAAGTAGATTTCGGCCTTCATTTGCTTGGCCAAGGCGCGAATCTTCGGGTACTCCAGATGGACCCACTGGGCCACCATGGCCGGATCCTGTTGCTGGGCGCGCCACAACGGCCGTTGCGGACTCAATCCCAACTGGTTAAGCAATCGCATCACCGACCACCGACTCAAGCTCGCTCCAAAGCGTTCCGCTATCATCCTGGCAATCATGCTGCAGGTCCAAAGCGCACAAGGGAACTTCATCTGCCTGTGATCCTTCATATGCTCTAGCACGTCGCTCAATCAGGTCAAGCCTATTATGCACATATTAATATCTGTTGGTGGCGGCCATATAGTCGCCAATCGCGCGGGCCACCGCGGTGGCCAAGATCTGGTTTCCTTCGTCGTTGTAGTGGCAGCAATCGTCCTCGTAGATCTCGGCGCTCGTTTTTTGGAACAATCCGGATAAATCCCGGAAACACACGCCCTGCCGCGACAAACAATCGCCTTCTCGCAGCAACAAGGAGTAGCCTTGATCGAGCGGAACATAGTAAATGGAGTTGGTATTATAAAAATGATCGCGCTCGTATGGGCTGAGGGTTTTGCTGCCTGGAAAATATTGGTTGGGCTGTAAGAAATGTAAATAGGGCACTTGCCACCCTTGGGCCATGGCGTGCAGCAGCAGGCTACTGCGCCGCCAAAGCGCGGCGGCCTCGGCCAATATATCTTCGTCAGCGGTTGTTGTGGCGGGGGCAAAAGGGCCCGTCTGCTGGTATGACAAGCGGCCTTGCGCTCCTTTTGCTGCCAGGTCGTCAGCGATCAGCGTTTCCGCGCGCGCTATGAGGCCTTCGTTATGGCGGGTACCCAGGGACCAAATCAAATACCCGGTCGCACTAAGAAAAAGATGGTAACGCAGAAAAGGAACGGTCCAGGCGGCCTGCCGCGCCCGCAGTTTCTGGATGCGCCGACGGGCGGCGTTTACCACGCCATCTTCATCGGTTGGCGCGGCCATCGCGGACCAGTTGTAAGGGAACGAAGGTTCGATATGATTTCGGCGGTAATTATGATAATACCACAACAAATCGTTGACGCCGTCAATATTGACCACCATGTCGAGCTCCAGCCCCAGACTCAAAAAATAACACAGGGCCAGCGTTTGTTGGGGCTGTTTGTAGCCGCCCTGACAGATGGGAATGACGATTACGTTGTGGCCACGCAAGCCCGGAACTTGGGACAATTGGGCTTGGAAAAGAAGATCCGCGCGCGCACACATGTGCGCCGCAACCGATCCGCCCAGTACGGCAATCACGTAATCTGTCACATTGGTTTTGCGATAGACCACGTCACGATCACCAAAAAAACCATACCGGTTATTAAGTGTTCTTTGCAATGGCGTCTGGCGTTCATAATTATAAACATATCCAAGATAAGGATGTAGCGCCAGAATCGACGGTTCGGTAGGCGGATTCTGCTCGGCAAGCGATGGGAATCCGGCCGTTGGGAGTGTGCGCCGGATCAGGCGATCATACCGCGAGGCCAGCACCTTGAGTCGTTTCATCCGATAATGCCAAGCATGTTCCTGGCGGTAGATGATGACCAGTGAGGCTGATTCCAACACGAACACCGTAATCATCAGCAAGCAAAGGCTACGTAGTGCTATTTTCCCGTAATATGATACTGACTGCACAAATCACCGTATCTTTCTCCCATAATGAGATATCCATGGTTATCTGTCAACGTGAGTCATTGCCCCCCCCGCAGCGGCGGACCCGTCATTCGGTTTGGTGGCCTTGTTTGGCGTGTTGGCGCTGGGGCCGCGGATGAATGTCGCCGGCCGCGAGTTGGCCGGGCCGCCGCGCGCGCGACGGCTGGCCTGGCTGGCCGTGGCGCTGATGGCGATCGAGTTTTGGCCGCGGCCCATCCCGGCCACGCGGCTTGGCGTGCCGCCTTACGTAGCCGCTCTGCAGGCGGCGCCGGCGCCCGGCGCGCTGTTCGATCCCGTGACCCCGGAAGCACTGGCCATGCATTACCAGACCTACCATGGCCGGCCGATCGCGTTCGGCTACCTGGCGCGCAAGTCGCCGCGCGTAGTAGCCGGCTGGCACCAGTTGCGGCGGTGGTACGATCGCCGCGAGTTTCAGCATCTTTACGAAAAAGGCTACCGCTTTGTGCTCATGCCTGCGGATCAACCCGCGCCGCCGGGCCGCCGGATATACGCCGATGCCGCGGTGGCCTTGTACGACTTGGGCGCTCCCGCCACGAATATCGTGTTGTCACCCTGACCCGCCGCCTTTACTATCGGGGTCCATGAACAAGCCATGGAACCTTTTTTGGGCCGCAGCGGTGGGTGCAGGCATGGTGCTCATGCCCGGCCTGGCGCCGGCCGCCACATACCGGGTGCCCGGAGACTACGCCACCCTCCAGGCCGCCATCTCCGGGGCGCCGGACGGGGCCACGGTCCTAGTGTCTGCCGGCACCTACGGCGGCGATCTGAGCTGCGTCAATCTCAAGAAGAACCTCTACATCAAGTCCGCAGCTGGCGCGGCGCAGACGATCATCTCCGGCAGCGGCACCAAGGCCCTGCTGACGATCGAGAACTCGCAGGCGCCGGCGGGTTACAGCCAGGTGGTCTGGGACGGGTTCACGTTCCAGCAGGGCTTGCAGGTGCTCAGTTCGCGCTCCGCCATCACCATCATCAGCGCCAGTCCCTGTTTTCTTAACTGCCAGTTCAACGACAACGTGGGCACGACCAAGGGTGGCGCCGTGATCATTTACGGATCCAACGCCACGCCCGCGTTCGTCAACTGCACGTTCGCCCGCAACCGCACCGGCCAGTCCGGCGGCGCGGTGCTGGTGAACGGCAACCACCTCAACGCGGTGTTCAAGGACTGCCTGTTCCAGGATAACACCACCCGCGCCGCGGGCAGCCTGTGGAGCGCGGGCGGCGGGGCGATCATGTTCAGCCAGTCGGGTGGCAAGATCCTGCGCAGCACGTTCAGCGGCAACTCCACCATGTACGCGGGCGGCGCGGTCAACGCGCTCAACTGGTGGAACATGCAGGAATACACGGTCACTATCGCGCGCTGCAGTTTCCAGGGCAACTACAGCCAGGCATGGACCGCCAGCGGCGCCCTGCCGCCAACCGAGGGCGGCGCGGTGATGGCCGAAAACAATGTGATGGTGTATATCCGCGACTCTTACTTCACCAACAACGTGGCCGGATCCGGCGGCGCACTGCAGAGCTACCGCGCGCACGTCACGGTCGACAACAGCGTCTTTGAAAACAACCGCGCTTCCGGCACCAACCTGCTGGGGGGCGGCGGCGCGATCTGTGTCAACCTCAACGACGCGGGGGACCCGGACTACCGCGAAGCCGTGATCCGCATCTCCAATTCCGTGATCAGCCGCTGCACCGCGCCGGTGGGCGGAGGCCTCTCTTACGGGGGCGACGAATACTACCACAAGAACGGCAACATCTACCTGTACAACGTCACCGTAGCGGCCTGTTCATCGCTCACGAGCAACCATAGTTACGGCAATGGCGGCGGCTTGTTTTTTGGCCGTGCCAACGTCTGGGCGGATCGCCTGTACGCGATCAACAACAAGGCGGATTTCCTGGGCGGGGCGTTCACCATGGTACAATCCTCGTCGATAAACCTGGCCAACACCGTGATCGCCGGCAACGCGGCGTATTCAGCCCCGTCCTACTTCAGTGACGGCGCGGCCCCGGTGGAGAGCAGCGTGACCTGGGCCTACAACGGCGGGTCCGCGCCCACCGCCAGCACCGCCATCCTTTCCGGCTTGCCGCGCAGTGTCTTTGGCCGTGCTTACCTGACGTATTTTGTCGCGCCCGCCACACCGGGTGCGCCCAACACCTTGGAACCCGGCGTGGGGGAACTGCCGCTGCGGACTTACTATTATGCCGACGCCGCGGTCGCGGCTGGCTTGGTTTCCAACCAGACGTTCCTGCTGACGTCCCAGCACGGCCACCTGCAGCAGGGGGTGGTCTACACCGGGCCCATTGATCCGGCCGCCTGTTTTGGGGGCGCGCCGGCTGTCGTGCCGGGCAATGTGGAAGCAGAAAACTACGACCTGGGCGGCGAGTACGTGGCCTATCACGACACAACGCTCGCCAACCTGGGCAACCAGTACCGGGTGTCCGAGGGCGTGGACATCGCCGCCGCCAGCACCGCGGACAATGGCTACTACGTGGGATGGATCCAAGCCGGCGAATGGCTGGAGTACGGCATCCGCGTAGCGCAAACCGAGACATTCAACGTTGCGGTGCGCTATGCGTCACCCGCCGGTGGAACCGCCTACCTGCAGGTGGACAACGCCGCGTCACCCTTCAGCCTCACCCTGCCGGCCACCGGTTCGTATGGCCAGTGGGGCACTACATCCCAAACCGGCATCACACTCGTGGCCGGCAGCCACCTGCTGCGCTTTACCGCAGTCAGCGATGGATTCAACCTCGACAGCCTGCACTGGGAGTCCGCGGTGCCCACGCCCACCCCCACGCCAACACCAGACGACAGCATCTTGTTCATGTTGCCGTTCATGATGCCTCCCACATCCACGCCCACCCCGACCCCCACGGCAACCGCCACGCCCACCCCAACACCAACGGCTACAGCCACTCCCACGCCTACACCAACGGCTACGGAAACCCCCACGCCCACGGCAACCAGCACGTTCACGCCAACTCCGTCACCCACGCCATCGCCAACAGCTACCGAAACGCCAACCGCGACCGCCACACCGATACGAGTTCTGTAAACCGGTAGGGCGAACGGTCCCCGTAAGTTGATCCGAAAACGGCGTTTTTAAGGAACCGGGCAATCCCAGTCGCTGGCCGCTCCAGATGTTGGCCAAGGCATCGGGCCTCGACTGGGACAGGAGATCCAAATGGACAAAATCATCGCCATGGAACCACGCCGCCAGGGATGGGGCATACACCACTCCGGTAATCACGACCAGCAGCAGCAGGTCCTTCCAACAAGCGCGGCCGGCGCCGGGGGTTATGGCCTGAAGAAAATTTGTCATGCCAGAATCCTGCCAAGATGGAAAGGAAACGGCAAGGGCCTTGTCTTCTGTCTCGGGCTTGCAGCCTGCAGCCCGCTCTTGCTACGCTGGTCCTATGGAAGCAATCCGTCGGATCAATCGCTGCGGGCATCCGCCTGCGGGGTTGCGTTCGCGAACGTTGGTGGCAAGTCTTGGCGCCATCGGGCGGCTCGATGTGATACCTTTTTTGCAGGAGAACAAGCCTGCGAGCTCCCCTCCTTTGCAAGGAGGGGTGGCCGCAGGCCGGGGTGGTTATGGGTGGTCCGCGCCCCGATATCACGGTGGGTGGATCCCGGCTCAACCGCCCCACCCTGCGGGTCCCCCCCGCCTTAAAAAGGCGGGGAGCCCAAACAAGTACCGATCCGCATGCGAAAGTGGTATGCGGGGTAGACCTTGATGATCAAGCGGACTCAAGCACCCGCGGGCGGCCACCATCCACGCGGGGCCGCGATGGTGTTCCTGCTGGTGACCGGGGTTGCGTTCATCGTCCGCCTGGTGCACCTCCTGCAACTCAGCCACGCTCCGTTCTGGCCGATGCTCATGGGCGATGCCGAAGCGTATGACCGGTGGGCCCTTGATATTGCCGGCGGCAACTGGTTCGGTAGCGGCGTATTCTACCAGGCCCCGCTGTATCCGTATTTCCTCGGGATGATCTACCGCGTGTTCGGCCACAGTCTATGGGCGGTCCGGCTGATCCAGGCATTGCTTGGCTCGCTTGCGTGCGGCTTCCTCGCCGCCGCCGCAACGCGGCTGTTCTCGCGCACCGCCGGCCTGGTGGCCGGAGTCGTGATGGCCCTGTATGCGCCAGCCATCTTCTTCGACGGCCTGATTCAAAAATCGGCCGTCGACATGTTCCTGGCGTGCCTCCTGTTGTGGCTGGTTGCTGGCCAAATCGTCCTTCCGCGGCGCGGGGCGTGGTGCTGGATCGGTATTGTCCTCGGCGGCTTGATGCTCACGCGTGAGAACTCCGCACTTTGGGCGGCGATCTTGCTGGGGTGGTTGTGGCTGGGCTGCGGGCTGTCGCGCCGAGAGAAATTGATCTGCAGCGGCCTGTTGCTGGCCGGGTTGAGCCTGATCCTGCTGCCCGTGGGCGCGCGCAATGGGGTCGTCGGCGGCGAGTTTCACCTGACGACTGCCCAATTCGGGCCTAATTTTTACATTGGCAACAATCCCCGCGCCAATGGAACGTATCAACCGCTCCGGCCGGGACGCGGATCGTTCGAGTGCGAGCGCCGCGACGCGACCGACCTGGCCGAGCAGGCCATGGGCAAGAAGCTGAGTCCACGGGAGGTGTCCCGCTATTGGGCGGCCCAGTCGTTCCGGTACATCGCATCCCAACCCGGTCACTGGGCGCGGCTGATGCTCCGCAAGGTTGGGCTGCTTTGCAACCGCACGGAAATCGTGGATACGGAAGATCTGGGAACCCACGCCGAGCACTCGACGCTGTTGAACGCAAGCCGTTACGTCCTCCACTTCGGCGTGCTCGCGCCATGGGGCATCCTGGGTTGCTGGATCGTCTGGCAGGATCGGAGAAAGCTGCTGCCGTTCTACGTTCTCTTGGTGGCCTATGCGGCCAGCGTGGTCCTGTTCTATGTGTTCGCTCGGTATCGCTATCCCCTGGTGCCCTTCCTGGTGCTCTTTGCCGCTGGCGGACTGGCGGGGCTGCGCTCGTTCCTGCGGCGCGCGTCGCGGGGCGAGATCATCGCGGTTGGGCTGACGGGCCTTGCGGCGATCGTATTCTGCAACTGGCCGATGTTTAGTGACGCGCGGATGCGATGCACCACCCGCCTGAACATTGCCCAGGCCTACGCCATCCGCGGCGATCTGGACGCCGCGGTACGGGAATACGGGCGGGCGCTGCAACTCGATCCGCACAGCGCCGAAGCCCACAGCAACCTGGCCGGGGTTTTAATGCGCCAGCATCAAACCGCGCAGTCGATTACCCATGCCCAGCTGGCTGTGCAGAGCGACCCGGCCTATGCGCCCGCCTACCGCCAACTGGCGCTGCTCTACAAAGCTCAAGGGAAGTATCGGGAAGCGCTGGCGCAACTCGCGCGCGCAAGCCAAGTGGACCCCGGACATGCCGCCACGGAATTTGAAATGGGCCAAACGTTGAACCGGGCCGGCGATCCGGCCCATGCGCTGGCGCATTACCGCGAGGCCTTGCGCCTGGGGTACCGTTCCGCCGTATTGTTCAATAATATGGCCTGGATCCAGGCGACCCGCCCCGATGCCGATCCGGCGGCGGGCGAGGAGGCGGTTGAATGGGCCAAGCAAGCGTGCGCGTTGGCGGGGGATGGGGATGCGAGCATGCTCGATACGCTGGCGGTGGCCTGGGCTGCGGCCGGCCGTTTCGAGGAGGCCATCGCCACGGCAGAGCGCGCGATCCAATCGGCCCGGCAAAGCCCCGCGGCAATCTCTGTAACGACGCAGATGGACCAGCGGATCAAGCTCTATCGCCAAGGCAAGCCATACCGCGCGCCGCGCCCGCCGGTTGACTTGGAGCCGTGAGCCGCCCCGCCCGAGTTCGCGTGACAATCGTAGCAGGTTGGATGTTGTCGCCGAACAATCGGACCCGCAGGTCCCATCTCGCCGCAAGCAGCCTGGCGGCCAGGCGGAGGCAGCGTGGCTTGATGCCGATCGGCCCGAAGTTCCGGCGGCACTCAGCATCCAGGGTCAAGGCGCGCTGCCGCTCCTGGTCGTTGACCGCATGCCCCGCGATGGTTGGCAGGAGCAGGGAATACGTTTGTGTCCGTTCCCGCAATTGCCGGCAACGGGCCTCGAAACAGGCGTCTTTCGACGTCATGGCCGCCAACCGCTGGTATCCGCGGAAGGCCGTTTCCGTCATGCGATAGACCGAACTCGAATTGGCTTCATAGTCGCTGCGGAAGGCGTGATCCAGCCACTTTTTGGCCTCGTCGTTGGGGAAGGCCGGGTGATGCCAGTTCAGCATATTCTGCCCATGCCATTCTTCAAATGGCACGTCGGCGTTTAACAAGCCGCGTTCCTTATGCTCCTTGTACAGCCGGGTCACGGGCATGCCGGTGTACAACATGAACTGGACAAAATCAGTTTTTAGGCTGACGGCAAATTCAATGTCGGCCGCGATGCTGGCGGGCGTGTGATGTTCCATGCAGAGCATCGTCGAGCCCAACACCGAGATGCCGCGGTCCCGCAGATCGCGCGCCAGTTGGGCCGCGTCAATCCCGGCATTCTTGGTGAAAAGCGTTGCGGTGTTCTGCGATTCCAGGCCAATCCATACGAAACACACGCCGAGCCTGACCATGTTATCGAGCCCAAATGCCGTGATCGCCTCGGCGGAAGACGAGATATAGAAATTGAACCAGCGCTGGTGCTTTTCCATCTCGGCCAGAAGTTCGGTCGCGCGGTTTGTGTCCTTGAGAAAATTCTCGTCCATGATGTAGAACTCGGTCGTGCCGCGGGCTTGTGCAATCCGGTCCGCCTGGTCGAAGAGTTCTATGCCCGTGCTATAAAACGGGACGTACGTTTTCCCGAAAAAATGGGACGTACAACAGAAATTACAGCCGTTCACGCAGCCCAGCCCCGGCACCAGGATGCTCGGCGTGGCGCCAGGTATGGGAACGCCGAAAATACGGCCCCACTCACTGCACGGCAGAACCGGATGAATGATCGGCGCATCCATGTCCTGCCCGAGATATTCACGCATCCAGCGAATGCCTTCGCCATGCGCAACATGGTCGCAGTCGATTAATTCATCAACGCCCTCGATCGCGGCGCCGTGCCCGCCGAGGACAATGACGGATGTTGGCGCGTGATGCCGGATGAGGCGGGCCATTTCGCGCGCCTTGGAAAAGTTGGGCGTGATGAACGAGATGCCGATGATATCGTACCCTTTTTTAATTTCGCGGATGAACCGTTGGCGGGAAGGGAAGTCGAGAATCGTTGTGTCGGCGTCGATATTGGCGGCAATGAAGTAAAGCCCGAACGAGCGATGTTGAAATCGTAGCGAAGCCGGCCCTTGAACACGAGTCACCTGGTTGTGGTACAATTCCATCAGGTTCTCTTTGCGCCCGTATTCGTCGTCCACGCCAAACGGCCCGAAGACACTGCAAAGGAGGATGCGCTGGATTGGGCGCGGGGCCCGGCCGCCTGCCGGCCCTGTTTTGCCCGCTTTCACCTTTTGCTCCATACTTGTTCTTTACAACGTTGCCTGGCCCTTCGTCGATTCCGGATTCTTCGCTCGCCTTCTTGACTCCGCATAGTCTACGAAATACAGTCACGTCCATGAAATCGTCCAAACTAGTTCCATCCCGCCGATTTCAACGGCCGCGGGCCCATGCCGCCAGCAAGGCGATTTCTTGTCAGGAAAACCCGGAAACACCGTATTACCTGATTGACGAAAAGAAACTGCTGCGGAATCTCAAAGTGATTGAACGGGTCCGCAACCGCTCCGGCGCCAAATCCGTGCTGGCGCTGAAATGTTTCTCCACCTGGTCGGTGTTTGACCTCATGCGCTCTTACATGGACGGCACCACCAGCAGCAGTCTGTACGAGGCGCGGCTGGGTCGTGAGAAATTCGGCGGGGAAGTGCATGCCTACAGCGTGGCGTTTTCGCCGAAAGAATTTCGCGAGGTGCGCCGGTATGCGGACAAGATCATTTTCAATTCCCTGTCGCAGCTGGACGCGTATGCCCCCGGCATTGACACGAACAAGATCAAGATCGGGATCCGGGTGAACCCGGGATTCAGCTACTCCCACTTTGACTTGGCCGATCCGGCGCGCCGATATTCCCGGCTGGGCGTTGCGGATCCGGCCCGGTTGCGAAAAAATGCCCACCGGGTCAGCGGCGCCATGTTCCACTTTAATTGTGAAAATGCGGATGTGGAAAATTTTGCAGCCAGCCTGGATCGCCTCGGCCGCGACTATGGGGACCTGCTGCGCCAATGGGCGTGGGTCAGCCTCGGCGGCGGGCTTTTCTTTACGCGGCGCGGGTATCCTGTCGAACGCTTCTGCGCGTGCCTGAAAAAGTTCAGCGATACCTTCGGCGTTCAGGTCTACCTGGAACCGGGAGAGGCGGCGATCACGGAGTGCGCGGAACTGGTGACCACGGTGCTGGATGTGGTGCATAATGAAGTGGACATCGCGGTGGTGGATGCGACCACGGAAGGGCACATGCTCGACCTGCTGATTTACCGGCTCAGCGCCCGGATCGCCGCGCCGCCGCCCGGCCTGCACCGGGTCATGATCGCCGGGCGCACGTGCCTGGCCGGCGATGTGTTCGGCACCTATGACCTTAAAATGAAACCCAAGCCCGGCAGCGAGATCCGGATCGCGGATGCCGCGGGGTACACCATGGTCAAGAAGAACTGGTTCAACGGCATTCCGATGCCTTCAATCTGTGTCCGCCGCTTGGATGGAACGCTGGACCGGATCCGGAAATTCAGTTACAAGGAATACGTTAATAGTCTGTCATAAAAGGGGAAAACCATGAAGAAAAACGTGCTGATTGTCGGGGCCGGCGGCGTGGCGCACGTCGCGGCGCATAAGGCGGCGATGAACAACGACGTGCTGGGCGATATCTGCATCGCGTCGCGGACCCAGTCGAAATGTGACGAGATCATCGCCAGCGTCCGGAAGATGAAGCATCTCAAGAAGAAAACCGGGCGGCTGTATTCCCGGCCACTGGATGCGTTGAATATTCCGGCCACGGTCAAGCTCATCCGCGAAACAAAGTCGGAAATCGTCATCAACCTGGGCAACGCCTTCGTCAACATGTCGGTCCTGGAAGCCTGCCTGAAGACCGGGGCGGTTTACATGGACACGGCGATCCACGAAGACCCGGACAAGGTCTGCGAAACTCCGCCCTGGTACGCCAACTACGAATGGAAACGCCGGGACCGCTGCAAGGAGAAGGGGCTGACCGCCATCCTCGGGGTCGGGTTTGACCCGGGCGTGGTCAATGCCTATTGCGCGCTGGCCGCCAAGAAATATTTCGACAAGATCGACACCATCGACATCCTGGACGTCAATGCCGGCAGCCATGGCCGCTATTTTGCCACCAACTTCGATCCGGAAATCAACTTCCGCGAATTCATCAAAGTGTGGACCTGGATTGACCGCCAGTGGAAAGAATATCCGACGCATGCGGTGAAGCGGACCTACGACTTCCCGGTGGTGGGGTCGTGCCCCATCTTCCTCAACGGCCATGACGAACTGCATTCGCTGTCCCGGAATATTGACGCGAACAGCATCCGGTTCTGGATGGGATTCGGCAACCATTACATCAACGTGTTCACCGTGCTGCGCACGCTGGGCTTCCTCTCGCACCTTCCCGTCACCCTGACCACGGGGCAGGCGGTGGTCCCGCTCAAGGTGGTGAAAGCGTTGCTGCCTGATCCGAAAACGCTGGCGCCCGGGTATACCGGCAAGACCTGCATCGGCAACTTCGTGAAAGGCTGGAAAAACGGCAAGCAACGGGAAGTATTCATCTACCAGGTCTCCGATCATAAGGCTTGCTACGAGGAAGTGGGCTCGCAGGGCATCAGCTACACCGCCGGGGTTCCACCGGTGGCGGCGGCCATGCTGGTGGCCCAGGGCATCTGGGATCCGCAAACCATGGTCAACGTGGAAGAGCTCGACCCGGAGCCGTTCATCGCGCTGCTGGACAAAATCGGGCTGCCGACCGAGATCAAGGAGATCAAGCCGGGCAGCCGCAACTCCTTTAACGGCACGGTGCGCGACCTGGCCGTTGAGCTGGAGGAGTCCACCGCGACGGTCAGCGTCTCGGCCGCCAATCCCCTGGTGGCGCTGGATGCCAAGGCCCAGCGCAAGGCGTTGCTGAAAGCCGCGGCCGCCGCGCGGGGTAAATAGCCGCGCCGGCGCCCTACTGGTTCACGTGGACGGTCTTGGCCGGCGGGAAGCCATTGAAGTGCGTGGCGGAAGCCTGGCTGTAGGCGCCGATATTCCGGCTGTACAGCAGGTCGCCGAGCTTCAGGTTGGCCGGCAGCATTTCAGACATGGAAATGACGTCCAGCGCGTCGCACGTCGGGCCGAACACCGTGCAGATTTGTTTCGGTCCTTTTTTGAATGACTCGACCGGGTAGCGGCAGTGATCGAAAAGAATGCCCGAGTAGGTGTGGTACACGCCGTCGTTCACGTAATAACAGAGCTTCCCGTCGCGCACGGCCTTGCCGATGATTTCCGTGATCACCGTGCAGGCGGTGGCCACCAGGAACCGGCCTGGTTCCGCCAGGATCTGAATTTCCTTGGGGAATAGCCGGTTGATTTCGGCGTTTATTTTTCGCGCCAGTTCCCGGAACGGCCTGACCGTCGCGTCGTACGGGGCGGGGAACCCGCCGCCGATATCCAGGAGAAACATCTTGTCGTAGCCGCGATCGCGCGCCTCGCGGAAAATATCGGAAGCCAGGTTGATGGCCTGCACAAAATTGTCGAAATTGGTGGTCTGGCTGCCCACATGAAAACTAAGACCTTCCACCACCAGGCCGGCGTTCACGGCCTCAAATATGAGATCCACGGCCTCGCCGGGCGCCGCGCCGCACTTGGAAGACAGCTCAACCATGGCCCCGGTGTTGGGCACCTTGATGCGCAGCGCCAATCCCGAATGGGGCGCGTATTTCTTGATTTTTCGGACTTCCTCCGCATTGTCGTACGTCACCAGCGCTTTGTACTGATCCAGTTCCGCCAGGGTGTCCTGGGCCTTGATCGGATTGGCGTAGATGATTTTATCCCATATCCAGGCCTGGCGCTCCTTGGCCGGGAGATCCTTGATGTACTCATACACGATCTTGAATTCGGGCATGGATGCCACATCAAAGCTGGCCCCGGCATCAAGGAGCGTTTTAACAATCGCGGGATCCGGATTGGCTTTGACCGCAAAATACGCCTGAACGCGGGGAAGATGGGTTTTAAATTGGGCATACACGCGGCGCAGTTCATCGTGATCCACAACAAAGAGCGGGGTTCCGTGTTCGCGAGCCAGTGCCTGGAGCTGCTTCAATGTAATCATATCATGGTCCTCTATCTTGGGCCGGTAAACTAGCATCCCGGGAAAAGGGATGTCCAGCGTGTGTTCCGTATATCGCGGTGGCATGCGACTACGATGGCCTGTCCGGGCATGCGCGGATGCCCGTGCCCACGATGAAGTTGACGGGCTGCCAGTTGAGTTTTATCAGGAAGGCGGATACCTCCGCTGGGACGTTGAAGACGACGCGAAGCCCACCCCGGATGCCCTCGCCCAATTCCGGCCCCATGCCTGCCAGACCGTGGCCGACCACGCCGGCAAGCGCATTTTTGACAGCGGGCATTATTACGAGCCCAGCGGCGCCGGATACCATTGCCGCGAGATCGGCAAGTCGGGTTACGTCGGCGGCGGCGGTGACCTGGCCCACCGCGACCATGAGTGACCTTGTCGCGGGCGTGGAAACCCGCTGGCTGGTATCCTTGCATGAGCGCGGCCATGCCGTCCTTGCCCATGCGCTTGACGCTGCGCCGCCTTGTGTTGTCGCGTTCGCCGTGCCGCGCCAGACCTGCGCAGGGTATGCCGCGCATGCGCCTGTGCCAGGGGAGGACACCGGAACTTTATCGCAATGGCGTCTTGGACGGCGAACAGATCGAACAAGTCTTGAAACAGGAACCCGGCTTCCTTCCCGCTTCGGGGCGGGTCCTTGCCGGGTGGGCCGGCGGCGCCGTGGTCGGATCCCGCGGGCTGGCCGGTTTTTTTACGCCCGCGCGCTTTCACCGCTGGTGTACTCAGCACCCCGGGCGATGAACCGCAGTTCAGTTATCAGCAGACCCCGCAAACGCTCTGGACACAGTAGAACGCTATGGGACGCCGGGGCACTTGTACTAGGTTTATGTACTAAGTTTTTTCGGCCGTTTGCGTAAGTGCCTGCGCCGCAAACTGGCGGAGAGGCGGGGATTCGAGCCCCGGGTACGGGTTTACCCCGTCCATGGGGTGCCGACGACGAGGTCCATATACCCGTCGCCATTCACGTCACCCCACGCGCTCAGCGCTGATCCGACCTTGTCGCTGTCGTTGGCGCCCACGGAAGACCAGGCCATGTTAGTGGCCAAGGAGGCCCATCCATTGTAAGCAGACAACAAGATCAGTAAACCGGACAAGATGGCCGTGGTGGATAAGCGAAACAAACAAGGTTTCCCGATTCCCCAAATACGACGCATGGCGACCTTCCTCATTTAATCTGGTACCAACGCTGGTGATTTGAAGTATAGGCACCAGTTCCTGTTGGCTCAAGGCGTTTGTGTGGGCATGGGGGGCGTCGCCCAGGCCGCGGCGTAGCCGTTGGGCCCCAGGTCATAGGGTTCGCCCACGTAAGGCGCGCGGCTCAGGTAGTTCGCCATAGCGGCGCTGATTTCATTGTCCCCGCCGGGAAACGCCCAGGGGAAGCGCCGGTAGTTGACGCTGCCGCGCGCGGTTTTCTCCCATTCCGCCTCGGTGGGCAGGCGGTACCCGGTGTTCAGCCACGATACCTGCAAGGTGTCCGAAACTCCGCTCCGGTAAGCCACCCACCCGGCGCCGTCCCACTTGGCATAGACCATGGAAAAAACCATCGATCTCGCTGCGCGCGTTGCACCACTTCACCGCGTCATACCAGTTTACCGTGTGGACGGGATCGGTCGGGGACTTTCCCATACCTGCGTTGTCGAAATCATACCCATGCGCGATCGCCCAGTAATACACGCCATTCCCGACACTCCCACCAGGCGGGCCGCCATGTTTGCCATTGGCACCCTGGGCAATCCCGTGGAGAAGCAGACCCGCGACTATATCGGCGGCCACTGGTCAAAGACCCTGGCTGAACGGGCGTACCAGGAATACCAATACGACCAGATCGAGGCCGCCCGCCGGTCCTACGAGATCACGGACCCGGAAGACGACCGGCTGCAGGTCGAGCGCGCCAAGGATCGGCCGCGCAACATGGCTGGCAGGTCCCGGTTGCACCCATCAAAAAGCATGTGCTTGACCGGGCTATCGGGGCGCTGAGTAGCCCAGCCTCCGTGGGTGGACCACCCCGCGGATCTCCGAGGGCGCGCTGCCCGCCCCGATCGCTCGCGTCCGTGGCTAGCTTCGGGTCTGTCTGTCGACTACCGAGACCTCGTGGCCTAGGTTCTGTGCCACATCTGGCTTGTCTGGCTTGTCTTGCCTCATCGGGCTTTCCCTGTTATTAATACGCCGTGAAGTATTCCGTTCTATTTCACTATCATCCAATTGGGGTTGGGATGTTTTTCTCGTCAGCTTGGTCGGGAAGAGCGACTCAAAAGAATAGCGCATACTCAGTGCTTGTTTCTAGGCCAGCCGGAATATGAGGGGACCTTGTAATCACAACGAGAAGCAGGGGGCGTCAGCGAAGGCGTTGCCAATGTCGCTCTGTTTGGCGAAGACCGCTGTGGCGGATAATGGTTCAATCGGTCCTGGAATCAGCGTGCTGGAGCATTGTCTTATAGTGGGGATGGTGGCGAGGAAGCTGATTGGGCGGCAGCCGAACTGGCTTGCCGAAGCCCTGTTCCCGCGCGGAAGCGAATTGCTGATCGCATTGCATGACGTTGGAAAAGTCAGCCCTGGCTTTCAGGAAAAGATTACCCGCGCAATTGATCCCGAGAAACTTCCGATTGGAAGGTTGCCGGATTTGTGCCGATCCACTCTGGACACGGAGATTGGCGGGCATGCGGCGGTCGGACGGGCCGTTATGGCGGGCAGAGGAAAGTATTACGCGGAAATCATTGGCCGCCACCATGGGTTCACGCCCGCCCAGACGGGGAGCCCCAACGATGAGATTTACGGTGGCCCGACCTGGCAGAAAGAACGGGAAGCGCTGATCGAGAAGGTCAAGGAACGGCTGCAAACGGATTGGCCGCAGATCCAAACCGAGAATCAGGCGGATGCCCTGTCGGGTTTGACATGTGTGGCAGACTGGATCGCATCGGGCCCCCAGTTCGACCATGCTGATGCAAACAACTCCGAGATAGAACGACAAATTTCATGCGCCCTCGTTAATGCAGGATTCGTCGCCCCACGGCTTGTACCGGGGCTTTCCTTTGAACAGGTCTTCGGATTCCAGCCTCATCCCGCGCAGACGACATTCATCGAGGTCGTGTCCGATGCCGGTGCCTACGTGCTGGAAGCGCCAATGGGCATGGGCAAAACGGAGGCCGCGTTGTATGCCGCCTATCGGGCCTTGGCGCGACACCAGTCGACGGGCATTTATTTCGCCCTGCCCACCCAGTTGACTTCCGACAAGGTCTATGACCGGATGAACCGCTTTCTGGAGAAGATTCTGGCGCCGGATTGCGTCCACCGCACATCGTTGCTCCTGCATGGCTCGGCCTGGCTGCGGCAAACGGACTTGGGCGGTGATGGGCAGCCGGGGAAATCGTGGTTCGACAGCCGCAAACGCGGACTGCTTGCGCCCTTCTCCGTCGGCACGATCGACCAAGCGCTAATGGCCGCGATGAACGTGAAGCATGGTTTTGTCCGCACCTTTGGCCTGGCCGGGAAGGTGGTCGTCCTCGACGAAGTCCACAGCTACGACTCCTATACCGGAACGATTCTGGAACGACTGGTGGCGGTATTGCGGGAATTGCATTGCACCGTCATTATTCTGAGCGCCACACTGACGGCGGAAAGGCGATCCTCGTTGCTGGCCACCGACAAAGTCCGGGCATCAGCGGCCTACCCTTTGGTCAGCGCCAAGTTCGGGCGAAGCGAGCTGCGCGAATATCCGATGGAAAAAAGTCCGGACCTGCCCGTCGAACTCATCGTGCGCGATAGCGACGAGCCCGCGATAGAAGAAGCGCTGGATCGGGCCGCTCGCGGCGAACAGGTTCTATGGATCGAAAATACCGTGGACGAGGCCCAGCGGCTTTATCAACGGCTTGCCGCCCAGGCCCGCCCCTTAGCTGATTGCGGACTGCTCCATTCTCGATTCCTGAAATTGGACCGCTGGCGCAAGGAAGATGAGTGGGTCGGCATCTATGGCAAGGGCGGGGGAGCGCAACGCGCGTTGCGCGGACGGATATTGGTCGGAACTCAGGTTCTTGAACAGTCGCTCGATATCGACGCTGATTTTCTGGTGACCCGTGTTTGCCCAATGGACATGCTGTTCCAGAGAATCGGCCGGCTGTGGCGGCACAGGGACAACGATTCGAGACGGCCCGCCGCCGCAAACCCGCAGGTGTGGGTCCTAGCTCCGCCACTCGACAACGTGTTGGAAGATGTAGCCGCCCTTGGAAAGACCGCCAAGGTATATTCCCCCTATGTGCTTTGCCGGACGTTAGAAGTATTGCAGGGCCTTGGTTCTGGGGGCCTATCCGTGCCGGGCAGCATTCGTCCACTGCTCGAAGCGGTGTATGCGGACCGGGCCGAGCAAGGCCCATGGGCAAGCTATCGGCACGAATTGGAACAGGTACGCGAGAAATTGCAGCGTTTAGCGTTGGTCGGCATTTCGCGCGGAGGCCAGACTCTTCCAGAAAGCAAAGCATCCACCCGCTACAGCGACGTGGAAAGTGCCGAAGTCCTGCTGATCCGGTCGATTGAGCGGCATCCAAACGGCGCAGCGGTGCAATTGCTCGACGGCTCTAAACTGGTTTTGCCCGCCGCGCCGGATGTGCGCAAAACCAAAGCCTGGCGCGAGG
Source organism: uncultured Verrucomicrobiota bacterium (assembly GCA_964489425.1). GTDB lineage: Bacteria > Verrucomicrobiota > Kiritimatiellia > RZYC01 > CAZAYP01 > CAZAYP01. The sequence goes on along the minus strand of CAZAYP010000017.1, from coordinate 35,836 downwards.
CGGCGGCCGCCCTGCAGCAGAACACCGTCCATGTGCCTGCCTATCTTGCGCCCACATGCCCGGTCAACCAGATGGATTGGCTGAAAGAGTACGTTTGGCTGGGTGACGACGGAGAAAGCCCGTTCAGGGTCGCGGTCTTGCAGACCTCCGGGGAACTGGCGGGGCTCGGGAACCAGACCGCCCTCGCCGGGTATGACTTGCGGTACAATGAAGATCTGGGTTATATGGCCCATAAGAATTGAGTCGGCGATTCGCCAACGGGAAGGACGAGATGGATAACGCGCCACAACGGTTCAATCTGATCGAGGAAGCTTGGATCCCGGTGGTCGACGTCGGCCGGGTCAGCTTGCGGCGAATCTTCACCGACCCCAATCTGCGCGCGCTCGGCGGCAACCCCATCCAGAAGATTTCGGTCACGAAATTGCTTCTGGCCATCGCGCAGACCGCTTGCACGCCAAAGGACGACGCCGAATGGAACGCCCTCGGCGCGGATGGCTTGGCGCAAAAGGCGCTGGCCTACCTCGAAGAAAAGAAAGATTGTTTCTGGCTCTATGGCGGGCGGCCTTTCTTGCAGATGCCAGGCATTGGCAAAGCCAAGATCCAAGGTTTTGGTGCAGTGGCTCCCGATGTGGCGTTCGGAAACACGACCGTGCTGTTGCAATCCCATTTGGAGCAGCCATTGACGGACGAAGAAAAAGCCCTTCAGATCGTCGTACTTGGAAACTGCGCACTCGGTGGCAAAAAAACGGATAACACGGTCGTATTGAGCAGCGGCTATGCAGGAAAAGCCAACGATAAAGGAAAGCCCTCGACAGGCAAGCCGGGCCCCGCCCTTGGTTTTCTCGGCTATTTGCACAGTTTTCTCGCGGGGGCGACGTTGAGGGAAACCCTGTGGCTCAATCTCGTGGCGGAAAATCGATTGGCCGAAATGGCGAATTACACCGCTGGGCTGGGCGAACCGCCCTGGGAGACAATGCCATTGGGGGAGGCCTGCGCACGGGCGAAACGGCTGAAAAACAGCTACATGGGCCGCCTCGTTCCGCTTTCCCGCTTCTGCTTGCTCGCCGCCGACGGCTTGCACTATTCGGAAGGAATCCAGCACCCATCGCACAAAGAGGGTTCATTCGACCTGAGCATTGCGGTGGATTCTTCGAAGGACATGAAAGCCCTTTGGGTCGACCCAGAAAAACGCCCTTGGCGGCAACTGACAGCGTTGCTGTCCTTTTTGGGGGCCGAGCAGAAGAGTCGGTTCGATTGCAGGCAGCTACGAGTTGGCATCCAGCGCGCACGCCGTGTGGTGGATTCTCTGGGTATTTGGTCCGGTGGGTTGCGGGTCAGTTCCAATGCCGGAGAGCAGTATGTGGCCGGGATGGACGACTATGTAGAGTCGGAGGTTCGGCTTGAAGCCAGTTGGTTGGGCGATCTTTGGTTCTCGCAGTTGAAAGCGGAGATGGAGGTCCTGGATGAAATAGCTAAAAAATGCGCCTATGGGTCGGTTCTTGCCTATTACGGGACCCTGAAAATGGATGGCAAAAAACACGCGGCTCAGGCAAGCAACCTGTTCTGGCAACTAGCGGAGCGGAAATTTCAGGATCTGGTGGATGCTTGCGCGGACGAAAGCGGCGCGGCGGTCGCAGCTTTGCGCCGCACATTTGTGGGGTATGCTAATCGGGCCTATGACACGTTTGCGCCGCGTGAAACGGCGCGGCAACTGGAAGCGTGGGCGGCGCACCGCCCGAATTTGGGCAAGTTTCTGGCAACCGCCGAATAAAGGAACCCTATGGAACAAGAGAAGAAAGAGAAAACCAGCCGGGGCCGCTCGTTTGTCGAGTATGCCCTTCAACGCATGAAGGATGACTCTGGCTTTGGCGCGGCCTTGCGGCGGGCCGACAATCCGGCTACGGAATACCAGGCGTGGGAGCATCTGGCGTCTTGGTGCGATCTTGAAAAGTCGTGGGAGCGAGTGCCGTTCGCGACCGTTGCGGCGGCGCTGGCCCGCGCCAAGCCCGTGCGCAACGGTCACCAGCCCATCGGCCAGGCGCTTGCCGCCTGCTACGACGAAGGCAACCAGTCCGACAACGCCAAATCCAAACTGCGCCGCCTGCTGGCCTGCGATACGGTGGAGGAAGCCTGCCGCGTGCTGCGACCGTTGTTGGGACTGATGGCTTCAAAGGAGAAGTCCCATTTGGATTATGGCTCTTTGCTGGACGATCTGCTTAAGTTTGGCGAATGGACCAAGCAGAGATGGGCCATGGACTTCTTCGGAAGGAGGGGGGACGATGATCGCCTCGGTGTATAGCCTCGACCGCGCCGCCTGCCAGAAGCTGGGCATCCGCGATGCCTATGGCGTGCATAAGGCCGTTTATAGCCTCTTCCCCCAACGGGAAGGGGAGACACGCGATTTTCTATATGCCGACAAGGGCGGGGACGTGCGCGGGCGCATAATCCTGATTCTGTCGGATCGCCCGCCGGAGACTCCGGCACAGGGAACGCTGGCCACCAAGGACATTCCCGAACGCTTTTTGGAGCACGACCTGTACGGATTCGAGGTGACCTTGAACCCCACCAAGCGGGATAGCAAGACCGGCAAGACCGTGGCCATTCTCGGCAAAGACGCCCTACACGCGTGGTTGTTGGAAAAAGCCCCCAAGCTGGGTTTTTCCGTGGATGCCGCCACATTGGAAGTGCGCCGGGTCGGCGTGGTGCGCTATACAAAGGATGGCGCGACCTGTACACACAACACGGCGACCTTCGTCGGCAAGCTCACGGTGACGGACCGCGAGCAATTCAAAAAGAGCTTCAAGCAGGGTATTGGCCGGGCCAAGTCGTTCGGCTTTGGCCTGCTCCAGATCGTGCCCCTGCAAAAGTGACGGAATCTACAGCCCCATCAATAACAAACATAAAGGAACCAAATGACAACCACATCTAATCCCGCCCGTAACCTCCGCATCGAATTCCACATCCTGCAATCGTTTCCGGTGACCTGCCTGAACCGCGATGACGTGGGCGCGCCAAAGACCGCCGTGGTTGGCGGCGGCACCCGTGCCCGCGTCAGTAGCCAATGCTGGAAACGCCAAGTGCGGATGCAACTGAAAGAGCTGGGCATTGTGACCGGCACCCGCACCAAGCTGCTCAAACTCATGGTTGCCGAGGGATGTAAAAAACTGGGTGCCTCGCCGGAAGCCGCCGAAAAGTGCGGGGCCAAGATCGAACAGGTGTTTATCAAGGGTAACGAAAAGAACAAAGGAAAGAAGGGCAAAAAGGGCGACGAGGACGTCGAAGTCTCTGCCGACGCTGAAGCGGTGGGCGAGAAGACCGATACCCTGATTTTCCTGAGTCCGTCGGAAATCGCCAAGCTGGCCGAAGCTTTCCAGGCGCAAGGCTTCGATCCGGACAAGGTTATTATACAGGCAAAGGCAGACAAGCAGGCTAAAGAAGTTGCCGCCATCATCGGCAAGCCGGACCTGTCGGTGGATGGGCTGGACATTGCGCTGTTCGGGCGGATGGTCGCGCAGGCGGCGACGATGAACGTGGAAGCGGCCGCCTCGTTCGCGCATGCCATTTCCACGCACAAGGTGACCAACGAAGTTGAGTTTTTCACCGCGCTGGACGACTTGCAGGAAGAGCCGGGCTCCGCGCACATGGGCAGCTTGGAGTTCAATTCCGCGACCTACTATCGGTATGTGTCCTTGGACATTGGGCAACTTTGGCAGAGCCTGTGTGGCGTGGCCGTGCCGGAAGCCGTGGAAGCCTTCGTCAAGGCGCTCTATCTGGCCGTGCCCAGCGCGCGGCAAACCACCCAGTCCGGCGCTTGCCCGTGGGAATTCGCCAAGGTTTTTGTTCGCAAAGGGCAGCGGCTGCAAGTTCCGTTCGAAACGGCCATCAAAGCCAAGGACGGCGGATTCCTCGAACCCAGTAAAACCGCGCTGACCGATTACTTATCCAAGAAAGAGAAGCTGGCTGGATCGCTGTTTGGCAAGGTTGCCTCGTACACGTTCGGCGACGACGAGAACTACACCGTGGACAACCTCATCCGCGACGTAAAGGACGCCATCGCGGGGGCCGTTGGCAATGGATAACCGGTTTCTGCTGCTGTGGCTGGAAGCGCCCTTGCAATCGTGGGGTGCCGACTCGCGCTTTGGGCGGCGCGACTCGCTGCCGTTTCCCACGAAGTCGGGTGTCGCCGGACTGCTGCTGTGCGCCCTCGGCGCATCGGGTGAGCAAGCCGAACTGCTCGCCCGCCTTGCGCCGCTCCGGCAAACCGTTGTTTCCTTCCTGAAAAACGGGGGCAAACCCGCCGAACGCGAGCCTCTGCTGTGCGACTTCCACATGGTCGGCAGCGGCTACGACGACGAAGACCCATGGGAAAAGCTTCACACCCCAAAGAAAGCAGACGGTAAACCGCCAGTTGGCAGTGGCACCAAGATGACCTATCGGTATTACCTGCAGGACGCAAGGTTTGCGGTGGCAGTGGAAGTGCCCGGCGATCTTGCCGAGCCCTTTGCCGAGGCATTGCGGAATCCAGCCTACGATTTGTATCTGGGCCGAAAAAACTGCGTACCTACGGAGTTTGTGTTCCAGGGCCTGTTCCCGGACGAAAGCCAGGCGCTGGAAGCGGCCTTGAACATTGCCGCCGGCAAGGAATTGCGCGAAGACTTTCGCGTGCTCGACGGCGAACACGATGGCGAGGGGATGACCCTCAACGACGTGCCGGTGCAATTCGGCGTCCACAAGAAATATCGCGACCGGCGGGTCACCCGCATCCAGGCATGACGCAGCGCATTTTTGCGAAGGTCACGCGGGAGACCCTGCCGCAGGTCAAAGACCGCTACCCGTTCCTGTATTTGGAACACGGGCGGTTGGAGATCGACGACAGCAGCATCAAATGGATCGACAGCGACTGCCATGTGGTGCGCATTCCATGCGCCACCATCAACGCGCTGCTCCTCGGTCCCGGAGTGGCCATCACCCACGATGCCATCAAGACGCTGGCCGCCTCCAACTGCACGGTGTGCTGGGTGGGGGAGGATGGCCTCCTCTTCTACGCCGTTGGGCAGACGCCCAACGCCGATACGCGCAATATGCGCCGGCAGATGCTTCTGGCGGCCGATCCGGCCAAATCCGAAAAAGTCGCCCGCCGCATGTTTGCCCGCCGCTTTCCCCAGGCCGACCTGACGGGCAAAAATATCTTGGAAATGCGGGGCATGGAAGGCGTTCGCGTCCGTGCGCTCTACGAGGAGTTCGGTAAAAAATATGGTGTGGGCTGGAAGGGACGCACCTACGAGCCCGGCAAGTTCGAGGTCAGCGACACAACCAACCAGTATCTAACAGCCGCCAACGCCGCCCTCTACGGAATCCTCTCCGCTGCCATTCACAGCATCGGCTATTCGCCCCATATCGGGTTCATCCACACCGGCTGCCCGTTGCCCTTCGTGTACGACATGGCCGATTTATACAAGGAACATCTCTGCATGGACCTCGCCTTCGCCTTGACCCTCCAAAACGCGGGCAAGTACGACCGCCACCTGATCTCCGAGGAGTTCCGCAAGCGCGTGTTTGAACTCGATCTCCTGGGAAGCATCGGCAACGACATCAATGCCATGCTGAAAGAGGGCTGAGATGATCGTGGTCGTCGCAGAATATCTCCCTCCGGCCGTTCGTGGGCGCATGAAACTTTGGTTTGTCGAACCCAAGCCAAACGTCTTTGTCTCCGGCGTCAAAGACGCCGTCGCCGAAGACGTCGTCAAATATCTCCACAAACACTGCCCGCCGGGGTCGGCCCTGATGATCTTCCAGCAAACCAAAACCGCCCCCGGCTTCAAAATATGGAGACTTGGCCTGTCCACCAAGCCCATCATCCAGATTTCTGGCCTCCAGCTCATCCAGGAGAAAATTCAGCTTGTTTTGCAACCGTAGAGCGACAATATCATGTGGTCTTACTACCATTGCCTACAACTCGTTGGTGTCTTCCCCACGCGCGTGGGGGTGTTTCTGGCGGCAGAGCGGAAGGTGTCGCGTCCGTCAAGTCTTCCCCACGCGCGTGGGGGTGTTTCCTGAAAGGAGCATGCGATGCGAGCGAAGGTTAAGTCTTCCCCACGCGCGTGGGGGTGTTTCCACTGTTGGCCGTTCGCGTCATGTGGCGAGGAGGTCTTCCCCACGCGCGTGGGGGTGTTTCCTGCTGCCACACTTCCCGGCCTCCGCGCTGATGGTCTTCCCCACGCGCGTGGGGGTGTTTCTGTGACCAAGGACTATGTCCAGTGGCTCAAAGAGTCTTCCCCACGCGCGTGGGGGTGTTTCCAAACGCGGCTTTGATTCCGATCATGGCTGGCCGTCTTCCCCACGCGCGTGGGGGTGTTTCCTATTTCCAGACCCGTCGGCAACGCGAGCTGCGGTCTTCCCCACGCGCGTGGGGGTGTTTCTGCCACGGCCGCCAGGCGCATATTCGCCACCATGTCTTCCCCACGCGCGTGGGGGTGTTTCTCTTGGGACATGCGGCCGGGCCAGGGCGGCGAAGTCTTCCCCACGCGCGTGGGGGTGTTTCCACCATGGCTACTTGGCCGGTAGTACCATAGACGTCTTCCCCACGCGCGTGGGGGTGTTTCCAGTTCCCGCGTGAGGTCGGTCAACGCATACGGGTCTTCCCCACGCGCGTGGGGGTGTTTCTGATGCTCATCAGGCTGTAAAAGATCCGCGTGAGTCTTCCCCACGCGCGTGGGGGTGTTTCTCTCGCTGGCCGCGGATCGACTACTGCGACAAGCAGATCGTGATGGCGGCCACGGGCGGGGGCTCCTGACCATGCAGGCCGAGTCGGGCACAGGCGCCTTGGCCAATAGAGGGCATGTGGATATCCAGGCGGCCCTGGCCAAGAGCGCCACGGCGTGGTTGACGGAGATGCCCGGACGGGGTGCGACGCTGTCCCGGCAGGCCACTTTCCGCTGACTGTAGCATGCTCGCCGCCCCGCGGCGCGGACATCCTTGGTAGTGGGCGAATATAAGATTCTGCATCATGCTGTACTTTTGCTGTACTTTTGTGCGCGCATCAGGAGTATCATGCAAGCGCAAGGATACGCACGAAACGCCTGTCCTTCAAAATAGACAACCAACACTTCAACCGCATGAACATTGACGATTCTGCGAATTGTATGGGGATTTGGCGGAGAGGCGGGGATTCGAACCCCGGGTACGGGTTTACCCCGTACAACGGATTAGCAATCCGCCGCTTTAAGCCACTCAGCCACCTCTCCCGTGGCACCAACTGCCATTAGATGAAACACTAGCCGGTTGCTGTTGCCATGGCAAGTAAGATCAAGGGACTTGTCGGCGACGGTTCAAAACTAGACTTTTTGCCGGAACAAAACTAGACAGAGGATTAGAGTGTAAAAGCCCCTAACACCGGGGACCAAACGTCTTTGGGGATGCTTTCTACGACCCAGAACATGCGTTGGGGATGATGCACGATGCCGACCCCCTTCTTGTGGGTCGCGGAGATCTCGAAGTTTTGCCCTTCGAAATTGATGGTAGGGAACTTATCCGTTGGGGCTCCCATACTTCAAGGGGCACCTTGCCTGTGTTGTGCCAGTTGCTTCCTCAACCAGTCGGCGGCCGGGGTGGCTTGCAGGAAAACCTCCTCGATTCTACCGAAATCAAACATCCGGATGCCCTGGATGTCCGGCTGGACGTAGAGGTCGGGTTTCCGGTGCTTCATCTTGGCGGCGAGCGCTGAGGCCTGCATGATATCGAACGCCCCCAGAACGGATTCGAGCGCGCTGGGAATCCCCGGTTTGCCCGGGTTGCGCGCCTTGCTCACATCAACGGCAATGGTGAAGTCGACGCGTGCGGCAAGGAGATCGTAGGGCACCAGGTTGACCACGCCGCCATCCACGAGCACCTTGTCCGCAAAGGCCACCGGCGCAAATACCCCCGGCACGGCCATGCTGGCTTGCAGGGCGGGAAGCAGGTCGCCGGTTTCAAACACGACCTCCTCTTTGGCCCAGTAGTCTGCGGCCACGACCAGGAGCGGAATCTCCAACTCTTCGAAGGTGCGCTTCCCAATCTCGCTGAAGAGGTACTCGAAAAAGCGCTGGGTCTTGAGCAGCCCGCCGCGTTGGAACTCCGCGGAAAATGCCGTGACCCATTTCAACAGGTCGGCTTTCTTGGCGATGATGTCGCGCCAGGTGTCGTCTTTCAGGATGAGGTGCTGGTTGATGCGCTCGCGGATTTCCTTTCCAGACATGCCGGAGGCGTAGAGCGCCCCGATAATCGCGCCCATGCTGGTGCCGGCAAGGAGGCTTGGCTTGATGCCCAAATCGTCCAGCGCTTCCAGGATCAGAATGTGCGCCAACCCCCGCACCCCGCCGCCACCCAACGCCAGGCCGATGTTCATGGCTGCTCGCCAAGGATGGGCAGGCTGCGGGCATGCGATTTCCAATGTTTGGAAAAACCCGGCCCGGATTTTCCAATGTTTGGAAAACGACCCCCGATTTTTTCCAATGTTTGGAAAACCGCGTGGCGGCGGCGGCGGATGGATATTGCCATGAACCCGGCTCCTTTGGTTTTCACATCACGGGGCCATGGTAGGCGCAGCGCTGGGCCCAGCACAATGACAAACGATCCGCTTGGGCGGGTTCCGGCCGGGCCCGACGGTGCGCCGGGCTGCTACGCCCCCCGAGATCCCGCGGCCGAATATATTTTCCGCTTGGCCCCGATTGCGCTTGTTCTGCCTGTTTCGTGAGATAACATGCCTTTTTTCACGTGCTGTTTATAAGGAGTACCCATGCGTAACGGATGGATGTTGGTGTTGGCCCTGGCCCTGGTGGGATGTGGCAAGCCGGCGGGTGACGGATCCCAACCCGCGCCGGCCCCGAAGAAGACCGTCAAGGCGGCGGTGTGCCCCACCTCGCCGCCCAACTGTTTTCAGCGTGAGCAAGAGTACGCGGGCATTGACGTGGATATTTTCAACGCCTTTTGCCAGGCGCGCGGATACACCCTTGAAATGACGGCCTATGACTGGGCCGGCATGCTGGGGGCGGTGATTGCCAATCGGGCGGATGTGGCGTTCTCGGCCATCTCCATCACGGACAAACGCAAGGAGGTCATGGATTTTTCCGACTCCTACATGCTGAATGTGCTGGTGATCGCGGCCCTGGCCGACCGCGGCGTGGTCATCAACTCGACCGACGACTGGAAGAAATACCGCCTGGGGTTCGTGCGCGGCATGTATTTTGCCGATTTGATCAAGACCACCTACAAGGATGCGTACGCCTACGAAGACCTGCAGCAGTATCCCTCCTATAACGAACTGTTGGCGGACCTGGCCAACGGCAAGGTGGATGGCGCGTTCATGGACTCGATGGTCATGGCCGACCAGGCGGAAAAAGGGATCTACAAGCTGGCCGTGGCCTTTACCATGAAAGAGGAGGACCGCTATGGCTTTGCCTTCCCCAAGGGCAGCCCGCTGCTGGAAGAGTTCAACGGGTTCTTGCGGGAACATGCGGCTGAAGTCAAGGCGATCATTGACCGCTACATGAAAAAAGGCGTGTAACCGGGGCTCCGTGGTGGAATTTATCGGGATTATCCAGGCGCTATCCACCGGCGCGCTCAACACGCTGCTGATCACGCTGTCCTCCATGGCGGTGGGCCTGGCCGGCGGAACCGCCCTGGTCCTGGCGCAGCAACTGGCCGGCCGACGCGGGCGGATCCTGCTGCGGTGCGTGATTTACACGGTGCAGAGCGTCCCCGCGCTGGTCTTGATTTTCGTGGCGATGTACGGCCTGCCGGCGCTCGGCATCCGGCTGCCGCCGTTCTTCACGGTGGTGATGTGCCTCGGATTGGTGGCCGCCGCCTATATCGGCGAAGTGCTGCGCGGCGCGCTCAATTCCCTTGACCGGGCGCAACTGGAGGCCGGGTTGGCGCTGGGGATGTCGCCGCGCCGCGTGTTTTGGAGCGTGCTGCTGCCGCAAACGTGGCGGCTTTCCATACCCGGCCTGGTCAACGAGTTTACCGCGGTCCTCAAGGCATCCCCCTTTGCGTATATCGCCGGCGTGCCGGAAATCCTGAAAGAAGCCCAGGCCATCACCGCGGTGACCTCCCGCGGCATGCCGGTGTACACGGCGGCGGCGATCCTGTTCCTGGTGCTGTACCTGGGGTGCAACGGGCTGTTTCACGCGCTGTACCGGCGGTTTCATATTCCCGGCTTCGAGGAGACCTGACATGCCGCTGCTGGACGTCCAACATCTTTCGCTGCAGTTCAGCGGCAAAACCGTGCTCAACGATATCAGCTTCACCCTCAACCGCGGGGAAGTCAAGGTGGTCATGGGCCCCTCGGGTTGCGGGAAAACGTCCCTGCTGCGGTGCCTGAACCTGCTGGAGCGGCCGACCCAGGGCACGATCCGGCTGAACGGCCAGGACATCACGGCACCCGGCACGGACGTGCGGGCGGTGCGGCGCCAAATCGGGTTTGTGTTTCAGCAGTTCGGACTGTTCCGCCACCTCGACGCGCTGCACAACGTCGCCCTGGCGCCCATCAAGCTCTTGAAACTGTCGCGGAAACAGGCCCGGGAATTGGCGCGGCAGGAGCTGGCCCGCGTGGACATGCTGGACCACGCGCACAAGTACCCGGCCCAGCTCTCCGGCGGACAGCAACAGCGCGTCGCCATTGCCCGCGCCCTGGCCATGGACCCGAAACTGATTCTCTTTGACGAGCCCACCAGCGCCCTGGACCCCGAACTTTCCCGCGAGGTCTCCGTCATCATCAACAAGCTGTTCCTGGACGATGTCACGATGCTGTGCGTCACCCATGACGCGCATTTTGCCAAGTATATGTGCGATAAAATCCTGTTCCTGGATCACGGCGTCATCCTGACCGAGCAGCTGCCGGAAACGCTCTATGCCCAGAAAGAGGATGAGCGCGTCCGCAAATTTTTCCAAATGGCCCGGGAAAGCGGCACGTGAGCGAATTCTTTCGGGAGCTCTGGCTGGAATGGCCCGCCCTGGTCAGCGGGTTGAAATGGACGGTCATTCTGTCCGGCTCGATCACCCTGTCCGGCTTGCTGGGCGGCATCCTGCTCCTGTTTTTCCTGACCCATCCCTCCAAAACCATACGCCGGATCGCCAATGCCTATGTGACGTTTTTTATCGGCACCCCGCTGCTGGCGCTGCTGTTCCTCATGTATTACGGCCTGCCGACCATCGGGTGTGACATGTCCTCGTTCGCGGCCGCGTTCATCGGCTTCACGCTCAATGTGTCCGCCTACAATGCCCGCTACCTGATGAGCGGCTACAAGGCTATTCAGCGCAACGAAATCACCGCGGCCGAGGCCATGGGCTATGGCCGGCGGCAGATTTACTTTCTGCTCATTCTCCCGCAGTCGATCCGCTACAGCGTGCCGGGACTCATCAGCCAGGCCATCAACAACCTGAAAGACAGTTCCGTCGCGTTCCTGATTCAGTTCAATGGGTTTCTTTCGTTCATCCAGAATTTCACCGCCCAGAACTTCTTCTTTTTCCGGGGCTACCTGTTTGCCGCCTGCGGCTACCTGGTCATGGTGACGCTGCTTTCGCTGGCCGCCCGCCATATTCAGCAGCGCACCCGCATCCCGGGTTTTGCCTGATATCCCGCCGCGTAACGGGCAAAGGTTCGACAGCTCCCGGTCATCCCCAATGCAGCATTTGAATTAACTACGAAACACGCGAATAACGCGAAACTCGTTGCCGCAGAAAGCGGCGCGGGCGCAAGTTGGAAATAACATCATCGACCTGTTGGGTGACGGAAGAATTCGATCCACGGACGTACATATTTAGCGAAGAGTCAGAGGGATCCATTCGCGTGATTCGCGTGATTCGTAGTCCATCTGCTCTTTCTGGGTTCATCCGTCCTGGTCGTCGGATTCCGCCCACTGGCGCAGCTTGTCGCGCAGTTTGCGTTCGAGCTTGCGCTCCACCGCATCCCAGTCTTCGTCTTTCTCAGCCTCGGCCCAGTGGCGCAGCTTGCGCTTGATCCGCTGCTCGACCTTGTCGCTGACGTCATCCCACTCCCGGTCTTCCCTGCGGCGGCGCTTTGCGCTGGCGCAACCGACGGTTGAGCTCCCGCCCCAGATGCAGATGACGCCGAGCAGGAACCCCAGGTCGTACCAGCCGCCGGTATTATTGACTTCGTAGACGCGGACGCCATGGTCAAAGATGTGGATGACCAGCGTGATCGCCGAGATCGCGCCGTGCCAGAGCCCGGCCCAGAAACCGGCCGGCTGTTCCACGGAAAACCGTGCGGTGCCCGCCGCGCACCCGCTCAGCAGCGCGGCGCTTATCATCAGCACGGCCAACATAACGACCATTCTGGACCCTGGCTTCATCGCAATCTCCTTGCTGCTTGATGCGGCGCGTGGTTCACGCCCCCTTTTTGCGGTAAACCCCGATGGCGTTGGCGGCCAGCATGGCGTTGAGGACTTTGACCGGGGTTATCTTGCCCGCTTCGTGATGAATGCACTCCACGGTCGCGCAGGCTTTTTCGGCGGCGTTCATGAGGTCTTCGCGGCGGGCGTCCTGCAAGGCGAGGTCGGCGAAGGTGGTCGGCAGGCCCACGGCTTCGCAGAACGCGTAAACGGTAGCCGATTCTTCCGGCGCGGCATTGGTCAACTGCAGCCCCGCGAGGACGCCGAAGGCCACCTTTTCGCCATGGTAAAACGCATGAGTCGCGGGCAGCGCGGTGAGCCCGTTGTGAATGGAGTGGGCGCTGGCCAGGCCGCCGCTCTCAAACCCGATGCCGCTCAAAAGGATGTTCGCCTCGACAATGTTCTCCAGCGCCGGGGTGACAATCTGCTGCTCCACGGCAAGCTTGGCGGTGACGCCGTACGTGAGCAGCGTGTCGTAGCAGAGCCGGGCCAGGTTCAGGCCCGTCATGGTGCTGAGCCCGCCGCAGGCGTTTTCGGACTGCGTGGCGCTGCAGGACCGGGCTTCAAACCACGTGGACAACGCGTCGCCCATGCCCGCCACGAGAAACCGGACCGGGGCGTTGGCGATGACCTGCGTATCCACGAGGACGGCCATGGGATTTGATTTTTGATAATAAACCGATTCGAACACCCCCTGCTCGGTGTAAAGCACGGCGCAACCGCTGCAGGGCGCGTCGGTCGAGGCAATGGTGGGCACCACGAGCGCGGGAATGTTCGCGCGATCTGCGGCGATCTTGGCGGTGTCTATGGTTTTCCCACCACCCATGCCCACCAGCACATTGACTTTCTGTTCCCGGATCATGGCGGCCACCCGGGCCAGCTCCTTCTCGCAGCATTCGCCGGCGAAGCGTTCGATGAGCGTTCCCTGTGCGCCCAGGTCCAGGCGGCTTTGGGCGAGCATGATCTTGTGGGCGGTGGGCGAGGCGAGGATCAGCCCGCGGTCACCGAACAGCTTGATCAGGGCCGGCAATTCGCCGAGCGCGCCGGCGCCCTGGATGTATTTTCCGGGGAACAAAGCTTTTTTCAACATGGGAGCACTCCTGTTTTTTTTTCTCGCCCGCGTCACAGTTCCACAACGGCGCCGGCGGGCGGGGCGAACACATGCTTGAGGCCGGCCTGCTGCAGGCTTTCGACCAGGCGCGCGCGGGCCTGGTCCTCGCCGTGCACAAGGTAGGTGCGCCGCGGGCGGGCGGCCTGGGCATAGGCGGACAAATCGGCGGCGTCCGCGTGCGCGCTGAAGGCGTTGAGCACCGCCACCTCGGCGCGCAGGCGGAACATGTCGCCGAAAATCCGCACCTTTTTCTCGCCGGCCACGATGCGCCGGCCCAGGGTGTACTCGGCCTGGTAGCCGACGATCAGGATGCTGTTGCGGGCATGCTCCACGCCGTGCTTCAGATGGTGCAGGATCCGCCCATGCTCGCACATGCCGGACGGGGCGATGATCACGCAGGGCTGGTCGGACGCCGTGACCTTCTTGGAGTCTTCCACCGTGCTGACGTAGCGCACCCAGGGCTGGCTGAAGACCGGGCCGGTACGCGCGCCGCACGCGCGGGTCGCGGCGTCCAGGTACTCGGGCCGGCGGGCGAACACCCGGGTGATCTCGGAGGCCATGGGGCTGTCCAGGTACACCGGCACGGGCGGCAGCGCGCCGGCGCCCACCAGGCACACGAGGTGGTAGAGGATCTCCTGCGCCCGTTCCAGGGCAAACGAGGGGATCAGCACCTTGCCGCCGCGGTCCAGCGTCTTCTTCACCATGGCCCCCAGCTGGGCGCGGGCGTCCTCGGCCGGCGCGTGCATCCGGTCGCCGTAGGTGCTTTCCATGACCAGCACGTCCGGCTGGTCCAGGATTTCCGGGTCTTTGATCAACGGGAGATCCTTGCGGCCCAGGTCCACGGCAAACCCGATGGTTTTGCGCCGGCCCTGCTCCTCGGTTCCCACGAGATTGAGCCCCGCGCCCAGGATGTGGCCGGCCTCGATGAAGACGGAATCCAACCCGGGTGCCGGGGCAAACGCCTTGTGATAGGGCACCGGCCGCAGCAGTTTCAGGGCCGCCTCGGCGTCGGCCACGGTGTACAGCGGCTCCACCGGCGGCAGGCCCTGGCGGTTGGTCTTCTGGTTCAGGTAGGCGGTGTCCTGCTCCTGGATGCGGGCGGCATCGCGCAGCATAATGGCGGCCAGGTCGCAGGTGGCGTCCGTGGCGTAGATCGGCCCCTGGAACCCCGCCTTGACCAGGGACGGCAGGTTGCCGCAGTGATCAATGTGCGCATGGGAGAGGAGCACGGCATCCACGGCGGCCGCCGGGAACCCCAGCGTGCGGTTGATCTGGCGCGCCGCCTCGCGCGGGCCCTGGTACAATCCGCAATCGCGCAACACCCGCTGGCCATGCGCCTCGATGAGATGGCGCGACCCGGTCACCGTGTCCACGCCGCCAATCAATTGGACTTTCACGCTTTCTCCTTTCCGGTACTAGCTTTTGTTTATACCATGGCGGCCATGGGATCAACAGCAGGAAGACCAACCCATGGCCGCCGAGCGGACAGCGCAACGCGCGTTGTCCGCTTGGCCCTGGCGGTCTTGGTGGCCGCGGCCGTTGGCGGATGCCAGTCGGGCCGGCGTACGCCACCCGCGCCGGAGCACGTCGCCCCGCTCAAGCTCCCGGCCGCGCGGGTAATCCACATCAACGCCGAGCACCGGTACGTGATCCTGGAGTGCGTGATGCTGCCGCCGGCGGGCGAGGAAGCCCGCGTGCTGCGCCAGGGCCAGCCCGTGGGCCAGGTCCGGATCCAGCCGGTGCGGCGCGGGGTGTACGTGGCCGCGGATATTATTTCCGGCCAGCCGCAGCGCGACGACCTGGTGGAATATACCTGCGGCTACATCCAAGTGCCGGCCGCGCCCTAGGCGCGGGCGCCAGTTCCTGGATCGCTTGCAGGACCACGAGCACCAGCCGTTCCTTGCCGGCGGCCAGGGGCGATGCCGTGATGACCAACTCGAGCGCCTGGGTCTTGGCGCCCAGGCGCCATTCCACCTGCGCGAAGCGGCGCGCCACGCATTGCCCCCTGGCTACGCTTTGAACGGCGGCGCGGACTTCGCACCCGCGGCACGCCTGCGACCGGCCGCAGCCGGCCGGCACGTCATGCGCGTGGAGGCAGTGGAACACCTCGCCGCACCTGCGTTTATAAACACCGGCGGGCGCTGTGCCGAACACGGCATCGGCGGCGGCATTGCGCTGGCGCACGTGCAAATCGCCATCGATCAGAAACACCATGAACGGCAGGGCGTCCAGCACGCCCGCCGGCCAGGCGGCGTCCCGGCGTGACGCCCGGCCACCCGCATCGCGGGCAGCGACTGCCGGTTGCGGCTTTTTCACTTGTTTGCGCATTGCTTTTTTCAACCCCTAGTGTTGTATTAACTGGTCAGAGGGTAATCGTTCGCATGCCGGAATCCAGCCGAAAAACTATGCATAATTCGCAATCCCGGGCGGGGGCCGGGGCTGCGGAGCGCGCCGAGCCCGCCGTGGAGTTCATCCAATCCGGGCCCGGCCCGATCCGCGGGCTGGCCATGGCGCCGGGCGCCGCCGGGGTGGGCGGATGGCGCCCGGGCGCGCCCGGCATCCTGCGGTTGCGGATGGATCCCGGTCACGCGGCCCTGGTGGTCGCCCTGGATGCCGCTGGCGCCGCCACCTGCAATGGAATCCCGCTGGCGCCCAACCGGGTCGCAGTGTGTGGCCCTTCCGCGCTGGTGTTCATGGCGCACGCCACGCCGATGGAATGCGCCTGGTTGTCCCTGCCCGCCCACCCCGCCCGCGGCCTGGGCGCGCGGGCGGGGGCTTGCGTGCTGGCGCAACCTGCGCCGTCCGCGTGGGCCGAGTTCCGGCAGGCGTTGCGCGCCAGGCTCGGGCCGGCCGGGACCGGGTCTCGGTCGCGTTCCCCGGCCCCGGGAGCGGCCCTGGCCATGAAGCTCGCATCTGGCGGGCTGCGGGTCATGGAGGCCGGCGGGTCGCGCTGGCACACGGTATGCCAGGCGGACGCGTTCCTGGCCGCGCACCAGGCCGAGGTTATCTACCTGCCGGACCTGTGCCGGGCGCTGGGCGTGAGCGCGCGCACCTTGGACTACGCGTTCCGGCAGCAGTTGGGCATGGGTCCGATGCGGTACCTCAAGCTGCTGCGGATGCAGGCCGTCCGCCAGGCCCTGCGCGCCGCGGCCAGCGTCAAGGAAGCCGCCTTGACGCATGGGTTCTGGGACCTGGGCCGATTCGCCGCCGACTACAAGGCGGTGTTCGGCGAGTCGCCCTCGCAAACCCCGGACGGGCAACCCCGGCGGCACAACGTCGTGGCTATATCCAAATGACCCGCGCCGGAAAAAACGGGCACACACGCTTGCCGAAAGGACACCAATGATCGCGGCTTTCCCGCTGATCGTTGCGCGCGGCGTGGCAAGTAATCTGCTCTGCGTCTCCGTGCCCTCTGTGGTGAACATGATCTCGCCTTGAACAATGAAACCATCCACCGCCTCAATCCCCGGAGATTTCACCACGATCGCGAAGAACGCGAAGGCCGCGAAGGGGATCCACTCTTTCCAATTCTTCCTTCGTGATCTTCGTGCCCTTTGTGGTAAATAACCTGCTCTGCGCGCCAGGAACGACCGCACCATAAACGACGCCGATACCGTTGTTCCGCCGCCCGCCGGTGGCGCCCCCATCCCGATTACACCCTCTCCGCCGGCGCAGTCCTTGGCGGATGCCGCATCGTTCGTCCCCTGGGCCGCGGCGGCATGGGCGAGGTGTACCTGGCCGAGAACATCGAGAACCGCAAGCCGGTGGCGCTCAAGACCCTTTCCAAAGCCGCACTTGGCGGCGCATTCGTGGAGCGGTTCCGCCTGGAATCGCGGGTGACGATGGACCTGCGCCACCCGCACATCGTCGAAGTCCATCACATGGGCGCGGAATCAGTCCTCAAACTCCAGTCTAAGGCGGCCTGCTTTGCTGTGGCTGTCCCGCTACGAACATCTTCAAACAGACCCCAATCCGTGGTTGGGAACGAAGCATCCATGCCCCAATTATCGCAACAACAACGGGACAAGCAAAATAGAAAAACACCGAATATACCGCGCGCGCGCGATCTTGACCTGGGGCGGGCGGCAGGATACAGTCCGGTCCCAATGATCAACAGGGTGTTGATCGTTTTCTGTTCCGTAAACCAAAGCAGAAAGGATGCGTCATGCGTATGCTTCGTTACTCGTTACTGCTGGCTGGTTGTTTGGTTGTGGCCGCCTCCGTGGCCGCGTGGGCTGGTGACACTCAGACCATCGCCTATCCGACGGCGGATGAGGCCGCTTTCCTGATCGATGTGCCGGCCGACTGGGAACTGGCCCAGGCCGAGGAAGACGGCGACTACTTCAGCGTGGAAGGTCCCAACGGCACCATCCTTTACTTCCGGACGCTCAACGCGGACAACTCCAAGGAGCGCAAGACCGCGCTCATGGACGCGATCCAGGAGACCAAGGACTACATCGACGAGAATTACGACGAGTCCGAGTGGGGCGAGGCCGTAGACCTGACCCTGGGCGGCTGCGAAGGGTTTGGCGCGGACGTCAAGGCCGTGGGCTCTGATAGCGGCGAAGCCGTGGACATCGGGTGCGCATGGCTGATGCTGCCCGAGTACAAGATTGCCGAGATCTGGTACGAGGGGTCGCCGGATGAAGCGGCCGAGGCCGAGGCCGCCGCGCAGGTGCTGAAGTCCTTCCGCCTGCCCTCCGACGACGATGCGGCCGCCGAGGAAGAAGAGGAAGAAGAATAAGCCCGGCGGGCACGAGCCCGCTGGCGCAACCAGACTTGTACCGCGTCCCGGGGGCACACCACCCCCGGGGCGTCCCTTCAGCAACACAGACCACGGGAGAGATGCAATGAACAGGATCGGGTATGCTCGCAAGGTTGCCTGGGTTGGGGTGGGGCTGGCCATGGCCGCCCTGATCCAGCCGGCCCTGGGTCGGGACAACGTGGAACCCAAAGCGCGCAACCCCTACCTGGGAGCGATCGTCGTGAACGCGGACAGCGGCGCGGTCCTGTTCGAGGACCAGGCGGATGCCGTGGGGTACCCGGCCAGCGTCCTCAAGCTGATGACCCTGCTGATCGTACTTGAAAAAGTGGACCAGGGCGTGCTGAAACTGGACGATCCCATTCAGGCCACGGCCGAGGCCTCCAAGATGGGCGGCTCGCAGGTGTACCTGGCGGAAAACGAGGTGTTCACCCTCGATGAAATGCTTTACGCGCTCATGGTGCAGTCGGCCTGCGACGTGGCCCGGGCGTTGTCCATCCACATCGCCGGATCCAAGGAAGCGTTCGTGCAGCTGATGAACGAGCGCGCCCAGCAGCTCGGCATGAAGGCCAGCACATTCCACTCCGACCACGGCCTCCCGCCCTCCGGCGGCGACTTGCCGGACGTGACCACCGCCCGCGACATGGCGCTCCTGTGCCAGGAAGTGCTCAAGCACCCCGCGGCCCTGAAATACACCAGCTGCAAGGAGAAACGGTTCCGCAACGAGACCTTCGAGATGCGCAACCACAACAGCCTGTTGTGGACGTTCCCGGGTTGCGACGGGCTCAAGACCGGCTGGTACAAAGAATCCGGCTACTGCATCGCCGCCACCGCCGAGCGCAACGGCGTGCGCGTTATCGCCATCGTGTTCGGCAGCCAGGACAAGAAAATCCGCGACCAGAAAGCCGCGGAGCTGCTGACCAAGGGGTTCATGGCCGTGCCCCGGCCGGCCGCGCCGGCCGCCGCCCAGCAAGGCCCGCAGGAATGAAAGAACGAATCCTCATCACGGGCGGCGCCGGCTACCTGGGGTCGGTGATGACCCCGCACCTGCTGGGCCTGGGCTACCGCGTTACCGTGCTGGACAGCTTCCTGTTCCAGCAGAACAGCCTCGCCGACTGCTGCGCCTACGACACCTTCGAGATCGTCCGCGGCGACTGCCGGGACGAGGCCCTGGTCAAAAAGCTGCTGGCCGGCGCGGACGTGATCATCCCGCTGGCCGCGCTTGTCGGCGCGCCCCTGTGCCAGCGCGACCCCTGGGCCACGCGCGGGATCAACCAGGACGCCGTGGAGCTGCTCTGCCGGCTGGCCAGCCGCGAGCAGCGCATGCTCATGCCCGTGACCAACAGCGGCTACGGCATCGGCACGCCTGGCCAGGCCTGCACCGAGGACTCGCCCCTGCGCCCCATCTCCCTCTATGGCGTCACCAAGGTGGAGGCGGAAAAAGCCGTGCTGCAGCGCGAAAACGGCCTGACGTTCCGCCTGGCCACGGTGTTCGGCATGTCCCCGCGCATGCGCCTGGACCTGCTGGTGAACGACTTCGTGTACCGGGCGGTGACCGACCGGGCGGTGGTCATTTTCGAGGGCCATTTCAAGCGCAATTACGTGCACATCCGCGACGTGGCCCGCGTGTTCGCCTTTGGCATCGAGAACTTCGCCACCATGAAAGGCCGGGCGTATAACTTTGGCCTGGACGACGCCAACCTTTCCAAGCTGGAGCTGTGCGCCAAGGTCAAGGACCACGTGCCCGGGTTCGTGTTCCTCGAGGCGCCGATCGGCGAGGACCCGGACAAGCGGGACTACGTCGTGTCCAACCAGCGCATCCTCGCGACCGGCTTCCACATGGAATGGCCCCTGGACCGCGGGATCCGCGAGCTCATCAAGGGCTACACCATCCTGCGCAACGGGCGGTACGGCAATGTGTGACGGCGGGGCGGGCCGCGCACCGGCATGACCGCGACTGTCGCCGCCGTGATCCTGGCCGGCGGCCAGGGAACCCGGGTGCGGCACCTGCTGCCGGACCTGCCCAAGCCCATGGCGCCGGTGGCCGGCCAGCCGTTCCTGGCGTGGGTTTGTCGCTACCTGCAAACCCAGGGCATCGCGCGGGTGGCCATCTCGTCCGGGTTTCGCGCCGCCGCGATCGCCGGGCATTTTCACGCGCACCCGGTAGCCGGCATGACCATCACCTGCCACGCCGAACCCACACCGCTCGGAACCGCGGGCGGCTTCCTCTTTGCCGCGGAGCAGACCCAACCCCGGCCGGACGCCTGGCTGGTGCTCAACGGCGACTCGCTGGTGTTCGCGGATCTCGCGCCGCTGCTGGCGGCGGTGGGCCCCGCGGCGGCCGCGGCCGCCCTGCTGGGACTGCGCGTGCCGGACGCGGCGCGCTACGGCACGCTGGCGGTGGGGCCGGGCGGCGCGCTGGCGGGATTCGCCGAGAAGCGGCCGGGCGCGGGCTTGATCAATGCCGGCGTGTACGCGTTCCGCGCGGAGGCGCTGGCGCGCTTCCCCGCGACGCGACCGCTGAGCTTTGAGACCGCGGTGTTCCCGGCACTGCTGGCGGCCGGCCTGGACCTCCGGGTCTGCCAGACCGACGCGCCCTTTCTTGACATCGGCACCCCGGAAACATTAGCTATGGCGGAAACATTCATCCTGGAAAACCGGAGCAGGCTGGGCCAACCATGATTATCACGCGGGCGCCGTTGCGGATCAGTTTTTTCGGGGGAGGCACCGACTACCCCGAGTATTTCCGGTCTGCGGGCGGGGCCGTCCTGGCCACGGCCATTGACAAGTATTGCTACATCACCGCCAGCCGGTTTCCGAGCCACCTGTTCGACTATGCCGTGCGCGTTTCGTACCGCGAGGTGGAGCTGGCCAAGTCGCCCCGCGACATCCGGCACCGCGTGTACCGCGCCTGCCTCGAGTACTGCGCCCTGGAGCGCGACATCGAGCTGCACAACGTGGCGGACCTCCCGGCCTTTACCGGCCTCGGATCGTCCTCGGCGTTCACGGTCTCGTTGCTGCAGGCCCTGGCCGCGTTCCAGGGCCGTTACATCAACCCCATGGAGCTCGCGTACCAGGCCATTCATATCGAACGGACCGTGCTCAAGGAAAACGTGGGCTGCCAGGACCAGCTCATGGCCGCGATGGGCGGCTTCAACCTGGTCGAGTTTCGGGCCGAAGACGACATCGTGGTGCACCGGGTGCCGGCGCCGGCCGCGCGGCTCCACGAACTGCAGGCGCACCTGCTGCTGGTCTTCACCAACCTCCGCCGCAGCGCGGACGAAATCGCCGGCCGCCAGATCCGGAAAATCGGCGCCAATGCCGACTTGCTGGGCCGCATGCGCGCCATGGTGGACCGCGGCTACGACATCCTGTGCGGCCAGCGCCCGCTGACCGCGTTTGGCGAGCTGCTGCATGAAGCCTGGATGGCCAAACGCAGCCTGGAATCCGGCGTCTCGAACGCCACGGTGGACGCCATGTACGAAAACGGGCGGCAGGCGGGCGCCTTGGGCGGCAAGCTGCTGGGCGCGGGCGGCGGGGGATTCCTGCTGTTCTTTGCTCCGCCCGAGCGCCACGCCGCCATCCGGGCTGCGTTTCCGGACCAGGAAATCATCCAACCCGTGCTCGCGGCGCCGGGCTCGGAAATTGTTTTTGCCACCTGATCAAGCCGGGCCACGCTGTCTCGCCCTTGATTGTTAATTAGTTGACCCCGCGCCAAGGCCGGTACCTTTTGCCCCGCCACCGTGCTTGTCAAGGGAAACCCGGTTTTTCATGGTAAACGCCCATCTTTTGTAACCCCTCTTGATTACAAGAAGTTCTGCACGCAACACAGAAAGCAAACAACAGGTTGTGGAGGGTTAATAATTCCACCGCTACATATGGAACAGGCCAAGATTGTTCGGGATTTTTATGGACCGTTCCCCAAGCCTGTTGAAAACGCTTTTTTTTTGTCAAAACCGTGGCGCTTTTCCGGAAAACCCGCCTGTTAACAACCTGTTGATTGCGCTCGTTCCCTGGATGGGACAGCCATGGGAAAGGGGCGTTTTTGGCGGGTGTTCCGAAGGTCAGCCCGGGACGTTTATCAACACCCGCCAATTTCGGGAGGGATGCGATGGTTGGGTGGAACTGCGGGGGGCCGGGATTTTTAATCACGGCCCATTTTTATCTGCTTGATCCGCGAGCGATGGGCACGGGCTCAGCCGTGCCGGACCAGATATTGGCCTTTGCCCGGGGCGTGGCGGTAGCCGATGGCCAGGGTGTGCAGGTTGACGCGCCGGCCCCGCACCGCGTTGATGCGTTCCCGGAGTTCGACCATTTTTCTCTGGATCACTTCCATCCAGCTCTCATCCTGCACCCGGGCATTTTCCAGCACCGGCAGCAGGGGCACGGCGCCGGGTTGGCGGCTCAGGTCCTGCAACAGGACGGCGCGCCGATCGGCCAGGCCACAAAACGCTTCGGCGTCGCCGTCGGCCAGGGCTTGGTCCATGGCATCGGCCAATTGAGCAAGGTTTTCCTGCGCGGTATGCATGGTGGTTGGGCTGGCGGGCCACCGGCCCGGGATTGCACTCCCTGCGCCGGCCGGCAACCCGTCCGCCATGTCAGCCGGCGATCTTGATGGTGCCCTGCGACATCCGGACCGGGCCCTGCTCCTGCACGGGTTCCTGCTTGGACACTTCCACCCAGGCCTCGCGCAAGTCCGCCATCATCTTTTGCACGTCCTTGATCGGCTTGACGCTCTTTTCGATGTTGGCCTGGCTGAGGTGATGGATCATGAAGTCATAGAGACGGTGCAGGTTGTGCGCAATCTCGCCGCCCTTCTCCATGTCGAGCGATATGGCCAGCTCCGTGATCGCGTCCTGGGCGTGGAGCAGGTTGTTGCCCACCTCCTCGATGCGCTGCGGGCCGTCGATGTTGAACGCGCGCTCGGCTTTTTCCAGCGAGCGCAGGCACTCGTCGTACAGCATGATGACCAGCTGCATCGGGCTGGCGGTGTAGACGTCCGTCTGCTGGTAGGACGTGGCATTCCGCCCCTGGGTGGGGGCTGCTTTCTGATAACTAGTCGCTGGCATGATGTATTCTCCTTCTTTATTGTGCTGACTAAACCACGGCGGCCGCCGGGGCGGCGTTTTCGGCCGGCACCGCGGCCGGGTTGGTTACCTCAACCACGGCGGCGCCATCCCACTCGCCCGCCACGCGGGCCAGCAGGTCGCGCGTCCACCGGGCCGCGCCGGCCACCTGTTCATTAAACTGGCGTAGACGCCGGAACACCTGCACCTGGTCGCGCTGCGGGTCGCCGGACGATGCCTGCCGGCCCTGCAGCTCGTAGGCTGCCGGCCACAGGCTCATTTTCAGAAAAGTGGAGGAGGACTGGGCGGCGTCGATGAGCTGGTCCAGGCGGCGGTACTCCTCAAGGGCGGCGGCCACGGTCTCCGGCACGGCATATTCCGGGCGCTGCAGCGCCAGGATGAGGCGGTTGCAGACCATGGCCGCGGAGCGGCTGGCCGCCAGCACGTCCCCGAGCTGGGTCGACACCTGGTCCAGCTCGGCCCGCAGGGGCGCGGCCGCGCCGGGCGCAAACGCCGCGTGGGCGGCCGCCACGCGCTCGTAGGCGGCCAGCGGCCCCGTGCCCCAGGCGCTGATGGCGTCAGGATCAACCACCGGCATGCCGGCAATGTGCGCCCCGCCGCGCGTGACATTGTAAAACGTGGTCCGTTCCTGCTCCTTGACAAAGGACTCCACGTGGTGGATGTAGCAGCGGAACTGCTCGGTGGTGAGCACTTCCCGCTGGAAATTGCCGGGCACGCGGATCAGGAGATTGGGGTTGAGGCGGTGCTGGTCATACATGGTCTGGCCGGCGTGGGTGGTGCCGTCGTCGCGGAAGCTCAGGTCCAGCCCCACCACCAGCACCGGCGCGCAGCCCATCTCCACGGCCAGCGCCATGGCCGAGGCGGTCACGGTCCCGCCCGCGTACATCCAGCCACGCGGCTCGTCCAGCCGCGAGTCCAGCCAGGCGTCGATCGGGTTGGCCAGCAACCCGCCGGTGAACAGGCCGCGGAACTTGCCCGTGATGGAAGAAAACACCAGCGAGGAGCAGGCGAGGAACAGGTCGTCGCAGCGGGTCTCGAACTGCGGGCCGATGCGGTGGCTGCCGTCCACGGCCACGACCAGGGCCGGCCGGATGCCGGCGTTGCGCAGCGGGCGCAAGGCCGTGCCCGTGGCAATGACCACGAACTGGTCGGCCACCGCCTTGATCATGGGCAATGCCGCATCGAGCGAGGGGCCGGCGCCCACGACCAGGGCCGGCCGGCCGGGGAACAGGTCCTTGAGCCGCCGCACGCCGGGATGACCGGTGATGGCCTGCAAATTTTTGAGCGTGTTGAACTGCCACAGCGGGCCGCGGCACACCAGGGTGCCGGCGTTGAACGTCTCCAGCCGCACGTCCTTGCGGATCTGCTGGAGCACGGCCTGGTAGAAGGAATAGGCGGCCGGCAACGCCCGCCCGCTGTCCAGCAGGCGCAGGTCGTTGATTTCCTGCGGCCGGTACGCGCGGTAAAACTGCCGGCGAATCAGCTCTTCGTCCTCCCCGATGGCCAGGAACAACCGCCCGGCGGCCACGGCGGACTCGAGGTCCAGCGCGAGAAAGAGGTCGGCGGCGCGCGCCGGCGAAGGTTCCAGGTACAGCAGCCCGCTTTTTTCCGGCAGGGCGCGCAGGATCTGCGCCAGCTCCGCGGCGTCCAGGCTGCCAATGGCAATCACCAGGCCGGCCTGATCCGCGGGCCGGGGTTCCTGCAGCCACTCAGCCACCGCGGCCGATGGATCCAAGGCTGCGGGCACCGGGTCCTGGGGCGCCGCCAGCGCAAGGCGGATCTGCTCCGCGACCACGGGGTCAGCCGCGGCCAGCCGCTCCAGCCGGCCGGCGAGGTCGGCGGCCTTATTTATCTGGATTGATGTATTCATCCTCGATGTGATTCTTAAGGGCCGGGATCAAGTCCTGGAACCGGTCGATTACGCCGGGCAGCGTCACGCGCAGGCGTTCGGCCAGGCCGGGAAAATCGTTGGTGAACATCAGCTGGGGAAACTCCTGCAGCAGCCGCTCGAAATCGTCTTCCACGGTCTTGAGCGACCCGCTGCGATCGCGCAGCTGCTCGGTATCGAGCATGAACAGGTTGCGGATGTCCGCCTCGAACACGAAGAAGTTCCGCAGGTTCTGGCACAGGCCGCGGAACTCCTCGATGGCCGAGAACGGGCTGGCCGTCATCTTTTCGCCGCACCGGATGCTGTCCCGGCGCAGGTCCTCCAGGCCTTCGAGGGATCGGTCGAGGGTGTACACCGTGTATTCCTCGATGCTGTCCACACTGGTAACATCATCTTTTTTTGTCATCATGACGCTATTCCTTCCTGCCTTGCGTTTCCTTTGCGCGGCATATTCTGCACTGGCTGCCAACTGCCACGACCCTTAGCAGGCCGGATGCCACGGGGCGCGGCGGGGGCGTGGAACAAACCGCTAATTGCCCGGGATTCGGGCTTGTGCGGCCGGGGGGCGGCCTGCTAGCCTGTCGCGGTTTCCGGGAAACGCGGCCGGGCCGCGGGCATAACCAACAACGAGGCAAGCCTTATGGAACAGATTGTTGACTGGGTCGTGGGCGTGGTGGGCCAACTGGGCTATGGGGGCATCGTGATCATGATGTT
Source organism: uncultured Verrucomicrobiota bacterium (assembly GCA_964489425.1). GTDB lineage: Bacteria > Verrucomicrobiota > Kiritimatiellia > RZYC01 > CAZAYP01 > CAZAYP01. Next base: position 9,888 of record CAZAYP010000017.1, on the reverse strand, counting down.
CCTGGAAAGCTCCTGTTTCCCCTTCCCCAGCGAAGTCGTCATGATCCCGGCCGGGTACCTGTCCTCCCCGGCCTACCTGCAGTCACCCAACTACCTGCCCGGGCACGAGATGAATTTCTGGGTGGCGATCGGCATGGGCATCATCGGCAGTTGGCTGGGCGCGCTGTTCAATTATTACCTGGCGCTGTTTTTGGGCCGGCCGCTGCTGCTGAAATGGGGCAAATATTTTTTCATCTCGGAAAAGAACTTTGCCAAGTCCGAGAAATTTTTCCAGAACCACGGCGAGATCGGGACCTTCACCGGCCGGCTGATCCCCGTGGTGCGCCAGTACATCTCCCTGCCCGCGGGGCTGGTGCGGATGAACATGGCGCATTTTCTGTTCTACACCGGCCTGGGCGCCGGCATCTGGATGCTGGTACTGACCTGGATCGGGTACATCGCCGGCCAGAGCGAGGACTTGTGGCGACCGTACCTGCACAAGGCCACGCTGGTAGCGTTGGCGGCCTGCGCGGTGATCATCGCGGTGTACGTCATCGTGCACCAGCGCCGGAAACGGCGCGCGGCGCAGCAGCCGCCGGCCGGAACCTGAGCCGCCGGCCAACCGTCAGGGCGCAAACACCTGGTCCGAGAGCTTGGGCGGGCTGGCCCCGGCAATGTCGGCCATCTTCTTTTCAGAATACTCCGGCACCGGGGCCAGGACCTTGATCGGCTCGCGCACCGCGCCAAAGTTCTGGATGCGCAGCAGGATCGGCAGGGTCACCTGCTGCCCCTTGCCCACCAGCAAGAGCCCCCACTGGCTGTACACGTCCTCGGCCAGGAACATGTCGCGCGACAAATCGCGGACGGAAACATCCTTGAGCAGAAACCGCTTGCGGCCTTCGAGCTGCTCCAGGGCAACCTGCAAGGCCTGCAGCAGATCGGGGTCGTACCACTGCGCCTGCTGGCGCATCTGGGCGAGGGCCTGCTGCGGCAGCAGGCCCCGGGACTCCAGCTCGTCGAAATCGATCACGATTTTCAACATGCGGGCCGCCGCCGGGATGGCGTAGGTCCTGGTGTCGTCGGGCGGGAACCCGGAGCCGTCGAATCCCTTGTCCTGGTAATAGATGGCGGCGGCGACGCCTTCGAGGCGCGGGATGTGCGCCAGCAGGTCGTGGGCCACCCGGGGATGGGCCTGGAGGATGGCCTGCTCCGCGGGCGCCAACTCGCGGCCCTCGGCCTTTTTCTGCAGGATCGCCTCGGGCACGGTGATGCAGCCCACCTGCGAGAGCAGCGCGGCCATCTCCACCTCCCAGGTGTTGACGGCCTCGACCTGGCGCTCCAGCAGGCTGACCAGCCGCTGGATGCGGTGGGCGCGGCCAAACGCGGTGGGATTGGCCAGGGCCAGCATGTCGCACATCATGCGGACGCTGCCGCTCAAGGTGTTTTCCAGCAGCTCGCGCTCCGCCATGATCAGGTGGTGCTGGGCAATGCCGGCATCGATCACCTTGCGCAGCAACTCCTCCGGGCAGGGCTTCGTAAGGAAGCGGAAGATATTCCCCTCGTTGACCGAGTCGATGGCGGTTTGCAGGTCGGCATGGCCGGTGAGCATGATGCGCACGGTGTCCGGCGCCACATGCCGGGCCTGGATGAAAAATTGAATGCCGTCCAGCCCCGGCATGCGCAGGTCGGAAATCACCACGGCGAACGGGCCCTGCTCCTGGAGCATGATCAGGCCGTCGCGGCCATTGCCCGCGGAGTCCACGGCGTAGCGGTTGTACATCTGCCGCTTGAACGCGGCGATGATCCGCGGATCATCGTCAACTATAAGAATTTTCTCGTTCATGGTCGGGGATGGCCAGCAAGGCCCGGATGTTTTGCTCCCACACCGGGTAGCGGTGCATGACGCCGATGGTTTCAAGGTAATACCAGTTCACGGTCCGCGGCGGCAGGGCCGGATCGATCTGCCGGCCGGGGGCGTCCAGGGCGTTGGCCACGTGGACCGTGGTGAGCACGCTGAACGCCTGGCTGAGGCAGCGCTCCGGGTGATGGTGATAGGCCAGGGCTTCCATGGTGGGGTGGTTCAGGCCCCACAGGCCGATGAGGTAGGCGCCGACCTCAGCGTGGGTCGCGCCAAACACCTGCTGCTCCGCGGCCCAGCAGGCCAGCCGCTCCTCGCGGGCCATGGCCATCACCGCGCGCCAGCGGTCCGGATAGAGGGCGGCGAGCAGGAGCTTGCCCACGTCGTGCAGCAGCCCGGCGGTGAGGGCATCGCTGCAGAACGCCGGGTCGCGCTGCTCGGCCTTGGCCATGGCCTGCGCCAGGAAACCCACGGACGTGCTGTGCCGCCACAGCACGTCCACGAACGCCAGCCCGGACGGCGTGCGCTCGAACAGGCGGAACACGTGCAGGAACAGCACCAGCGACTTGATCGTGTCCAGGCCCAGCAGGCTGGCGGCGTGCACCGGGTTGGTCACCCGGGTGCGCAGCCCAAAATAAGCGGAGTTCGCCAGCTGCAGGACCTTGAGGGTCATGGCCATGTCCGCGCCGATGATCCGCCCCACGCGGTCCATGGACACGCCCGGCGACCGCAGCTCCTCCTGGAGCTTGTTGAAGTGATCCGGCAGGCTGGGCAACGCGTCCACCCGCGAGACCAGGTGCCGCAGCTGCTCGTTTTGCAGCATGTTCTGCAGGTGCGTGGCCTGCTCGATCGTGCCGATCAGCCGCTCCGCGCTGCAGGGCTTGGACAGGAACTGGTGGGCCGCGGTGACCGACCGCAGCAGCGCGTCGCGATCCGACTGGCCCGACAACACGATCCGCACCACGCCGGGATAGTGCTGGCACACGTGGTCCAGCAGGGCCTGGCCGTTCATGCCGGGCAGCAGGATGTCGGTCACCAGCACGTGGATGTCCGGTTCCTGCTCCAGCAGGTGCAACGCGTCGTAGCTGTTCTCCACAAAATACATCTGCCACTCGGCCTCCTTGGGGTACAGCATGCGCCGCAGCCCGCGGAGGATCTTGACCTCGTCGTCGACAAATATGATCTTCTTTCTCATGCCTTCCAGCCCGGCCCCCCGGCCGCGCCCTATTTATCCTTCAGCGGCAGGCGGATGATGAACGTCGTGCCGCGCCCCTCCTCGGTGTCAAAGGCAATGGTGCCATTCATTTTTTTCACAATGATGGCATGGCAGGTGGCGAGCCCCTGGCCGGTGCCCTTGCCGGCCTCCTTGGTCGTGAAGAACGGCTCGAAAATCCGGTGGCGGTTGGCCGGCGCGATGCCCGTGCCCGTGTCGGCCACGCGGATCTCCACCCAATCCCCGTCCAGGCGGGTGGAGATCGCCATCAGCCCCTTGCCGCCCGTGTCCCGGCCGCCCGCCTCGCGGACCGCATCCGCCGCATTGACGATCAGGTTCAGGATCACCTGGTTGAAGTGCCCCTCGTGGCAGGGCACCATGGGCAGGTCCGGCGCCAGGTCGAGCTTCATCTCGCTCACGTATTTCCACACGTTGCGCGACACCGTGACCGTGCTCTGGATGGCCAGGTTGAGGTTGGTCGGCGTCTTTTCCGCCTTGTCGGGATGCGAAAACACCTTCATCGCCTGCACGATTTCCGCCACCCGCCGGACCCCCTCGCGGGCCTCGCCCAGGGCCTCGGGAATCTCGTTGATCAGGTAGTCAAACTTGATGTTCTCGCGCATGGCCTGCAGCCGCGCGCGCAGCGCGGGATCCGCCTCGGCCAGCAGGAGATCGCCATGCGCCAGCAGCTTGGCGATTTCGCCAAACGCTTTCTGCAGGAACCCGATGTTGTCTCCAATGTACTGCACCGGGGTGTTGATCTCGTGCGCAATCCCAGCCGCCAGCTGGCCGATGGACTCCATCTTCTGCGCGTTCAGGCGCTGGTTTTCCAGCATGCGCTGTTCGGTGATGTCGTGGCTCACCACCACCAGGCCGTCGATCTGCCCATCGCGATCGGTCAGCGGGATCTTGTTGGTTAGCAGCAGGCGCCCGGGCCGCGGCGGCACAACAATCAGCTCCTCCTTGTTCAGCAGCGGCTGCCCGCGGGTCAGCACCGCGTGCTCCTCCTGGAAAAAGCGCTGCGCCAGCTCCGGCGGCAGGAGGTCGGAATCCGTGCAGCCCACCAACTCGGCGGCCGCGGCCAGGCCGAACAGCCGCGCCGCCTCGTTGTTGCCGATGACAATCCGGCCCTCGAGGTCCTTGAACAGGATGATTTCCGGCAGGCGATCGATCAGCGTGCGCAGCAGGTTGCGCTCGTCGCGCAGCGACTTCTCCGCCGCGCGGCGCAGCGTGATGTCGCGCACGAAAAAACACATGTAGCGCTGGCCCGCCAGGTCCAGGCGGCTGACCGCGATTTCCGCCGGGAACACCGAGCCGTCCTGCCGGTAGCAGTAGGCTTGCAACAGGGTGAACCGGTTGAGTTCCAAGTTCCGGCTGATGGTGTCCAGCAGCCGCGAGTCCGCGCCCGAGATGATATCACGGACGCTGATCTGGCCGATCTGCTCGGCCGTAAGGTGCAGGAATTCCAGCCCGCGCGCGTTGGCCAGGATCACCCGGCCGTCGGCCTGGGTGATCAGCGCGCCGTCATAAATGCGCTGGAACAGCTCCTGGAACTGGGCGCCCTGCTCCGGCGGCTCCCGCCGCCCGTCCCCCTTCTTGCGCAGGCGGATGTGCGGCGCCAGCTGCGGCGGCTTGCCCGGATCGCTCGGCCAGTCTTCCGACAGAATGTCGATGCGCAACGTCTGGGACAAGGCCGGATCTTCTTTGTCGCTCATGGTCACCGCCTTTCCTGGCTGTATCGCCCGCTGCTGCCAGCAGAGAGTTGACTGTTACGGCCAATTATTGACCAAGCAACGGGAATGGTCAATGGGATCCGCACGGCGATTCTGCGATCCACTTAAGAAAACCCGGGGGCTGCCATGCGGTGGCCGCTGTTGGAGCGCACGAATAATCCTTGTGTTCTGCGCTGGCTTTGCGGTTCAGTATGCCCCAAGTGAACACCGGGTCCAACCAACGCCCGCCGCTGCACGCGGCCCTGGAACGCGCGGCGCGCCAGGCGCCGGAGTTGGCGCGCGGCCAATGCCTGCTGGTGGCGGTCTCCGGCGGCGCGGACTCCGTGGCCCTCCTGCAGGCCCTGGCCGCACTGGCCCCACACCACGCATGGCGCCTGCGCGTGGCCCACCTGCACCACGGCCTGCGCGGCGCAGCGGCGGATGCCGACGCCCGCTTTGTCCGCCGCCTCGCCGCCAGCCTGGGCTGCCCGGCCCACATCCGCAAGGCCGACGTGGCCGGGCAAGCGCGCTGCGCAGGCGTGTCCCTGGAAATGGCCGGACGCGCGGCGCGCCTGGCGTTCTTCCGCGACCTTGCCCGCCGCCACCGCGCCGCCGCCGTGGTCCTGGCCCATACGGCCGACGACCAGGCCGAAACCTTGCTGCTGCGCCTGGCGCGGGGCGCCAGCCCGGCCGGGCTCGCCGGCATGCCCATGCGCCAATGCCTCGCCGGCCTGGTCCTGGTGCGGCCCATGCTGGACTGCACCCACGCGGCCGCCGTCCGCTACCTGGACGATCGCAAGCTGGCCTGGCGCGAAGACGCCAGCAACCGGGACCCCGCGTTCCTGCGCAACCGCGTCCGCCACGAAATCCTGCCGCTCCTGGCCACGCGCTTGAACCCACAGGTCCGGGCGGCGCTCTGTCGCGCGGCCAACCTGATGCAAGAAGAGCAGGCCTGGATCTCCGCCATGGTGGCCGGGCGGCTGGCGGATTGCCGGGCCGCGGGTGGCGCCCTGAGCGTGGCGGCGCTGCGCCGGTTGGATCCCGCGGCCCGGCGGCGGGTGCTCCTGCAATGGCTGGCGGAACGCGGCGCGCCCGTGGCCGGCGCCGAATTTCGTGCCGTCGCCGGCCTGGCCGCATGGCTGGAGCGCACCGCCCGCAACGGATTTCGCCCGTGGTCCGGCGCCTGGCAGATCGCGCGCAACGGAGATCTCCTTTCCGCACAACCCGCGCCGCCGGCCGCCACCGCGCGCTTGTTCCGGGTCCGGCTGGCCATTCCGGGCGTTACCCCGATCCCCGGAACACGGTGGCAAATCCGCGCGGCTTGGCGAACCGGGATCTTGCAGCCATCGGGCGAAGCCCTGGGCCGCGCCCCTTGCCGCGCGTCACTGCGCGCCGCCGCCGTGGGCCGGGCCGCGGTGTTTGTCCGCGCCTGGCAAGCCGGGGACGCGATCCACCCGCTGGGCGTTGATGGACACAAGAAAATCCAGGACATTTTCGTGGATGCCAAGCTGCCCCGCGCCGCGCGGCAGGCATGGCCCCTGGTCGAATGCCGCGGTCAAATCGCCTGGCTGCCCGGGTACCGCATCGCCCAGGCATGGGCGCTGCGCCAGCCCCAGGAACAGGCGCTGCACCTGATCCTGGAAGAACTGCCGCCGAACTGACCCCCGGCGCGAAAGCGGCTTGTCATGCCGCAGGCTTCTTGGGATGATGTGCCTGGTGTCCGCCCGGCGCAATCGCCAGGAAATCCTGGCCGAAACGCTGACGGCTGAAGCAAACGGGAAGGTATCCATGCGGATTCTCATAGCCGGCAACAAAGGACAACTGGGATTCGACTGCTTTCAACTGTGGCGCGACCACCACGCGCTGCGGGCCGCCGATCTGCCGGAACTGGACATCACCCGCGCCGAATCCGTGGCCCGGATCTGCGACGAGTTCCAGCCTGAGATTATTGTTAACTGCGCCGCGTTTACCAAGGTGGATGCGTGCGAAACCGACAAGGCCACGGCCTGGGCCGTGAATGCCGATGGCCCCCGACGATTGGCGGAATATGCCGCCCGGACTAACGCCCGGCTTGTGCACATCTCCACAGACTACGTGTTCGACGGCGCGCGGCCACCACCGCAACCGTACACCGAGGCCGACCCGCCCAACCCAGTCTCCTATTACGGCATCAGCAAGCTCGCGGGCGAAATCGCCGTGCGCGAAACGCTCGCCGATCACGCCATCCTGCGGACGGCCTGGCTCTACGGCATCAACGGCAATAACTTCTTGCGCGCCATCCTGCGCCAATCGGTCAAGAAAGATCGGCCGGCGCTCAAGGTGGTCAACGATCAGCACGGCGCCCTCACCTGGTCGTTCCGGCTCGCGCAACAAATCGATGCGCTGCTTCAACAGTGGCGGCCCGGCACCTACCATGCAACGGCCGAAGGCCATGGAACCTGGTACGACTGCGCCAGGTGCTTTCTTCAACTCATGGGAAGCGACTGCCAGGTTCTGCCTTGCACCACCGCAGACTACCCGTTGCCGGCCAAGCGGCCGGCCAACTCGATTCTGGAAAACAAAATCTTCAACGAACTGGGAATAAACCGGATGCGCGACTGGCGCGAGGACTTGGGCGATTTTGTCCTCCAATACAAAGACCAACTTTGGAAGGAGGTCCGGCCGTGAACTTCAACACCCTTCTGGTCACCGGTGGGTGCGGGTTTATTGGCGCTAATTTTATCCGCTATCTGCTGGAAGAATCGGATTTCACGGGGCGGATTATCAATGTCGATGCATTGACCTATGCCGGGAACCCCCTGAGCCTGGCGGACCTGGCGGACCGCTTCAAGGATCGCTACGTTTTCGCCCGGGCGGACATTTGCGATGCCGCCCGCATGGCCGCCTTGCTTGATGAACACGCCGTGGATGCCATCTGCCATTTTGCGGCCGAATCCCACGTGGACCGATCCATTGTCCGGCCGGATGAATTCATCCGCACCAACATCGTTGGCACTTACACCCTGCTGCAACTGGCCCGGGAACGGCAGGCGCGCATCCGCCGGTTTCATCACATCAGCACGGACGAGGTCTTCGGGTCGCTGGGATCAAGCGGCTTCTTCACCGAGAGTACGCCATACCATCCCAACAGCCCCTATTCAGCGTCCAAGGCGGCCTCGGATCACCTGGTGCGGGCCTATCACGCAACGTACGACCTGCCGATCACGCTTTCCAATTGCTCGAACAACTACGGCCCATACCAGTTTCCCGAAAAACTGATCCCCTTGATAATCCTCAATGCGCTGGAAGGAAAACCGTTGCCCGTGTACGGGGATGGCAAAAATGTTCGCGACTGGCTCTTTGTGCGCGATCATTGCACCGCCATCTGGACCATCATCCGCCAAGGCGCGCAAGGCGAGACGTATAACATAGGAGGCCGCAACGAGATGGAAAACCTGGTCGTGGTCCGAATGATTTGCGACCTGCTGGACGAAATCGCGCCTCCGCTGCCCGCCGGCCCAAGGCGCGAACTAATCACCTTTGTCAAAGATCGTCCCGGCCATGACCGGCGCTATGCCATTGATTGTTCAAAGATCGCAACCGAACTTGGCTGGACCCCAGCCGAAACCTTTGCCTCCGGGCTGCGTAAAACCATTACCTGGTATATTGACCATCAAGACTGGGTGCGCAGCGTGAGAACCGGAGCATATCAGGCCTGGATCTCCGCGCATTATGGCGCGTGAAAAAATCCGACATCTACACCCGCCGAAAAACGCGCCGCCCGAAAACCCGTCAAGAATTGCCTGCGCGGCTTAATCATCATCTGCCACAATGCGCGGACTGACCCGAATGGCGCTTAGTTAAGTTTCCTCAGATTACGGGCGCGGCCTTTCCAATAGCGGCTGCGGTGGGAAATTTCAATGAACTGGTGTCGTGGTTTGTTAAGTAGCGGATAGGGCTTTGGCCGTCTTTTGACGGCACGGGGTTCGCGGCGGCCGGGGCGCAAGGGAACCAAGTCGCGGGACAAGTTGAGCAGCAAATCATCCCAAAGCAGTCGTTTGATTTTCTTGGAGCGAGCTTGAGATAAAGCGGCGGTATATTGCCGCAGACTGTCGATCGCGCCTTTGAAACTAATTCGTTCCAGAGCCACGTTGTGGCGCCGAACCGTCTCGGCCATCACCGCGCGCACCAAGTTGGGTGCGATCAAATAGGCCAACAACTCTTTGCGGACCATGGCGGGTGATTGGCAGCGCAATTGCTCCATACCCAGCGTGGTTTTCAAATCGCGCAGGCATAATTCCAAGCGCCAACGTCTGGCATATAGGGCGATGATCTCCACCGCCGGGTAAAGCCCCGGATCCAACAGGCTGGTAACCAAGGTGATGCGTCTGGAGCGGAATCCACGCCCGGCACCAACTGTGCGGACATCTGTTCCAGGGCCGCTACAAGGCGATCCCGGTGGAGGCGGTGAACTCGGAGTATTTTCGGAAGGTGATCGACTACATTCACATGAATCCGGCGCAGGCGCGGATGCTGAACGTGGAGCGGCCATGGCTGGGCGACTATCCTTGGAGCAGCTACCGGGCCTTTGTAAGCGCCCGGCCGCTTCCCGCCTGGCTGGTGTGGGAACGCTTGTTTGGCGCGCTGGAATTGCCGGACGAGGGGCCGATCGTTGTCAAAAATTTTGTGTCAAGAAGTGGTTGGGGGGTAGTTCGGCCTCGAAGCGGAGTCTAAACATACGGATCAGCTCCTGCAGGTGGTATTTAATCATGGGATTGGGCTTGGTCCAGCGGTAACGGGCCAGGCGATCGGCCACCAGTTTCATTTTAATGGCCGCCTCGCGTTGGGAGTGGAAGTGACCGCCGGCATTGCGCCGGAGGGTTTCAATCAAATTATTGATGCCTTCCGGCAGGTTCGTGGCGGAAGTTGGAACAAAGACACCTCCCGCTGCCGACTGGCCGCTCGCGCCCATGTCGGCCTGTTGAGCACGGACGACGGCCTCGGGTTCCGTGTGGCCCTCGCGGCCCCAGTTCAACAAGGGGCCTCCGGTTGCCCCTGATACCATTTTCGCATGAGAACAAGCATACAAGCACCCCTCCTTCCATGAGAAGGCTGGTCAAGAGTCCGTGTGCGGACACCTTAATATT
>CAZAYP010000016.1:0-82771 GCA_964489425.1 uncultured Verrucomicrobiota bacterium | reverse complement strand
AAACCGTCCGGCATGATCATGATCCTTCAGAGTTCAACCGCCCCACCCTGCGGGTTCCCCCCGCCTCACGAAGGCGGGGAGCCGGGCTTACACGTCGCGGTACAGGGTCACGATCCGCCGGCCGGCTTCACTCGGATCACGCAGCAGGCGACGACGGATCCGCTCTTCATCGTGACGCGCCACGACCACGGCAACGATGGCCGGGTCGCGGGCAACGGGAGTAAACGACCGGAGCAAGGCCGGCGATCCCTGCGCCCAGAGGAACTGGGCGAAATCGCGGTCGCCCAGCAAAGTCCAGGACGCGCCCGCGGCCACGGCAGTCTCCAACTCCCGCACCAGGCGCGCCTGGCGCGCGGCCAGGCGGCGCGCAGTAAAAGCGCCCCAAGCGGCCACGGCCTGCCGGTATCCGGCCTGCAGGTCAGCCGCTGACAACCAGGGCGTGGCCACCACGGCCTCGTCCGAACCAATGAAGCGCGACCAATCCTGGGTGGTGAGCCATCCATGGCGCACGCACTCCGTGTAAAACGCGGTCCCGGGGAACGGAGTACACACGGAGAACTGGGCGGTCTCGGGCGCCGTCTGCAGGGCAAACTCCAGGGTCTGCGCCATGGTGGCCGTTGTCTCGCCCGGGATGCCGAAGGTGAAGGTGAGGTGCATTTTAACGCCCGCGGCGCGCGTGCGGCGGATGGCATCGTGGAACCGATCCAGATGGGTCTGCTTGTCGCAGGCGTTGATCAGGTCCGGGGCGATGGATTCCACGCCGTACTTGACCGAGTACAAGCCGGCGCCAGCCAGCGCATCGATCATCGCGGGCGTCATGCAGTCGGCGCGGGCCATCATGGACCAGGGGTATGGGTGCAATCCGCGCCGCTTGATCTCGGCGGCCAACTCCAGCATGCGGGCCTCGCCAAGATTGGCGGTGTCGTCATCGAAATAAAACGACTCGCAGCCGTAGCGCGTAACGAGCAGGTCCACCTCGTCCAGCGCGCGCGCGATGCTCCGGGTGCGGTAGCGGCGGTGACCGTACACGACCTGCGGCCAGACGCAGAAGGTGCAATGGAACGGGCATCCGCGCGAGAGCCAGGTTTGCGCCACGGGCGCGGGCAGGCCGCACACGGGATCGGCGTAGTGGTCCACGGGCAACTGCTCGTACAGCGGCATGGGCAAGGCGTCCAGATCGGCCACCTCCGCGCGCGGGGCCGGCTGGCCGGCACGGCCCAGGCCGGGAACTTGCGCGAGGTCGCCCCGGCCGGCCAGGGCCTCGGCGAGGGCGACGACCGCCAGGTCAAACTCGCCAGCAAGCCAGGAATCCGGCAGCGACTCGCGGGCCATCAACTCGGCGGCAAGGGCCGGGTCATGGGCGCCGCCGGCGGCCAGGTGCGCGCGGGGCAGGCGCGCGCGGCACGCGCGCCACAAGGCCAGGTCATGCGCCAGGCTGGGGGTCGACGTCTCGAAAAACAGGAGGTCCGGCTGGAACGATTCCAGCTCCGCGAGAAACTGCGCGCGGGTCCAGCCGGCGGCCACGCCGTCCAGCAGGCGCACCTCGTAGCCGGCCGCGCGGCAGGCGGCGGCGGCGATGGCCAGCGAGAAAGGAAACGGCACGTAGCGCGGCAGGCGGCGGCCGGGCGGGAGCGGCTGGAAATGCGGCCAGCGGGATCCCGCGCGCACACCCCAGGCGGCAGGATGACGATCATCGTACCAGGGCGGGTTGGCCAGCGCTATCCGGCGCACTTGCATGGGCGGCGCTCAGGCGCCCGGCTGGCGGGCATCCACGCCGCGCTCGAGCTCGCCGTGCTGGCGCAAGGCGCGCTTGAGGATCTTGCCGGCGGCGTTCTTGGGCAACTCGGTTTGGAAAAATATCTTGCGCGGGATCTCGTGGCGGCCCAGCGCCTCGCGGCAGAAGGTCTTGATCTCCGCGGCGGTGGCCGTGGCGCCCGGCTTGAGCACCACGTAGGCCACGGGGATCTCGCCATGCAATTCGTGCGGCTCGCCGACCACGGCGGCCTCCTGGATGGGCGCGTACTGGTACAGCACCTCCTCGACCACGCGCGGGTACACGTTCATGCCATTGACGATGACCAGGTCCTTCTTGCGGTCCACGATGGCGAAGTAGCCGTCCGCGTCCTCGGTGCCCAGGTCGCCGGTGCGGAACCACGCCCCGAAAAACGCGGCCTGGGTGTCGTCCGGCCGGTTCCAGTAGCCTTTCATGACGTTGGGCCCCTGGACACAGATCTCGCCCACGGTGCCATGCGGGCACGCGCGGCCCGCCTCGTCCAGGATCTTCATGTTCACGCGGGCCACGGGCAGGCCAATGGTCAGCGGCTTGCGCTGCCCGCCGACCGGATTGACGCTGGTGACCGGGGAGCACTCGGTGGGCCCGTCGCCCTCGTAGATCGGCTTGCCGAAGCGGCGCTCGAACGCGGCCATGATCTCCTGCGGCATGGCCGCCCCGCCGGAAATGCCGTACTTGAGCGAGGCGAACAGGGGGGTGCACTCGTCCGGCAGGCGCAGGAGCACGTTGTACATGCTGGGCACGCCGAGGAACACGGTGATCTTGTCGCGCGCGATGGTGCGGGCCACGTCCTGGGGATCGAACCGCGGCAGCACGACCGTGGTCACGCCGTGCAGCAGCGGGTAGATCATGCAGGCCGTGGCGGCAAAGGCATGGAACAGGGGCAGCGCGGTCAGCAGGCGGTCAACGCCCGGCGCCAATCCCAGGGCCTGGGCCACGCTCGCGGCGTTGCAGGCCAGGTTGGCGTGGGTCAGCATGGCGCCCTTGGGATGGCCGGTGGTGCCGGAGGTGTAGAGGATCGCGGCCAGGTCGTCCGCCGGGTTCAGGGCCAGGTCCGGCGCCGGGCCCGCAGCGGCCAGCAGGTCCAGCCAGGCGGCATCGCCGGGCATGGCCGGCGGGCCGGCCAGGGCCACGGCCCATTCGATCGCCGGCGCGGCGGGGCGGATGGCCGGCATGGCCGCGGCAAACTGCGGGCCGTACAGCACGGCCCGTGCGCCCGCATCCTGCCAGATGTAGGCGATCTCGCGGGGATTAAGCAGCAGGTTCACCGGCACGACCACCGCGCCGGCCTTGAGAATGCCGAAATAGGCGACGACAAAATCCGCGGTATTGGCGGCGTAGAGGCCCACGCGATCGCCCGGCCGGATGCCGCGCGCGGCGAGGGCCGCGCCCGCCTGGCCGGACTGGGCCTCCACGTCGGCGAAGGTCAACGCGCGGTCGACGGCGATCACCGCGCAGGCCGCGCCGTGGCGCTCCGCGCTGCGCCGCAGGGCCGCCGGCAGCGAGGGGAACTCAGTATTTGTAGGTGCTGCCACCGATGAATTCGCGGATCAGGGAGTTCACGGGGATGCTGGAATCGTCCGGCTGCTCGGCGAGCGGGGTGAGGAACTCGCACACGCGCTTGGCGCGCATGTAGGCGTCCTGCTTCTTGGCGTTGTCCTTGAACTTCTCCATGGCGTCGGGGAAATACTTGTACAGGCGATGGCGCAGCACCGGCAGCTCGTAGGGCATGGCGCTGTTGACCAGGTAGTCCACGGTGCCGATGAAGGGGATGATGTACTGCAGCTCGCTGCGGCGCACGTAGTGCCAGTGGGCGAGGGTCTGGATTGGCTGCAGGTTGCGGTGCCAGCTGTCGCGGATCATGCGGCGCATGAGCCGGTTGTCGGCCCAGCGCATGAACACGCCGTTGTCGTTGCGCACCTGGCCCAGGGTTTCGATGTACAGGCGGAACTTTTTCTCGGCCGGGATGCTGCAGGTCATCTTGTCGTAGAGGCCGTGCAGGCTGTCGATCAGCAGCAGCTGGTTGGACTTGAGGCTCAACTCGTGCACGTTGAGCTGGCGCTTGCCGGTCTTGAAATCGTAGTGCGGGGTCTTGATGGTTTTGCCCTCGAGCAACTGCACGAGGTGCTCGTTGATCAAGTCCAGGTCCAGCGCCTGCGGGGTCTCGTAATCGTAGTCGCCGAACTCGTCCTTGGGATGCATCTCGAGGTCGAAGAAATAGTGGTCGACATTGATGCCCACCAGCTCGGTGATCCCGGCGGCGCGCAGTTTCTCGGACATCTTGATCAGGGTCGTGGTCTTGCCGGACGAGGACGGGCCGGCGATGATGACCATGCGCACGTCCGGCAACCGGGCGACGATATCGTCGGCGCCCAGGGCCACCTCGTCGGTGTAGCGCTTGTCGCAGGCCTGCACCAGGTCCGGGTATTGCCCGGCGGCGATCAGCTGGTTGATGTCGGCCACGGTGGAGCAGCCGTGATCCATGTTCCAGCGCAGCACCTCGTAGATCTTCTTGTACGGGATGTTGTCGGTGGCCTCGAAGCGGTCGGCGCGGGCGGCGCGGGCCAGGGCGCGCTGGTGGCGGTAAATGATGTACGCGCGGGCGGTGTGCGCATGGCCCTTCTTGATCAGGACCTCTTCGACCACGTCCTGGATCTCCTCGACGCTGGGGGTGGCGTCCACGCCGCAGGTCTCCGTCAGGCGCTTCTCGACGATCTTGGCCAGGTATTCGGACAGCTCGCGATCGTTGCCGCCGACAGAGGCCGCAGCCTTGAAAATCGCCAGGGTGATGCGCTCGCGGTCAAACGGCACCAGGTTGCCGTCGCGCTTGATAATATTTTTGATGGTCGGGGTGGACTCCATGGGACCTCCTATGGGGGTGCGGGGGTTGGGGTTACTCGCCGTTGTCCAGGAAACCTTCCAGCTTGCGCAGGCGGGTTGGGTGGCGCATCTTGCGCAGGGCCTTGGCCTCGATCTGGCGGATGCGCTCGCGGGTGACGTTGAACTTGCGGCCCACCTCCTCGAGGGTGCGCGAGTAGCCGTCGCTCAGGCCGAAGCGCAGGTTGAGCACCTCCTGCTCGCGCTCGGTGAGCGTGCCCAGGACGCTGCCGATGCGCTCCTTGAGCAGGCTGTACGCGGTCATCTCCGAGGGGTTCTCGGCGGATTTATCCTCGATAAAATCGCCGAAATGGGTGTCGTCGCTGTCGCCGACCGGGGCTTGCAGGGAGACCGGCTGCTGCGAGATCTTGAGGATGGCGCGGACGCGGTCCAGCGGCAGGTTCATCTCCTCGCCGATTTCCTCGGGGGTAGGCTCGCGGCCGAGTTCCTGGAACAGGGTTTTCTGCACGCGCATCAGCTTGTTGATCGTCTCGATCATGTGCACGGGGATGCGGATCGTGCGGGCCTGGTCGGCGATCGAGCGGGTGATGGCCTGGCGGATCCACCAGGTGGCATAGGTGCTGAACTTGTAGCCGCGCTGGTACTCGAACTTCTCCACGGCCTTCATCAGGCCCATGTTGCCTTCCTGGATCAGATCGAGGAAGGACAGGCCGCGGTTGGTGTACTTCTTGGCGATGCTGATCACCAGGCGCAGGTTGGCCTCCACCATCTCGGTTTTGGCGCGCAGTCCCCGCTTGAGCCAGGTCCGCAGCTCGCGGTAGTGGGTCGTGAACTCCTCGCAGGTCATGCGCTGCTGGTCTTCGAACAAGCGCAGTTCGCGGTTCAGGCGCCGGATTTCCTGCTCGCGCTGGCGGCTGCGCTTCTTCTCCCAGTGCCGGATTTCATGGGTGGCGCGGTTGATGCGATCGTACTGCCGGTCAATCTGGGGCACCAGGTCTTCGATGACCTTCTGCTTGAAAAAGAGTTTTTCGAAGCTCAGCGCCAGGCGCTCGCGGGCCTGGCCGAGCTCCTTGATTTTTTTCTCGCGCACCACCAGGGACCAGCGCTGGCGGTGGGCCTGGCGGAACCGCTCGCCGACGGACTCGTGCTGGCGGGCGACCTGGGACCGCAGGCGGCCGAGACTGCCGAAGTACCGGTCGCGGCTTTCCACTTTTTTGTCCTTGTCGCTCACCACGCGGTCAAAACGCTCCCGGCCCTGCTCCAAGCGGTCGATGACGCCTTGGTATCCTTCCCAGGCGCAGCCAAAGAGGTTGAACAGGCGGCGGGTATGATCTTCGGCCTCCTCGATCCGCTTGGAGATCTCCACCTCCTGCTCGCGGGTCAGCAGCGGGACCTGGCCCATCTGCTTGAGGTACATGCGGACTGGATCATCGAGCACGTCGCCACGCTGGGCCTGGCGCTCGAGCTCTTCGCGCTCCATCTGGTTCTTGTACTTCTCGACCTCGGAGGCTTCGATGATCTCAATATCCATCTTGCTGAGCAGGAGGATAATGCCTTCGCATTCCTCGGGGCTGATGACCCCTTCAGGCAAGGCTTCGTTGATATCATCGTAGGTGAGGTACCCCTGCTCCTTGGCCAGGTTGACCAGTTCCTTGATGCGCATGCTGCGGCCTTCGCGGTCCACGCGCATGACGACTTCGCCGGACCCGTCCTCGCCGCCTTTAGCTCCGTCGAGTTCAGCGGGCAGATCCGGCTGGCCCTTGGCAGCCGCAGGGGGTGCCACAGGCTTTGGGCGCGCCGCGGTCTTGGCCGGCGGACGGACCGGGGCCGGAACCTTGGAACCCGCTGGCGCCGTGGGCGCCGGAGCAGGCTTTCCTTTGGCTGGAGCCGCAGGCTTGGCTTGGGCCGGGGGCCGGGACGAAGGTTTGGCCGGCGGTGGTCGGGCGGCCGGGCCAGACGCAGGCGCTTTAGGCTTGGGTTGATCCGCGGGCTTGGCCTGCGCCTGGGGCTTGGCTTTAGGGGCCGGCTTGGCGGGCGCTGGAGGCATGGCTTTAGGGGCAGGCTTCGGCACCGGAGGCTTGGCGGGCGACGGCGCCTTAAGCGGCGCTTTGACAGGCGCTTTGACAGGCGGTTTGACGGGCGGTTTACTCACAGGAACCTGAGGTTTCGGCTTGGCCGGAGACGGTTTCCCTGCCGGCTTGGCCAAGACACTTTTCTTGCCGGCGCTGTCCTTTTTGGGCGCAACCGCACCGGGTTTTCCGGACGGCTGTACAGGTTTCTTTGTGCCGCTTCCGCCTGCCTGACTCCGCTTATGCGACATGCTATTTCCTTATTCTCAAATAATCAGACCAAAACAAACCTTCCGGCAAAGCAAGGCCGAAGCGCAGCCGCGCTCCGCCAGCCGGTAAATCCAAAATATACTTTGCTTGGAAACAGATAGTCTTACCCACTATCGGGCAAGTTGTAAAGAGGGATTAAAGAAGGATTTGTTCCAACAAGGAAACCATCGACCGGGGCGATGCCGCCACGGTATGGGCGCCCGCCGCCTCGAGTTCAGCGCGGGATCGGAACCCCCACAGGGCGCCCACGGCGTACATGCCGGCCGCGCGGGCGGTGAGCATGTCGGTCGCGGTATCCCCGAGGTACCAGAAGGATGCCGGGCCCAGCCCAAGTTCCGCGGCGATCGCCAGGGCCTGGCCCGGGTCCGGCTTGCGGGGCTGGCCGGCGGTCGCGCCCCGGACCGCGGCGACCGGCCACGCCTGAAAATAATGGGCCACCATGGCGCGGGTAAACTCGTCGGGCTTGTTGGAAAGAACGGTCAAGGCCACCTGGCGGCCGGCGAGATAATCCAACAACTCCGGGATCCCGTCATACACCCGCGTTTTCCGTGACCATCCGGCGGCATAGTGTTCGCGCACCCGGGCCACCCCCAGGGCCACGGTACGGTCATCGCGCCGGGCCGCGGGCAGCGCCCGGCGCACCAGCAGTTCGATGCCATCCCCGACAAACTGTTGGTACGCCGCAACCGCATGACCCGGCAGGCCCAGGGACGCAAGCATGGCATTGCCGGCATCCGCCAGGTCGTCCAGCGTGTCGAGCAGCGTGCCATCCAGGTCAAACATGAACGCTTTAATCCGCGCGGGATTGGGCAAGGTCACCAGGTCCGCCATCAGTTCAAGTCCAACAGGTACCACAGGGCCGGCCGCGGGTACACCTCGGGATTGCCAAGGTAGCAGGCCGTGACCCAGTTGCGCACCAAGATGGCCTGCTGAACCGGGGTTAAATGGTCCGACATGTACAGGGCACGATTAAAACAGACCATGGCCGCGCGGTAGTTCTCGCGGCGCAGCCAGAGAATGCCCAGGTTGTGGTAGGCGCTGGCCGCAGGCTTGATGGCCAGGGCTGCGGCATATTGGCGGATGGCCAGGTCATCGGATCCCGCCATCATCAGGCTTTCGCCCAGCTTTGCCAGGGTCAGCGCCGAGGATTTGATTTCCAAGGACTTGAGGTACGCGTCCCGGGCATCGGTCCAGCGGCCGGCACGGATATACATGCGCGCCAGCATACTATAAAACAACGCATTGCCCGCGCCCAAGGCCTGCGCTCTGTTCAGGGCGGTCAACGCTTCACGATAGCGCCCCAATTGTTCCAGGGAATACCCGACATAGATATAGGTCCGGCTGTCTTTGGGTTGCAGGCACATGGCCTGGCCATACGCTTGCAATGCCTCGGCGTGCAAGCCGACATTGGCCAGGCCGAGCCCGTAATTGAACCAGATGTAAGATGATTGCGGCGAGGTGCGGGCCGCGCGGCCGAACAGGGTGACATCATCGCGCCACCACCCCCGGGTCACCGCCAGGGTGAGGAACAGGGCCAATCCATACATGACGGCCGAGGCGACCAGCGCCGGTTTGAGCAGCCGGTACCGCGGGCCCAGTTCGCGCAGGATCGCCGCCCCCAGCAGCGGCAGGCCCAGGGCCAGGCCCAAGGATGGAATGTACAGGAACCGATCGGCGTAGAGGATATCGCCAAACGTGCCGAGGTTCAGCACCGGCAACAGGGTCAGGCCTGTCCAGGCCAGCCAGAACGCCACCTGGCGCCACCCGTGGCGGAAGCAGGCCACCACCAGCGCCGCCACCCCCGCGTCCGCGGCCAGGTACAGGAAGTTCAGCGGTTGCCAGGCGCTGCGCACCAGGCCCTCGGCGTGGTGCGGGTCCGGCAGCACCACGTTCGCCAGGAGCGCCAGGTACTTGGCCGACACCATGACCACGGACCACGCCTTGAGCACGGAGTCGCCGTACCACGACGGCCCGGTCAGCCGGCCCAGGACCAGGAACCGCAAGCCCAGGTAAGCCACGGCGATCAGCACCAGGCCGAGCACCAGCGCCACGGCGGGACGGCGCCGGCCACGCGGCACGACCGCCACCCCGTAGACGGCAATCAGGATCGGCAGGGTGATCGCCATCTCCTTGCTCAGGCACGCCAGCGCGAACAGCAACAGCACCAGCAGCGGCAGATCGCGCCGCGCGGGACGATCCTGCCACGCCAGGAACGCGTAGAACGCCAGGAAATAGAAGAGACCGCAGATCACGTCCGTGCGCCCGGAAATCCAGGCCACGTTCTCCACGTGCGAAGGATGCAGCGCGAACAGCAGCCCGGCCAGCAGCGCCAGGGCCGGCCGCAGGCCCAGGCGCAGGCCCAACAGGTACACCAGCAGGCAGCAGGCGAGGTGAAGCAGGATGTTGGTGAGGTGATAGCCGGCCGGGTTCAGCCCCCAGGCGGCGTAGTCCACGGCATAGGAAAACGAGACCAGCGGCCGGTAAAAGCTGCGCGAGGGATCATCGCTATGCTCCCCGATCCGCCAGAACGATTCGAGGAAAAACGACTCCCAGTGCGCCGCCTCCCGGACCTTCTCATTGTGCTCGATCAGGACATGGTCATCCCAGACGAATCCATACTCCAGGGTCGGCCCGTACGCCACGGCCACCGCGATCAGCAACCCGGCCACGGCGAGCGCATGCACCTGCCGACGGACTATGGACCCAAGCATCATGGCGCGGGGGACGGCGCGGACGCGGCGTGGCGCAGCCGGCGCGCGAGGTCTGGGTAATCCACGCTGACCAGGCGGCTGATGCCGATCATCAGCAGGATGGCGACGGTGAAGAAGATGTAGCCGGAATAATCGTGCCACAAGCCCACGGCCAGCTTCTGGCCGAACGCCTGGGCCACCAGGCCGATGGTCACGATGCGCGTCGCGTTGCCCAGGATGGCGATGGGAATGGACGCCAGGAACAGGACCCATTTTTTCAGCAGCGTGTCCTGCGACAGGTAGGCGTAGATGGCCGTCAGCGCCGTCAGCGCCTGGATCGACCGGATGCCGCTGCAGGGGTCGGCCACATCGAAGATAAAGCCGCCCGGCTCGCGCGAGTAGATCGCCGTGCCGGACTGCTCCACGGCCAGCCCCAGCCCGTTGAGCACGCCCACGGAAAAGGTCGTGGATATCATGCGCAGGGGGAACGTCAGGTTGTCGAGAAAGTTGTAGGGCAAGCTGAACATCAGGTAAGCGCAGGGAAACATGAGCAGCTTGGCCGTGGGCCAGCCGAACAGGTAAAAGGGAATGCCCCAAAGCAGCAGGATCAGGCCGGTGAGCGAGACGCGGGTCTGCTCGCCCTTGGCGCCGAAATACGCCATGCCCAGCGCCAGCACCACCAGGGCCAGCCCCACCCGGCTGGTGCGGCGTGGCGCATCCGCGAGCTTGTGGCGGATCATCCACACGATCCACAGGCTGGCCACGGGGATCAGCCAGCCATGGGAATAGTCGCCACCGCCAAACGACATGGCCGAGTCCGACCAACGCCGGAACAGCCAGGTGAATGCCGAGCGGGTGGCGTCAACCTGGTTGTAATTGGCCGTGTTGCCGAAAAACTGGTAGAGGACGTACACCAGGCCGACGATCACGGCCATCAGCCCCAGGCGCAGCAAGGCCGGCGGGTCCAACACCGCCAGGCGCCAGCGCTCGCTCCACATTTTGATCCGGTACTCGTCCGCCATGAGCCTAGTCCTTTCCCTGGCCCGGCCCCCGGGCCAGGCGCTGCCGCACCACCCGCGCCATGAACCGGGTGTTGCCCACCACGTAGCGCCGGAAATGCGCGCGCGGCTTGCAAGCCAAACGCGCCAGCCACTCCAGGCCGTGGTCGGTCATCCAGCGCGGCGCGCGCTGCTCCAGCCCGGCATACCACCGGAACAGGGCGCCCGTGGCCAGGATCACCCCGCGCCCCAGGTCCCGCCCGTGCCGGTCCGCCCACAGCTCCTGGCGCGGCATGCCCATGCCCGTGATGACCACGTCCGCCTGCGCGGCCCGGACCGCTTCCAGCACCGCGTTGCCTTCCGCGCCGGCCATGTCAAAAAAGCCATGATGCGTGCCACAAAATGTCGCCGCCGGGTGGCGTGCCCGGGCTGCGGCCACAAAGGCCTCGGCGACGCCGGGCTCGTCGCCCAGCGCGTAAAACCGCAGGCCGGCCGCCGCGCCCGCGGCGAGCAACTCGTCGATCCAGTCCGGCGGCGTCATGCGCTCGCCGAGGTCCACGCCCAGGATCCGCGCGCCCACCTTGACGCCAAACCCGTCGCAGAACACCACCTCGGCCCGGTTGATCGCCGCGGCAAACTCCCGGTCCCGCTGCGCGAGGTTGCAGGCGTGGATGTTCACGTAATCCACGCAGGCCGCGCCCGGCGCCCGCGCGCGCTGGACGATGAACGGCACCAGCTCGGCCCGGTTCACCACGTGCACCCGCAAGCCGAGGATGTCCACCGCGGGAAACGCCGCCGCCGCATTATGTGCCGCTGGTTCCATGCGCTGCCATCATCCATCGCGGGTACCATAACGAAGGCCGGCCGCCGCGGCAATGCCTAAACCGGCGGGCCACGGATGAGGCATGACGCCGCGGGCGCGCTTGTGCTAGGCTGGCGCCATGGAGTTTCCGGAAAAAGTGGTGCGCAAGCTCAAGGACTTGCCGGACCAGCCCGGCGTGTACATGATGCGCGACGCGGCCGGCAAGGTGATCTACGTGGGCAAGGCGGCCTCGCTGCGCAAGCGGGTACAGTCCTATTTCCGCCAGGCCACGTTCCGCCACGCGGACCCCAAGCTACGCGGCATGCTGCACTGCGTCGCGGACCTGGACTACCTGGTGCTGCGCACCGAGGCCGAGGCGGCGATCACCGAGGGCCGGTTCATCAAGGATTACCGGCCGCGCTTCAACATCCAGTTCAAGGACGACAAGCGGTTCCCCCTGCTGCGCATCAGTGTGCAGGAGCCGCTGCCGCGCCTGACCAAGTGCCGCATCGCCAAGCAGGACGGCGCGCTGTACTTCGGGCCGTACGCCAGCGGCGGCGCGGTCAACGCCGCCCGCGAGTTCCTCGAGCGCCGGCTGGGCCTGCGCGTGTGCCGGCCGGTGCACCCGGACGCGGAAACCTACCGCCACTGCCATAACGATATCCTGCGCTTCTGCTCCGCGCCCTGTGCCGGCAAGATCACGGAGGCCGACTACCGCGCCCGCGTGGACGAGGCCTGCGCGTTCCTGCACGGCGAGCGGCCGGCCTATCTCCAGGAGATCCGCGACCGCATGGCCGCGGCCGCGGCCGACCTGCAGTTCGAGCAGGCCGCCGCGCTGCGCGACCTGCTGGACCAGCTGCACCGGGCGATCCGCGAGCGCCACCTGCTGCGCAAAACCCCGGAGCTGAAGGCTGCGGATGGCCGCCAGGGCGTGGCCGAGCTGCAAGCGGCCCTGGACCTGGCACACCCGCCCCGGGTGATCGAAACCTACGACATCTCGAACATCTCCGGCACCCACGCCGTGGGCAGCATGGTCTGCGCCGTGGACGGCATTCCCCAGAAAAACCGCTACCGCCTGTTCCGCATCAAGACCGTCACCGGCAGCGACGACCCGGCCATGATGGCCGAGGTGATCCGCCGGCGCCATGCCCGCGCCCAGCAGGAAAACCAGCCGCTGCCCGACCTGGTGCTGGTGGACGGCGGCATCACCCAGGTGCGCGCCGCGCGCGCGGAGCTGGACCAACTGGGCCTCGCGGCACTGCCCGTGGCCGGGCTGGCCAAGCGCTTCGAGGAGTTGCATTCCGACCGCGACGAGGTCCCGCGCCGCCTGCCGGACAACAGTTGCGCGCTCAAGGTGCTGCAGCAGATCCGCGACGAGGCGCACCGCTTCGCCCTCACCTACCACCGCAAGCTGCGCGCGCGCCGCATCCGCGAATCCATCCTCGACGACATCCCCGGCATTGGGGAACACCGCAAGCAGCAACTGCTGGCGCACTTCGGGTCTGTCGCGCGGCTGCGCCAGGCCACGGCCGGGGAGATTGCCGCGGCCCCGGGCATCGGGCCGGCCACCGGCGCCGTGATTCACCAGGCCCTTCATGGCGTAGCGGCAGCGGCGGAGCCGGGGTAGCGGAGATTGCCTGGCGCCCACCGCGGCGCGCCGTCAGGGCGCGGGCAACTGGGCGGGCGCGCCCGGCGGGTTGGGCCGGACATGGCCGGGCGGAGCGAAAAGCACGTCGCGCGCCCACTGCAAGGTCGGCAATGATCGGACTTTCTCCAGCCGCCCCGAATCGGCAAACAGGTAGAAGCCGCTGCCGGCCAGCAGGAGCGCGACGAGCAGCAAAACCACGGCCAGGAACGCAAACCGGCGCTGGGACCGGATCAGCACGGAGCGGGCCAGTTCCTCGGCCTCCCACGTGCGCTCCGCCAGTTCGGAGATGGTCTGGGCCGTGGTCCGGTTGGTTTCGTCCATCATGGTCAGGGTCTGGCGAAACTGGTTCATGCTGTCGGTCAGTTGCTGGTCGTGCCGCGCGGAGGATTCGAACCGCTGCTTGAGCAAGCCGAAAATTTCGTTCTGCTGCTGCGCGGCCACGCCGATGGATTTCAGGCCGTCCACGGCTGCCGGCAGGTGTTCCAGTTGCCCAGCCAGGCGGCGCTGCGCCTCTTCCTGCGCGGCGAGGTGCTGGCGGATGCCGCGCATGAGGTCCAGCAGCTCCAGGTACCCCTGCTGCAGCACGGCGACCTGGCGGTCACGCGTCTCGCCGCGGCCGAACAGGCGCTGCAGCCAGTTGCGGCGCTGGCCCGCGGCCACAGGGCCCTGGACCTCCGGCACCTGAACCGTGGCACGGGCCACGGAGGCCTCCGTGGACTTGGGATCGGCATGGTTCGGCTTCATGTCCTTATCCTTTTTCATGGGATGGCCGCCGCCAAGAGCTGCGCCTGCTGGCGCAACGCGAGGTCCGCCAGGACCAGCGCGGCCATGGCCTCCACTACGGGCACCGCCCGCGCCACCACGCAAGGGTCATGCCGCCCGCGGCATTCCAGCGTGGCCGGCTGACCGGCAAAATCCACCGTGGCCTGGGGCTGGGCGATGGTCGCCACGGGCTTGAACGCCACGCGGAACACCACCGGCTCGCCGTTCGAGATCCCGCCCTGGATGCCGCCGCTGCGGTTGGTCCGGGTGCCCAGATGGCCATTTTTCATGATAAATGCGTCATTGTGTTGCGACCCTCGCAGGCGGGTTGCGGAAAAACCCGACCCGAACTCAAATCCCTTGGCCGCCGGGATCGAGAGCATGGCATGCGCCAGGAGCGCGGTCAGCTTGTCGAACACCGGTTCGCCCCAGCCGGCAGGCACCCCGCGGCACACACAGGTGACCACGCCGCCCACGGAGTCCAACTCAGCCCGGGCGCGGCGGATCTCGGCCTCCATCTGCTCCGCGGCTGCCGCGTCCGGGCAGCGCACCGCACTGGCGTCCACGTCCGCGCGCGTGAGCGGACGCTCGGCCAGGTCCGGCGCGTCCACCGCGCCGACGGCGCTGGCCCAGGCAACAATGGTCACCCCGAAGCGCTGGGCCAGAAATTGTTCCGCGACCGCGCCGGCGGCCACCCGCACCACGGTTTCGCGCGCGCTGGCGCGGCCGCCGCCGCTGGCGGCGCGGATGCCGTACTTGGCTTGGTACGTGTAATCCGCATGCGACGGGCGCGGGATGTCGGCCAGGGCGGCGTAGTCGCCCGGGCGCGCGTCGCGGTTGGTCACGCCCAAGGCGATCGGCGTGCCCAGGGTCAGGTCGCCCTGCAAGCCGGACAGGATGGCCACCTGGTCTTCCTCGCGCCGGCCCGTGGCAAGGTCGGTCCGGCCCGGACGGCGCCGGTCAACCTGCGCCTGGATGTCGGCAGCGCGCAGGGTGACGCGCGCCGGGCACCCGTCGATCACCGCGCCGATCATGGCCCCGTGCGACTCACCAAACGTGGTCACCCTGAAAGATGTTCCAAACGTGTTGCCCATGAATTGGATTCCAAAAGGGATACTAAAACACACCTGGCCGGCTGGCAACTTTTTGCGTACCACGCCGGGAAGAAAAAACGGACGATCCGTTTATACGCCAAAGCCCACGCCGGACGACCGCGCCCAGAATTCATCCGCCCACTTCTGCGCCAGCAGCACGTTGCCGATCCGAACATACGCAATGGTTAAAGCCGCCGCCGCTTCCAGGATATGCGCGGGCTCCGCGCGCTGCATGGCCTGGCTGTACTTCTCCTGCATCACCGCAATGAACAGACGCATGGCCATGTGATCCTGCAACTGTTCCAAGCCTTGCTTTTTCATAGCGTTATCCATCCTGATACTTATTAAGTTACCCTTGGGACTGCATTCTGTATGGTCTTTTCTTTATCAAACGGGGGAGGATGCCTTCCGACACCCTCCCCCGCCCTTCTCCCCTGCCGCGGAACACTCAACGCTCGCGCCGTTCAGCCTCCACGCGAGGCCGGACTTTCGTCCCGTGTTCGTCGAAAAGTAGCGAGGTTCGGCAACGAGGTGCCCGTGAGTTGCCGACGCAGTTCGGGCAACCGGCTGACCACTTTCCTTTTCAGCCTGACTTGCCGCACTGCCGCATTTTGGTATCTAGTATTCATTGCCGTTTGCTTTCTCTGGCATGATTTAATGCTAGGATCGTGCCAACTGATGGAGAAATGGAGAAACAGCAGGACGATATTTCTTATCCGCTTTTACAACAGATAGTTATAAATGCGGATTGTGATCGGATACAAAAGGCAACGCAGTCGATAGACGCACGCCACTCTCCAGGAGTGGCTAAAATCAATCAGAGGTGGCGGATAAGCTCCGGGTTGGCTGCGCGGATAATCTTGCTGTATGGCCGCGATCCGGGTTCCCAGGTCCAAACCCCGCCGGCGGCTTCGATCATGGCCAAGCCGGCGGCGATGTCCCACAGCATGATGTCTTTTTCGTAATAGGCATCCACCTTGCCCGTGGCCAGCATGAGCAGCGAATGCACCGCGCAGCCCATCATGCGGATCTTCTGGAACTTCATGATGTGGCGGATAATTTCTTCCAGCGCCGCCGGCTCAAACGCCATGCGCGCGGTGAAGCCCGTGGTCAGGATCCCCTGCCGCGGATCGGTCACGGAAGACACGTGCATGGGCCGGCCGTTGAGTTCCGCCAGCTGGCCGCTAATGCCCAGGGCCACCTCGTCGCGGTGCAAGTCGTAGATCACGCCGGCCAGCGGCCGGTCCTCCGGGCCGCACAGCCCGATGGAAATCCCGCAATAATCGATGCCGCGCTGGAAATTGACCGTGCCGTCCAACGGGTCGATGACCCAGAACAAGTCCGGGCGGCGCCGGCCGTCCTGACGGCCGCTCTCCTCGCTGAGGATGCCCAGCCCGGTCTCCTGCAGGCGCGCCACAAGGATGTCGTTGACGACCTGGTCAGCCAGCAGCTTGACCTCGCGGCCGCCCTCCTCGATGGCCGCAAGCTGGCGCAGGTGGGCGCGGCCGGCTTGCAGGTGCCCGGCCGCAGCCACGGCGGCCTGGCGGGCGATCTCCAGCAGGTCCCGGGTTTCCTGATCAGTCAGCAAAGAGGTCATGGGGGTAATCCTTTCGGTGCTTCGCTGTGTTCAACCTAAATTCAGCATTTGAATTAACTACGAAACACGCGAATAACGCGAAACTCGTTGCCGCAGAAAGAGGAACGGGCGAACAAGCTGAGAATAACATCGTTCACCTGTTGGGTGCAGGAAGAATTCGGGCCATTACCGTACATATTTAGCAGAGAGTCAACGGGATGCATTCGCGTAATTCGCGTGTTTCGTAGTTCATCTGCTATTTCTGGGTTCAAAGGTGGCAAAGCGGCGCCGCCTCGCGGACTCGTTGTCGCCGCACTCCAAAATAACGGCGGGCCACCTGGTGTGGTGTGCGGCGGCAAGCCCGGCTGCCGGGCGCGACGCCGCTTGGGGCGCGCCGCCCAGGCGTTCGCGTCGGGACGTCAGAGGCGTTGGGCCCATGGTGTGGTTCATGCCTGGCTGCGCCAGCGGTCCCGGTTGGCCGTGTAAATATCCTTGAGGATATCATCGATGTTGCGGGTGTAGCGCCACTGCGGGTAATGCGCCTGGAACCGGGACACGTCGGAAATCCACCAGATGTGGTCGCCGATGCGGTTGGTTTCGACGTACTGGGTGATCATCTTGTTGCCGGAAAGCTCCTCGCACTTGGCCACGGCCTCCAGCATGGAGCAGTTGCTGTGGCGACTGCCGCCCATGTTGTACACCTCGCCGGAACGCGGGTTCTGGAAAAAATGGTAGAACGCGTTGACCAGGTCAAAGCTGTGGATGTTGTCGCGCACCTGTTTGCCCTTGTAGCCGTAGACGCGGTACGGCCGGCGCTGCACCGCGCACTTCATCAGGTACGCCAGGAACCCGTGCAGCTCGGCGCCGGAATGCGCCGGGCCAGTCAGGCATCCGCCCCGGAAACATGCGGTCTTCATCCCGAAATAGCGGCCGTATTCCTGGGTGAGCACGTCGGCCGCCACCTTGGACGCGCCGAAGAGCGAGTGCAGGTTCTGGTCAATGGACATGGTCTCGTCGATGCCCCGCGCGGCGTACGGGTGGTCCGGCGCCACCTCGTACCGCAGGTCCAGCTCAACCAGCGGCAGGTGGTTGGGCGTGTCGCCGTACACCTTGTTCGTGGAGGTGAAAATGAATACCGCCTCGGGACAATGCTGGCGGCAGGCCTCCAGCACGTTCAGGGTGCCGTTGGCATTGACCGAGAAATCGGTTTGGGGCTCGCGCGCCGCCCAGTCGTGCGACGGCTGCGCCGCGGTGTGGATAACCAGCTTCACGTCCCGGCCATGCTCGCTGAAGATCTTGTTGATGGCCTGCTGATCGCGAATGTCCATCACGAAGGACTGGTAGTTCTTGTACTGGCCGAGCAGTTCCTGCTCCACCCAGCGCGTGGAGGCTTCCGGGCCGAAGAAATACGCCCGCATATCGTTGTCCAGGCCCACGACGTCGAATCCGCGCTCGCAGAAGAAGCGCACCGCTTCCGACCCGATCAGCCCGTTGGACCCGGTAATCAATACTTTATTCATGGATGTGATCCTCGCAAAATTCTTTTCTATTTATCCGGAACTCGATTTCAAGTAAATGGTAATCATGCCGACGGGAAAACCCATCACGCTGTACGTGCCGTTTTATAACGCGCACGCCTGCGCCCAGCAGGTCGTGGCCGCCATCCGCGGACAGACCCGGCCGCCGGACCGGGTGCTGTTCATCGACGACTATTCCCAGCCGCCGCTCCAGCTGGCCGGCGTGGAGATCCTCCGCCACCCGGCCAACTGCGGCCTGGCCGCGGCCCGCAACTCGGCGCTCGGGCTCTGCCAGACCCCGCGGATCGCGGCCCTGGACGCGGACGTCGTGCCGGAACCGGGCTGGCTGGCCGCGCTCGAAGCCGCCCTGGACCAGGAACCAGCCACCGGCGCGGGCGGCGCCCTGCGCGAACGGTTCGACCAGGACCTGGGCGACCGCTGGCGCAGCGTGCACATGGCCCAGCACTGGGGCGCCACCCGGCTGCGCAACCCGCGGTTCCTCTTCGGTTCCAACACGCTCTTCGATGCCGAGGCCCTGCGCGCCGCCGGCGGCTACGACGAGCGCTGCCGCACCAACAACGAGGACCGGCTGATGAGCGAGGCGCTGTATGCCGCCGGCCACACCCTGGTCTATGAACCGGCCGCGCGCTGCGCGCACCTGCGCCGCGACACGGCCAAATCCATTCTGGCCGGCTACTGGCGCTGGCACCACGCCCGCGGCCTGCTGCAGGGCGACTTCGACACCCCGGCCGGCCTCCTCCGCCGGGTGGACGCCGTCAACTTCGGCATTTTCCGTTACCGGTTCGACCTGGACGCGGCCGCGGGCCGGACCGAGTTGCTGGGCCTTGACGCCGCGCTGCCCTGGGTGTTCTGTGCCCTGGACCTGGCCCTGTTCCGCGACCGTACCGGCACCCCCCTGTCCGCGTTCCCCACCCCGGACATGCTGGCTGCCTGGCCGTTGCCCGCCCGGCGCATGGTGCCCCGCCTGTTGCCCGACTGGCCCGCATTCGACACCGCGCCTGCCTGGTTCCCCGACTACCTGGCCGAAACCCAGCGCGCGGCGGAATCGCGGGGCTGGTTTCGATCCGCGGAAGATGACACCATCAAAACCCCATCAATCTTGAGATTTCACGGTTTCTGTTGACGTAATTGCTGAATTTAAGCATAAACACCCCGTGTTCGCCGCAAGAGTAGGCAATGGACTTGACGCCGTATTACCAGCGTTATACCTTGTCTATCATGAAAACAGCGATATCCGTGCCGGACGCGGTGTTCTCGCGCGCAGAAGTATTCGCTCGCCGCCGCAAGATGACGCGGAGCGCGCTCTTCACGGTCGCGGTTGACGAGTACGTTCAGAGGCACCGCGGAGAAGATGTCACTCGCAGATTGAACGAGATTTACGCGAAGGAGGACTCGTCTCTTGATCCCGTCCTGGAGTGGTTGCAGGCGATATCCATCCCCAAGGAAGAATGGTAGTGAAACGCGGCGAAATCTGGTGGGCAGCGCTTCCCGAGCCGCTCGGGTCTGAACCAGGGTACCGCAGGCCGGTGCTCGTTGTTCAGTCCGATGAATTCAACCGCAGCGGGATCCGTACGGTCATTTGCGCCGCGGTAACGTCCAATCTGAACCTCGCGAGCGCTCCCGGAAATGTTCAGTTGTCAACACGCGCATCAGGGCTCCCGAAGCCCTCCGTTGCCAACGTGTCACAACTCATCAGCCTCGACAGAACACGCCTCACCGAGCGGATCAAGGGTATTGACTCGCAGAGCATGCTCCAAATCGATGAGGGCCTGCGACTGATCATGGCCCTGTAGGGGAGCGGCGAACCAGAGCACGGAACACTACGGCGCGGAGACGCGCCGAGGTCCATGCGCACCGTTGGAGATCATGAGATGAAAGTCACGGCAACAACAGCTGCGCTCCTGATCATGGCATGCACTGCTCTTGCCATCGCAGAAAAGGATGTCCCTCAACTCGTCGCCGATCTTGCGGTTCAAGACCAAGGAAACCACACATGCAATACGGCTTGCGGGATACTGATGAGAATGGGAGACGACGCTGTTCCGGCGCTCCGCGATGCCCTGACGAATGAGAATGACAGGGTTCGATATTACGCCGTTCGCTGCCTTGGCCAGATCAACAGCAAGGCCGCGCGCGCTGCACTGATTGATGCCTTCGCCAACGGACCAGAAGACGTCCGCGAGCATGCAGCATATGCGCTTACATGGATTCCTGATCGAGACGCCGAGCAGGTCTACATTGCATTTCTGAGCGGCCGTGACGAGTGGCACGTTCGCCATGCGATCAAGGCGCTTGGCGACATCCGAAGCGAAATGGCTCTGCCACACCTTAGCCAGCTCCGCGACAATCCGAAGGGGTGGTACTCGTACTACGCGGCATTTGTCGCCATCCGGAAGATCGAGGCCAAGGAGCCTTCACCAGAAATACAAGCGGCTCTGGATTTCCTTCGTCACGCAAAGTACTCCCCAACCGTGTATATGCTGCGCCTGGCTTCATCGGCCGATATCATAGGGCGAAACCTTCCATCAATTGCGCCCGATGTCTTTGACATATTCCTCTGGGTCACGAAGGGAAACGAATCACAGGCAACACCCAACGCTGCGACGATCATCCGCGACGCAGGTCCTCTGGCATATCCAGTCGTCAGGATTGGGCTAAGTGACCCCGATGAGAACGTCAGTCGAAAGACCAAGCAACTTGTCGAGCAACTCGGATGGAAAGAGAATCTCAAACAAGCGGGTGGAGCGGACGGCGCACCCGCGGCGGGCGCGCCGTCCGCTCACCCGTGACGTGTGTTAGGTTTTAAACAAGCCATGAAATACATAAAGATTCTGGAATATTCAATTTTTGATTTATGGAAATCAGAAACGAATGATAATTATATATTAACATCATTACCCGGAGGAAATGGCTGGGAGAACTTCGATATAATATTAAATGATTATGAAATATGTTTATTAAAATCAAATCTAGCACATTTCATTGATCATATTAATGTTCTTATAAAGAACCGCAACAATAAAGACCTTAAAATAAGGAGAATTGAAGGTAATGGAAAAGAAATATATCGCGATAACAAAGAAATGATTTACATAGAATAACTAAACCCCAACGGGTCGCCGGGCCGCGCGCCGATATGGAGGGATGACCTTGAGGGATCCGGGTCTGCACGCCGGCGGGATGGACTATACGGCGGTGGCCATGAGCGTGAAACTCCTGCTGCTAAAGGCGGAGCAGGACGCCGCCAGCGCTCGGCCTCGACGTTTTTCAGAATAGTTGGAACAATATCAATGATCAGCGAATCCAAGAGAACCGCTCTTTCCCGTTCAGTGACACGGAAAAAAATCCAGGAAGCCAAATCGCGGGTGCTTCATTTTCGGCGCGATTCTTTGAAGAACGATATTATTTGCCTCATTTGGGCATATTTTGAAAAGAAAGAGGTGGGGGACGATATTTTCCCGGTTTTAGCCCAGGGATTCATGAATGAGACCATGGAAGTCAGGAAACTGATACTGATTTTGTTCCTAATGGCTATTAAGCGCCGAAGAGATATTGGATCCACTATTTCTGTTCTTCAAAGTGCTTTTCAAAATGAATGGGAGCGATCCTCAATTCAAATTCCATGGGATTATTGGAATGAGATTGATAAGGTCTTGAAACGACCATCCTCCGAATACAATCAATTGCTTGCATCGGTCATAACCAGATATTTCGTTTCTCAAAAAAATCCTGAAGGCATTTTCAACCTTCTTGAAAAACATTACAACCATATTAACCGGGTTCACGGAATATGGTTTTCTGTACCCAGCAATCGGGAAATATTCGCCGCGGTTCATAAGGCATTATGCAATCGGTGCCTTGGTCCAGGCCCCGAAGATTAGCCGAACGAACCCTCAAAAAAGATCGATTTATGGGATGCCAGTGGCCCAAGTCATTGATTTGTTGAGGCAATTCAATGGCGTGAAGGGGTTCCAAATAGGCTATCTGAGATCGCAAGGGAAAGGTGTGTACCGGATCGGGCAGACCGGCGTGAAACGCGCCTGTATGTGCACATTGATGAAGCAGGGAAAGTTGTGCGCGTTCTGACCATCGGCAGCAAAGATACGCAGCGCGACGATATCCGAAGATGCCACGAAGCAACCAGATCACTGAAACAGGATTGATAGCATGAACACGATAAACGACATTGCCAAGTTGGCCGCCAAGTTGACCGACGATCCCAGCGCCGAACAGGGAGTGCTGGAGCATGATCGCAATACACGCCTTGTTTTCATGCTGATTGGTCTGCGCACATCCAGGAGACTGACCCAGCGGCAGCTCGCGGCCAGGATGGGCGTCAACGCCAGCAAGATCTGCCGCATGGAAGCGGGCCAGGACAGTCAACTGAACTGGGGCGATATATTGAAATACCTGAACGTCCTGGGCGTCAATATTTCCCTGATGACCGACGATCCCAGCCTGCCAGCGGCGGAGCGGATCAAGCATCACGTAATGGCCGTCCACGCGCTGTTGGAGCAACTCTGTTCCCTAGCGCGTGAAATGGGCGAAGGCGAGGCGATCACCTCAAAGATCAAAGAGTTCTACGGCGAGGTGCTGCTCAATTACATGGTCAGGCTCTACGACAGCTTCTCCAGGCTGCCACAGTCAGGACCAATCAATATCGAGGCTAACACCAAGACGAGACCGTCAAAACCTTGTGCCAAGAGGCCGCGAGAACCAGCCCTGGAGCATTGAGCGCGTGATCTACGGAATCGGCTCGTGGTCGTTGAAGCTGTCGCTGTACGAATCTGCCGACACCTGGACCGTGGTGTGCCTGAGCCAATCGCGGGCCGTATCCCGGCCGTAGGCCTGGCGCCAGCGGTCTCCGCGGAGAGCGCGCAGGTCGTGAGCGCAGTGCATCCGCTTCCAGCCCAGGGACCGCATCCAGTCCGCGAACTCGCGCAGGACCAGGTCTTCCCGGGCCGACAGCGTGCCACCCGGCAGGATGTAAAGGTCGCCGGAGCGCTGGAGCGCCAGCAAGTCCTTGAGCACGTCCGGGTGGATGGGTACCCAGCCCTCGCAGCCCTTGGGAGCATAGCCCTCATCCGGCCGCCGGCAGATGCGCATGTAGTGCCGGCCCTTGATCTCCTCGATCCAGTTCCAGCGCGCGCGGGCCATCTCGCCGGCGCGCATGGCCAGGTGCCAGGCCAGCAGCCATACGGCATACAGATCCGGCCGCGTATCCCGGAGCTTGGGACCGCCATCCAGGATAGGCGCCAGCTCTGCATCGGCCGGCCGCTGCCACCGGAGCATGGGCGCGGCGCACACATATTCATCCATGAACCCGCGCAGGTCCGGGAGCCGCAGCTCGGAGTACACCGACATCATATCGCGCTTGAAGATTGAGCGGGCCTGGCGCAGGACCGACCGCACGGCCCGGCGCGCGGCGTCGATGGCTTCCTGCCCGCCGACGGCCGGGATGCAGGCCGCGCCATAATCCCGGCACAGCTTGCCGGTTAGCAGCGACGACGACGATTCTTCCGGCTTGGCGCTTCCGGCGCCGTTGCGGACGATGCGCAGCAGGGCCCCGACATTGTTCTTGGCCGTGGAGAACCGCGGGTATCCGCGCAGCCGCACATTCTCCAGGTAGGTCCGGGTGATGGCGCCGATGGACGAGAACGGCTCCTTCATCTTCAGCCCGGTAAGCACATCCCAGTGCGCCAGGCGGGCCTCCTGCAGGATGCGCCGGCAGATCTTCTGGGCGAGGTCCTTGCTGTTGGGGTCGCCGAAGCGTATGCCGGTGGACTGAGAAATCCTTTTCCCCTTTACACGGGCCACGACGTAGTATATACCCCTGCGCACGATGATGTTCTTTGAATTGGCGTTGGTCAAGGCTGCCTCTGTGATGTAACTTTTGATGGTGGTGTTAAAAGTGATGAAACTTTCATGGGCTTGCACTGTCATGCATGGACAGTGGCACAGAGGCCAAAGGCAGTCAAATGCTTTTGATGAAAAGCCTTGAAAATAGGCTAAAATGCCAATAAAGAAAGAACTTATTGTGGAACAGCGGGCCGGTAGCTCAGTTGGTAGAGCATGTGACTTTTAATCACAGGGTCGCGGGTTCGAATCCCGCCCGGCTCACCACCCTTATCCGCATCAGGCATCCACAGTCGGCACTGTTTGCGCCCTGGAACTGCGTTATCACTGGCGGTGAATTCAAGATTGTAAATAGCCTTGTTTGCGGAGCCGGAATAGGGTACCAAGCAATCGGGCTACATGGGAAAACCTTGAACGAATCAGACCATACTCAGGAAGGACGGGCCGGATTTGACCGGCCCATGGCGCGCGAGGAAATCCGGGCGTTTCCCCAGTTCCACTATTCCGGCCCGGTGTATGTCATCAACACGTTGGGCGGACTGCGCGATGCCGTGGCGCGCTTGAAGCACGAGGCGCTGCTGGGATTCGATGTCGAGACCCGGCCGGCGTTCCAGAAAGGCGAGAGCTACCCGCCGGCGCTGCTGCAGCTGGCCGCCGCGGACGCGGTGTATATCTTCCAGTTGCGCCACGTGCCGCTGGCCCAGGGGTTGCGCCACCTGCTGGCGCAGCCGAACATCATCAAGGCCGGCGTGGCGCTGGACCGGGACATCTCCGATTTGCAGGGCCTGGCGCCGTTCCTGCCCGCGGGATTCGTGGACCTCGGCGCGACGGCCCGCCGGGCCGGGATCAAGAACCACGGGTTGCGGGGGTTGGCGGCAGTGCTGCTGCGCGTGTCCATCTCCAAGGGCGCGCAGCGGACCAACTGGGCGCGGCACGAACTGACGCCGGGGCAAGTCACCTACGCGGCCACGGACGCCTGGATCGGCCGCGAACTCTACAAGTTTATGGCGGCGCAAAGCTATCTTGGCGCCCCGGCCAGGGAATCCTGAGATATGCGGCGCGGCCGGGAACTGGCGCTGGTGGCCGCCCTGTTTTTGTTTGCCATCTTCATGGCCGGCCTGGTCGCGCCCTGGGTGTTCAACGGCGTGGTCGCCCTGGGCCGCACCGCGCCCTGGCTGGCCAGCCTGCGGGACACGGAATTCGAGGGGGTGGTCAGCCGCTGCGCCCTGGCCGCCATCCTGATCGGCGCCATCCCGGCGGTCCGGGTGTGCGGGTTGACCAACCGGGCTGCGGTCGGGTTCCCGCGGGGCGTGGCGTGGCGCGGGTGGCTGCTGCGGGGCCTGGGGCTGGGCGTGGGCACGATGGTGCTCGGCATATGCTCCGGCTGGCTGTTCCATGCCTACCTGTGGACGCCGGGCGCGCTGAACGCGGGGTTCTGGGGCCGGGCGGCCGGGTACCTGGTGGGCGCGATGCTGGTGGGCTACATCGAGGAGTATTTCTTCCGGGGCGTGATCTTTGGCATCCTGCGGCGCGGGCTGGGGGTCTGGCCCGGGGCGCTGCTGGCCAGCCTGATCTATGCGGGCCTGCATTTTGCCAAGCCCGAGGTGCCGATCGGCGTGGCCCACGCCCACTGGTATTCCGGGTTTGAGATGCTGCCGTACCTGTTCACGCGCAACGATTTTTTGTGGGAGCATTCGGGGTACATGTTCTGGACCCTGTGGCTGATGGGGCTGAGCCTGTGCCTGTTCTACGCGGCGCAGCGGCACCTGTACTTCTGCATCGGCCTGCACGCGGGCTGGGTGTGGATCATGCGCAGCGGGGTGAAGCTGTTTGAGCGCAACTGGGGCTACCTGGACCCGGCGTACGGCCCGAGCATGGTGATTTCCAAAAGCGGGATCGCGCTGGGGATGGCCGCCGGGTTCGCGGCGATCGCGGCGGTCTGCTACGCGCGGCGCGCCTTACATGAGCGACGTGCTGAAATAGCGCTCGGCGCGGTCCGGCAGCACGGTGGCGATGGCGCCCGGGATGCGGCGGGCCAGCTGCCGCGCGGCCCAGACGTTGGCGCCGGATGAGATGCCCACCAGCAGGCCGTAATCGCGGCCGAGCTGGCGGGTGGTCTCGATGGCGTCCTCGTCGCTCACCTCGATAACCTCGTCGATCATTGCCACGTCCAGGATATCGGGGATAAACCCGTCGCCGATCCCCTGGATCTGGTGCAGGCCCGGCTCATGGCCGAGGATGGCGGACACGTTTTTCGGCTCCACGGCGGCCAGGACCACGTCCGGTTTGTGTTCGCGCAGGAACCGGCCCACGCCCTGGAGCGTGCCGCCGCTGCCCACGCCGGCCACGAAGGCGGCGATGTCGCCGTTCATCTGGCGCCACAGCTCGTGGGCGGTCTCCTCGTAATGCACGCGGGGGTTGTCGGGGTTCTTGAACTGTTGCGGCACGTGGATGCGCGGATCGGCCGCGGCCAGCGCCTCCACCCGCTGGACCGCCCCCTGGATCCCGTCCGCGGCCGGCGTGAGGATCAGCTCGGCGCCCAAGGTGCGGATCAGCTTTTTGCGCTCGTCGCTCATGTTCTCCGGCATGACGATGGTCACCGCGTAGCCCTTGAGCCGCCCG
Organism: uncultured Verrucomicrobiota bacterium; assembly: GCA_964489425.1. Taxonomy (GTDB): domain Bacteria; phylum Verrucomicrobiota; class Kiritimatiellia; order RZYC01; family CAZAYP01; genus CAZAYP01. The sequence goes on along the minus strand of CAZAYP010000016.1, from coordinate 56,216 downwards.
ACCAGCGCCAGGCCGATGCCGGTGTTGCCGGACGACGGCTCCATGATCATGGCGCCGGGCCGCAGGCGGCCGTCGCGCTCGGCGCCTTCCAGCATGGCCAGGGCGACCCGGTCCTTGATGCTGCCGCCGGGATTGAGGAACTCGGCCTTGGCGTAAATGGGCTCGGTCTTGAGCCGCACCAGCGGCGTGTTACCGATCAGGTTCAAGATGTTGTCAGTGAGCATCGGGATTCTCCACGGGCACGGCCCGCGGGGCGGGGGTGGTCGGCGGCGGGTCCTCCACCAGGGCCTGGAACCCTTGTTGCACGTAATCCCGCAGCTCCAGGGCCGCGGGATCGCACAGGTGGATCTGGTTGAAGTCAAAGCGCTGCGCGTTCAGGCGCGTGTACAGCAGCCACCACGTGTCCGGGGTTTCGGCCTGCACGCCGCAGAAAAAGGCCTGCAGCGCGCGCAGTTCCGCCGTCCACGCGGCCGGCAGCGCGCGCGCGGCCGGCCAGAGGATCATCACGGTCTTGATGCCGTCCGCCTCGAGCTCGAACAGGCGCGCCCGCAGCGTGGCGGCCAGGTCCTGGCCCGCGGCCTCCACCCAGAGGCTGGCCAGCTGCTCGTCGGGGTGCACCTCGGCCCGGATCCGGGTGGCGGGGTCGGGCGCGCCCGGATCGGTCCGGACGTCCACGGGCACGGCGGCCTGCTGGAACAGCTTGCCGATCATGGCCGCGTGGTCGGGCGGCGCGCACAGCCGCACCGGCACGTTGTCCGGCGCGCTGTGGATGACCGCGTACAGCAGGCTTTCGCGCTGCGCGGGAACCCCGGTGGCGATGCCCTCGAACCGGGCGCGGCCGTGCACGGACAGGCGCAGGGCCATGGGGGCGAAATGGAAGATGCTGCACACGCGCTGGGACAGGGTGTGGGTGGTCACCAGGTACGCCTGGGCCATGGGCGTCTCGGCGTTGTGTTCCTGGGCATAGCGGTGCAGGGCCTTGACCATTTGCAGCAGGCCCATGCTGCGCCGGTACTCGGGCTGGACCATCACCGCCCCGAGTTCGGCCAGCTTCCGGGTTTCGGCGCCGAAGAGCAGCGCCATCTGCCCCACGATCCGGCCGGCCGGGTTGACCGCCACGAACGACACGACCTGGCCGGTGCGCAGGGCGTCCTGGAGCTGGTCCGCGAAGTAGAACACGCGCTTGCTGTAGGAATAGCGGTAGTTGTGATAGGCCAGCTCCACGATCGCCGGCGCGTCCGCCAGCTCGGCCCGGCGCACGGTCAGCTTCTCGCGCGCCACCGCGAGGGCGGGATCCGTGTCGGCCGCCGCCCGCCGTTCCGGCACCCGCATCCCGGCCAGGCGCTTGAACAGCACCGTGCGCCAGCCGCGGTGGCCCTCGTTGACGAACTGGTGGGAGTGCACCAGCTTGGCGATCAGGAAAAAGCCCAGCCCCTTGATGCTGCCCTCGGGGTCGGCGGTGGTGTAGTGGGGCAAGGCGTTGGTGTTCACCGGCAGGCCCATGTTGCTGAGCACCACTTCCAGGCCCTCGTCGCGCGGCGCGCAGATCACCTCGAACTGCTCGTCCAAGCCCTCGCCGGGATAGCCCTCGATGATGTGCACCGCGGCTTCCTCGGCGGCCATGCCCAGCTCCTGCGCCTCCTTGGGCGTGGCGCCGAAACAGCGCGCCGCCTCGGTCACAAACCCGACAATCCCGCCCAGGAACTCGATCCGGTAATACGTTTTCAGGGTTATTTTCACGGGCCGGAGCATATCGCCCGGAGGCGGCCGATGCAGCAAAAAAGCGGCGGCGGCTGCCGGTTGCGCTTGCCTCGCGCCGCGGCTTTGATTAAGTATTACAAGTCAGCCTCCGCGTGACCGCGGACGGCAGGAAGAGGTTATGGACAAAGAGCTCATGCTGACGATATACCGGCCGATGGTCATGGCCCGCAGGCTGGACTTGCTGGCCGAGGCCATTGCCCAGCGCGGCGAGGCGCCGTTCTACGTGCCCTGCACCGGCCACGAGGGCCTGGCGGCCCTGGCGCCGCTGCTGACCCCGGCGGACTGGCTGCACTGCCATTACCGCGACCTGGCGCTGGTCCTCGCGCGCGGCGAGAAGTTCGAGAAAACCATTGCCTCGTTCCTGGGCAAGCCGTCCGCCCCCTCGGCCGGCCGGCGCATGCCTGGATTTCCCGGCAACCGGGCGCTCCAGATCCTGAGCTCCCCGACCGTCGTGGGCAACAACGCGCTCCAGGCCGTGGGCGTGGCCATGGCCGTCAAGGCGGATCCGGCGCGGCCCATCGTCTACTGCGCCCTTGGCGACGGCGGCACCCAGGAAGGCGAAGTGCTCGAAGCCATTGCCGAAGCGGTCCGGTCCTGCCTGCCGGTCCTGTTCATGGTGGAAGACAACCAGTACGCGCTGTCCACGCCCACCGCCGGCCGCACGTGGTACGACCTGCCCGCGGGCCCGGCGGCCGAGTTTTACGGCCTGCCCATCCTGCGGGTCAGCGGCAGCGACCCGGTGGCGTTGCATACGGCCATGGCGCCGGTCATCGCGGCCATGCGCGCCGACCGCGGGCCGCGCCTGGTGGTGGCGCGCGTCGAGCGGCTCGGCAGCCACACGAACGCCGACGACCACCGCGTGTACCGCCCCGCGGAGGACATCGCCCGCATCCAGGCGGCCGATCCCCTCGCCCTGCTGGCCGGCCACCTGCGCGCCGCGGGCGTGGCCCAGGCCACCCTGGACGCCATCGACACGGAGGCCGCGGCCCGCGTGGACGCCGCCTACAAGGCCATCCGCGACGAAGCGGAGCCCACGCCCGTGTTCACGGCCAAGAAGCCCCTGCCCGACCAGCTGCAGGCCGGCGCCGCCGAGTACCGCGGCCACGAGGCCGGCCGCGACCTGTCCATGCTCGAGGCCCTGCGGGAAACCCTGCGCCTGCACCTGCAGCGCGACCCGCGCGTGAGCCTCTACGGCGAGGACATCGAGGATCCCAAGGGCGACGTGTTCGGGCTGACCCGCGGCCTGGGCCGCCAGTGCCCGGCGCAAGTCCGCAACTCGCCGCTCAGCGAGAACACCATCCTCGGCGCGGCCATTGGCCGGGCCCTGGCCGGCGAGCGCCCCGTGGCGCTGATCCAGTTCGCAGACTTCCTGCCGGTGGTCTACAACCAGATCATCTCCGAGCTGGGCAGCATGCACTGGCGGACCCTTGGCGACTGGAACTGCCCGGTCATCGTCATGTCCATCTGCGGCGCGTACCGGCCCGGGCTGGGGCCGTTCCACGCCCAGACCCCGACCGCGGTCATGGCGCACGTTCCCGGCGTGGACGTGCTCATGCCGGCCACGGCCGCCGACGCCGCCGGCCTGCTCAACGCGGCGTTTGAATCGGGCCGGCCGACCATTTTCCTGTACCCCAAGAGCCTGCTGAACGACCGGCGCTTCACCACCTCGGCGGATCTCGACCGCCACCTGGTGCCGATCGGCAAAGCGCGCGTGTGCCGCGCCGGCGCGGACCTCACCCTGGTGGGCTGCGGCAGCACCGTGCCGCTGTGCGAGCAGGCGGCGGACGAACTGGCCCGCGTGGGCGCCAGCGCCGAGGTCCTGGACCTGCGCAGCATCTCGCCGTGGGACCAGGCGGCCGTGCTCGGCTCCGCGCGCAAGACCGGCCGCCTGCTGGTGGTCCACGAGGACAACCACACCTGCGGCATCGGCGCCGAGATCCTGGCCACCGTGGCCGAGGCCCTGGGCGGGGCCGTGAAACTCGCGCGCCTGGCCCAGGCCGACACCTACCTGCCCTACCATTTTGCCAACCAGCTCGCGGTGCTGCCCTCGTTCAAAACGATTCTCGAAAAAGCCGCCGCCCTGCTCGACCTGGACCTGTCCTGGCAGCCGCCCCCGCGCGTGGAAGCCGGCCTGGTGGTAGTCCCGGCCATCGGGTCCAGCCCGTCGGACGAGACCCTGCGCATCACCGAGCTGCACGTCGCGGCCGGGGAAACCGTGGCCGAGGGCCAGTTGCTGGTGTCGGTCGAGGCGGACAAAGCCGCCATGGACATTTCCGCGCCCGTGGCCGGCACCCTTGTGGAGCTGCTGATCGCCGAGGGCGACGTGGTGACCGTGGGCGCGCCGATCGTGAAGATCAAGGCCGCCGCGGCCGGCGCGCGGCTCAGCGGCGCGCCGACCGACCCCGGCCGGCCGGTGCTCGAACGCCGCGCGCCCCAGCCAGTCCACCCGGCCGCCATAGCCGTAACCGCGCCCGCCAGCGGGGGCAGCGTGCCGGTGTATATTTCCTCGGTCTGCGCGACCGTGGGCTCACGCCTGGTGGAGAACAAGGACCTGCTGCGCGGGTTCCCGCAGTGGGACTCGTCCTACGTGCGCCAGCGGACCGGCGTGGAAAAACGCTATTGGATCGGCGAGAACGAAAGCGTCCTGACCCTTGCGGTCAAGGCTTGCCGCGACCTGCTGGCCCGCGAGCAGCTCACCGTCGGCCAGGTGGACGCCATCATCTGCAGCACCGGCACGCCGCTGTCCGCCACGCCGTCCCTCGCCTGCCGCGTGCTCACCGAGCTGACCCCGCCCGGCACCGAGGTGCTCACCCAGGCGCACGACATCAACGCCGCCTGTACCGGGTACCTCTACGCGCTGCAAAACGGGTACGACATGCTCCAGGCCGGCCGTTACCGCCGCGTGCTGGTCATCACGGCCGAGACGCTCTCGCGCGTCCTGAACCACCTGGACCTGAACACCCTGTTCCTGTTCGGCGACGCCGCCACCGCCACCCTGCTGACCCTGGACCAGCCCACCGGCAACGTCCACTTGGTGCTGCGCCGGCCCCTGCTGGCGGCCAAGGCCTGCGACGAGAAAATCCTCTACGTGCCGTTCATGAAAACCTCCGAGCACATGGAGATGGCCGGCCAGCCGGTGTTCAAGATGGCGGTCAAGATGATGACCTACATGATGGACCTGGCCTGCGAAACTGCGGGCATCAAGATCGAAGACCTGGCCATGATCGTCCCGCACCAGGCCAACGAGCGCATCATCGAGGCCATCCGCAAGAGCATCAACCGCAACATCACGTTCCCCAACGAGAAAATGTTCAACCACATCCGCGAATACGGCAACACCTCCTCCAACTCCATCCCGCTGGCGCTGACGGTGCTGCTGCCGCACACCAAGGCAGGCGACAAGGTCGGACTGTGCGCGTTCGGCGGCGGGTTTACCTTCGGCGCCGCGGTCATCGAGATCCTGTGACGTTTTACAAGCGGCCGCGCAACGGGTAATTTATTGTTTAATATGGAACAAGGTATTTCAGGGATCCGCGCGGCTGAAACCATGCTGGACGTGTCGGCGCATAACACCGCCAACATCACCAACCGGGAGGCGCACGCCCAGGGCGTCAGCCTGACCACCCAACCGGACCGCAATGGCGTCCGTGCCACGGTCCACACCACGGACGCGCCGCCCGAACTGGTCACCGAAACCGTGTCCCAGATGACCGCCGGCTCCTACATGAAAGCCAGCGCCCAGGTGGTGCGCGCCCAGGACCAGATGCGCGGCCAGTTCCTGGACCTGTTCGCCTGAGGGAGAAACCATGCCGGCACGACTTTTCCAATGTTTGGAAAACCGGTCCCGTAATTTTCCAATGTTTGGAAAACCGCCCGCTTTTTTTTCCAATGTTTGGAAAACTTGCGTGGCGCTGGCCGCCCTGCTGGTCCTGGCCGTGGCCGCGGCGGCCGCACCCTTGACGGTGGAGCAGGCCACGGTGGTGCGGGTGTACTACCCGGACCGCGCCGTGCTCAACGCCTGGGCCGCCACGCTGGACATCTGGGAGGTGCACCGCGCGGAGCAGTACTTCGTGGCCCGCGTGCGGCCGGACCAATACGAAGCCCTGGTCCGGTCCGGCCTGCCGCTGGAAATCGATGCGGAAAAAACCGCGCGCATGTACGTTCCGCGCCGGTTGGCGCCGGCCGGGGTCACCGGCATCCCGGACTACACCTGTTACCGCACCGTGGAAGAAACCTACACCACCATGGCCCTGCTGGCCTCCAACTACCCCACGCTGGCGGTGTGGACCAATATTGGCGTGAGCTGGAAACGGCAGTCGGCCGGCGGCACCAACGGGTTTGCCATCAAGGTCCTGCAGATCTCCAACCGCGCCGTGGCCGGGCCCAAGCCACGCTTCTTCCTCAACGGCGCCATTCACGCGCGCGAGTATTCCACGGCCGAAGCCGCCACGCGGTTTGCCGAGCAGCTGCTGCAGCAGTACGGCAAGGATCCGGACATCACCGCCATCGTGGACTTCTACGAGGTGCACATCGTGCCGCAGTGCAACCCGGACGGCCGCAAGATCGCCGAGACCGGCTGCCTGCAGCGCAAGAACATCAACTATTCCAACGGCGGCAGTTGCGGCACGTATCCGCCGGGCTGCGGCGACTACGGCACGGACCTGAACCGCAACGCCAACTTCAAGTGGGGCGTGGTCGGCTCCAGCACCTACTCATGCGATGAGCTTTACCAAGGCCCCACGGCCGCGTCCGAGCCCGAGGAACAGGCGATCGAAACCTACATGACCAACCTGTTCGCGTCCTGGCGCGGCAGCGGCGATACGGACGTAGCGTCCACCAATGCCACGGGCCTGATGATTACCCTGCACAGCTACGGCGACCTGGTGCTGTTCCCCTGGGGCTGGACCGGCACCCTGGCGCCCAACCACTACCAGCTCCAGACCCTGGGCCGCAAGTTTGCGTTCTACAACCGCTATTCGGCCGAGCCCTCGGGCAGCGGGTTGTACTATGCCAGCGGCTGCACGGACGACTGGCTGTACGGCCGGCGGGGCGTGGCGGCGTACACGTTTGAGATGGGGTCGGATTTCTTCGAGCCCTGCAGCAGTTTCGAGAGCACCATCTGGCCGTCCAACTACCCCGCGTTCCTTTACGCCTGCAAGGCCAGCCGCCGGCCCTACGTGGACCCGGCCGGGCCGGACACGTGGCAGATTACCGTGGCGCCCACGAGCGTCACGGCCGGCGCCAGCGTGACCCTGCGCGCCAAGGCGGACGCCACGCGCTACTCCAGCTCGAGCGAGAACGGCCGGATCAAGGCGGCGCGGTTTTCTTTCGACGTGCCGTCGTGGTCCACCGGCGTGGTGCTGTACGCCATGACCGCCGTGGACGGATCGTTCAACGCCAACGCCGAAACGGTCACCGTCACGTTCGCGGCCACCAATCTCAGCCCCGGCCGGCACCTGGTGTGGATCGAGAGCCAGGGCACCAACGGCCGCTGGGGCGTGCCCAGCGCGGCATTTGTGACCGTGGCCGCCGCGCTCAGCGTGACGCTGAATGTCAGCTCGGCCCACGGCACCCCGTACCCCGCCGCCGGGCAGCACCTGCTGGCCGCGGGCACCACCGTGACCGCGCGGGTGAACGGGTCGCCGGCGACCGCGGGCACCACCCAGTACCTCTGCCGGGGCTGGACCGGCAGCGGCAGCGCACCGGCCACCGGCACCACCACGAACATCCCGGCGTTTGTCCTTTCCAACACCACGACCATTGCCTGGCAGTGGCTGACCAACTACTGGGTGGCGCTGGGCACCAACGGGTGCGGCACGGTGACGCCGGTCTCGGCGTGGCAGCGGCGCGGCACCAACCTCGCGGTGGCCGCCAGCGCGGCGCCGTACTTCCACTTTGTGCAATGGCAGGGCGATGCGCCCGGCGGCCAGGAAACCAACCCGGCGTTGTCCCTGACGGTCAGCGCGCCGGCCAGCCTGACCGCGCGGTTCGACCCGGACCTGGCGACCAACTCCACGCCCAAATGGTGGCTGGCCAGCTACGGGTGGACCAACAACTTTGACGCGGCGGCCACCAATGACGTGGATCAGGACGGATACTTTACCTGGCAGGAACACATCACCGGGACCATCCCCACCAGCCACGCCAGCCGCCTGCAGTTTGACGCGCTCACGTTCGACAGCGTCAACTGCTGGATCCGGTTCCCTTCCGTGTCCAACCGCCGCTACGACGTGCAAGCCAGCACCGACCTGCGCCAGCCCGCCGGGTGGACGCCGCTGGCCACCAACCTACCGGGCCACGACGGGGTTGAGTCGGTCGCCGACAGCCTGGTGTGGACCGGCCGTTTCTACCGCATCCGCGCCTACCTGCCGTAAGATCCATATGACGGCCTTGGACGCCAAACAGCCCGGGAGCATGATATGAATCCTCCGCCACCATCCCCCTACCCGCCGTTCCTGGGATCCGAAAACAAGCCGCCGCCGCCCGACCAGGCGCTGTTCCACGTGATCCCGGTGCCGTACGAAAAAACCGTGTCCTACGGCAAGGGCACGGAGCTGGGCCCGGCCGCAATCCTGGACGCCTCGCGATACCTGGAAGTCTACGACGGCCAGGGCGTGCCCGCGGAACGCGGGATCTACACGCATCCGCCCGTGCCCTGCGACGGGCCGTCCGAAACCGTGCTCGAACGCATCGGCCAGCGCGTGGCCACGGTGCGGCGCTGGCAGCAGGTGCCGGTGGTGCTGGGCGGCGAGCACACGATCACGTTCGGCGCGGTGCACGCGTTGCGGCAGGAAGGCGCGGTGTTTGGCGTGGTGCAGTTTGATGCCCATGCGGACCTGCGCGAAACGTACCAGGGCACGCGCTGGAGCCATGGCTGCGCCGCGCGCCGGGTGGTCGACCTGGGCCTGCCGCTGTTCCAAGTCGGGGTGCGCAGCCTGTCGCCCGTGGAAGCCGCCTGGCGCACCGAGCGCGGCATCCCGCACCTGGACGCGGACGCAGCCGCGGCCACGGATGGCCGCACCTTCACCCTGCCGGCCGGGTTTCCCGAGCAAGTGTACCTGACCATCGACGTGGACGCGCTGGACCCTTCGATCATCCCGGCCACCGGCACGCCCGAGCCCGGCGGCCTGGCCTGGTACACCCTGATCAACATCCTCGACCGGATCATCGCCGGCCGCCGGGTGGTGGGCATGGACTTTGTCGAACTGGCGCCCATCGACGGGTTCCCGGCGCCGGACTTTGCCGTGGCGCGCTTGATTTATAATGTCATGGGCATGATCAGCCGGTCACAGGCTTATGGGAAAGAGGCATCATGAACTGCAACAAGATATGGTGGCAAGCAGGTGTGGCGGCGCTGGTCTTCGCGGGCGCGCGGCTGGTTGCCGAAGCGGCCAGCAATGATCATGTGATCATTGTGTCCACGGTGCTTGAGTCCGGATGGCCGATTATCCGGGACGTGGCCGTGACGCCCGGGCAACTGCCCAACCATTACGCCGCCGGCCCAACCAACGCCCTGGATTTAGATTTGGATTTCCGGGCGGAGTTGCTGGATGCCGCGGGCGAGGTATGCTACAGCCGCGACTTCTATTACCACTACACCGTCCAGGTGCCGCCGCCCGACGCGCGGGACAAAACCACGCCCGGCAGCGCCCGGCCAGATACCATCAAGCTGGATCTGCCGCAAACCGCCATCTTCCTGCCGGCCGTCGAAGCCGCACGCAGCGTACGCCTGGTCAACCGTCGGCAACCGCTCCTGGCAGACCAGTGCCGCCTGCCGGAACCCCGGGCCGGATCGACGTCCGCAAAAATGGTTCCGTCCCAGCCGGGCCACTTCAACCTGCTCATCGTGGCCAGTGGCTACGAGGCGGCCCAGATGGATACGTTCCGCGCCCGGGCGGAAGCGATGAAAAACCTGATCCTGGCCACGTCGCCGTTCAACGCCGCGCAATCGAAAGTCAATGTGCATGTATACGAAAACACGGCCGCCCTGGGGTGCTGGTGCGGGTGTTACGGCACGGCGCGCCTGATGTGTTGCGAGCTGGGGTCGGTGCTGGCGGCCGCGGCGGGCTCCGGCTACGCCTATGACGAAATCCTGGTCGTGCACAACACCGCCACTTACTGCGGCGGCGGGTACCGCGACTATGGCGATTACCAGGCCGACAGCGTGTCCTCGTATGCCATGGCTTACGGCGGCACGTACTACGGACCCGAGATGGCGCTGCACGAGTTCGGCCACAGCTACGGCGACTTGTGCGACGAGTACTATTACTACTCCTCGTATCCTTACCGCGACTGTGTCAACTGCCGGCCGTCCTGCAGCTTGTGGAGCGACATCTCGCCGACCTGCCAGACCACGTGCGAAGGCTGGTCCACCTATCGCCGGCCGGACGACAGCATCATGCTGGACTTTTACACGCTCGCCTTCAACAGCGCCAGCGTCGCATTGAGCCTGCAACCGCGGCTCGAGTACTTCATTGGCAAGGCCGAGGCGCCGGACGATTTCTGGATCCTGATGCAACCCGCGCTGCAGGCCAAGAAACCGTGAAAGCGCGCCCGAACCGCAGCCCCCCGCGCCAGCGGCCCCAGCGCAAGGGCGGCATGATCCTGGAACTGTGCCTGCTGGGCGCGCTGCCCGCCGCGGGCGCGACCACCGGGGTCGTGGACCACGCCGTGTTTCGCGAGGCGCCACTCACCGCGATCCGCCCGGCCGGCTGGCTGCGGACCTGGCTGGAGTATCAGCGCGACGGGCTGACCGGGCACCCGGACGTCATGGGCTATCCTTACAATACTTGCATGTGGCAGGGGCAAATCGCGACGCCCGACGGGCACCACAAGATCGATTGGTGGCCCTACGAGCAGACCGGGTATTACCTGGACGGCGCCATCCGCTGCGGGTACCTGCTGGGCGACACAGCCCTGGTGGCCCGCGTGCAGGCCAACATCGACTACGTGCTGGCCCACCCCTGCGATGCGTCCGGCTACCTCGGCCCCGGCGCAGACTTGAACCCCTGGATTCATGCGGTCTTCTTTCGCGCGCTCATGGCCGAGTACTCGGCCACCGGCGACCCGCGCATCCCGGCCGCGTTGCAACGCCATTACCTGGCGCACCCGTCCAAGTTCAGCCATGGCCGGGCCGTGTGCAATGTCGAGGAAATGTGCTGGGCCTATGCGCAGACCGGGGACCCGGCGCTGCTGCGCCTGGCGCTGCGGTCCTACGATCGCTTCAACCAGGATGAGAACGAGCGCGCTCATCTGCCGGCGCTGCTGTCCACCAACCGGTTCCGGGAGCACGGCGTGTCGGCCATGGAGAAGAGCAAGCTGCCCGCGATCCTCTACCGCTACACGGGCGACACCCAGTTCCTGGCCGCCGCGCGCAGCGCCCACCGCAAGTTCGACCGCCACCACATGCTGGCGGACGGCGTGCCCAGCAGTCATGAAAACCTTGGCGGACGCGCCGCGCGCGAAAGCCACGAGACCTGCAATATCACCGATTATACCTGGAACGCCGGCTATCTGCTGCTGGCCACGGGCGAAGCCCGCTGGGCGGACAAGATCGATCGCGCCGTATTCAATGCTCTGCCCGGCGCCGTCACCAAGGATTTCCAGGCGTTGCAGTATTTTTCCAGCCCCAACCAGGTGCGCTGCACGACCAACTCCAGCCACAACAATTTCTGGGGCGGCCGCATGGCGTACCGGCCGGGACACGATGTGGAGTGCTGCTCCGGCAACATCCACCGCGCCATGCCCAACTACGTTGCGCGCATGTGGCTGCAAAGCGCGGATGGCGGTGCGGTGGCCGCGCTGTACGGGCCCAGCGAATTCAGGCTGGCCGCGGGCAACCCGGCGCGCAGCGTGCGGATCACCGAAACAACGGATTACCCGTTCGGCGAGCGGATCGAGTTCGCGGTGCAGGCGGATGGCGCGGCGCGGTTCCCGCTGTATCTGCGCATTCCCGGCTGGTGCAAGGCGCCGGCGCTCCGGATCAACGGGGAGCCCGCCGCAGCCAGGCTGAAACCCGGAACGTTTGTGCGCCTGGACCGTGAATTCCACGACGGCGACCTGCTGACCCTGGACCTGCCCATGGAACTGGGGCTGAAACGCTGGCCCACCAACGGGGTGGTGGTTGAGCGCGGGCCGCTCCTGTATGCGTTGCCGGTCCCGGAACGGCGCACGGCCCTGGCCAACCCGGCCGCGGATGGCGCAAAGTTTCCTGCCTGGGACATGGAGCCGGCCGGCCCCTGGCAGTACGCCCTGGCCCCGGACGAAGTGCGCGCCCGGGCCCGCGTCATGCGCCGCCCCATGCCGGAAAATCCCTGGGAGGCCGCCACCACCCCGCTGCGCATCCGGGTCCCGGCGCATCGCGTGTTGGGGTGGACGTTGGACAATTACAAGGAGCGCCGGGTCACGCCGCATCTGCCCGGCCAGGCCCGCACCGCGGCCCGCGCGGAAACCATTACCCTCGTGCCGTACGGCGCCACCCACCTACGCCTCGCGGTGTTCCCCAGGCCGCCACCGGCGGCGGAATGACCGCCGAGATGGCGCGTGTTATTGACAAAGCCTGCCGGGCGTCATAACAATAGGGCCGTATGTGAAATCGTTATAAGACGGCTGCAACCAAGAGGAGCCACATGAAAATCATCGGAACAATTCGCAAGGATATCCTGGCCCGGAGTATCGAGCGCGCGCGGGCGCGCAACATCATCCTGCCCACCTTTGCCCAGCAGAAGAATCCCCAGTTGGTGCCCAAGGTGATCGCGGCCAAGCTCAAAAGCATCGGGCTCTGGGACATCAACCCGCTGAACCTGTTCCGGATCACGTGGAAAAACGAGCCCAAGGAAAAGGGCGGCGGTTACAACCAGGGCAACTGGGTGGAGTTCCCCAGCGCGCTCACGGGCGTGGATGCCCGGATCGTGGGCGTGATGGGCAAATGGTTCCCCACCGGCGCCCACAAGGTGGGGGCGGCCTACGGCTGCCTGGTACCGCGCCTGGTGTCCGGCAACTACGACCCCACCTGCCAGAAGGCCGTGTGGCCATCCACGGGCAACTACTGCCGCGGCGGGGCCTACGACTGCGCCCTGCTCGCTTGCCCCGCCATCGCCATCCTGCCCGAAGGCATGAGCCGCGAACGGTTCGACTGGCTGCGCGAGATCGGCACGGACGAAATCATCGCCACCCCGGGATGCGAATCCAACGTCAAGGAAATCTACGACAAGTGCTGGGAGCTGCGCCGCGAGCGCGGCGACAAGATCGTCATCTTTAACCAATTCGAGGAGTTCAGCAATGCCATCTGGCATTACCAGATGACCGGGTCGGTCATTGACGAAATCTACGAGCACCACTTCCACACGCCCAACTCGCGGCTGGCCGGCTATGTCAGCGCCACGGGGTCGGCCGGCACCATCGCCGCCGGCGACTTCCTGCGCACGCGCCACCCGCAAGTCCGCATCGTGGCCACCGAGGCGCTGCAGTGCCCCACGCTCTACCAGTTCGGGTTTGGCGCCCATCGCATCGAAGGCATCGGCGACAAGCACGTGCCATGGATTCACAACGTCCGCAACACGGACGTGGTCGCGGCCATCGACGACGAGCAAACCATGCAGCTGCTGCGCCTGTTCAACGAAAAACCCGGCCAGGACGCCCTGGTCCGGCGCGGCGTGAATGTGGCCGTGGTGGAGCAGCTGCCGACCCTCGGCATCTCCTCGATCTGCAACCTGGTGGCGGCCATCAAGACCGCCAAGATGTATGACATGGATCACCGCCACGTCATCTTCCTCCCGCTCACCGACTCGGCCGGCATGTACAACTCGCGCATCCGGGAACTGCGCGAGGCGGAAGGCGCCTACCAGCGCGAAAACGCGGAGGTCCATTTTGCGCGGTACTTGCAGGGTATTTCAACGGACAACATTCGCGAACTGACCTACTTTGACCGCAAGGCCCTGCACCAGTTCAAGTACTTCACCTGGGTGGAGCAGCAGGGCAAAAGCGTGGAAGAACTGCGCGCGCTCTGGGATGATGATTTCTGGACCGAGCTCTTTGCCCCGCAACAGGTCGCCGAGTGGGACAAGCTGATCGATGAGTTCAACGCCGCCACGGGCGTGCTGAAAAGAATGGCCACAGGGGCCTAGGCGCCCCGGATCGCGCTGGTGGAACCGACACTTAGCGTCATCTTTTTCAGCTACAACCGCACCGGGTATTTGGACCACGCCCTGGCGCGGTTCCTGGCGACGTGCTCCTTTCCCCGCGCGCAGATGGAGATCATCATTTGCGACGACGGCAGCCAGGATCCGCACCAGTCCATGCTGCCGCTGGTGGCAGCGCGCCACGGCGTAGACCGGCTGCTGCAACTGCCGCACCGCGGGCCGGGCGCCAGCTTCAATGCCGGGATCCGGGCGGCGCGCGGGCAGTACCTGCTGCACCTCGAGGACGACTGGGCCCTGGCGCGCGATGCCATGTTTGTCCAAGCTTCGCTGGCGCTGCTGGCGGCGCGGCCCAACCTGGCGGCGGTACGCCTGTTCAAGCTGCGGGCGTTCAACATGGATACCGAAACCCGCCTGGTAGAAACACCGACCGATCTGGGTCCGGTGCGCAGCCTGCGCCTGTCGGGCAACTTCAACGTCTACAGCAACAATCCCCATCTCAAGCCGCGCCGGTTCCACGAAGAGTTCGGCTACTACCTGGAGGACGCCTCCGGGCCAGACACCGAGCGCGATTTCTGCCGGCGGTTTTTGGCCCAGACCCACTGGGAGATCCACCTGCTGGGCGTCTGTTTTGAGCATTTTGGCCGGGTGTCCACCAACCAGGTGGTGTGGCAAGATGCCGCCGAAGGCATTCCCCTGCTCTACCGCCCGGCCTGACCGCGCGGCGGGTTATCCGGTTTTGCCAAATACGGACTTCGCGATCTTGAGCTACGGCTCCAGCAAGGCCTGGACGCGATAGTAGAGGATGACCGATTCTGCTTGGTTGGTATAGGCCATGAGGCCGCTTGCGACGGGGGTGGTAGCCGGCAGAGCCAGATCCCAACCGGCCAACAGGTTGGTGGCCACCCAAACCCGGTACGCACGGTTGGTCAGCGCCTGCCACTCAACCACGGAAACCAGCAGCGCCGGGCAGCGAATCAGGCAATGGAAGAAATCGGCGGCATCCCGCGGATCGGTCAGGGCGATATATTCCTCGAAATTGGATTGATGGTCCTCGTCAGCGTCCAACTCCGCATCATGGTGGCAAGGGTCCAGCCGCCGGGTAACTTCCCAGCTGTCGGGGATGCCGTCCTGGTCGGTATCTGCCGCAGGATGCACGAACTCAAAAGCGCCCATGTCCACGGCGGCGGCGCCGTTGTTGTCGCCGTCCAACGGCCGTGGCACACCCACCAAGTCCGCGCCCGCCGCGCCTGAAGTCAACCCGGCGTCGATGGCCGGTGACCCCGCACCCAGGGCGTGGGAGCCGGGGACCAGTGCCGGGTTAGCTGACACGTTCCCCGCCCCCGCCCATCCGCCTTCGATGCAACTATACGTGGCCTGGATGCCGGCACCAGCGAGCGCGGCCGGGACATTGCTCCACGCGATGCAGTTTTCCAGCACGGGCGCAGCGCCATGTGCCGCGCGGATCGCGCCACCCGCAGGATCGGCCGCCCGGTTGCCTGCCACGGTGCAATGGCGCAGGCTCGGGGACGCCGCGCCGCCGTCCGCATGCAAGGCGCCAGCCAGACCGCCTTGATTGCCTGTCACCAGGCAGTTTTCCAGGCTGCCGGCTGGACCCGCATGGCCCGCGACCGCCACGCCGCCGGCCTGCGTTCCGGTGTTGTCCCGGATGATGCAATGATCGAATACTGGCGCGCCGTTGGTGGATTGCACGCCCCCTGCGCCGCCATCCGCGGTGTTGCTGGCCACGATGCAGTCAGTCAGCCACCCGGGCCTGTAGAAGTAGACACCCCCGCCCGGGCCCGCGGCATGGTTGCCCAATATCTCGCAGTTCACGAGGGCTCCGCCACACCAATCCAGCACGCCGCCGCCGGCGTCATCCGGCCATGCGCCCTGCGCCAGGCCCCCGCGGATGGTGAACCCGTCCACCACCGCGCCGGTGTGGGCCAGGTACAGGCAACGCGTCGCCCCCTGGCCGTCGAGGATCGCGGAGCCCGCACCAGCCTCTGCCTGCAAGCGCACGTTACGGTTCATGACCAGGGGTTCATCAAGCAAGTACGTGCCGGATGCAACCCGCACCGTCATTTCATCCGCGGCCCAAGCCAGCGCGGCCGGGATGTTGGTGGCCGCCGTGGCCCAGCTGGCAAATGGCGCAGCATGGGAGCCCGCGGCAGCTACGTGACAGGTTCCGGTGGTTGCGGCCATCAAATCGAATGCAAGCTGGTCAAACTGCAGCGCCCCGGTGGGACCCACGCCGGCAGCGTACACGCTAACCACCGCGGCGTTGGCGTTGGACGGCGCCACAGCCTCCAGGCTGCGGTACTGCCATGCCGCGCCGAGATCCGTGAGCGGTTCCTCAATCCAAGCCACCTCCGTGGTCACCCCGCCCGCCTCAGCTGCGAACACCAGCTTCAGCGCCTGCACGGCGGCGGTCCAAGGCGTACCACCTTCGCCGGCCCAGAACCAACCCGACAGGCGGTACCGCTCACCCGGCACCACGCCATAATCCTGCTGCCACCAGCCGCCCGACGTTGCACCAGCCTCCGCGCCGCGAATGGCGGCGCACCACGATCCCGCGCCGGAAGGATGATGCCGCCAGTTCACGCGCCGGGCCGTGCCCCACGCGCCGCCGCGCGTATCCGGCGCGCCGGGTTCCCAATGCCAGGCGTTGGAATCCGAGGACCCCGCAATTTCAAAGCTGGGATTGCGCAGCAAGTTCGAGTACGCCGCGACCACCTCCAGGCGGGCCACGCGCGCCGCAGCCACCAGGCCACCCGCCACGGTCCAGGCTACACGGGTGGTATACGTTCCCGCAGGCAGGGCGACGGCCTGGCCATTGACCGCCAGGCTCACGGCGGCAATCCCACCCGCCGTTAGTTCGCCGCCCGCAGGCGTCACGTCCAGCCACACCGCATCCTGCCGGCAGGTCCAGGTCACGGCGCCGGGCGATGGGTTGGACACCATGTACCCGGCTGCCGGGTACGGCGGTGGCCGGCTTTCCCGGCACGCGGTGCTGAAATCCGTGGCCGGGGCCACAACCAGGTCCGCGTTGCGGACCGCGATCACGCCCGCGTAGGGCCGGCAGCCCTGGCGGGTGACGGTCACATGCACAACGCCGGTCGCCGCCGGGGACATGGCCAGCGCCGCCATTCCGTCCGCGCCGGTGCTGGCAATTGCGTGCACTCCCAGCGGTCCGCTGTGCAGGCAGACCTGCGCGTTGCTGACGCCGGCCGCGACCGTGATGGTGGCCGCGCCCGGGCCCACGGTCGCGGGGTGCGCCACGGCGAGGGTGGCCGGCGCAAGCAGTTGCACAAAGGTTTCCGGGTCGCCGAACACATGGAACAGGAGAAAAGTGGACAGGTCATAGCCATAATTTTCGCCCATGTACATCTTGCCGAAGTTCAGCATGGAACCAAGCCGCGGGGCGCTGCCTGCCACCCCGTACGCGCCGCCGGGCACAGGCAGGTTTTTAGGCCAGTCCGGGTCCAGGCTGGCATTGTGCCAGGCCAGGAAGTCCGGCAGGAATGCGGCATAGACGCCGTAGGTCATCCAGTCGTTGCGCCACGAGTAACTCTCATCGGTGGCCGCCAGGACGGCGTAGGCGCCGCCATGGGGTTGCTCCAGCCAGGCGCGCATGAAGCAGTCGTCCTTGTGGTACGCGCCGGTCAGGCAGTTCAGCGACAGGACCAGCGGCCGGTTCACGCCATTGGTCAGGCCGCGGACATGGGCGCTGTTGAACCCGGGCGAACCCCACCCGTTCACCTGGCCGTGGTCGCGGTGCTGCAACAGGATCACGCCCTGGTTGACCTCGGCGAGGATGCGCGCCACGGCCACGTCGTTGGACACAAAGTGCTGGAACACACGCCCGCCGATCACCTGGCCCGCGTTCCACACGATGGAGTCGTTGTTCCAGGCGCAGTTGGACATGACGTTGTCGGGGTTCACCAACGCGCGCCGGCACTGGTACTCCACGCCGCCGGCATCCTGTTCGAAGTAGCAGGCCAGGGCGTCGATGGTCTCGCAAAACAGGCGGTCGGCCACGTTGTTGTGGTCACTGTCCTGGATCATGCCGGCCATGCACACCTTCTGGAACAGACCGCCATCCGGCGGCGCGCGGTCCATGGCCATTACCTTGTCGAGCATGAGGTCCAAGCTGGCATGGTTGGTGGCGGGCAGGCGGCCGTAGTAGAGGTCCGGGTAGAAATCCTCATTGTCCCGGCAGGCGGTGTACAGGTCGCTGTAGCCGCCGGACGTGGTGGTGAAGGGCCAGGCCGCCACGCCGGTTGCGGGGTCCTGGTGGCCGATGATCAGCAGGTACTCGGGATATTCCGCGGCCGGCAGGGCCTGCATGTAATCCACGACGTTGGTGCACGACGGCGCACCTGACGGGTGGATATCCGACGTCCGCACCAGCGCCACATCATAGCCCTTGCGCCGCTTCCACTCCACAAACTCCGCCAGCAACGCATTAGTGGCGTACTGGTCGTCCAACAGGATCATGTACTTGGACGGTGTACCTGTGGAAAAACCATCTTCGACCAACCATTCTGCGGCCGCGGCGTGCCGGCCGGCCGGCGCCAGGTCCACCGCGATCTCGAGGTGCGTGGCCATGACCCCCTCGCGCCGCGCAGGCCGGACCAGCAGGGGGGCTAGCTCGAGAACCAGGAGGCGCCGGTTACGCAGGCGCCCGGTGGACCAGCCAATGAGGTGACTGGCGGGATATAAGGTATCCTGCGCATAGATGGCTGCTTGCTGCTGGAACGACGCCGGCGGCGGTGACGGGACCACGTCCAGCGGCAGGGGTTGCGCAGGCCACACGTCCAGCCCGGTCACGGTGACGGTGCCGGCCGAGGCCAGGCGGACGGTCGGCTCAACGCCGGCCGGGATTTCCAGCACCACGTTGCGAAAAGGCACGGCCGGTGCCCCAACCTCGGACATGCGTGGGCTCCAGCCCGGAATGGTGATCTCGGCAAAGGTTGCGCCCATGGCGTTCCGGCGCGCCCCGGCCATGAACCCCGGCACGGCCACGGTCACACGCAATCCGGACGCTGTTTTCAGGACCTGCGGGGCCACCATGCGCGGAGCCGCGTCAGCTTTGCCCGCGAGATCAATCCATGCCGGAGCGTCGGTCACCATGACGGGCACGCTGCGCCCGCCTTGGGCCCAAGCCGAAGACACGGCCACCGCCACGGCAGCCATCCCACACAGCCACGCCGCCTGGCACCAGCCCGCCGTTGTCCTGTTCATGGGTTGCCCTGTGATTCCATAACCGTGATCCCAGCGTCCATCATACCCTTGGACATTCCGTTTGTTTATGTGCTGGTTGCCGGCACGGCGAGGGTCAACACCATCTGTCTCAGGCCATCTCCCAAGGGGGGCCACGTGAGATGGAACGCGGCCTCCACGGCCGCGCCGGTGTCGGCGTCGCGCAAGGACACCGTTCCGCGCAGCGGGTCCTGCGACCAGAGGCAGGCGGCCAGGCCGGACCATTCCAGCAACCAAGCCACGAAATAGGGCCAGGTTTCAGCATCCACGCAGTCTGCCGGCAAGGCGCCCTGATAAAGGTCATGGTCGGCCTGCCGGACATCCAGCCGGACCAGCGCCGGAGGCCCGGACCACTCCAACTCCGCCAAGGTATCGGCCATGATCGCCGAGGCATCGGCATGCACCCAGCGCGCAATGGAATGGTTCAGGGCCGCAGCCGGGTCCAGCAGTTCACGATCCATGGCGGATGTCTCGGGCGCAGAGAGTTCGAGGACCAAGGCTTGGGTGGAAAGCTGCCGGGCCTCGTTGAACAAGCGTTGCCAGAACGTCGCGGCGGTATGGGTGAACCGGCGGCCTTGCACGCATACGCCAGAGCCGCCGCCGGCAACACCATCCGGAACCAGGGGAGATGGGATCAGCCGGCCCATGGTCGCGCGCCGCGGCCGGCCAACGGATCAGAGCAGGATGCGCGCGCCAAGGCGCAGGTAAAATCCCTGCAACTCGTTATCCCGCGCGTCGACATCGCCCACCGTGATCTTGCCCTTCATGAAGTCCGCTTGCAGGCCCAAGCCACCAAACAGGGCCACGCGTTCAGCCATCGCATAATCCGCATCCAGCGCCGCGACCCCGATGATGTTGTCATTTATTTTAACGTGGTCCTTGCGGTCGACGTGGTCCCACTCGTAATCCATGTGGGACTGCATGAACACGTAGCGCACACCGGCCTCCACGTTCAGATCCCACGTATCGGTATCAACGATATGGAACGCCAGTGACGGACCGACCGGGTACTGCACGGCGTAGCCGCTAAACGACCCGTACTCGCCGGACAACACATCCTTGGCATTGCTGCGGGCATCCGACCACAGCGCGCCGCCCTCGACGACGATCCCGAGCGGGCTCCAGGTCCAATCGCGATACGCAATCTCCGGCCCGAACACGTTGCGGTACAGGTCAAAATCGCCCTCGCCCGGAAACCCCAGGTGGGCAAAGGCAATCAACTCGCGGGGCGATTGGGCGGCCTGCGGCTTGTAGTAGAGCTTGTTGTCGGCCGGCGCAGCGTCCTTGAGCGCTGGTTTCTGGACCGTGGTTTCGGTTTCAATGACGGTGATTTTTTCCTCGGGCGTATTGATCACCGTGATTTTTTCCTGCGGTGCCTGGGCCCAGGCTGCCGTTGCAGCAGCCAGGCATGCGGTGGCCATTATCAGCTTCTTCATCCGGTCCTCCGTGTCGTTTATAAGTTCAATTACATCGTACTGCATGCGGCAGGTTATTCAAGCCGATTGTTGCGCAGGGATTGAATTCAATCCGGAAACCACGGGCGCAACGCGGAGTTCCTGTTGATCTGTTCCCGGCGAGTGCTATTGTAGGCGGCACTATGAATAAAAGAATGCTGGTCATCCCCCTGCTACCCCTCCTCGCGGTGCTGAGCGCCTGCCAACCCCGCCCCACGCCCATCGGCCTGCTCCACGCCGTTCCTGAAACCAATTCAGCCTGGCTCGGTCAGAACGTGCTGGTACAGGCTATCGCCGTCGAGCCCGTGCGGTGGGTTTCCTTCCGCGGCGACCCCGTCCGCGGCATGGTTCTGTATAATTCTGCCGCCACGGACGATGACAACCCGGACACCGCCGACGGGTTGCCCCTGATCCTGGATGACGACGGCAGCCTGCCTGGCAAGGACGGCGTTGCAAGCCCCACGCGCGGCGACGAACTGCTGGTGAGCGGCACCGTCGAGTTTATGGACGGCCAACTGGTTCTGGACGATGCTTTCGTGGTGCGCCTTGTGCGCCGCAACGTGGATCCGGACCAGGAGTTGCAGGCCTTTGAGGCCCGGCCGCCGGAGACGGCTCCCGAAGCCACCGACTACTGGGCGCAACGCCTGGGCATGCGCTGTATCGTGCCTGCCGGCAGCTCGGTCCAAGGCGTGTTCCAGGACAATGTGCGCAAGGTTTCCGGCCTGCACCTGATCCGGCCCGACGCCCCGGTGTTGGCGCGGACCAACGCCTATGCCCGGCGCGTGTTCCGGGACGCGCACCCCCTGGACGACCAGGCGGAAACGCTGTTTGACAACGGCAACGAATACCGTTTTCTCCTCGGCGACGCCTGCCTGAAGGGCACCGCCAACGACGCCGCCGCCATGCTGCCTGCCGCGCGGACCTTCGCGGTGCTGCGCGCTGCGGTGACGGGCGTGGTCCTGTCCCTGGATGGACGGTATGCCGTCCACGTGAAAACCACGCCAAGCTTCATACCAGGAACTGATCCCGCGTTGAACCATCCCTTCCAGGCGGCCGACCGCGAAGGGCGGCTGGCCGTGGTCAATTACAACCTCGAGAATCTCTATGATTTCCGCGACGACCCGTTCGACGCGCAGGATTACGCCAGCGGCGCGCTCACCAATGTTCCGCTGATATTGAACAACTACGTGCCAGCCGACGAGGCGACCTACAGGGAGCGGTTGCGCGGCCTGGCCGAGCAGATTGTCAATGAACTGCACGCGCCCGATGTGCTCATGGTCCAGGAAATCGAAGACCAGGACATCGGGACCCTTGTGGACGGCCGGCTCGTGACCGGCACGATCGACCAGGCGGACGGCGAGCCGGACGTGCTGCAGGAACTGGCCCTGGAGATCCAGCAGCTTGGCGGCCCGCCCTATCGCGCGCTGATCGATCGCAGCGGCGCGGGCGAACGCGGCATCGCCTGCGCTTTCTTCTACCGCACCGATCGCCTGGCGCCGGTCGCCCCAGGCGAGGTCCCGGACGCGGGAACCCTGGTGCCTGCGACGCCGGACCGCCGCATCATGCAATACCGCCCGGGCCGCGCCAACCCGGAAGCCATCAATGCCTGGGTCAGCAGCATGGGCGTCATTAACGACCGGGGTCCCCAGGTGGCCATCTTCCGTGCGGCCACGCCGCCGGGGGATGCCCCGGGCCAGGAACTGGTGCTCATCAACAACCACTTTCGCAGCAAGCCGACCGACTTCGCCGATCAGCGGCGGGCCCAGGCGCAGCTCAACGCCGATCTGGCGGCCGGCTTTGTCGCCCGCAATCCGCAGGCCCTCGTCGTGGTGGCCGGCGACTTGAACATCTACCCGCGCCCGGATGAACCCCTCCCGGAAACCCCCGCGGATCAACTGGGACCGCTGTACGAAGGCGGCCTGTATAATGCCTATGACTATCTGCTGACGCATGCTCCAGCCGCTGCCTACAGCTACGTATTTGAAGGCCAGGCCCAGATGATCGACCACCAGTTCCTGTCGCCCGCCTTGCGCGCGAGGCTGACCGGCGCATGGGTGCCGCACATTAACAGCGACTTCAAGCACAGCCAGGACGAGGCCCAACGCGGCATGAGCGATCACGACCCGGTGGTCACGTGTTTCCAGTGGCCCTGAGACCATCCTGCTTGGACAAATATCCGGCTAACGCCAAAAGCCGGTTCCGGATCAGAACCAATGCGCGTGGGCCGGATCGCGGCGGGCCGCATCGCTTTCGTCATCCATGGCCCGCCGGGCCACGTTCACCAGGATGCCCACCATGGCCAGATTGATCAGCATGCTGGACCCACCGAAGCTGATAAACGGCAGCGGCAACCCCTTGGTCGGCAGGCACCCGGTGACCACGCCGATATTGATCGCCCCCTGCAGCGCAAGGAGCACGGTGATGCCAAAGCTCAGCAACTTGCCGAACACGTCGCTGGCCGCCCAGCTGATCCGGAAGCCGCACACCAGGATCGCCATGAACGACGCCACCACCAGCAGGGTGGCGGCCAGGCCCAGTTCCTCGCCGATGATCGCAAAGATGAAGTCCGTGTGCGCCTCAGGGAGATAGAACTGCTTCTGGACGCTCTGCCCAAACCCGACGCCGGCCGCTCCGCCCATGACAAACGCATAGATGGCGTTCACGAGCTGGTACCCCTCGTCCTGCGCATATTTCTCCGGTTCCCAGAACGAGGTGACCCGCCGCATGCGCACCGGGTCCTTGAGCACCGCGAGGATGAACCCCAGAACCCCCACCAGGGCCACCAGGAACAGGTAACCGAAAGGCACTCCGGCCGCGAACATGACGCACAGGCCGGCGCTGCCCAGCAACAGCGTGGACCCGAAATCCGGTTCGGCAAAAATCAGCATCAGCACCACGCCCAGCAAGCCCAGCGGGATGACCAGGCCCTTGCGGAACTCGCGGGTGTGCCGCTGGCCGCGCGCGTACCACCAGGCGAGCACATTGAGCGTGGCCAGCTTGGCAAACTCCGAGGGCTGCAGGTTGAACGGGCCAAATCGCAGCCAGCGCGAACTGCCCTTGATGTTCTGGCCCACCCCGGGGATCAGGGTCATCACCAGCATGGCCAGCGCCAGCACGTACAGGGGCAACGCCAGCCGCCCCCAGAGATGGTAATCCATCCGGCCGGCCACGAGCGCAGCCACGATGCCCAAGGCCAGCCACAGGCCCTGGCGCTTAACATAAAAGAAGTAGTCGCCATGCTGGGCCTGGGCCTGGATGCCGCTGGTGCTGGCCAGCATCACGATGCCCAACACCAAGAGTATCAGAACCGCGCCAACAAGGAAGCTCGCCGTCTTCCACATGGAAGACTACGGCGCGGACAGGGGGATCACCAGCTTCTGGCCGGGCTTGAGCGGGACGTCTTCGGTGAGGTTGTTGGCCTTCATGATGTCCTCCTTGAGGACCGCAAAGGTCATGGCCACGCTGCCAAGGGTGTCTTCTTCCGCCACGGTGTACTGGAACGCCTTCTCCGGCGGCAGCGGTTTGGCCATGGACACTTCTTCCACGGCCACAATCTCGGTCGCAGTGACCACCGGCGCGGGGACATCGCCGACGGTGCCCACGGGCGGCGCCACTGGCGCCACGGCCGGAACTTGAGGAACAGCGGGCGTCACCGGGGCCGTCGCCATGGTCGGGGCCGCGGCCGACGCGCCCGGGATCACCAGCTTTTGGCCGACGCGGATCGTATCGCCGGAAAGCTTGTTGGCCTCGCGCAGCGCCTTGACGGTGGTGCCCTGCTTGCGGGCGATTTTTTCCAGGGCGTCGCCGGGTTGCACCACGTACGCGCCGCCCGCACCGACGGTCAATGGGGCCACCGCGGGAGCCTTGGGCCCGGCGGGGGGCTTGTGGTCAGCCACGGGCAGCGGCTTGACCGCGTGGGCATAGGCCGGCAGGATCAGTTTCTGGCCAAGGCGAATCTTGTTGAAATCCTTGATCTGGTTGAGATCCGCCAGTTCCCGGGCGCTGACGCCAAACCGCTTGGCGATCGTGGACAGGGAATCGCCCTTCGCCACCACGTAGGTCTCCATGGATCCGACCTCCTTGCGGGTCGGCGCCGTTTCCACGACCACGGGCGGACGGAACGTCGGCGTGGGCTTCTTGACCACCGGGGCCGCGGGAACGGGCGGCATGTCCGGCGCTGGCGGGGGCTCGACCGTGGTGTTCTGCTGCGGGGTTGTGGAGCGGCAGCCCTGGATGCCGGCCAAGCCGCCGATGATCACGCCGTGGATCAAGGCCACGAGCGCAAAACAAACGCCCAAGCGCACCATCCGGCCCGCCGGGTGCGAGGTGAGGTTGCGAATCCACGCCACATTCAGCTTCACGTTCATTTTTTCTGCTCCTGTTGCAATCGGGTTACCAAGCCTGCAAACTCTCGGCCACGATGTTCAAAATTCTCAAACTGATCATAACTCGCGCCGCCGGGCGCCAGCAAAACCGTTTCGCCCGGCCGCGCATCCTGCCATGCCTGCCGCACCGCGCGCTCCAGCGTACCGCATAACACGCAGGGAACAACATCCTGCCACGCAGCGGCCATCGCTGCTCCGCACTTCCCCATAAGATATACCTGCCGCGCGGTGTTTGCCAATACATCTTTGACAATATTGAAGTCCGTTTCCTTGGCCAGGCCGCCGGCAATCAGCCGGATGGGCGGCGGCACGATCCGCAGCGCCGCGGACAAGGCGGCCAGGTTGGTGGCCTTGGAGTCGTTAATGAACGCCACCCCGCCGATCGCGCCCACGTTCTGGAGGCGATGCGGCAACGGGGTAAACTCGCCGGCCGCCTGCGCCGCCACCGCCGGCGGCACCCCGGCGCCGGCCAGGGCGGCCACCATGGCCGCCGCCGTGGGCATCATCACCGGGTTGGCGAACGGCGTGCCGGACAGGTCCGCGGACTTGCCGCCCGGGCAACGCACCTCGTTGCCGGCCGCCGGGTAATCACTCGCGGCGTCACCGAACGTGCACCAGCGGCCCGCCATGTCCGGGGCCAGGGCCTGGACGCGCGGCAGCAGCGCATGGGGCGCGACCGCCAGGTCGCCTTCACGCTGGCACCCGAACAAGCGGGCCTTGAAGGCCAGGTACTGGTCCATGGTCCCATGCCGGTCAAGATGGTTGGGCAGCAGGTTGAGCAGCACCCCGATGTCCGGGCGGAAGTCGCGCACGGCTTCCAGCTGGAACGAGCTGACCTCCAGGAGCCACCAGTCCGGCCGCAGCCCGGCCAGCACCTCCTCGCACAACGACACGCCGTAGTTGCCCGCGAGGACCGCTTGCCGCCCGGCCTTGCGCAGCGCGGCCGCGGCCCAGGTGAGCGCCGTGCTCTTGCCGTTGGAGCCCGTGACCGCCAGCACCCGCCCGCCCAGCTCCCGCCACCCGAGTTCCAGCTCGGAAATCAGGGGGATGCCGCGCGCGGTCACGGCGGCGGGCAAGGCCGCGTCCAGCGGGATCCCGGGGCTGACCACGGCCAGGTCAAAATCCTGCGGCGGCACCTGGTTCATCCCGAGGCTGACCCGCGCGCCGGCCGCTTCCAGCGAGCGGGCAGCGACCCGCAAGCCGGGCGAATCGGTGCTGTCGAGCGCCGTGACCGCGGACCCGCGCGCCAGCAGCAGGCGGGCGGCGCCGCATCCGCTGCGGCCCAGGCCCAGGACCAACGCATGGCGCACGGTGTTCATCAGCGGATCTTCAAGGTGGCCACGCCCAGCAGGGCAAAAATGATCGACAGGATCCAGAACCGGATAGTGATCATGGTCTCGACCACCTCCACGTCGCGGTGCTCGGCCTCGGCGCGTTCTTTTTCCAGCAGCTCGAAGTGGTGATGCAGCGGCGCGCACTTGAAAATGCGCCGGCCGCCCGTGGCCTTGAAATACGCCACCTGCAGCACCACGCTCAGCGCCTCCATGACAAACACTCCGCCCACGATGATCAGGGTCAGCTCCTGCTTGATGAGGATCGCGATCATGGCGATGATCCCGCCCAGCGCCAGGCTGCCGGTGTCGCCCATGAACACGCGCGCCGGGTGGCAGTTGAACCACAGGAACCCCAGCCCCGCGCCCAGCAGGCAGCCGCACACCACGGCCAGCTCGCCGCTGCCGGGGATGAACGGCACCTGCAGGTAATCCGCGAACTTGGCGTGGCCGGACACGTAGGTCATGACCACGTAAGCCAGGGCCACCGAGTTGGTCGTGCCGATGGCCAGGCCGTCGAGCCCGTCGGTCAGGTTGACGGCATTGGTCGAGCCCACCATCACGAACCAGAGATAGCAGAACACGGCGGCAATCGGCATGGCCGTGATAATGGGGTTCTTGAGGAACGGCACCATGATTTGGCGCGCGTGCTCGCGCATGGCGGGCCACGCCAGCAGGACGGCCAGCACCACGGCCACCCACAGGGTCTGCAGCACCAGCTTCGCGCGCGCGCTCAGGCCCTTGGACTGCTTGCGGGTCACCTTGAGGTAGTCGTCCGCGAACCCGATGCCGCCCATGAAAATCATGGTGGCCAGGGTCAGCAGAACGAACGGATTGGGCACCGCCCACAGCAGCGCCGACAGGGTCACCGCGAGGATGATCAGGAACCCGCCCATGGTGGGGGTGCCGGCCTTCTTGCCATGGAACTGGTAGAGCGGCAGGGCCTCCTCCTTGCGCACCTGCTGGCCGATCTTGAGGCGCCACAAGAAGCGGATGACCATCGGCCCCAGGACCAGGCAGATGATGAACGCCGTGGCGGCGCCGGCCAACGCGCGGAACGTAATGTAACGGAACACGCGCAGCGGCGTGAACAATTCCATGAGCTCGTGCAAGTAATAGAACATGCCGCCCCCGTTACCTTACGTGGTGATCCCCGGCCCGGCCGCCGCCTGGCGCTCATAGGCTTCCAGCACTTCTTCGAGATGCTCGCCGCGCGAGGCTTTGAGCAGCACCAGGTCGCCCGGCCCCAGCCGCGCGGCCAGCACTGCCACGGCCGCCGGGTTGTCGGCGCACCGGAAAATGCGGTCCGCGGAAAGGCCTTCGGACTCGGCCCCCGCGGCGATCAGCGCCCCCTGCGCGCCCACCACCACCAGGCCGGCCCACTCGTGGTAGGCCACCTCGCGGCCGATGGCCGTGTGCTCCGCCGGCCCGGCCGGACCCAGCTCGCGCATCCCGCCAAGCACCAGCCATTTTCGGCCGGCGCCCGGCAGGCGGGCAAACGTCTGCAGCGCCGCCCGCATGCTGAGCGGGTTGGCGTTGTACGCGTCGTTGATGAAATCCACCCCGGCCACGGCGCGCCGGTTCCAGCGCATGGCCAGCGGCTGGTACGCGCGCAGGGTTTCGGCAATCGCCTCGCAGGCCAGCCCGGCCTGGCGCGCCACGGCAATGGCCGCCAGCGCGTCCTGGCGGACGTGCTCGCCCGGCAGGGGCATGTCATAATAGTATTCCAGCCCGGTCAGGCGCTCCCGGACGAGCAGCCCGCCGCCGTTTTTCTGACGGATCGCGCCGACGTAATCGGCCGAGTTCTTCTCCGTGGACAGGGTGATCACCCGGCACAGCGACTTGGCCGCCAGCACGTCAAACCACGGCGAATCGAGGCTCAGGAACGCCGCGCCTTCCGGCGGCAGCACCTCAAGCACTTTGCGCTTCTCCAGCGCGATCGCCGCCACGGACTCGAAAAATTCAAGGTGTACCGGGCCGACATTGGTCACCACGCCCCAGTGGGGCCGCAGGATATCGGCCAGCAGCCGCATCTCGCCGGGATGGTTGATGCCCAGCTCCAGCACCCCGTACGCGTCGTCCGGGTCCATGGCCAGCAGGCTGAGCGGCAGGCCGATGTCGCTGTTCCAGTTGCCGGGGGAACGGTAGGTGGGCCCGAGCCGCGCCAGCATGCCGGCGATCATTTCCTTGACCGTGGTTTTGCCGACGCTGCCGGTGATCGCCACCAGCCGCGCCTTGAGCCCGTGCCGGTAGCCCCGCGCCAGGGCCTGCAGCCCGCCCAGCGTGTCCGGCACCACCAGCAGCGGCCCCGCCGGCGGGCCGGGCGGCACCCGGCTCACCATGGCCGCGGCCGCGCCGCGCGCAAACGCCGCGGCCACGAATCCGTGGCCGTCCACGCTGGCGCCGGACAAGGCCACGAACAGATCGTTCGGGGCCACCCGGCGGCTGTCATGCTGGACGCCAGTCACCCGCGCGGGCTGATCGCCCGGCCATCGGCCGCCAGACCAGGCGGCGAGGTCAGCGGGTGAAAAAATGGGCATCGGGGAATCCTTGGCTTCAGGGGTTGACATTCAGCCAGCGGCGGGCGACCTCGCGGTCGTCGAACGGCGTGATGGCGTGCCCGATTTCCTGGACGGTCTCGTGGCCCTTGCCGGCCAGCAGCACGATATCGCCGCGCCGCGCCATGCCCAGGGCCTGGGCGATGGCCGCTTCGCGGTCGAGGATCACCGCGTGCGCGCGGCCTTTGCCGAACCCCAACTCGACCTGGGCCGCGATCGCCGCGGGATCTTCGCGGCGCGCGTTGTCGGTGGTAATAATCGAATAGTCCGCCAACTGCGAGGCGATCGCCCCCATGACCGGGCGCTTGGAAGTGTCGCGGTTGCCACCGCAACCAAACACCACGATCAGCTGGCCGGGCGCAAACTCACGCAGGGTCACCAGCACGCGCTGCAAGGCGTCCGGGGTGTGGGCGTAATCCACAAAGATATGCAAGCCCCGGTGGTTGGGCACGGCCTCGAGCCGCCCCGGCACCCCCGCCAGCCCGTCCAGGGCGCGGGCCATGAGCCGCGGATCCACGCCCAGCGCGCCCGTGGCGCCGCAGGCGGCGAGGGCGTTGCTGATGTTGTGCCGGCCCAGCAGTTGCAGGCGCATGGGCGCATCGCCCCAGGGCGTCCGCAAATCAAAGCGCGCGCCATGGAGATCCACCTCCACGTTCTCCGCCCGCACGTTCGCGGCCGGGTGCAGGCCGTAGGTGATCACCTGGACGCGCGCGGCGCCCAGGCTGGCCAGCTTCATGCCCCACGGGTCGTCCACGTTGATGACCGCGGCCGCCTTTTTCTCCATCTGGCCAAGCTGGTTGAACAGCAGGGCCTTGGCGGCAAAGTAACGGTCCATGGTCTTGTGGAAGTCCAGGTGTTCCGGGGTCAGGTTGGTGAAAATGCCGACGTCAAAATCCAGCCCCCAGACGCGCTTCTGGGCCAGGGCGTGCGACGACACCTCCATGACCGCGCTGCGGCACCCGGCCTTGAGCATCTGGCTGAGCATGGCCTGCAAGTCCACGGATTCCGGCGTGGTGCGCGTGGCCGGGATCTGGCGGGCGCCGATCTCGTAGTGCACGGTGCCGACCATCCCGGGCGCGCGCCCGTCGGCGCGCAGGATCTCGCGCGTCATGAACGCCACGGTGGTTTTCCCGTTGGTGCCCGTGACCCCCAGGACCTGCAGCCGGCGGGCGGGCTGCTCGTAGAACGCGCAGGCCAGTTCCGCCAGCGCGCGCTGGGCATCGCCCACGCGCAGCAGGGTCACCGCGCCGCCGCACTCCGGCAGGTCCTGCTCGGCCACGACCGCCACGGCGCCGCGCGCGATGGCGTCGCGGACAAACTCGGACCCGTCCTGCTGGGCGCCCCGGCGCGCGACAAACAGGTAGCCGGGCTTGACCAAGCGGGAGTCGTAGGCCAGGCCGGTGATGGGCACATCCGGCGACCCTTGGACGGTCATCGGCTGAATCACCCGCATTATGTCTTCCAGTTGCATCGCATCCATGCAAAGCTGCCCGAGTATCACGGGATCCTCCTGAGCTTTCTTGTTATGTCACATTACGGGTTGGCGGCCAGCGCCCCGGCGTTGGACAGCCCGTCCGGCTGGGCGGCCAGGTAGCGGTACACGGGCTCGGCAATCTCGCGGAACACGGGGCCCGCCACGGCGCCGCCGGTGTGCAGTGGCTGGGGCTCATCGACCACGACGATCGCCGCAAATTCCGGCGCCTCGGCCGGGAGGAACCCCACGAACGAGGCCATGTTGGCGCTGTCGGAGTAGCCGCCGGGCACGGGTTTCTGGGCCGTGCCGGTCTTGCCGGCCACGCTCAGGCCCGGGATGGCCGCCTTGTGTCCCGTGCCGCCCTCCTCGGTCACGCGCGTGAGCAACTGGCGCATCAGCTCCGCGGTCTGGGAGGTGATCGGCCGGGACACGACTTCTTCCTTCATCTCGTAGATCGTCTTCCCGGAGGCATCCTCGATGCGGCGGACCACCTGGGGCTTCATCAGGAACCCGTCGTTGGCAATCGCGCACAGGACGTTGAGCATCTGCAGGGCAGTCACGGCCACCTCGTGGCCCATGGCAATGCGCGAGCTGCTCAGGGTGGTCCAGCGCCGCAGCGGGTTGAGGATCCCGCCCTCTTCGCCGGGCAGCTCAATGCCGGAGGCATGGCCAATCCCGAAGGCCGCCAGGTAATTGCGCATCCGCTGGTCGCCCAACTGCATGGCAATCTTGGCCGCGCCGATGTTGCTCGACTTCTTGATGATGTCCGCCACGGTCAGGCGGCCGTACGGGTGGTAGTCGCGCAGCGGCCGGCCCCGGTAGATCCAGCAGCCGTTCTCGCAGTCGAACACCTGGTTGGGGTGCACGACATGCTCGTTGAGCGCGGCGGCGATCACCGCCACCTTGAAGGTCGAGCCCGGCTCGTAATTGTAGCTGATGGCGCGGTTGCGCCGCTGCTCCGCGGTGCTGTGCGCGTAGTCGTTCAGGTCGTAGTCCGGCCAGGACGCCATGGCCAGGATTTCGCCGGTGCGCACGCGCTCCACGATCGCCCACGCGCCCTTGGCGCTGTTTTCCTCCACGGCGCGGCGCACGGCTTCCTCCGCGTAGTACTGCACCGTGGCGTCAAGCGTCAGGAACACGGTGGCGCCTTCCTGGGGCGGGATTTCCACCCCGCGCTTGGTGTAGATTTCGTGGCGCTGGCCATCCTTCTCGGTGAGCCGCAGGCCCGGCGCGCCCTTGAGGTAACGGTCCAGGTGCTGTTCCACGCCCGCGCTGCCCACGCCCTCCATGTTGGAGAACCCCACCACGTGGCATGCCAGGTTGCCCTTGGGATAATTGCGCTTGGAGGTTTCCTCGAAAAAGACGCCCGGCAGCCGCATGCCCGCGATCCGCGCCGCAATGTCCATGGACACAAACCGCTTGATGTACTGGAACCGCCGGTCGGCCGCGCCCAGCCGCACCAGGACCACCGCCGGGTCCAACTGCAACACGCGCGCCAGCTGGTAGCCAATGAACCGCGCGCACTGCTGCTCGTTGATCAGCTTGGGGTCCGCGCACACGTCCTTGAGGATCAGGTCCATGGCCAGGATGTCGCCGTTGCGGTCCAGCACCCGGCCACGGTTGACGACAATCTCCAGCTCCAGCCGCCGGCGATCCTGGATCTGCCCGCGCAACGCGTCGTTCGGACCCAGGTGCAGGTATACCAGGCGCGCCGCCAGCCCGCCCTGGGCCGCCAGCACGGCCAGCCCCACCAGGATCATGCGGACCAGCCTGTGGCGCTCGCTCATTTCATGGCCACCTTGTCAGCGCCGGGCTCCGGCGCCTCCACCGCCAGCACCATGTCCGCCAGCGCGTAGTCCACCTTGTGCAGCCGGATCACCTGGTGGCGCTCGGGCCAGCGCATGTCGAGGCAGTGCGTCTTCAACGCCTTCTCGATATTGACCGGGGACTTCATGTTCGCCCACTTGTACTCCTCGTTCAGGCGCAGCTTGTGGACCCGGGCCTTATCCTGTTCCAGGCGCTTGAGCCCCTGGCCCAGGACCTCGCACCGGCTGCAGAGCCAGAGATAGGACAGGCCCAGCGCGCCGGCCATGACCACGATCATGGTCAGCGGCGCCGGAATGATGTACCCCCCCGTGTTCTTCTTGCGATTAACGCGCAGCCGGCTGCTCATCGGGACTCCTTTCCGCCACCCGCAGTTTTGCCGAACGGGACCGCGGATTCCGCTCGATCTCCGCCGCGCCGGCGGTCATGGGCTTGCGGGTGACGCGCTGGAGGGCGGGCCACGCACCCACACGGCGCGCGCCGCCACCCTCCAACGCCTCCCAATGACCAACATGCGCGGCCATAAATTGTTTGACCCGGCGATCTTCCAGGCTGTGAAACGCGATGACCGCCAGCCGGCCGCCGGGGCGCAGCAGGCGCACCGCCGCGTCCAGCCCGCGCACCAGGCTCTCCAGCTCATCGTTGACCACGATCCGCAGCGCCTGGAACGTGCGCGTGGCCGGGTGGGTCCGGCCGTGCCGCCCGCCGCACGCCGCCTGCACGATGCCGGCCAGCTCCGCCGTGCCCCGGATCGGCGCGCGGGCCCGCGCCCGCGCCACGGCCGCGGCAATCCGCCGCGCCGCCGGCTCCTCGCCATATTCATAGATCAGATCCGCCAGCTCGTCTTCCGGCAGCTCGTTGACCAGGATCGCGGCGGTGCAGGCCTGGCGGGCGTCCATGCGCATCTCCAGCGGGCCGTCACGCAGAAAGCTGAACCCGCGCTCCGCGGCGTCCACCTGGTCCGACGACATGCCCAGGTCGAACAGGATCCCGTCCGCCGCCATCACCCCGTGGGCGGCGGCAGCGTCCGCGAGGTCCGCAAAATTGGACTGCGCCACGGTCCACCCATCCGCCCGCACCCCGGCCAGGCGCGGCCGGGCGCGGTCCAGGGCCGCGGCGTCGCGGTCCAGCGCCAGCAGGAACCCGGACCCTTGCAGCCGCTCCAGGATGGCCTGCGCGTGGCCGCCGCCGCCGAGCGTGGCGTCGACGTAGACGCCGCCCGGGCGGATGTTCAGCAGCTCCACCACGGCCTCCAGCAGGACCGGCTCATGCATGGACTGCTCCGTGCCGAGGCCGGGTTCCGGCCGGGTCTGAAGGCATGGATACGTCAGCACCATGGAACATGGTATCCGCCCAGCGACTTGAGTTCCCGTACCGGCGCGCCATGGCCGGCGCGGCCGCCAAAAGCGGCCAGGATGCCGGCCAGCAGGCGCGTGCGACGCGGATGGCCCGAGTGGTCCGGCTGGTCCGGCAACGCCAGGCGCCGCCGGCGGCGCCCCATGTCGAGGCCGAACCGTGTGAAAAGAAAAACCCGCTGACTGCCGCTCATGCCACAAAACCTTCCCGGGCTCCCGCCGAGCCCTGTTCCACCGCCCGTTAAAATCCGATGTCTTCCGCCGCCTGGGCAATGCCGGCCTGGTCCACCCCGGCCAGCGACTGCTGCCATCCCTCCGGATGCCACAGCTCGAACCCATGAAATGTGCCGACCAGGCGGACCGTGTCCGTGATGCCCGCGTACTCGAGCAGCTCGTCCTTGACGCGGATGCGGCCCTGCGTATCCGCCGGGATCCACACCGAGCGCGAAGCGAGCACGCGCGCCAGCTGCTTCTTGCGCGCCTCCGGGATATCCATCTGGCGCAGCTCTTCCAAGCGCCGGTTCATCTCCGCGGAAGGATACACGCTCAGGCATTTTTCCTTCATCTTGGGGAGCACGAACAATCGGTCATCCGCCCGGATCAACTCGCGCCATTCCGCGGGGATCGTGAGCCGTTTTTTGCCATCCAACTGATGGAGATAATCGCCCACGAAGATCCCACCCGGGATCTGGGTCTTCACCTGCGCACTGTCAGCACGTTCCACCATGGCTTACCAATGACCCACCTTACTACACTTTGACCCACTGACGGTCAACAAGTTTTTCACTGGATTTTTTGCGAATAAAATCAGCCGATCGCGCCTTGTCTACGGGTACGGGCGGGAAGCCCAAGCCTCCCCAATATATTGTGGAGCAAGCCCTGCTTTTTCAAGGGCGGGCCACAGGATAAAGGGTCAGGAATGGCGCCGGTTGCGGATGATTTCCGGGTCGCCCCGGAACACGTCTTCGCAACCCAGGATGGCGAAGTCGCCCTCCAGCGTCCACTGCGCGAACCGCATGAGGTGCATATTGCCCGCAAAATGCAGGAAAAAGCAGTTGCAGAGCATGGTGGTAAAACAGATCCGCCACAGGTTGGGATCCGGGATCGCCAGCGTGAACGGATAGTGCATCGCCTGTTCGTAATAGGCGATCCGGTTGAAGCGCGGGTCCAGCAGGTGGATCATCCCGGCGCGCCAGAGCTTCCACGTCACGTAGAGCTGGTCGTAGTTTCCCTTCTGCGCGCAGCGCGTTTCACTGTGCGCGGGCATTTCCGCCCAGGAATCGTGGTATACCTGCTCCAGCATGGCC
Source organism: uncultured Verrucomicrobiota bacterium (assembly GCA_964489425.1). Taxonomy (GTDB): domain Bacteria; phylum Verrucomicrobiota; class Kiritimatiellia; order RZYC01; family CAZAYP01; genus CAZAYP01. The sequence goes on along the minus strand of CAZAYP010000016.1, from coordinate 21,365 downwards.
GCGTGCCGCGCCGGCTGCATGACCAGCACGCCGCTGTTGATCATCGGCGCTTCGAGCAGCCCGGGATATTGACCGTACTCGGCGCGGAAGTCCGGCCCGTTGAGCGCGTAGGCGCCCGGCCCGGCCTGGCGCTGCGCGGCCCGCTCGGCATACTGCTCGAACTTCAGCGAGCGAATGAACGTTTTATAGTAATTGAAATCGTCATCCACGTAGTCGTCAAATCGCACGGCGCCCACTTTTTCCGATCCTTCCATGCTGGCTACAATGCAGGGCGCGCGCTGCACGTTAATCAAAATATCCGCATCCAGGTAAGCGAGGTAATCGTAGTTCCGCGCTTCCGGGTGCTGCGGGAGAAATAATTTTTGCCAGTGGATGGGCCGTTCCGCCAGCTGGTCGCCCTCGCGGATGGGCTGGTCCACCACGATGATGTCGTAGCCGTGGCGCGCCGCGTAGGCCCGCCAGTTGGCCGCGCAGCGCGCCTCCCACTGTTCCCGGTACGCCGCACCGCAGGCCAGCGTGCACAGCGCCTTGCGGATCATGGCGCCTCCCCCAAGCCGCCATGGCGGGCCATTACCACATCCAAGTCGCGCGCCACGGCTTCCGCCTGCAGCCCGCGCTGCCGCGGGTCCTCCGGCCGCAGCACATGCTCGGCGGTCGGCCGGCTGAAATGCCGCAGCGGGCCCAACCGCGCGAGGCGCAACACAAAGTCCCAGTCCTCGCAGGTGGCCAGCGTGGTGTCGAAGCCGCCCGCGCGCGCGAAATCGGCGCGCCGGTGCAGCAGGCTGATCAGCGGCACGTCGCCCGGCCCGGGCTGCCCGCCCGCGGCGAACGGCGCGCCGGCGCAGGCCGGCTGGCCTTCCAGCTGGAACCCTTTGGGCGTCCGGCGCCAGACCGGCGTGAACACGCGGCTGTACCAGCCGGCGCAATCCGGGAACGCCTGGGCCAGCGTGACGAGCAGGGCCAGGTGGGGCGGGAGAAACACGTCATCGTCTTCAAGATAGGCCAGGTACACGCCGGTGGCCGCCTGCGCGCCGGTGTTGCGCGCCGCGGCCGGGCCCTGGTTGGCCGCGTGGCGCACGTAGCGCAGCGCGATCTTGCCTTGGAACGCGGCCAGCGCCGGCGCCACGTCCGCGCCGCCGTCGTTGACCACCACCGCCTCGAGGTGCGGGTAATCCTGCGCCGCGAGGCTCTGCAGCGCGCGCGCCAGGCCCCCGGGCCGGTTGTACGTGGGGATGATCACCGACACCAGCGGCAGGCTGCGCTGGACGCGGGCCGCCTCGTCCATGGAGTCAGCGCCGGGGAAGGTCATGGCATCGTACACGGCGCGGAACCGCGGCAGGGCCGGCGCCAGCGCGGCCAGCATGGCCTCCATGGGCAGGCGGTAATGGAGCGGCGTGGCGCGCACCGGCAGCTGCCGCATCCAGCCCGCCGGCCGGCCGACGCACAGCACGCGCACGCCCTCATCCGCGGCGCGCCGCGCCACCCAGATATCCTCCATGTGCGGCACCTTGAAATCGTCCGGGACCATCACGAACCGCCGCGTGTCATAGGCCGTGGTGCCCGAGCCGGGGATCAGCACCGGCCGCGTGGCCACCAGCGGCTCCTCGAAGTTGAAGAAGATGCGGTGGTGGTAATAGCGCGCCAGCGGCAGGTAAGGGTGGAAGATCTCGCCGTGCGCGCACGCCACGGCCGGCCCGCCGGCCTGGCGCAGGGCATGGATCATAACCGCCGCATAATCGTCCGGGTACACGATGTCGTCGTCCACGGCGAGGAAGTAGCCGCGCGTCGCGCGCGCGGCGGTGAACTTGACCAGGCCGCCCAGGTTCTCCTGGGTGTGGGTGAGGCGGATCTTGGGCTCGTCGCGGATGTAGTCCGGCACCGCGCACGGGCCGTTGATGTGCATGTGCAGCCGGTCGCACTGCCGCAGCAGGCCGGGCAGTGACTCCGCCAGGTTGGGCAGGCGCGGCGGGATCACCGCCATGCCCATCACGATTTCCGCGTCTTTATCCATGGTTTGGTTTTTCGATGGCCTACCGTGGAGATCATCATGCCCCGATCCGGAACTCCCGCGCCCACAGGCAAAGGTTGACCAGCGGCCACAGGACCATGCCACAGGCCGCGGCATCCGGCGACTCGATCACGGCGTCCACTTGCGCACGATCGAACACCGAGCCCACCAGGGGCGAGGCGCGCAGGATGTCCGCGGCCCAGGATTTCTGCGTCGATGCCAGCCATTCCGGCACCGGCGCCGGGAAACTCATCTTGCGCCGCGCCAGGATATCCGCCGGCACGCGTGCGGCAAACGCCTGGCGCAGCAGGACCTTGGTTTCCACGAGGCCACGGCGATCGATCTCCGCCACGTTGAGCGCCGCGCCCTGCTCGGCCGCGTCCGGGCTGCGCCAGCGCATTTTGTAATCGTCCGGCAACTGGAACAGGTACTCGATGACGCGGTGATCCGTGAACGGCACGCGCGCCTCCACGGCCGCGGCCATGGTGCTGGAATCCACGCGAAACAGCAGGCCTTCGAGGTTCACCCGCGCGTGCACCTGCATGTACTGGTCGAAGACCGAGCACGGCGCCACCCGCCGGTACAGGTCTGCGTACCAGGCGCGCATTTCCTCGTCCGCGCCCAGCGCCGCCTGCCAATCCGTGGCGAACAAAGCGGTCTTGCGCGCGGCCGGCATCCACGAGTTGAGCAGGAAATGGTGATCCACGGCGTCCGTGATAAAGGGCCGCTTGTAGAGCCGGCGGATGGCGCGATCCGCCGGCCCCAGCGGGTCCGGCCCGGGGGGCGCATGCGCGGCGCGCTGGAAATCGAAAGCGGAGAAATACGGCTGCACGTAGCCGCCGAACACCTCGTCCGCCCCCTCCCCGCTCAGGGCCACGGTGAAATCCTGCTTCAGCGCGTGGGCCAGGCGGTAGATGGCCACCTCGTTGGGCGTGGACAGGGGCAACCCTTTTTCGCGGACCAGGAACTGCCAGTCCGTGGCATACGCGTCCATGGCCAGGTGAATCTCGCGGCACTGCATGCGGTAATGCTCCGCCGCCTCGCGCACGAACGGCCACTCGTTGTAGCCGTCGAGGTCGTAGCCCACGCTGTACGCGTTGTAGCGGCCCCGGGTCAGCTCAGCGGCCAGGCCGGCAAGCACGGAGGAGTCCAGTCCGCCGCTCAGGAACCCGCCCAGGGGCACGTCGCTGATCAGTTGCTCTTGAACCGCCCGGGTCATCAGGTCGCGTACCTGCGCAGCGGCCGCCGCGGGTTCCGGCCGGGGCTTGGCGGCGGGCGGCAGGGCCGGGAACTCCCAGTAGCGATGGACCTCCGGCGCGCTGGCGCCGCGGGCGACCTGCAGGTATTCGCCGGGCTGCAGCGCCTGCACGCCGCGCACCAGGGTGCGTGGACCGAGCGTGGTGCGGATGGTGGTGAGGTAGTGCGAGACGGCGACAGCGTCCAACGCAGGCGTTTCGTCCAGCAGGCACAGCATGGCGCCCATGGAGGAGGCGAACAGCAGGCGCCCGCCACGCTGCGCCCAGAACAGCGGCTTGACCCCGACCCGGTCCCGGGCCAGGAACAGCGCGCCGCGCCGCGGGTCGCACACGGCGAAGGCGAACATGCCGGACAGGCGCGGCAGCGCGGCCGGCCCCCACTCCAGCCAGGCCTGCAGCAACACCTCGGTGTCCGAGTGGGTCGCAAACGCCCGGCCGCACGCCTCCAACTCCGGCCGCAGCTCGCGATAGTTGAAGATCTCGCCGTTGAACGCGATTGCCGCGCCCGTGGCCGCATCCACCAGCGGCTGCTGGCCCGTGGCCAGATCAATGACCGCCAGCCGGCGGTGGCCCAGCGCCATGCCCGGCGCGGCCCAGAACCCGCGGTCATCCGGCCCGCGGCGCTCCATGCGGCTGACCGCGCGCCGCAGATCGTCCTGCGGGATGTCCGGCCGCCCGTCGAAGTTAAAGATTCCGGCAATGCCGCACATCAGCGTTTGCTCCTCCACGCGCGGTTCATGCGTCCCCCGCGTCCAGGGCCGCGGCCAGGGCGGTGACGGACTGGTCGAACCGCGCAAAGCCGGCGGCGTACACGCCGGCATCGGCCAGGTTCACGCCCGCGCGCGCTACCAAGTCCAGCGGATCGGCCGATCCGCCGGCGGCGAGCAATTCCAGGTACGCCCGCCGGCCGGCTTCGCCGGCGAGGATGCGGGGCACCAACACCTGGGCCGCGCAAAAGCTGGTGGCGTACTTGTACACGTAAAAATTGTAATAAAAATGGGGGATCCGCGCCCATTCGAGGCGGATGCGCGCATCCGCCGGGATGGCGCCGTGATACGTGCCGTTCAAGACGCCGTACGCGGCGCTGATCCATTCATGGGTCAAGGGTTGGCCGGCGGCCTCCGCTTCGTGCAACTGCTTCTCGAACTCCGCGAACATGACCTGGCGATACACCGTGCCGCGGAACCCATCGCACTGGTGGTTCAACAAATAGGCACGGAACCGCGGGTCAGGATGGATGGCCAGGAGGTGCTGCGCCAGCAGTTCCTCGGCCACGGTGGAGGCGATCTCGGCGATGAAGATCGGGTAACGCGCAAACCGCGGCGGTTGCCGCTGGTTGGCCAGCCAGGTGTGCAGCGAGTGACCCAGCTCGTGGGCCAGGGTAAACACGTCGTCCAGCTGCTCGTGGTAGTTCAGCAGCAGGTACGGCCGGCTGTCGTAACAGCCGCTGGAGTAGGCGCCGCTGCGTTTGCCGCGGCTTTCCAGCACGTCGATCCAGCGCTCGGCGAACGCGCGCTGCGCCAGGTCCACGTACTCCGCCCCCAACGGCGCGAACGCCGCCAGGATCCACGCGCGGGCCTGCTCGAACGGCACGCGGACGTCGCAGTCCGGCACCAGGCTGACGTGCAGGTCGTACATGGCCAGGTCCGGGAGACCGAGGCGCCGGCGGCGCAAGTCCAGGTAGCGCGCGAACGCCGGCAGCGCCGCGTGCGTCGCCGCGATCAGCGCATCGTAGAGCGCCGGGGGCACCTGGTCCTCGTGCAGGGCCGCGGCCAGGGCCGACGGGTAGTTGCGAACCCGCGCGGTGTAGTTGTGCGCTTTCACGGCCGTGGCCAGGAGCTGCGCCCACGTATTCTTCAGGCTCCCGTACGTATCCAGGAGCTGCGCGAACGCCGTCCGCCGCACGGCGCGGTCAGGATCCATCAGGAACATCCGGTAGCGCCCCTCGGACAGTTCGCGGGCCTGGCCATCGGGCGTCGTCACCGGCGGGAACTTGAGATCCGCGTTGGCCAGCAGCCCATAAATGCGGTCCGGGGCCGCGAAGATCTCGGCCGCGCGGGACAGGAGCGTTTCCTCGGCCGCGGACAGGGTGTGCGGCTTGCGGCGCAGCAGGCGGGTCATGGCGTAACGGTTGCCGGCCAGCTCGGGCGCCGCGGCCCAGGCCTCCAGCTCCGCCGGGGTGTGCGCCAGGATTTCCGGCGTGATCCAGGCCAGGCGGCCGGCCACCTCGGTGTACCGGGCGCGGATCCGCTCCAGCACGCCCTGCCAGTTGGTGTCCGCGGTGTCTTCGTCCGCGCGGAGGTGGGCGTAGGTGTAGAGCTTCTCCAGCAGCCGATCCAGCTCGGTCTCGGCAGCAAACAACTGCGCGACCGCCGCCGCGGAGTCCAGCCGGCCGCGCAGGGCCTCCAGGGGCGCGACCAGCGCATCGATCCGCGCAAAATCCGCCTCCCAGTCGGGCATCCCGGCGTACAGCGGCTGCAGATCCCACTGCATCGCGGACGGGATGTCCGCGCGCGCGGGGATGCGGTCCGCCACGGCGCCGGGCCCGGACGAAGGCTGGTTGGTTTGCTGGCAGGGCATAGCTTTTATCATGGGATTCATTTCACCACAGCGAACGGCCGAGCGTTGGCTTATCCGATTATTTCGTTGAGTCCCTCGACAAGGTGCGCCAGGTCTTCGGGCGGCACGCGGCCGATGCGCGCCCCGAGTCGTTCGGTGGACAACGTGCGGATCTGCGAAATCTTCACCCAGGAACGCTTGGGAAGCCGGGGTCGCTCCAACTCATGCGTCAGGGGAAACCCCGCGCGGGGTTCCTGACTGGTAAGGGCCATGGCAATGACCGTGCCGGACCGTTCGTTGAAGATGTCGTGGCTTAAAATCAAGACCGGGCGCTGGCCGGCTTGTTCGTGGCCCTTGGTGGGCGCAAGGTCCGCCCAGACGATCTCGCCTCTCAGTATACCGGCCATTCAGCGCCCTCCGAGGAAAGTCCGATGTCGGCCAGTTCACGCTCTTCCCGCGGCTCCAATTTGGCGCATTCCTGCGCCAGGCGGGTATGCTCAAGCCGGACCAACTTCTCGGCCACGGCTTCTTGAATCGCCTTGCTGCGACTGGGATAGACCGCCTTGCGAACCAGTCGGTCAACGCGATTCAACATCGTTTTCTCCATCGTGATCGCCACTTTGGCCACGCGCATAGTTACCCTCCCGCACTCATTGGGTATGATATTATGTCATACCAGCCGCAGCGTCAAAATCATTTTGTGGCCGACGCCGGATTCGCAACCCGTTGCCGCATCTCACGGCTACCCCTGCGCCCCGCGGCCGCACTGCGCCATCTGCAGGATCCGGTCGCACAGGTCCGGGAACTCCCAGCCGCGCACCCGGGCGGCCTTGGGCAGCAGGCTGGTTTCGGTGAACCCCGGGATGGTGTTGTTTTCGAGCAAGTACAGGCGGCCAGCCGCGTCGAGGCGGAAATCGAGCCTGCTCAGGCCGCGGCAGCCGAGGGCCTTGAACGCCCGCAGCGCGTAGTCCTGGCACTGGCGTTGCTGCTCCGGGGTGATCGGCGCGGGCACCAGGTACTGGGTTTTGCCCTTGGTGTACTTGTACTTGGCGTCAAAGTCGTAGTTGCCGTCGGGCGCGACGATCTCGATCACCGGCAGCGCCTCGTCGCCCACGATGCCCACGGTCAGCTCGCGGCCAGGGATGAACTGCTCCACCAGCACCTCCGGATCGTGCTGGGCCGTGGCGGCAAACGCCGGCGCCCATTCCTCTTCCCGCATCACGATCTGCACGCCGATGCTCGAACCCTCGCGCGGCGGCTTGGTGACCACCGGCAACGCCAGGCGCCGCCGGCCGGGATCGGTGAGGATCTCGTAGTCCGGCGTGGGCACGCCGGCGCGGACGAAGATGTCCTTGCTCAGCCGCTTGTCGAACGCGTTGCGGCTGCCGGCCGGGTCGGAGCCGGTGTACGGCACGCCGCGCTTTTCCAATAGTTCCTGCAACGTGCCGTCCTCGCCGAACGCGCCGTGCAGGGCAATGAACGCGGCCTCGATGCCCGGCGGCAGTTGCACGTCCCAGCCGGTGACATCCACTGCCGTCACGTCGTAGCCGGCCGTGCGCAACCCCGCGGCCACGGCTGCGCCGGAGCGCAGGGACACCTCGCGCTCGGACGACGGCCCGCCATACAATACCGCAACGTGTTGGAATTTTTTATCCTTCATGGGGTGTGCTTTCCTTGGTCTGGGAGTTGGAAACAAAGTCGCGCGCCCAGGCGGCCGCCTGTTCGATATCGCCGGCGCCGAGGATCAACAACAGGTCGCCCGGCCGCAGCATGGCGCGGGCGCCCTCCCACGCGGCGGCCAGCGACGGCGCGAGCGTCAGCGGGAACCCGGACGGAAACCGGCGCGCCAGGTCGGCGCTGGCGCCGCCGGCCAGCGGCGCCTCGGAGGCCGCGTACACGGGTGCCAGGAACAGGTGGTCGAGCCCCTCGAAGGCGGGCGGGAACTCCGGCCCAAGGGCCAGGGTGCGGGTGTAGCGGTGCGGCTGGAACATGGCGATGATCCGCCGCGGCCGGCGCAGGGCGGCGGCCTGGATCGTGACGCGGATTTCCGTGGGGTGATGGGCGTAGTCGCTGAGCACGGTGATCCCCGCGCCTTCCGCCACCAGTTCCATGCGCCGGCGCGCGTTGGAGAACTGCGCCAGCGCGGCCACGGCCGGTGCCCAATCCAGGTCCAGCGCCCGGGCCACGGCCAGCGCGGCCAGGGCGTTCTGCACGTTCTGGCGGCCGGGCACCGGCAGGCGCACCGCACCCAGGTCTTGCTTCCTGCATTCCACCCGGAACGCGGCGCCGTCGGCCTCCAGGGCCACGTCAAGCCCGCGCACTTCGGCGCCGGCATCGAAGCCATAGCCCATTGCGCCGGGAATCTGCCGGCCGATGCGCGCGGCCACCGGGTCATCCGCGCAAAACACCACGCGCCGGGCCTGGGCCGCGAACTGCTCGAAGCATGCCTCCATGGCGGCGCGGCTCGCAAAATGTTCCATGTGGTCGTACTCGATATTGGTGATCACCGCGACCTCCGGCGCATACAAGGCCACGGTGCCGTCGCTTTCATCCGCCTCGACCACCAGCCACGGACTTTGACCCTGCCGCGCCGGGCCGCCGAGCGCGGGCACGTCGCCGCCGATGGCAAAGGACGGATCCAGGCCCGCCGTAACCAGAACCTGGGTGATCATCGTCGTGGTGGTGGTCTTGCCGTGCGTGCCGCTGACGGCGATCGTGCGCCGGCCGCGGGCGAGGGCCGCCAGGGCCGCGCCGCGCAGGAACACGGGGATGCCGCGGGTGCGGCACGCATCCAGTTCCGGGTTGGCGGGGGGCACGGCCATGCTGCGGACGGCCCAGGCCGCGTCCGGGGCCACGTGGCCGGCGGCATGGCCGATGGCCACGTCCACCCCGCGCTGCCGGAGCCAGTCCACGAGCGCGCCGCCACAGGCATCCGTGCCGCGCACCACGTGGCCCGCAGCGGCCAGCAGGGCGGCCAGGCCGGCCATGCCCACGCCGCCGATGCCGACCATGTGCACCGCGCTGCCGCGCTGCGCCAGGCACGCGGCCAGCGCGGCCAGATCGCGCTCGGGCATGGCGACAGCGGTCATGGGGCAGCGGCCGCGGCCGGCGGGGCCGGAGGTTCCGCGGCCGGGCCGGCGCTTTGCTCCACCAGGTCGGCCAGGGTTTCGGCGGCGTCGCGGCCGCTCATTTTCTTGGCCGCGGCGCTCATGCGCGCCACGCGCTCGGGCGTGGCCATGCAGCCCGTGATGTACTCGGCCAGCCACTCGGGGCTCAGGTCTTTCTCGGGGATCACGTCGGCCACGCCCTTCTTCTCCATGGCGCGGGCGTTCATCATCTGGTGGTTGTGGGTGGCGTGCGGGTACGGCACGAACAAGGCCGGGACCTCGAAATTCACGAGCTCGGCGCAGGTGGCGGCGCCGGAGCGGCAGATCGCCAGGTCCGCGGCCGCGTAGAGCGAGGCCATGTCCTGGACAAACGCCTGGACCACGTGGGGCATGCCGGCCTGCGCGTAGGCGGCGCGGACGCGCGGCTCGTCGTCCACGCCCGCCAGGTGGATCACCTGCAGCGAGTTGCCCATGCGCCGCGCCAGGCACACGGCCGCGGTGGCGATCTCGTTCAGGCTGCGCGCGCCGCGGCTGCCGCCCATGACCAGCAGGGTGAACAGGCCGCGGTTGAGTTCCGGCAGGCACTTGATGCCGTCGCGCCGGATCAGGTCGCGGCGCAGCGGCATGCCGGTCAGCACCACCTCGCGGCGTTTCAGGTAAAAGCTGGTTTCCTCGAAGCTGATGCCCACGGCCGTGGCCCAGCGCGACAGCAAGGCAATGGCGCGGCCGGGAATCACGTTGGCCTCGTGCAGCACCACCGGGACCTTGAGCCGCAGCGCGGCCGCCACTGGCCCCACCGAGGCGTAGCTGCCCATGGCCAGGACCACCCGGGGCGGCGCGGCCTGCATGATGCGCCGGCACGCGCGGCTGGCCTGCCACAGGCGCCAGGCGGCGCGCAGGGCCTGCCAGCGCGCCCCGTGGGCAAACCCCTCGGCCGGCACGCAGACCTTGCGCCCCTGCCACGTGGCCAGGGCCGCGGACTCCACATCCTTGCCGGAGACCCACAGCTCGACCTCGTGTCCACGCCGGCCCAGCACATCCGCCGTGGCCAGGCCGGGGAACACGTGGCCGCCCGTGCCGCCGCAGGCAATCCCGATTTTCAAGCCAGCCTCCTGTTATTGCCAGTTCGGGCGCCGCGCGCCGCAACCGGGCATAGGGCGGTATCATAGGCGCCGGACATGGTCAAGACAACCCCGCAAGCGCGTCCGGTTGATCCACCTTGAAGCGGCCGTCCGCCACGCGCCCCAGGACCGCCCCCGCCAGGTACAGCGACCCGGCGATGACCACCATGCCCCCCGCGTCCGCGGCCCAGGCGCAGGCCGCGGCCAGCGCGTCCGCGAGGTCCGCCGGCTCGGTCGCCACGCCCTGGGCGCGCAGCGCGGCGGCCAGGCCGTCCGCGGCCAGGGCGCGCGGCGACGGCGGCGTCACCGCCCAGGCGCGGGCCACCAGGGGGGCCAGGTGCCGCAGGGAACCCGCCACGTCCTTGTCCGCCAGCATGCCGGCGACCAGGCCCACCGGGCGCCGTTGGGCAACCTCGCGGATCACCCCGGCCAGGGCCGCGGCGCCGTTGGGGTTGTGCGCGCCGTCCAGCAGGACCAGCGGCTGGGCGTTCAGCACCTGGCACCGGGCCGGCCAGCGCGCAGCTTCCAGGCCGCGGCGCACCGCGGCCGGGTCCAGGGTCACCACGTTCAACTGATCCAGCAGCTCCAGCGTGGCCATGACCAGCGCCACGTTTTCCAACTGGAACCGGCCGGCGAGCGGCAGCCGGACCGTGCCGTACGAAGCCGCCGCCGTTTCAATGCGCAGCTTCTGGCCGAACAGGTCCTGCCGGCCACGGGAGACGCTGACCACCTCGTCCGCCGCCACCACCGGCGCGCCCATGGCGCGCGCGGCGGCGCGCAGCACCTCCAGGGCCGCGGCCGGCTGCGCGCCCCACACCACCGGGCGGCCCGGCTTGATGATGCCGGCTTTCTCCCCGGCGATGGCCGCGATCGTCGGCCCCAGGTACTCCTGGTGATCCAGGTCGATCCGCGTGATCACGGAAACCAGCGGGGTGACGACGTTCGTGGCGTCCCAGCGGCCGCCCAGCCCGGTTTCCAGCACGGCGACGTCCACTGGCGCGCGGCGGAAATGCTCGAACGCCAGGGCCGTGCCCACCTCGAAGAACGTGGCCGGCCGGTGTCCGGCTTGCTCCAGGCCCCGGGCCGCCGCCTCCACCTCTTCCAGCAGGCCGGCCAGCGCGGCGTCCGGGATGCAATGGCCGGCCACCTGGCACCGCTCGCGGAAATGCACGAGATGCGGGGAGGTGTAGCGGCCGGTCTTGAGCCCGTGCGCCTGCAGCACCGCGGCCAGCAGCGCGCACACCGACCCCTTGCCGTTGGTGCCGGCGACATGCACGGCGGGCACGGCGGCCTGGGGGTTGCCGAGCGCGGCCAGCAAGGCGCGGATGACGTCCAGTCCCGGTCGGATGCCGTGGACCGAGCGCTGCTCCAGGCGCGCCAGGGCCGCATCCAGCCGGGCCGCATCCGCCGCGGGCACGGGGCAGCCCCCCGTCACCCGGCGGCCGCCGCCGGGGCGGGCGCAGGCATCATGAAATCGAGCAGGCTGATCAGCGTGGCGCGCAACTGGTGGCGGTGCACCACCATGTCCAAGAGGCCATGCGTGAGGAGGAACTCCGAACGCTGGAACCCCTCGGGCAGGTCCTGCTGGGTGGTTTCCTTGATGACGCGCGGGCCGGCGAACCCGATCAGCGCGCCGGGCTCCGCCACGATCACGTCGCCGAGGGTGGCGAAGCTGGCCATCACGCCGGCCATGGTCGGGTGGGTCAGCACGGGAATATAGGGCAGGCCGGCCGCGGCGTGGCGGGCGATGGCGGCGCTGGTCTTGGCCATCTGCATGAGGCTGAGCAGGCCCTCGTACATGCGGGCGCCGCCCGAGGCGCAGGAAATGATCACCGGCAGGCGCTGCGCCGTGGCGCGCTCGAACAGCCGGGTGACGCGCTCGCCCACCACCGAGCCCATGCTGGCGCCGAGAAAGTTGAAATCCATCACCCCCAGGGCGATCGCGTGGTGGGCCAGGCGGGCGCTGCCGCAGCTGATGGCCTCGTTGTAGCCGGTCTTGGCGTTGTTGGCCTCGAGCTTGGCGCTGTAAGAATCCGTGCCCTTGAACTCCAGCGGGTCGAGCGTGATCAGGCCGCCATCCCATTCCTCGAACGAGCCGGGCTCGATGAGCAGGTCCATCCGCTCCTGGCGGGTGAGCTGGAAGTGATGGTTGCACTTGGGGCACACGCCGCGGCCGGCGGCCAACTCGCGCTTGAAGATGATCTCCGTGCAGGACGGGCACTTCAGCCAGAGGCCGTCGGGCACGTCGCGCTTCTTGGCCGCGGCCGGGGGATTTTTCTTTTTGCCGAAAAAAGGCATCATGGGATAACTCCGCGCTTCAGCCGCGCGCCAGGGTCAGCACGTGGACCCGGGCCGCGCCGGCGGTGGTGAGCTGCCGCGCGCACGCGTCTACGGTGGCGCCGGTTGTCATGACATCATCGATTAACAAGATGCGTTTTCCTTCCAGCCAGGGATTGTTCCTGATTTGAAAAGCGTCTTGGACATTAGCGCGGCGCTGGGCGGCTGTCAACCGGGTTTGGCTGGGCGTGGGCCGGCGGCGGACCAGCCCGGGCCGCAGCAGCGGCTTGCCGAACCGGCGGCTCAGCCCGTGGGCCAGCAGCTCCGCCTGGTTGAACCCGCGCTCGCGCCGGCGGGTGGGATGCAGCGGGACGAACGCGATGACCTGCACGTCGTCCGGGGAAAAATAGGTTGCATACCCGGTGGCCAGCAGGTGCAGCAGGTCCCCGGCCAGCCACGTGGCGGCGTGGTATTTGAACGCGAGGATCATCTGCCGGACCACGCCGTCGTACCGGGCCACGGACCGGGCGCTGGCAAAGTGCGGGGGATGGTCGCCGCAGGCGGCGCAGCAATACTCGTGGTCGATGAACCCGGCCACCGGGTCGCCGCACCGGGCGCAGTACGGGGGCTGGACAAGCTGGCACGCCGCCAGGCAATCCCAGCACAGGTGGGTGGTGGCGTCCGGGTTGGCCAGCCCGCAGCCCACGCACCGGCGCGGGAAGAACACGTCGCCCAGGGCCATGAGCCAGCTCAGCACGGCCGCCCCCCGGGTTCCACCAGGGGCATGGTGAAGCGCACCGTGGTGCCCTGGCCGGGGCGGCCGCTGATCTCCACCGCGCCGCCGCACATGAGGGCGCGCTCGCGCATGCCGAGCAGGCCCATGGCCCGGGGATCGCGCGCGGCGGCGCGCGAGATGCCCGCCCCATTGTCACGCACCTCGAGCTCGAGGTTGTCCGGGGTGCGCTGCAGGCGGATCTCCACGCGGGAGGCGCGGGCATGGCGGATGATGTTGGTCAGGGCCTCCTGGACGATGCGGAACAAGGCGATAGCCCGGTCTTTTTCCAGGCCCAGCTCGCCGGCGGCGGCCGTGAACTGGCAGGCCACGCCGGTGCGGGCCTCGAAGTTGCGGGCCTCCCACTCGATCATCCCCACCAGCCCCAGGTCGCCGAGGATGTTGGGGGTCAGGGCCATGGCCAGGTTGCGGGCGCGGTCCATCAGGCTCATCACCTGCTGCAGCATGGCGTTGCCGTGCGCCAGGAGCTTGCGGCGGGGCACGCGCGCACCCTCCGCGGACAACGCGTGCAGCAGCCGCTCGATATCGATTTTCAAGGCCGTGAGCTGCTGGCCGATATCGTCATGGAACTCGCGGGCGATCGTCCGCCGCTCCTCCTCGCGGATGGTTTGCAGGCGGTGGGCCAGGGCGCGTAGCTGCTTGCCGGTCCGGCGCAGCTCGTCCTGGGCCAGCAGGCGGATCAGCACGTCGCCGACGCGCGCGGCCACCGCCTCCAGCTCCGGCAGGGCCGCGGCGGGCATTTCCTCCTGCTCGCGCGAGCCGAGCAGCAGGCCGGCCAGCACCTGGCCGGCGTGCAGGATCGGGATCCAGCCGCGGCCGCGGATGCCCGCGGCCCGCAGCTGATCGTCGCTGAAAAACGGCAGGTCCACCCCGCGGCCGGCGCACACGAGCCGGGCCGGGTCCGCGCCCCCGGGCCGCAGCCGCGCCCGCGGCGCCTTGTCCGGGAACCCCTGGCCCACGATCAGCCGCAGGTCCGGGCGCTCCGGCAGGCCGCCATACACCGCGCCCAGCTCCATGCCGGAGACCACCATGGCCATGGTCAGGCCGTGCTGCAAGGCCTCCTCCGTGCCGGCCACGGTGTGCAGCACCTGGGCCAGGTCGCGCTGCAGGCGGATGATCTCCTCGATGCGGTGGCGCTCGGTGATGTCGATGACCGAGTTGATGAACCGCTGCGGCCGGCCGTGGGCGTCGCGGCTGAACACCCCGATCCGGCCGGTCATCCAGCGCCACTGGCCGTTCTTGTGCCGGAGCCGGAACTCGGTCGGCAGAAGGTCCGGCGCGTCCGGCTGGTCGAAGCGGGCCAGGGTTTCGATCAGCCGCACGCGGTCGCTGGGCTCGATCAGGCGCGGCGCAGCCTGGTCACCCAGGGCCAGGATTTCCTCCGGCGAGTAGTCGAGCTGGGTCATGACCGCATCGTTGACGAACGCCACGTGATGCGCGGGGAAATCGTAAATGATGATCAGGCTGGGCGACGTCTTGAGCACGCTTTGCAGGAAGAACTTGTCGCGCTGCCCCTCGGCCTCGACCAGCAGGCGGCGGATCACGCCGCCGGTCTGCGAGGCGATCATTTCCAGGGACTGCCGGATCGCGCGCGAGAACGGCGCGTCCGCCGGGCAGGCCGCCAGGATGCAGCCCAGCAGCCGGCCATGGTGCTGCACCGGCAAGAGCGCCAGGGCCCGGATGTTCCCCAGCTCCGGCCCCGGGCCGCACAGGGAGGCGAGATCCCGGCCCTGCCAGAACCCCGGCTGGCCCTGGCGCGCGGCGCGGGCCAGGCCGCTGTCCGGGGCCAGGTGGCGCAGGGACGCCAGGCAGCCGCCGTCCAGGCCGGCGCTGCGCTGGAGGTGCAGCCCCCCGGCATCGTCGGCCAGGTACACGCCGCCGCAGGAGAGCGTCGCGCTCTGCAGCGTATAGCGCAGCAGGACGTCCAGGGCGGCGTCCATGCTGGTCAGCTCGCTGAGTTGCAAGGCCAGCTCGCGCTGCAAGGCCAGCAGCGCCTCCTGGCGCTTGCGCTCGGTGATGTCGTTGCCAAACATCAGGATTTCGACCAGGTCGCCGCCGGCGGCGCGCAGCTGCACGGCGGTCCAGGCGATCACCCGCCGCTCGCCCTGGCGGGTCGGCGTGAGGGTTTCGTAGTCCCGGACCGGGCTGGTGGCGAACAGCTGCAGCATGTCCCGGCCGCCCTGGGGATCGGCGCCCGGGTAGAACACGTCCCACCACGGGCGGCCCGCCAGCTCGGCCGCGGTATACCCCAGCAACTGCTCGCCGAGGGGGTTGACGAACCGGGTGGCGCCGTCGGGCGCAAGGCCGCAAACAATGAACGGGGCGCGCTGGATGATGGTCTGCCAGTGGTCGCGCTGGGTGCGCAGGGCCGCCTCGGCCTGCTTGCGCTCGGTGATGTCGCGCACCACGCTCCAGACCATGTGGGGGCGGCCGCGCTCGTTGCGCAGCAGGTACGGGGTCAACTCCACCGGGAACACCGTGCCGTCCTTGCGCTGGTACTCTTTCTCGAACGGCGCGAACGGCTTGCCCTGCCGCAGGTCGCGCAGCAGCCCTGGCATGCGGTCCGTGGCGTGCCAGCGTGGCGGGGTGAAATCGTTGTAATGGCGGCCGCGCAGCTCGTCCAGGGTGTAGCCGAGCATGCGCTGGTAGGCCTCGTTGCAGTCCACGATCTGGCCGCGCAGGTCCACGAACACGATCCCGTCGAGGCTGCCCTCGAAGATCTCGCGGTACCGCCGGAACGTCTCCTGGGCCTCGCGCTCGCTGCGGACCACGCGGTGGCGCAACTCGCGGTTGAGGGCCTGGATCTCCTGGTAGGCCGACTGTAGCTTCTCGTGGGCATCGTCCAGCTGCTGCCGCATGCGGATCTGGGTGGCGGCGCGCCCCACCGTGTGGCGGACCGTGGCCAGGTCGAGGGGCTTGAGCAGGTAATCGAACGCGCCGCCGCGCAGGGCGGCCAGGGCGCTCTCCATCTCGGCGTGCCCGGTCATGATCAGCACGCACACGCCGGGATGCGCCTCGCGCAGGCGGCGCAGCAGCTCCAGGCCGTCCATGCCGGGCATGAACAGGTCGGAGATCACGATCTCCGCGGGCCGGCGCGCCATGAGCCGCAGCGCCTCGTCGCCGCTGGCGGCGGTGCGGATGTTGTAGTGGTCGCGGGCGAGCCAGCGCTGGACGGAATCGCGCAGCAGCTCGTCGTCGTCCACCACCAGCAGCCGCGGGTCGCGCGGCGCGCGGCGCCGCACGGGCGGCCGATCCGCTGGCTTGTCTTTGGCGTACTCCGTCATTGCCCGAAACTCCCGGTTGCGCTAAATGTAACGCCGGCGGCGGGGAAAGCAAAGCCATTCCGGGGCCGGAGCCGGCGCCGCCACGGGACGCCGATGCGAAACAGCCAGGGACACATATTGCTGGTGGACGACGAGCAGCACATCGCCGATGTCATCGTGTACATGCTGCAGGAACACGGCTGGCGCGTGGACACGGCGCTGGACGGCGACCGCGGCTGGCAGCTGTTCAAGCGCCAGGCGCCCGACCTGGTCATCCTGGACCTCAACCTGCCCGGCATGCCCGGGCTGGACCTGTTCCGCGAGATGAAGAAGGTCCGGCCGGACATCCCGGTGATCATGCTGACCTGCCGCGGCGAGGAGGTGGACCGCGTGCTGGGCCTGGAAATGGGGGCGGACGATTACATCACCAAGCCGTTCAGCGCCCGCGAGCTGGCCGCCCGGGTCGCGGCGGTGCTGCGGCGCGCGCGCGGCGGGGACAAGGCGGCGCGCGTGGCGTGGGGCCCGCTGGAGCTGGACCCGGACGCCCACCAGCTGCGCTATTTCGGCCAGGCGCTGGACTGCACGCCCGCCGAGTTCATCCTGCTGCGGGCGTTCCTGGCTTACCCGGCGCGGGTCTACACGCGCGAGGTCCTGCTCGGCCGTTTGTACGCCGAGGACCACCCGGTCACGGAGCGCACGATCGACGCCTACATCAAGCGCCTGCGCCGCAAGCTGCTCGACGTTCGGCCGGGGCGGGACCCGATCGAGACGGTCTACGGCGTGGGCTACAAGCTCAACCCGGACCTGGCCCAGGCCGCGCCATGAGCATCCGCTGGAAAATCGCCGCCACCTGCCTGGTCGTGGTGTTCGTGCCGATCTACCTGCTGCACCGCCACACGCTGGCCTTCTTCGACCAGTTCACCCGCCAGGCGCTGGAAGAGCAGATCATCGATTATGCCGTGGTCGTGGGCGGCGAGTACAAGGCGTTCCTGGCCGAGCCCAACCCGCGCCAGGCTCTGCCGCGCTACACCCGGCGCCTGGATGCCCTGGGCGCGGAGTTCCAAACCCGCATCCGGCTGCTCAACCCGGCCGGCCAGGTGGTGTACGACTCGCACCCGGCCACGTCCGCCGGCCTGGACATGTCCGGCCGGCCGGAAGTCAGCCGCGCGCTCGCCGGCCGCTACGGGGCGCGGGCCGCGCTGACGCCCGACCGCCGGCACATGTACTATTTTATCGCCCTGCCGATCGTCGCGGAGGACCAGGTGATCGGCGTGGCCTACCTCTCGCGCCACACCGGGCCGATCATCCAGGCCATCAACAGCATGGTGCGCCACTACCGCTGGGCGGCGGCCGGGGCGCTGACCGTCGCGGCCCTGGTGGCCGTGGGGCTGGCCTACACCCTCACCTTCCGCCTGCGCCGCCTGCGGCGCGCGGTGCTGGACTTTGCCGCCGGCCGCACGGCTTGGAGCCTGGTCCTGCACGGCCGCGACGAGATCAGCGACCTGGGCCGAGCCTGCGCCCAGATGGCCGGGGAAATCTCGCGCAAGAACGCGTACAACCGCGACTTCCTGGCCACGGTCGCCCACGAGCTCAAGACGCCGGTCACGGCCATCAAGGGCGCGGCCGAGGTGCTGGACCAGGGCGCGGCGGACCAGCCCGGGCAACGCCGGAAATTCCTCGCCAACATCCAGTTCGAGGCCGACCGCCTGCTGCGCCTGGTCGCCTCGCTCCAGGAACTCACCCGCCTGGACGCCGAAGACCTGCGCGGGAAAAAGAAGCGCGTGGACTGGGCGGCCTGCGTCGCCGGCATGGTCGAGCGCCTGGGCCCGGCGTTCGATCGCGCGCACGCCCCCATCCGACTGGAGCTGGCGCCGGGGGAGTACCCGGTCGATATCCAGCCCGACCGCATGGAACAGGTGCTGGCCAACCTGCTCGACAACGCCGTGCGCTACACCCCGGCCGCGGGCGCGATCACCGTGGCCGTGGCGCCCGGCGCCGGCGCGGAGGTTTTGACCGCTGTCCGCGACAGCGGCCCGGGCATTGCCGCGGCCAACCTGCCGCGCGTATTTGACCGCTTCTTCACCACCGAGCCGCACGACCAGGCGCGCGATTATGGCCGCGGCCTGGGCCTGGCGATCGCGCAGACCATCGTCGCCCAGCACGGCGGCCGGATCTGGGCCGAGAGCCCGCCCGGGCAGGGCGCGGCCTTTTATTTCACCCTGCCCCGGGCCGGGGCGTGATGCCATGCCCATTGCGCCCAACCGCCGGTGGCTGCTGCCCGTGCTGGCCGGGCTGACCCTGGCCGCGGTCGGGCTGGCGCCGTTCGTTGGCATCATGTCCATCACGCCGGCCATGCTGGGGCAGCCGGGCTTGCACGCCGCGGAAGCCCGGGTGTTCTTCGACCTGCGCGTGCCGCGGGTGCTGGGGGCGCTGCTGGTGGGCATGGCGCTGGCCCTGTGCGGCATGGTGTTCCAAGCCGTGTTTCGCAACCCGCTGGCCACGCCCTTCACGCTGGGCACGGCCGGGGGCGCGGCGCTGGGCACGGCCCTGTACCAGCGCTTCCTGCTGGCCACGGGGCTGGCCGCGCTGCCCGGCGCCATGCTGCCCGGCGCGCCCCTGGCCGGGTTTGCCGGCGCGCTGGCCTGCATGGGGCTGGTGTACTTCCTGACCCGCATCCGCGGCGGCTTTTCCAGCGCCGTGCTGCTGCTGGCCGGCGTGGTGATGAACTTCTTCTGCTCCAGCCTGATCCTGCTCATCCAGTACTGCAGCGATTTCACCCAGTCCTACCAGCTGGTCCGCTGGCTGATGGGGTCCGTGCAACCGGTGGACGCCAGCGCGCTGGCCTGGCTGGCGCCGACGGCGGTGGCCGGGAGCACCTTGATTTTCCTGCGGAGCCGGGAGCTGGACCTGGTGCTCAGCGGCGACGATCTCGCCGCCAGCCGCGGGGTGGCGCTGGCGCGGGTCGTCAAAGAGCTGTTTGCCACGACCTCGTTGCTGGTGGGCGTGGTGGTGGCGTTCTGCGGGCCGATCGGGTTCGTGGGGCTGATCGCGCCGCACATCGGCCGGACGCTGGCGGGCCCGGCCCACGGCCGCCTGGCGCCGGTCACGGCGCTGATCGGCGGGCTGCTGCTGGTGGTGTGCGACACCCTGGCGCGCACGCTCGTGGCGCCGGCGGAGATTCCGGTCGGCGTGATCACCGCGGTGCTCGGCGGCCCGTTCTTCCTCTGGCTGCTGCTGGCGCGGCGGCCCGCCTGACCCGGCGGCCTTAGCCGGCCGGGCGGCGGACGCGCTCGGCCTGGATCTTGTTGATGTGCGCGTCCAGCGCCTTGGACAGGAGCGCGGCCACGGCCCGGAACTCCGGCGCATCCGACTCCACCACGTCATAGAAGCCGCTTTCACCCAGGGAGTTTTCAATTTCCCAGGCTACGCGCAGCGCGTACTCAGGGGTGCACTGGCTGGGGGTTGCTTCCTGGATCTCGCGGCGCACCCGGTCCAGAATGGGCTGGGTGATGGCATCAGAAAAACGCCCGATCTGGTGAAACAAGGCGCCCCGGTCCAGCAGGCTGTACAGGGTTTTCAAGGTCGTGGCATGGGCCACCTCTTCGTGGACCAACGTGCTCCAGAACTCCGCGTGCTGGGGCAGCAGGGCCGCGTAAATATTATACAGCTCGGCAAACGCCTCCTCGCACTCAACCAACTGAGCCAGGATCTGCCGCTGCCGGGCCGCCACTTCAGATTTCAAGTCCATCGCCAAACCTTTCTTCCGCCCGGGCCGGCGCGGGCGCGCCGCCAAGCGAGGCTGAACCAAGGGCAAAAGGATACACCACCGCCGGCGGATGTGCCATGATTTTTCACAGGTTTGCGGCTTGACTGCATCCGCCGGGGAACCGAAGCTATGGCGCTGTATTTTTTTTTGATGATCAAGGGACGGTTGGTGGCACACATGAATAGCGATAAACATACGATCAAGCTCTTGTCCGGCAACGAGGCCGTGGCGCACGGCGCCTTCCGCGCCGGGTGCCAGGTGGCGGCCGCGTACCCGGGCACGCCAAGCACCGAGATCCTGGAAAACGTGGCCCGGTTCAAGGAGCACATCAACTGCGAGTGGTCGGTGAACGAGAAGGTGGCCATGGAAGTGGTTATCGGCGCCTCGTTCGCCGGCGCGCGCGCGCTGACGGCCATGAAGCACGTCGGGCTGAACGTGGCCCTGGACCCGCTGATGACCTTTGCCTACCTGGGCGCCAACGGCGGCCTGGTCGTGGTGACCGCCGATGACCCGGGCCTGCACAGCTCGCAGAACGAGCAGGACAACCGCGTGCTGGCCCGCTTCGCCAAGGTGCCGTTGCTGGAGCCCGCCGACAGCCAGGAAGCCTACGCCATGACCGTGGCGGCTTTCGACCTGTCCGAGCAGTTCAACACGCCGGTCATCCTGCGCCTCACCACGCGCACCGCCCACTCGTCCACGCGCGTGGACCTCGGCGACTTCACCCCCCGGCCGCCCAGCGGCCGGACCTACCAGAAAGATATCACCCGCACGGTGCCGGTCCCCCTGTACGCGCGGGTGATGCGGCTCGCGGTCGAGGAGCGGACCGCGCTGCTGGCCGAGCACGTCGAGACCTCGCCATTCAACCGCATCGAGCCAGGCCGCGGCGACCTCGGCATCGTGACCTCCGGCATTGCGTACCAGTATGTCCGCGAGGTGTTCCCCGACGCCCCGGTGCTCAAGCTTGGGTTCACCCACCCCCTGCCCTGCGGCCTGGTGCGCCAGTTTGCCGCCAGCGTCAAGCGCCTGGCGGTGATCGAGGAGCTGGAGCCGTTCCTGGAGGAACAGATTCGGGCCCTGGGCCTAGCCGTTGAGCCACGGCTGGCCGGGCTGAACATGATGGAGCTCAACCCGGACCGGCTGCGCGAGGTGCGCGCAGCGCTGGACGGCGCGCCGCCGTCCCCGCCGCCGCCGCCGGCCGCCCTGCCGCCGGCCGCC
>CAZAYP010000015.1:0-83449 GCA_964489425.1 uncultured Verrucomicrobiota bacterium | reverse complement strand
CCGATGACCCCTGTTTTACGGGCCTTTTCGCATAGCGCCGGGGAAGTCAGGTTAAGACGCTTTATGCATCGGCCTTTTCGGAGCGCGGGCGCCAATCGGTCGTTCCATGTGGCGTTCTGCTTCCTTCAGGTCTGCAGCTATGGCTTGGGCCGCATGGCGTTGGCGTGCCGCGCGGCTTTCTTCTACAACCGGATCCTTAAACATGGCTGAACTGTCCAGCCGTAACCGTGCGCCCCGGCCGGTGCGGGTGCAGACCAGCTCCATGGGGAACCCCTCGCGTCTGCTGGTCGCCATGATGGCCTACTCTTTCATACAGCGCCGACGGAGCGTCGTCCTCCAAGGCAAATTCTGGAGGGATGCGCTCCGTCGAATCCGTCTGGGTTTGATCTTCAATGAACGCGATCGACTACCGCGTGCACGCCGCCGCGCTTGGCCGGGCTGGCGTGACGGTACGATCAGCCACGGAGCCGATCAACGACGATCCGGCCGGCCGACTGCTGGGAACGGTTTTGGCTGGCATCGTCCAGTTTGACAACGAGGTCCACGGAGAACGCTGAAGGATTTGGCACCGCCGTAACTGCCTATCCCGCTAAGATGTTTCGGGATTTTGGCAGGGACAAATCGGAATTGGCGTACCCAGCGCCGGACGCATGGCAACAGCTTGAATCCTGGCTGCGTGCCGTTCGCTGTATCCAAGACGGTTTACATCCATGAGGCACATTGAAAACATTTTTCAGGGCGATGTCAACCTTGACGGTCACCTGGGCCCCAGCCGGCGCGCAAGGCCGCTCCGCAGGGGTTTTCTGCTGCGTGTTTTTTGGAGCGGCGGCTTGACGCCGCTACCTGCCCCGATTCACATCCGCGTCCATCCGTGGTTGTTGCTCTTCTTCCAGTCGCACACCGCCGAAATCATCTCAGAATTGTTCCACCACGAAGGTCACGAAGACCACGAAGAAGACCGGGATCCGCGCCGGAATCCTTATATCTCCAACCGGCTCTGTTTCTTGAATCTCCGGTTCATCCTGTTAAGCTTTCCGGCTCTGCCTCCGTGATCTTCGTGACCTTCGTGGTGAACCATCCGCTCCGGGAATCATGCTGCCAACCCGTGGCGGTCGCAGTTATCGTCCGGTCATTCAGACAGGAACTTTTTGGATGAGCCGGAAAACCATGCCGATCCATGACGGTCTACGAGAATCTCAAACTCCGTTCCCAGCTTCTTGAGTTCCAGATGGATAGTCTGCTTATGGAACGGCAAACCCTCACCCAATCACAGCTGCGCCCCAATTTTTAAAAACACGAAATGGGGGGCTTGCATCGTTGATATGGTTCTTGGATGGTTTATTTCATCGATGGTCGCCGCGGGCTGCGCTGCAGCAAGTGGCAGAATTAGGCAGCAGCTATGCCAATAACTTCAGGCCCAGGATCAAGCCTGTGGCCAGGTCGGCGCCGGACGTGGCGCCGGCCGACAACACCTTTTCCGCCCGCCGCGGCAGCGCGCGGGCCGGGCCGTAGAGGATTGATTCCACGGCCTGCTTGAGATGCTGCGGGAACCGGCCCGCATGGGCCTGGGTGAGATAGGCGTTGCTCAGGGGGTTGGCGCCCAGCGCGGCGCGGTAGATCCTGGCGATCGCCGGCAGCAGGTCCGCGCGGCCCAGCGCCACGGCCACGTGCCACCCCAGCAGGAGGCCGGCCAGCAAGTCGTCTCCCGCGGGGGTGGAACCGCGGCCGCAGCCCTTGAAGGCGCCGGCGGCTGGAGTCCATTGGCCCCGCTCCAGCGCCATCGCGCCCGTCTGTACCCGGCGCAGCAAAGCTTGCTCAAACGTCGATTGGAACGCGGCGGCGCGGTCCGGATCCAGCAGGCAGGCCAGGCTTAGCGGATGGGCGTGGGCCAGGACCTCCGTCCGGAACCGGCGCAGGCGCGCGCGCCAGCGGCCTGGCGGCACCGGCAGCGGCAGGGCCAGCCGCGAATCGTAGCGCACGGCCCGGGCCAGGGAATACACGCGATGGTCGGCCTGCAGGCTCTCCGGGGTGAGCGTGATCTCCGGGACGGAAAACAGCCGGGGGCCGCTGAACGTGATATTCAACGGCCCCCGGCCCAACTCATCCGCCACGAGAAAGACCCAGTCTTCTCCGCGGCGGTAATGCAGCGCGCGGCGGTAAGCGGCCTGGAGGGTGTACGCCCCGGGCAGGACTGCGTCGCCCACGCTGCGGAGCATCATGCCGGATAGAACACGATGCCCAGATTCTTCTTGTACTCGCCTTTGCGCACGGTTTCGATCTGGCCTTCCACCGCCATGCCCGTCTTGGGCTTGGGGATGTTGATCTGGCCGGTGATGCGCATGCCATTTTCCAACTCCACGATGCCCAGGCCCAGCGTGGCGACATTGAAGTCCGCCGGCAGGGTGTAGACCGTCGTGTACGTCAGCAGCTTGCCTTTTTTGGGCAGCGGCACGGGCTCGAACCCGAACATCTCGTTATCATGGCACTTCTTGCACACCATGCGGTAGGGGTAATGCAACTGGCCGCATTTCTTGCACTTGTAAGCGATGATATTCAGCGTCATGACTTAGTCCTCCCTCGTGAAGGTGAGACATACCACGTTGTTGCCGAAGCCGCCGAAGTTGCAGGTGAAGCCCACCTTGGCGTTCTTGACCTGCCGCTTGCCGGCCTCGCCGCGCAACTGGGAGACGATTTCGTGCGCCTGGCCCACGCCCGTGGCGCCGACCGGGTGGCCCTTGCCTTTCAGGCCGCCGGAGGTGTTGATCGGGATCTTGCCGTCCAGCTTGGTCAGGCCCTTTTCCAGGGCGATGTGGCCTTCGCCTTTCTTGAAGAAGCCCACTTCCTCGCTCTCGACGATCTCGAGGATGGTGAACGCATCATGCAGTTCGGCGACGCTCACGTCCGACGGCTTGACCCCGGCCATCTTCATGGACTGGGCCGCCGCCAGGCGCACCGCGAGCAGGTCCGTCGGATTCTCGCGCTCGTGCACCGCGTGCGTATCCGTGGCCTGGCCTACGCCCGACAGCCGGATCTTGGGCCGCTTGATCTTCTTGGCCACGTCCGCCGAGGCCAGGATGATCGCCGCGCCGCCGTCAGAAACCGGGCAGCAGTCGAAGAACCGCAACGGATCCGCCACGAACGGGTTGTTGGTCATGGCTTCCGGCGAGTCCAGGATCGCTTCCACGGTGATCGGCTGGTGCAGGTGGGCGAACTTGTTCAGCATGGCGTTGCCATGGTTCTTCACCGCCACCATGGCCAGGTGCCGGGAGGTGACGCCGTATTTTTCCATGTACAGCCGGGTGAACATGCCGGCCAGGGACGGCAGGGTCACGCCGTAGATGTATTCCGCCTGCGGGTGCGCCATGGTGGCCACGCAATCCGTGGCCTCCAGGTTGTTCACCGCGCGCATGCGCTCGGCGGCGGTGACCAGCACCACGTCGTGCAGGCCGGACGCCACGGCCATGAATCCGGTTTTGATGGCGGAGGCACCCGAGGCCGGGCCATTTTCAATGGTCTCCGCGCCGATCGGGCACAGGCTCAGGCTGTCGACCACCGCGCTGCACAAGGCCACCTGGCTGTTCAAGCGGCCCGAGCTCATGTTCGCCACGAAGACGTGATCAACCTTGGTGATGCCGGCGTCTTTCATGGCCACCATGGCCGGGTAACAGGCGATTTCGACCAGGGGGTATTCCAGCCGCGAGAAGCTCGTGATGCCAATGCCGATCGCATAAACTTCGCGCATGATTACACCGTCCCTTCCTGTTTCCAGCGCTGCAGGAGCAGCGCGGTGCCGGTGGAGTCGCCCATTTCGCGGGTGGCCGCGAGCAGGTCGGGCGGCGGCTTGGGCGGGTTGGAGGGCGGCAGGATGGCCGCCTGGGCTTTCTTGAGAATTTTCTCGGGCACGGGCCGGCGGCCGACCACGAGCGTATCGCGCGCCTTGTCGAAGATGGCCTTGGTGAGCGCCCAAGACGGCACGCCGCCCAGTTCATGCCACACTTCAAAGCGTTTTTCGAGGCCGTATTCAATCATCCAGCGCCGGAACCCGATGGGCGACTCGGCCACGATCAGGACTTCCTTCTGGCCGACGATGTCCATGTGATACTCCATCTTGGCCGCGAAGGAGTGCGCGCCCAGGCGCAGCCCGCGCCGCAGCGCCAGGGTATGGTAGGACATGCCCACGTCCTTGTTCACAAATCGGCCGTTTACGACGGCGCACAACTCGCCATCGATTTGCGCCACCAGGACGTACTCGTCCTGAACGCGGTAGCGGTAGTACGCCAGCAATTCGGCATACACGCGTGCGGAAACGATGTCGTAATAGTCGCGCTCCACATCCAGCAAGGGCCTGATATGAGGCAGAATTTGAGGAACTTCCTCGCGCGTGATCTGCCGGATTACCATGTCTTCGCCGCTCGCCACCCGCATGATCTTGGGCGGGAACAGAGGCACCGGCGTGTCCACCGGCCTCAGGATTTTTTCCATATCGACAGCCATTCTTACTTCCTCCTTTTATAATGACAACAACACGGTACACAATCTACTCTTGGGCACTGGCCGCGGCAAGTAGATTCGGCGCAGAATCAACACCGAATGAGCGCGTGGGCGGGCCTTGCGCGGCCCGCCCGCGCGTGGTAGTAATGGGCCAAGGCAACTGAACAAGGAGAACCAACCATGCCCTTCATTCGTGTGGAAACGTCCGCGCCGTTCAGCGACGACCAGCGCAAGGCCCTTCTGGCGGGATTGACCAAGATCGCCGTGCAGGTGATCGGCAAACCGGAAGACTATGTCATGACCAGCCTGGCGCCGGCAGCCATGTCCATGGCCGGCGCGCGCGACCCGGCGGCGTTTGTGGACTTGCGCAGCATCGGCGGGTTGGGCTCGGGCAACACCTACAAACTGGCGGAGCAGATCAGCGGCCTGCTGCACGATACCCTGGGGTTGGCCCCGGAACGGATCTTCATGAACTTCACCGACGTGCCGGGTTCTGCGTGGGGCTGGAACGGGCGCACCCTGGGTTGACCCAAGGGCAAGCGGAACTGGTGTTGCCCGCCATCCAGTTATAGCCAAGGCGCCAGACGGGCGTGGCGGACGGTTGCGGAGCGTTGGCAGTTCAGGCGTGGATGCGCACGTGCTGCCCGAGCGGGGAGTCCGCCAAGATGTGCTCTAATCGCCGCGGTTCGATGTGTAGACTGACCGCCCGCGAGAAGGAAACGAAGGCCGCATTGGTTTGAAGCAGGCGGCTCGGTCGATTGGCAAGGGCTGCCATCTGGTCGAACACCGGATCGAAATTCGTATAAAACGGCAGCACGATCCGCCCTGCAGAATGCGTTACCATACTTCCTCCATCCTGCTAAGCAGGATGTGCCCAAGCGTCCGTGCGGAACACAACACCGATCCGTGGAGTTGTTCGTCCACCAAATATAACCACTACTATAGTGGGTTTCCTGTTTTTTGTTAAGCGGCGGCAAAAAAATGCCGATATGTAGGGAGGAAGACTGCCGCCATGGCAGCCGGCAGGCTACATTCAGGTAGGGCAGGTCTGTTTGCCGCTCAGGCGCGCGCGGTCGTAGGTGAAATACAGTTTGCCGTCGCGGCGCACGATGCCGCTGAACGTGCTGTTGTAAACCATCTGCGCGTCCGACACGCGGCTGAACGCAGCCAGGCCGTACTGCTCGGTTTCCCGGTCATACACCCGCGTTTTTTTCACCGCGGCCGTGACCAACATGGCCCCGGCCGCCAGCACCACCACCGTGGCCACGATTTTGCGACCTGCTTCGTTCATGGTGAGCGGAGTATGGCGCACCAAACCGCATTCGACAAGCGTTCAGATCCGCAGGTGCCGCATCAGCTCCGCCGCCCGGCGGAACAGCGCGCGGTCGGCCGGCACGGCCACGTCCTCGCGGGCGGCCACCTCATCCCCGGACATCCAGGCCCACTCGGCGCCGGCCATGTCGTCCCCGGGCTGGATCTCGCCCCCAAGGTATTCCACCGCGAAGCCGATGCTGATCATGTTGGGAATGCTGCGGTCAAAGGCAAACGCGCCGGCATGGACCGGGCCCAGCACACGGTACTGGACCGCCGGACCCAACTCCTCGCGCAGTTCGCGCGCCAGCCCGGCCAATGGCGTTTCGCCGGTTTCCAGCGCGCCGCTGGGCACTTCCCAGTCGCGGGCACCGCGCCGGCGCAGCAGCAGCACGTCGTCCGGCGTGCGCATCACGAAGGCATAGACGGCCACGGCAAAGGCCGCAAACTCGCGGCCGCTCTCGGCCCGCAGGATGCATCGCGGCTCACTCATGGCGCACCGCCCGGGTTGCCCTGGAACGGGCGATTTTGAGTGAAATCCGGCAGGAACGCAACATCCCCGCCTTCGAGCTGCGCGAACACTTGCTCAAATCCAAGGTCCATGGCTTCGTCCAGCACGCGGCGCGCCTCCTCCGGCGTGACCGGCCGCGCGAACATGCCCCGATCCTGGCAGCGGGGCGTGGGCCGGTATTGGCGCATGAGGGATAGCGGAATGAGCCGCCCAAATTCGCGCCGGATCAAGCGCAACACTTCGCGGGAGTTGTCCACGTGGCCGGGCAGGATCAGGTGCCGGATCAGGACCCCTTGCCGGGCAACGTCTCGGCCGGACGGGTCCCAGGGGTGCATGAACCCCACGCGCTCCACCATGCGGCCGATGGCGGCCAGGGCCAGGGCCGGGTAGCGCGCATCGCCCATGCAGGCCTGGGCCAGGTCCGGATCCGCAAATTTGAAATCCGGCAGAAAAATCTCCGCGTGGTCGGCCATCTCGTTGACCACCCCAGGGTCGTGGTAGCCGGACCCGTTCATGACCATGGGCAGCGTGGCGCCGGCGGCGCGCAGCGCGCCGACCACGCCGCGGATGTGCGGCCAGAAATGATCCGGTGTGACGAAATTCAGGTTGTGGACGCCCTGGTCAATCAAATCCAGGGCCGCGGCCAGGAACTGTTCCGGGGAGCAGGGGCGGCCTTCGCCTTCCATCGAAATCTGGTGGTTCTGGCAAAAAAAACAGCGGCAGGAGCAGCCGGTGAAAAAGAGGGTGCCTGACCCGCGCGTGCCGCTCAGCGGCGGCTCTTCGCCGAAATGCGGGCCCCAGTGGGCCAGGCGCAAGGTGGCGGTTTCGCCGCAATGTCCGGTGCGGCCCGCAATGCGGTCCACCCCGCAGGCCCGGGGGCACAAGCGACACGCGCGATAAGGGTCAAGGTTGATCATGGCTGGGCCGTGGCCGGCCGTGGCCCGGCCATGAGGCGGTGCAGGTTGCGGCTGGCCTGGACAGCGTCCGGATCCTGCGGATCAATGTCCAGGAGCCGCTGGGCGTCGCGCAGGGCCGCGGCGTAGTGGCCGGCGCCCGCCAGCTCGGCGATCCGCGCGCGCAGCGCGGCGACGTGCATGGGGTCCAGGATCAACGTGCGGTCCAGCTCGTCCAGCGCTTCGCGGTCGCGGCCCTGGAGTTGCAGGGCCACGACCAGGTTCCAGTGGGCATCGGCCTTGTCCGGCCGGCGGGCAATGGCCGTGCGCAGGCAGCGTTCCGCCACGGCTATCTCGCCCAGCTGGCCGAACAGGATGGCGCGGTTGATCAAGGCGCTGACATCCCAGGGGTTGAGCTCTTCGGCCAGGCGGTAGCGCTGCAGGGCCTCGTCCAGCCGGCCCTGGCGCTTCAGGTCCAACCCGATCCAGACGTGGGCCCGGGCGCTGCGCGGCTCGTGGTCGAGCGCCGCCCGCCAGAGGCCGGTGTTGGTGCGCCAGTCTTCGAGGCGCGCGGTGGTCAGCACGGCGTAGCCCAGGAACAATCCCATGATCGCCGCGTTGCGGATCCATTTCCAGGCGCGGCCGGTCCAGGCGGGCCCCAGGATGACCGCGGCCACGGCCAGGGTGAACCCGCTCACCATGACGTAGGCGTAGCGCTCGGCCATGGGGTTGAACAACGGCACCAGGTTGGCCACCGGCAGGAACGCCAGCAGGATCCAGCCCAGGCCGAAGCCGGCCAGCGGCCAGCGGCGGCGGCCGCCGGCGGCCAGGGCCACGGCGGCGGCCATGGCCGTCACGCCGGCCCAAAACCGCCAATCGCCCATGCCGGTCACCGGCGTGACCAGGCGCTCGATGTTCAACGGCCAGGGCGCCAGCAGCAGCCCAGCATAGCGCAGCCACAGCCAGGGCGCGGTCCACCAGTTCACCGGCGGCAGCAGGGCCAGGCCGTTCCACGAGGAGGTCAGCGCCTGGATCGACCCGCTCTGTGCGCCCAGGGCCGCAAAGGCCAGGATGACGGCGCCGCCCACGCCCAACGCGGCCGCCCCGCGCGCCACGCCTGGGCGGGCGCGCGGGAAAAACCACCAGGCCGCCACCAGGAACGCCGGGGCCACGGCGGCGGATTCCTTGGCGCACAGCGCCAGCCAGAGCAGCGCGGCCTGGCCGGCCAGCCGCAGGCCGTGGCGGGCGCCGGACCCCGCGGCGCCGCGCGTGCCGCACAGCAGGTACGCCAGCATGAACAATGCGCACATCACGTCCGGCCGGAACGCGGGCGCGTGGACGGCCTCGGTCAGCAGCGGATGGGCCGCGAACAGCGCGGCGGCCAGGATCGCCAGGGCGTCTGCCCGGGCCGGGTGCGGCAGCACGCCGCGCGCCAGCCGCCGCGCGAGGAAAAAGAGCGCCCACGTCACGCCCAGGTGGTAGGCCAGGTTGGTCGCCCGGTACCCAGCCGGGTTCAATCCCCACAGGGCGCGGTCGGTGAAGTAGCTCAAGAGCACCAGCGGCCGGCGGCCGTTCACCACGTAGTCACGGGCCAGGGTCTGGCCCAGCAGGACGTCCCGGACCCGGGCGGGGTTGCGCAGAAACGGGTTTTCAACCAGCTGGCCCAGGTCGTCGTAGGCCCACTCGTAGGTCAAGGCCGGCAGGTAGGGGCCCAGGGCCGCGATCGCCAGCACCAGCAGTTGGGCCGGCAGCCACCAGCGGCGCTCATGGAATGGGAGACCGGTCACGCGGACGCTCACAGCTCCGGCTTGTCGAGCGCTTCCAGCTCCAGCTCCACGCGGCCGAATCCCGGCCGGCTGGCCGTGGCCTGGAACCGCGCGGCGCGCAGGCGCCAGGGCGGCCGCTGCCGCTCGGCGCGGTTGGCGAGGATGCCGGCCTGGTCCAGCGCCACCTCGTTGAAGAACACGCTCGCCGCGCGCACCTTCCATCCGCCGGCGGCGGCCCGGGTGTCGCCCATGCGCACATCCGCGCCGGAGCCGCGGCCGAACGTCTCGGCTACCAGGTCGGGCAGGGGCACGGGTTTCCGGGACTCCAGATCGTCGAACAGGGCCTGGGCCGCCTGCTCGCGCGCCTGGTCGCTGCGGAACCCGGCCAGCTGCGCCAGCGTTTGCTTCTTGGCGTTGATTTTCGCGAACCGCGCCGGGGTGGCGCGCACGGTATGAATGGCCATGCCGATGCCCGAGAGCAGCACGGCCACGGCGATGACGCGCAGCGTCAGGTCCCACGTGGTTTTCACGGCCGCCGCCCCTTGATTTGGAAATGGACCTTCTCGTCCGCGCCGGCGTCGCGGCGGTCGAGGGCCGCCGAAAAGCCGCGGCTTTCGATCTCGCGGGACAGGGCCTCGCACGTGCCCCAGTCCTCGGCTGCGCCGGACACCTCCAGCCCGTCGTCCCGCACCGCCAGCGTGTCGAGCGTGATGCCGTAGAGCGCCGCCTTGCGCAGCACGGCGGAGATTTCTTCCAGCCGGGACGGCTGCAGCGCCGCCATGAACGGCGCGGCGGCGCGGGTTTGATCTTCCCGCACGCGGAGGGCCACGAACACCTCCTGGCCGCGCGGCGCCGGCCCGCCGATGATCTCGCGCGCCAGCGCGGCGACGGCCGCTTGCGCCTGGCGCTCGCGCGCGCCGACCAGCTCGAACCAGGCCATGGACAAGCCCCACAACAAGAGGCCCACCAGGAACGCCGCCCACGCCAGCCCGCGACCGCGCCGCAGCGCCGCGCGGCGCATGAGCGGGTGCGCCCAGGCGTCATGGAGCAGGTTGCAAGCCAGCGGCCCGGGTTCCTCGGCGCGCCAGGCGAGCGCGCGGGCCAGGAACAGCTCCGGCTGGGCGTGCACCGCAAAATCTACCGGGCATTCCAAGTTGAGCGCCTGGGCCAGCCGCGCCACGGTCTCCGCGCGGGCGGCGCCGGGCCCGGCCCAAAACCAGCGGACCCGCGCGCCGGCGTCCGGGCCGGACAACAGCGGCTGCAGCAGGCGGCGGCCGCTCTGGGCCAGGGCCGCGCCCAGGGCGTCTTGCGCGCCCGGGCCGGGCTCCGTGCCCAGGCGGATGGGGTGGGCGTTGCCGTAGTCGGCCCCGCGGCCGGTCACCAGCACGCACGCCTGCCGCCCCAGCCAGGCCACGATGCGGATCTCGCCGGCGGCCGGGGGCGCCTCGGCCAGGCTGCGGGCCCACAGCGCCAATCCCTCGTGATCCAGCACCATGGGGTCCACCCCCAGGGCGCGCAGCTGGTCAAGGCGTTTTTGGAGGCTGGTCGCCTGCGCGGCCACGGCCAGCGTGGACACCTGGCCCGCCGCCGGCCGCGGGTCGATGAACTGCCACGCGCATTGCTCCAGGGAAAACGGCAACTGGATGTCGAGCAGCGACGGCCACACGCTGCGCGCCTTGCGCAGGGACGCAAACGGCGCCGTGAGCCGGCGGGTCAGGCTCTCGGCGGCTGGCATGGCCGCCGCGGCGATCCCGCGGCCGCCCTCGGTCCGCCGCCGGATGGCTGCGCAGACCGCCTGCCACTCCGGGTCATCGGCTTCCGCCGGGCCCGACCACAGGAGCTCCGGGCTGGCGCGCCGGCCAGTCAGGGCCACGACCACCGCCTGGGCGCCGTCCCAGTCCACGCCATAGCTTGTGCGGCCGCCGGGTTGCATGGCCTACTCCGGGCTCCATTCGTCCGGGTACTGCCAGCGCAACACGGTGACCTCGCCGTTGCGCTCGCGCCGGACAACGGCCAGCAACTCGGCCGCCGCGTCGCCCTCGAAGGCGCGGACCTTGATCTCGAAAAAGCTGCTTTTGACGTCGAGGAACGGCTGCAGCTCCTCGATGTCGGGCGGCAGCACCGTGGGGGGAATCTCTTCCAGGCTCTTGAACGGCTTGTTCTTGCGCATCTGGACAATGAAGTCCACGCAATCCTCACGGCCCAGGCCGGCGGCCGCCAGGAGCACTTCGCGGGCGGCGGTGTTGATATTGATCGGCACCGGGAAATTGCGATCCACGGGAATGACCGTGACCACGTCCGGTAGGTTGGCATGGAACACTGCGCCCCGGTCGTATTCATGGCGGCGGCCCAGGTAGTCCGCCGAAAACCCGTCCACCCAGGCGAGTTCCGGCCAGGCCATCAGGCCCTGGTTGGCCGGGCTGTAGGCCGGGCTGCGGGCCGCATACCACGAGGTCTCCCGCGAGCCGTCGCTGTCCGGGTCCATCCAGTCGATCAGGGCCTGGACCCGCTCGACCGGCGTGAAGTCGCCGCACAGCGTCATCAGGTCCATGAGGATGCGCTGCGCCACCGGGCTGGCCGCCCGGGGTTGGCCGAGCACGAGGTTGTTGAGGTCGAAAAAACGGTTCACGTCGGAGATGCCCACCCACACCGCGATGCCGTGCGGGCTGGTCAACTCGAGCGGGCGGGCCCAGCGTTCGGAGGGATCGTCCACCTCCAGGTTGTCGTCATCGGCCAGCACTTGCATGGCCCGGCGCGCGGCGTCGGCCAGGGCGGCCCGGACCCGCGCGGTGCGCAGCGTGTGGTCGCCGGCCCGGACCATGAGCCGGGCCGCGACCTGGGCATTGAACACCAGCACCACCACCAGGCCCAGGAGCACCAGGGTCAAGGCCAGCACCATGCCCCGGCGGGTGGTTGTGGGCCGCACCCCCGCAGCGCCGGGCCGGCCAGCCGCTATCCTCTTCCATTCCATGCGGCCGCATCTTGCGCCGAAGGCGCTGAAAAGTAAAGCGCCCACCCACGCTTGCACGCTTGCGCCCCGGATGGATTTCATCTTGAGCCACGGTGCATGCCCATGATAGACCAGCAAGCTTATAAATGAGGAACCACATGAAAACATCTTGTGCCCGGCTCAGTGCGTTTGGGGGAATCCTGGTTGCGGTTGCGGCCATCGGATGGGCTGACGATCCCGCGGCCGTCGATCACCCGTTGGTTATCGCCGGCATCCCCAAGACGCTGACCAACCCGGTGTTCAGTTATTCCAGGGCCGCCGCGGAGCGCGCCGCCGCCCAGCTTGGGAACATAACGCTCAAGTGGACGGCGCCGGAAAACAACGACCCCGCCGCGCAGGCGGCCATTCTCGACGCCCTGGTGGACGAGGGGGTCCAGGGCGTGTTCATCAGCGTGGCGGATCCTGCGATCGTCGGGCCGGCGATCGACCGGGCCGTGGCCATGGGCATCCCGGTGATCACCTTTGACAGCGACGCCCCGGCCTCCCGGCGCCTGGCCTTCTACGGCGTGGACGATCTGGCCGTGGGCCGGCGCCTGGGCACGGAAATTGCCGGCTTGCTCGGCGGCACCGGCCGGGTCGCCATCCTGTCGGGTTCGGCGGCCGCGCTCAATCTCCAGCAGCGCGTGGCCGGCGCCAGGGACGCCTTGGCGCCGCACCCCGGGATCGCGGTCCTGGGCCCCTATTTTTGCGACGACGACCTGGCCCAAAGCGGGCAAATCATCAGCACGGTAACGGCCGCGGAGCAACCGGACGGCTGGGTGCTGGTGGGCGGGTGGCCGCTGTTCACCGAGCATGGGCTGGATGCCATCACGCCCGGACAGGTCAAGGTGGTCGCCGTGGATCCCCTGCCTGCCACGTGGAAATGGATCCAAGGCAACTACGTCCAGGTATGCCTGGGCCAGAAAGTCATGGGGTGGGGGGATCAGGGGGTCAACCTGGTGCTCAAGGCCATTCGCCACGAAGCCCTGCCAACGCACGTGGATTCCGGATTTGACGTGGTGACGCCCGCCACCCTGCCGGCTTACATGGCCCAGTGGGCGGCCATGGAACAATGAATACGAGCTGCTTCAAAATCTGCCGCGCGGCGGTGGCGGCCCTGCTCGTGCT
Organism: uncultured Verrucomicrobiota bacterium; assembly: GCA_964489425.1. GTDB lineage: Bacteria > Verrucomicrobiota > Kiritimatiellia > RZYC01 > CAZAYP01 > CAZAYP01. The sequence continues at coordinate 70,360 of CAZAYP010000015.1, read as the reverse complement.
GGGAGGCGGATGCGCCACGCCCGTGGGTGTTGAGCGCACCGGGGCGCGCACGGCCTACCAGCAGATCAATGCCAGCGCCCTCAATGCTGACGAGCACGGGGGGCGTACGACGGCGGTGTTGCACCGCTACAACCTTGCAAATGTTTGGCACGACGATCCGTTGGCCGCCATCCGCGAACTGCATGCCGTGGCGTGCCGCGACGAGCGCCGCGACCCGCTGCTGGCCCTGGCCGAGCTGTGTTTCCTGGCCGGCGAACTTGACCTGCGCTATGCCACGCCCGCCGGCCCCATCGGCGCCCGGCAATTTTATGGGGGCGCGGCCATCTACGCTTATCTTTTCCTGCTCGGGCCCGGCCCCGATGCCCCGCCGACCCCGTTTGACCGCGAGTTTCGGCTGGCCTGCGACCTGTATAACCGCAGCCTGGCCGGGGTGCTTATCGAGCGCGACAAACCCGTGGAGTTCGATGACCAGCCGGTCCTGTTGCCGGTCGGCCAGATTCGGCTGGAGCAGGGGGTGTACGAGTTGCCGTGGCCCCAGGACGAGTACGCGGCCATTGTTTCGGCGGACGAGTTCTGCGTGCGCGGCCTGAGCCTCCGCAACCGGCAGGGCGGACTGGGCGCGCCGATCGTGGCTGTCCGCAGGCCGCAGCCGGATCGGCCCATTTCCGGCGCCAGTGCCGGAACCCTGTTCGTGCGGGTCCACGGTGGGGTGCGGGATTTGGAACCGGGCACCGGCCGGGCCGAGGTGGACCTGTATGCGCCGCAGGTGGGCCGGGCCATCGACGTGGATGGCCAGATGATCCCGCTGGAAACCGATCAGACCGCGGCGATGGCGTTTATCCTGAACAACCCGGATCTCTGGACGCTGGGGGTGCAGGCCTTCCGGTTGGGCCGGTCGCCCGTGAAACCCGGCATCTACCACATGCAACCGTGCGATCCGGCCAAGATCCCGGTGGTTTTCGTGCACGGCACCATGAGCAGCCCGGTGGGGTGGGCCGAGATGCTCAACACCCTGTCGATCGACCGCCAGCTAAGCCAGCACTACCAGTTTTGGCTGTACCTTTATGACACCGGCAAACCGATCGTCTATTCCGCGCGGCAGCTCCAGGACGCGATGGCCGCTGAAGTGGCCACGTGCGATCCCGCCGGGACTTCCGCCGCGTACAGCAACATGGTCATCATCGGCCACAGCCAGGGCGGGCTCCTGACCAAGCTGTGCGCGACCGACACGGGCGATGCGCTCATCAAGGCGCTGACCGGCAAGCCGGCGGCCGAGCTGGAGATGACCCCCGAAGAACGCACGCTCGTGGAGCATTACCTGGTGTTCCGCCCGGTGCCGCAGGTGCGCCGGGTGGTGTTCATCTCCACCCCGCACAGCGGCAGCTACCTGGCCAATTCCGTGGCGCGCCAGGTCGTGAAATGGCTCATCACCCTGCCCGCGGACGTGGCCAAGGGCACGGCCCGCCTCCTGACCGTGACGGAGCGCAACCGGGTGCATACCATGTTGGAAAAGGGTACGCCCACCAGCATCGACGGCATGTCGCCTTCCAATCCCATCATGCTCTCCCTGGCCGCCATCCCGGTGGCCTCCAACATCACCGCCCACTCGATTGTCGCCATCCAGGGCGACGACCAGCCGCCCGCGGGCAGCGACGGCGTGGTGGAATACAAGAGCGCCCACGTGGCCTATGTGGACTCGGAATTGGTGGTCCGCAGCGGGCATAGCTGCCAGGTGCGCCCGCAGGTGATCGAAGAGGTCCGGCGGATCCTGTTAAAGAACTTGGAGGAGTCTGGAACCCCTTGACTTCCCGCCGGGGTTGCATAAGATGCCCACCAACGCTGGCAATGAGGAGATACACCATGATGAACCGCGTTGTAACCGTCGCGTTGGGCCTGTTGTGGCTGGGCTTCCTTACTCCGGAACAAGGGTCCGGGCAGACGGCCCCGGACGCCGGCCGGCCATTTACCATCGGCGTGGTGAAAGACGGGCCGTGCCCGTTGATCGACAATCTCCAGGCGCTGGTGCAGCAGGAGCTGGATATCCTGGTCGGGAAATCCCGGCCTGTGCGGTTCAAGGACGCCCCGGAATTCAATGCCCGCTGGCAGCCGGGCCAATATGCCGGCGCGCTCCAGGCGGCGCTGCAGGACCCGGAGGTGGACCTGGTGTTTGCGTCCGGCATCTTCGTGGCGCGGGCCGCGGTGAACGTACCCGGGCTGCCCAAGCCGGTGATCAGCGGGTTCGTGGAAGACCCCGACTTCCTCGGCATACCCTGCAACGCCGCGGGGTATTCCACCAAAACCAACTACACGTTCGTGCTCATCCCCATCAGCTCGCGGCACGACCTGGAATCGTTCCACCAGCTCGTGGCGTTCACCAACCTGGGCGTCATGGTGGACGAGGTGCTGGTGGATGCCGTCGCCACGCTGAGCCCCGGCGTTCAGGCCATGGCGGAAAAGAACGGGTTCACCGTCACCTTGATCCCGATGGGGGATTCGGTGGACGCGGTCCTGGCCGCGGTGAGCAACAACGTCGACGCGCTCTACCTGGCGCCGCCGCTGCGGCTGGATTTCACGACGGAATGGCCCGCAGTCATCGCCGGGCTCAACGCGCGCAAGCTGCCCACGTTCGCCATGCTGGGCCACCCGGACGTGCGCAACGGCGCGCTGGCCGGGATCCTGCCGGATGCGTATGACCGCCTGGCCCGCCGCCTGGCCCTCGACCTCCAGCAGATCATGAACGGCACGCCGCCGGAGCAACTGATCGTCCCCCTGATCCTCGAACCGCAACTGCTGATCAACGGCCGGACCGCGCGCCAGATTGATTTTCGGCCGTCGTTTGACGTGATGATCAGCGCGCAATGCCTGTACGAGGACGAGATCCAGCGCCATGCACCGCTGGGCCTCGACCAGGCCATGCAGATGGCGCTGGAAGGCAACGCCGAGCTGGCGGCCAAGAAGGCCGAAACCGCTGCGGCCCGCCAGGACCGCAACAAGGCCGGCACCACCCTGCTGCCGCAACTGGAAGCCAACGGCATGTATTCCCAAATCGACCGTGACCGCGCCGAGGCGTCCATGGGCATGCAGGCGGAGAAATCGTCTTCCGTCGGGTTCAAGGCCACGCAAATCGTCTACAACGATCCGGCCATGAGCCAGTATCGCGCCGAGATGCGCCAGTACGAAGGGTCCCAGGCCGGTCTGGAGAGCACGCGCCTCGATGTGCTGGATTCGTCGGCCCGGTACTTCATCTCGTTCCTGCAGGCGTGGGCGCTGCTGCGCATCGATGCCGACAACCTGCGGCTGACCCAGAACAATCTCGAGCTGGCCCGCGTCCGCCACCAGATCGGCGCCGCCGGGCCCGAGGAAGTGTACCGCTGGGAAACCCAGGCCGCATCGCAGCGGTCCACGGTCATCAAGTCGGCCAGCACGGTGGAGAAAGCGCGCACGGCGCTCAACCAGGTCATGGGCGTGGACCTGCTGGAACCTTGGACGCCCGTGGATATCCAGGTGAGCGAAACCAACTACTTCTTCCTGCATGGCCGGCTGGACAGCCTGCTGCAGGACGAGCGGGATTTGGCGGCGCTGCAGACGTTCATCGCGCGCGAGGCCCTGGCCAACTCGCCCACGGTGCGGGAGCTGGACTACAAGATCGCGGCCCTGAAAATCATGTACAACGAGTACCGCCGCCGGTTCGTGGTGCCGGAGGCGGCGCTGTCGTTCGACTACGATCACTACATGAGCCGGGACTATCTCGGCGGCATCAACCTGAACGCCATGACCGGGACCGAGGCGGCGCAGGCCGACCGCGACGAGTGGATGCTGGGGTTCCAGGTGACGTTGCCGTTCTTCAACGGCGGCGGCAACATCGTGGACGTGCTCAAGGGCCGTGCGCAACTGGACCAGCTCGAGGCGTCGCGCCGCCGGGCGCAGGAGCAGACCGCCCAGCAGGCCTACAGCGTGTTCTACGCGCTGAGTTCGTCGTTCCCCGCCATCAAGCTGCAGCGCGAAGCCGCCCATTTCGCCGGCGAGAACCTGCGGGTCGTCAAGGACAAGTACGCCCGCGGGGCGGTGTCCATCCTCGACGTGCTGGACGCCCAGAACCAGTCGTTTGTCGCCAACCAGAACGCCGCGCTGGCGGTGTACACGTTCCTGGGCGACATCATGACCATGCAGCGCGTCATGTGCTGGTTCGAGGTGGAAAAAACCGAGGCCGAGAAAGATCGCTGGATCGCGGCGTTCAAGCAGGTGCTGGAGTCTGACGATTTTCCCGGGTACCAGCCCCCGATGTAAGGCGGCCGGCAACCCTGCCCGTTTCATTCTTATAACCACAGGAGGAGGACATCATGCGGCGGATCAACGGCAGTTGGCGAGTGGTGCTCATGGGCGTCGGCGTGGCCTGGGCGGGTATGTCCTGCCAGAAAGCCGAGGACGTCAAAACCCCCGAGGTGGTCCGCCCGGTGGTGACCGCGGTGGCGCAGGCGCCGGGCAGCGTGCGGGTGCGGCTGTTCTCCGGATCGGTGCGCGCGGCGGTGTTGACCCCGCTCGGTTTCCGCGTCAGCGGCACCATCCGGGAACTGACCGCGGAGCGGGGTATGACCGTGGCCGCCGACCAGGTCATCGCCCGGCTGGATCCCAAGGACTACGAGCTGCAGGTGAAACAGTCCGAGGCGCAGTTGGCCCAGTCCCAGGCGCAGGTCGAGCAGGCCCAGTCCAACTTCGAGCGCAGCCGGCAGCTGTACGAGGCGCGCAACATCGGCAAGGGTGAGCTCGACAACCAGGAGGCCTCGTACAAATCAGCCGTGGCCGCGCGCGATGCGCTGCAGAAAGCCCTGGAAATGGCCCGCCAACAGCTCGGGTATTGCCAGCTGCAGGCGCCAACCGCCGGGACGATCTCGGAAGTGCCCGTGGAAATCCACCAGACCGTGTCGGCCGGCCAGACCGTGGCGGTGATGAGCTCGGACGACAACCTGGAACTGGTCATCGGCGTGCCTGAGGCGCTGATTGGCCAGGTGCGGGTCGGCACCGCCGCGGAGATCAATTTCGACACCCTGCCGGGCACGGCGTTCGCGGCCACGATCAGCGAGGTGGGCATTGACATCACCTCCGCCGGCACCTACCCGGTGAAGCTGCGCCTGACGGAGCGCGACCCGCGGATCCGCATCGGCATGGTCGGCGAGGCGCGCCTGGATTTCGCGCCGGCGGCCGACGGGCCGGTCGTGCTGGCCCTGATCCCGGCCGAAGCCGTGTTCCCGTCGCCCGACGGGAAGCGGCATGTCTGGATCTACCTGGCCGCCGCCGGCAAGGTGAAAGATCGCGAGGTCCAGCTGGGCGCCATGACCTCCGAGGGCCTTGAAGTGATCTCCGGCCTGGCGCCGGGCGATGTCGTCGTCACCCGTGGCGTGAACCGGCTGGCCGATGGCCAGAAGGTCCGGCTGCTGCAACCGTAACCCCGAATCCGCCCAACCGCCAAGGGGGGAGTGTACACATGAATATCGGATCCTGGTGCATCAAGAACAACCGGACCACCATCGTGGCGCTGCTGCTGGTGGCCTTCGCGGGCGTGAGCACGTTTTTTTCCATGGCTCGCCTGGAAGACCCGGAGTTCATCATCCGCGTGGCCGTGGTCACCGCCTATTTCCCCGGCGCCTCGCCCAAGAAAGTGGAGGAGCTGGTCACGGACAAGATCGAGAAAAAGATCCAGGAAATGACCGAGGTCAAAACCATCACCTCCCAGTCCATGACCGGGTTCTCGGTGGTGATGGTCGAGGTGTACGCCAAGTATGACGACATGCAGCCCATTTGGCAGCGGCTGCGCAACAAGATGGCCGATGTGCAGCGCAACCTGCCGGAAGGCGTCTATGGCCCGTACGTCAACGACGAGTTCGGCGACGTGTTCCCCATTGTCCTGGCCCTGACCGGCGATGGTTACAGCTACCGCGAGCTCAAGGACATCGCTGACGAAGTCCGCGACGCGCTGCTGCGACTGGACACCGTGGCCAAGGTGGACTACTACGGCACCCAGGCGGAACGGATTTTCGTGGAGTTCTCCAACGCGCGCCTGGCGGAGATGGGCTATGCCCCCAACCAGTTGGCCGACATGCTGCGCGCCCAGAACGTGCTGCAGCCCGGCGGCGAAATGGTCGTGGGGCCGGATCGCATCGCCATCGAAGCCAGCGGCGAGTTCAAGGATCTGGACCAGGTAAGGGATGTCTCCATGCGCGTGGCCGGCCGGCCGGAAGCTATCCTGCTGGGCGATATCTGCACCATCCGCCGCGGCTTCGTGGACCCGCCCACGACCTTGACCCGCTACAACAACCAGCCGTGCATCATGCTGGCCTTGAGCATGCCGCCCGACAAGAAAGCCACGGACATGGGGCTGCAGGTCAAGGCGCTGGTGGCCCAACTCCAGGACCGCCAGCCCGTGGGCATTGACCTGAACGTGTTCCTGTACCAGCCCAAGTACGTGGACCGGGCGATTGACGAGTTCATGGGCAACCTGAAGGACTCTTTCTTTTACGTGGTGGTCATCCTGCTGGTGTTTGCCGGGATCCGCATGGGGCTGATTGCCGGATCGCTGGTGCCCATGACCATGTTGATGACCATTGCGCTCATGCCCCTGTTCAATATCAAGCTGCAGAGCGTGTCCATCGCGTCCCTGATCATCGCGCTCGGCATGCTGGTGGACAACGGCATTGTGACCAGCGAGAACATCCTGGTGCGGCTGGCGGCGGGCGAAGACCGCCTGAGCGCCTGCGCCGCGGCGGTCAAGGAGCTGTGGCTGCCGCTGCTGACCTCGTCGCTCACCACGATCGTCGCGTTCCTGCCCATTGCCACGGCCCAGTCGGATGTCGGGGAGTACTGCGTGTCCCTGTTCCAGGTCATCACCATCACCCTGCTGTGCTCGTGGGTGTTGTCGCTGACCATGATGCCGCTGCTCTCGTACTATTTCATGAAGCCCAAGGCCAGCAACCAGCAGTATGACGGGTTCTTTTACCGGCTGTACCGGAGCTTGCTGGTGTCCAGCCTGCGCCATCGCTTTGCGTTCACGGTGGTGACCATTGTGCTGCTGGTCCTGTCCCTGTACTGTTTCCGTTTCATCCCCTCGATCTTCTTCCCGCCCAACCAGCGCGAGATGTTCATGGTGGATTTCTGGCAGCCGTACGGCACGGACATCCGCACCACGCGCGACCGCGTGGCGCAGTTGGAGGCGTTGCTGATGAGCGACACCAACGTGGCCTCGGTTGGCACCTTTGTTGGCGAGGGTGGCCCGCGCTGGATGCTGGCGCTGAACATCGAGCAGGAAAACCCCAACTACGCCAACGTGATTGTCAACACCCACAACCGCGCCAGCGTGCCGGGCTTGATGGCCCGCGCGCGCCAGTTCCTCGATGACCAGATGCCCGAGTGTAACTACACCGTGAAGGAGCTGGAAAGCGGGCCGCCCGTGGGCGCGCCCGTGAAAATCCGCATTGCCGGCAAGAACGTCGACACGATTTATCAGCTGCGCGACAAGCTCGCGGCCGTGCTGGTCTCCGTGCCGGGCGCCATCAATGTGCGCGACAACTGGGGCGAATGGGTCAAGAAGCTGGAGGTCGAGGTCAACCAGGAGCAGGCCCGCCTGCAGGGGTTCACCAGCTACGACGTGGCTTCGTCGCTGCAATCCCAGGTGTCCGGCCTGCAGGCCACCGAGTACCGCGAAGGCAAGGAAGTCATTCCCATCATGATCCGGTCCGAGGGCGCGTACCGCAATGACCTGGGCAAGGTGGAAAGCATGAACGTGTACTCCTACAACACGGGCAAGCGGATCCCGCTGCTGCAAATCGCCCATGCCAAGCTGACCTGGGAGCCCAGCAACATCATCCGCCGCGACAAGATCCGCAACATGGAAATCCGCGCCGACGTGCTGGGGCGGTATGCGTCGGAAGTCATCGCCGACCTGGAGCCCAAGGTCGCGGCGCTCGTGAACAGCCCGGAGTGGGCGGACGGCTACACCGTGGAGATCAGCGGCGAGAACGCGGAGAGCTCCGACGCCCAGAACTCCATCATGGCCGGCCTGCCCCTGGCCGTGGGCATCATCCTCCTGATCCTGATCGGTCAGTTCAACTCCATCCGGCGGCCGCTGATCATCATCCTGACCGTGCCGCCCATGCTGGTGGGCGTGGTGTTCGGCCTGTGGATTTCGGACGCGCCGTTCGGGTTCATGGCCTTCCTGGGCCTGATCAGCCTCATGGGCGTGGTGGTCAACAACGCCATCATCATGATCGACCGGATCGAGCTGGAACGCGGCTGCGGCCAGACCACGCAGGACGCGATTGTCGTGTCGGCCCAGCGCCGGCTGCGGCCGATCCTCATGACCGCCACCACCACGGTGATCGGCCTGGTGCCATTGTCGTTGAACGGCGGCGAAATGTGGCGGCCCATGGCCAATACGATCATGTTCGGCCTGGGCTTTGCCACCTTGCTGACGCTCGGCTTGTGCCCGGTGCTGTATTCCTATTTCTTCAAGGCGCCATTTGGGGACTACGCGTGGAAACCCGAGGTTTTGAAGAAGAGCCAGGAGTAGCCGCGGTCGATCCGGAACCCATAATCCATGGCCGGGCCCGGTTGCGCCATGGCCGGCGCTCCAGGATCAGGGCAGCGTGAACGCCAACTCATGACGCGTATCGTCCATTGCAGCGACCTGCATTTCCCGGTGCCGCTGGCCGACCTGCGCTGGCGCGACGTAGCCAACAGCAAGCGGCTGATCGGGCTCCTCAACTACCTGGTGCGCCGCCGGCGCCATTTTGCGGCGGCACCCGCCAAGCTGGCTGCCATGCGCCAGTGGTTGGCCGCCAACCCGCCGGACGCGCTGGTGGTTTCAGGCGATTACGCCCATCTCGGCATGCGCCCGGAACTGCAGGCCGCCCGGCATCTGCTTGAGCCGTTGCGCGCCGCGGCGCCGCTGTTCCTGATGCTGCCCGGCAACCACGACTGCTACGTGCCTGAGCCCCGCAACGCCACCCAGTTCGCCGCCGCGTTCGGCGACTGGCTCGCTAGCGCCCGGCCGGAACTGCAGGACGAAACCGGCTACCCCATCCTCCAACTCTTGGGCGATGACATCGCCTTCCTCCTCGTCAACAGCGCCAAGCCCAACCCGCTGGTATGGCGGTCCACCGGCCGTGTGCCGGCCGGCCAACTGGAATCCCTGCGTACGCTGCTGAACGACCCGCAGGTCAAGCCGCGCCAGAAGTTTTGTGTCCTGCACTACAACCTGGACCAGCACGGTCATCTCCACGACCTGGAAAACCGCGAGGCAATGATCGAACTGCTCGGCCGGCAGGAAAGAGTGGTCGTCCTTCACGGGCACAATCACCGCCGCCAGCATTACCGGCTGGCCGGCGGCCGGTTGCCGGTGTTCAACGCCGGGTCGCTGACCTACGCGGGCCGGGAAGGATTCTGGTCGTTCACCCGCGATGCAGGCGGTTGGCATTACGCCGGAGCCGCGTGGTCCAACGGCGCTTTTGTGCTGGAGCCGCCGCGCGCGCTGGCGTAGTGCGCCATCTCCGCTATATTTTCCCCGAATACAGACTTCCTGATCTCGCCGGAAAATGATTTGGCCCATCGGGTGGCGGGTCAGGCCAGTTCGCAGATCATGCGCATGCCGGTTTCGGGGTGGGGAAAATAGAGTTGGTTGAGGTCGGCCAGCAGGGCGCCGATGGCCTTGGCATGCGCGGGACAGGCCATGTGTTGGATGCGGACCGCGAGGGTATTTTCCGGTGCGTTGGGTTCGAGGTCGGCGGACGAGACGAAAGCACACGGACTTCACCGTCCTGGTGGCCATGGACCGGCGCACCGGGGAATGCTTTGCCATGGACCGGTTCAACCGCCTCGACTGGCCGATCCAGAAAGAGCGCATCCTGGCATTCGCCCGCCAGCACCGCGGCCGGCATGCCTCGTATCAATCTCCCAACAAGATCAGCCACGGCAGGCTGGTCATGAGGCGCAGGTAGACGCCGGTGACGCTGATCTCGGCGCCATCATAAATATTGAACACCTGTTGGGTCGGCGCGGACCAGGCGCTGATGTTCCGGAACGCCAGCGTGTAACTGCCCGTGCTCAGGATGGCGGACGAGGGTGTCTGCCAGTTGGTGTACGTGCCCGTGGTGAGGCGCCAGCGGGCGCCGGCGTCAACGGCCTCGGTGGGCGCCAGGTGGACCATCAGTTGGCCGGGGCTCGACGTGTAGCTCAAGGGGTCGGTGCCCATGGCGAGTTCCGTGCCGTCGTCGAAGCGGTCGCCGTCCGTATCGGCCGCGTTCGGGTCCGTGCCGTAACCATACTCCTGCCCGTTAAGGATGGCATCCCCGTCGCTATCCAACTCCGCATCCGCCACGGCCAGCGGGTTCAGACCATGCTCCAGTTCCCAGCCATCCGCCATGGTGTCGCCGTCGCTGTCCCACGCATTGGGATCGGTCTTGGCCAGATACTCGTCCAGGGTGGTCAGGCCGTCGCCATCCAGGTCATCGCTCGGGCCCATGGGCTGGCCGGCCACGGCATTGACCGAGGCGAGCCACTGGTCCGGCAAACCGTCCTGGTCGCTGTCGGTGACTTGCGAGCGAGCCGCCGACAGGTTGGACAGGGGGGCCATGTTGCCTGACGCATCCACCGCGCGCACGGCGAAATAGTACACGGTGTCCGGGGCCGGCATGGGCAGGCTCGCGTTTTCCATGGCACCATAAGTCTGGGGCGTGAGGCTTGGATTAAATTGCAGCGCCTCATACCAGTTGTTGGTGGTGATCTCGGCGGTGCTGTAGCGTATATCGTAATACAGGGCCAGCCCGTTGGTGCCGTCGCCACCCGGCGCGCTCCACTGCAGGTCGATCTTGTAGGTGTCGGCGCCGGTTGCGGCCAGCAGGTCCGTGATGGCGGACGGCGGATTGGTGTCCGTGGCCGGATCAGCGAACAGTGTGAATGCGCCTAGCGGTAGTTGCGGGGCCGATAGCGCCTGCGATTCTGGGGTCATGGCACTGGACCGAATTTCCCAACCGCTGTTGGTCCAGCGGCCCAACCGCAGAGAATTCAGGTCCCGGCCTTCCAGCCGGGTGTCCCAGTAAATTATATTCAGCGCCAGCGTTTCAGGGACCACGGGATGGGCGTCTTCCCGCAGGGCCACGAAAATCAAGTCCCCGACCTGGTCGGACGCGCTGCCGCCCGGCGCGCTGATGATGGGGCCGTGACCCTGGTAGATCAAGGCCGCCGCCGTCTCCGGCGTTCCCGTGAAGCTGATCCCGGCCGTGATGAAGCCATCCCGGGAATAGAAGGTGCCCATGATTTGATCGACCGTGCCCACCAGGAAGTCGTCGAGCGTGCTCCAGGTTTGGCCGCCCGCTGCCTGGCACAGGATACTGACAGAACCCTCGCCAATCCCGGCCAGGGCCACCACGCCCGTATAAACAGTAGCCCCGGCCGCGGTCATGGCTACGCTGACACCGCGGCTGTTGTAAGGATAGACCGTTACCACGGGATTCGTAACCAGGGCCTGGCTGGCTTGGACCATGATGATAAAGTTGGTCTGGCTGGTCAGGTAGCCGCTGATCACCGCGCCCAACGCTTCCGCGGCCGGCTGCAGGCGGCGCGGCGCCAATTGCAGGATGACCGGCGCGGTCGCATCCTGTTCCGTGACGATATGCTCAACGCGGGCACCCTGACCGACCACCGCCACGCGATCGCCGGGCTGCGCGCTGGCCAGGGTGAACTTCCCGGCCGGATCCGTTACGCCCACGCGACGGATAAAATCGACGCCGGCCGGTTGCAGTACGACCTGGGCGCCGGGCGCCGGATCCTGGCCCTGGTAGACCTGGAGTTGGATGGACGCCGCGGCAAATTCACCGGGCGCCTGGCGCCGGGCGGTGTCGTCGAACCCTTCGCCATAAACCGAGCACGACACGTACGGCGCCGGGATATTGGTGCTACCGGGCCGGTCGCTGGAGGTGGAGACCCCGTTGCGGAAAAAGCCATAGGGCGGGGTGATCAAACGGACGGGATAATCGTTATAATAATCCGAGAAGAAGCGGTCCACCCAGGCCCAACCGGGATAAAAGTCGGCGTTGGCACGCAGCGTCAGCATGAAAATCTGATCGGTCATCGTCCTGCGGACGGCCATCCACTCCGGGCTCGACAGGAAAAGCAGATTGTTGGTAGGCCGCTGGTACGCCGGCAGGTAATCTTTCCAGGACGACAGGTCCGCCGCGTTGTACTGTTTGTCCATCAGGCCGTAATTTTCAGGAATGTCGTTGCTATGGCTGGCGCGATAGGCTTTCCAGGCGGCGACGTCCGCGCCGCTCCCGCCAACCCCGCTGATGTATTCATCGTAAATCCCCAGGATGTAATGGCCCATTTCGTGGCCCATGGTGCGATACCAGGTGTAGTGAGTAGGCGGTCGAGGGTTATGGGTATTGTTGGTGCCCCAACTTTCCCCCAGCAAGATCGCGGTATCATTGTCGCCGCTACGGATGCCGTTGACCGTGGCCCGGCCAATCCGGGACCCCGGGCGTACCCAGACATCCGACTGCCGGAAATCATGGGTGCCTTCATCATCCTCGCGGAACACCCAGACCATGCCGAGTTTCATCTGGCCATCGGTCATCTGGTAGAGGAATCGGGATACGCTGGCCGCGCCGCCGTTGGTAAAGGCGCTGAGAAACGCGGCCGGATCGTTCGCATGCACGGCCATGACCAGGTCCCACTGGAAGATGGGGTGCGCCAATTGCACATAGACCGGGTTCTCGAGATCCACGTCCGCGGTGATGTTGCTGGCGGTCAGGTCGCGCGTGCGCCAGGTGCCATCCCACTGGTTCCGCGCCTGGCCGGCCGGACCTGGCGTATCGCTGTCCATCCAGATGGCCAGCGCCTGGTTGTCAAACCAGCGCACGGGGTCCTTGGCGCGCTCGTCCGTGTAAATGACTTTGCGAATGAAGATCTTTTCGGCCGCGCGCGCCGTATTGCGGACGGTGAAAAACCCGTCCGCGGCCGTGCGGCCTCGGAGTTCGTTGGTGGTGCGGCCGCGATAATACACCTCGGCATTGCCGGCTTCCTCGCCCACATCAAACGTCTGATTATCGTTCTTATCGATCCACGCCCGCAGACGCCAATTCTCCCGGCCCCGGGTATCCAGCGCAAACGCTGGCGAATTCTTGGTCACCCCTTCGCCAGACAAACGCACTTTCATCGTGGCGTTGTACTGGTCCGGCCAGTCTTGCCCGGCGTCCCAGATGGCGACGCGATCGTTGCCCGCGCGCACCCGCCGGTTGGCATCGCCCCCCAGATGCAGCACCGGCACATCCCAGGTCTGGCCATTATCCGGCGAGATTTCCAGCGCAACCTCGTACTGATCGTTGCTCACGCCCAACAGGTCATAGACGATTTCCACCTTGCGCCAGCCCGGCAGTTGGCGGGCCCGGATGTTGCCAAAGATGGCCGGCGTCAGCCTGAAATTGGTCCAGATCGTGGCGTACTGCTGCGAAGTGAAAAAATAGGCAAGGTTCTCATAGCCCGGCCGCTCCACCCGCAGCATCTCGCGGCCCGGGTTGGGCATCGTATTGATGTGGTAATAACCATTCGCGCCCGTGAGCCAGCTCAGGTTGAGGGCGTCGTTGACATAGGTCACGATGGCGCCGGGCAACAAGCGGCCGTCCCTGGCGCTCCGGATATAGCCGCCGATGCCCGTGGGGGGGAAATAGGTGGCGTAGACCTGGGCGACGGTCTCGTTGGTCAGGGTCAAGGTCAACACCCGCTGGCTGGTACGAACCGCGCCGGTCCAGGCATTGAAGGTATAATTGCTCATGGTCGCCGCGGCGGTCAGGGTGACCAGGGTGCCCTGCGGGTAGGACGGGCCGGCCGGGGACACGGTCACCGCGCCGTGCTGCCACAGGAACGACGGGTCCGTGCGCACGGTCAGGCCGCACCAGATCGGGTCATTGACGGTCAACCGGAAAGGAATGTCGCGCTGCGGGCCGCCCTGGACCGTGATGCGCAGGCTGCCGCGATACACGCCCTGGGTCAGACCGGCGCTGGAAAACACGCACTGGTAGTCATCGGTTTCGCTTTGGCTGCTACCCTGTTGCTGGGGTCGAATCGCCAACCAGTTCGTCATTCCGGCGAAGCTGTAGCGCAGGGTCTGCCCGCCCGCGTTCCAAATGCGCAGGATAAGATTGGTGGTGTTATTGCCCCAGCGCAGGGACGCAGCCAGGTTGGTCGGCGCCACGGCCAATATCGGCGCATTGGTGCGCGGATCGGTCATGACCAGGCTGGCCACGACCGTCGCGGTCGTGCCGGCACCGCTGACCGTGACCCGCCCGGTATAGGCGCCGGCGGAACCCAAAGGATGGAAGGTGACGGCCACCTGGTCGCTCTGGCCCGTGCCGGTTCCGCTGTCCGGCGCCACCGTCAGCCAGGCCTGGTTCACGCTCACGGTATAGCTCATGCTGCCAAAGCCCTGGTTGGCCACGAAAAAGTATTTGGGGCTGGTATTGGTCGCCGTCACCTCCAGGTTGGCCGCAAGGGTGTTCGGAATCACATACAATACAGGGGGCGGCGACGTGACGTTGAGCCGCAGCGTCACTTCCTGTGGCGCATTCGCGGCGTTGGCGGCGATGACCAGGCGCCCCGTGTAGACGCCAGCCGCCAGGGTCTTGGCGTTGTAGCGCAACGTAACGGTTTTGTGCTGGCCGGTGCTGTAACCGCTGGCGAGCGAAGACCAGCACCAGGCCGCGGTATTGGAGATGTCGAAGGTCAATGTGCCGTTGGTCGCGTTCCAGATTTCGAAAGTGTTTTGGAAATCCCGGTCGTCCCCCGCCAGCACGGAGTTGGTGAAAGCGCGTGGCGCGACCGCCAGCAACGGATCTTCCGTGGTGTTGATGAAAAGCAATCCCCAGTCCGGGCTGGAGTTGAAAGCGCCGTCCCGCAACAGCACGGTTTCTCCCAGGCCGTTGGTGCCAATCCGCACGATCGCCGAATCGGTTGCGAAATAAGTGCGGGCAAAGGCCAGGGCATCCTGGGCGGGCGAAAACGCCGGCGTATAGTCCGACGCGCCGCCGGGGGCGGTCAGGAACCGTTCGCGGCGGCTGTTGACATCAAACAACGCGATACGATACGGCCCATTGGTTTGGTTGGCGGCCTTGGCATAACTCAACAGCATCCCGTCCGGGCTGATGCGGCCGTCCCGTTCATAACGCTGGTCCGGGCTGTAAAGGGGCGCGTACGTACTGGTAGCCGGGTGGAAGACGTTGATGACGGTGTTGGGCAGCCAATTCGGATCCAGCGTAAAGTAGAGATCGAAGGGCGCGATCTTTTGCGCGCCGAACATGGCCACGTGGCCGCTGAACGCCACGATTTGCCTGGGAACTTCGTTTTCCAGGCCCACCTGCCAGAGGCTGCTGACGCGCTGGCCCGGCCGCGTGCCGATCAGCGCGCGGCTGTCGGCAGACCAATCATAGCTGATGAGCGGGGAAACCTGATTTTCAAAACCCGTGGTTAAATCCCGCACGACCAACCGGGATTGGTCCGCGGCATCGTCCAGGTAGGCCAGGCGGGTGCCGTCGGGGCTGATGCGCGGTTGCGTCTGGGCCCCGGGACCTTGGATCAGGGGCACCACGTGCGAGCCATCGGGGTCCATCATCCAGATGTCATCGGAGCCTGACTGGTTGGATTGAAATACGATTTTTTCAGCGAAATACCCGACCGGTTCCGTGACTTCCAGGCGCACCAGGACGGTGTACACCGGGCCGGCCGGCGCCACCGGCCGCAGCCGGATCTCGCCAAAGTGGATCCGACGGGTCAGGTTGGTGGTCAGGAAGGTGACCGTGACGGCGTTCGTGCCTCCGGCCACCACGCCATTGGTGTCCGCCAGGCGCAGCCAGTCCACCGTGGACGCCAACTGGTAAGCCACCGGGTTGGTGGACCCGGCGTTTGAAACCGCAAAGGAACGGTCCGGGGCATTCAAGCCCTGGCTGACGGAGTTGGTGAGCAGGATGGGATCGCGCGCGAGGTTGGCGGCCACCTGCAATATGATGGGCGCGTTGTGCGGCGTATTGGCGGCCGTGGCGGCCGTGATCGTGACCACGCCGGTGTGCGCGCCCTCGCGAAGCCCGGCGGAGTTGATGGTCACGTTATGGGCCTGGCGCGCGCCAGCGCTGCTGCCGTTGGTGGGCGCCAGCGTTAACCAAGGCTGGTTGGCGGAAAGCGCATAGGCCATCATCCCGGTGCCGGAATTCCACACCGCCCATTGCTGGGTGATGCTACCGCCCCCGGCCGGCAGGCTGTTCGTGGCAGCGCCCGGCGCCACGGCGATTACTGCAGCGGCCTGGGTGATGACCAGCGACACCGGGATGGTCAGCGGCAATGGGTTCACGCTATTGGACGCGAAGATCATCACCGCGCCATAATAGGAACCGGGCGCCAGTTGCGCCGTCTCAAAACCGACCGTGACCTGGTTAATTTCGCCGGTGCTGGTCCCGCCCCCGGGCGTCACCGCCAGCCAGGTGTCTGACCGGTCCAGGGTATAACCCAACTCGCCGCCGCCCGCATTCCAAAGTCCGAAGGATTGGTCGGTGGCGTTGTGTCCCTGCGCGGCCGCAGCCTGCAGTTGGTTCGTGCTCACGCCCACGCTGGCGATGGGCGGCGTAACCTCCAAGGTGACCAAGGCGGATGCCCACCCGGACCCGCCGGCATCCCGGACGGTAACATTGCCCCAGTGACTGCCGATGGCCAAGCCGGCCAGATTGGAAAAAACCACGGTGTGGTTATGCAACTCGCCATAGCTGACGCCATTGGTGGGGCCGGCCAGCGCGAGCCAGCCGGCAATCGTATCAGCTGACAGGGCATAGCGAAGTTCCCCGGTCAAGGATCCGCCGTTCCAGACTTCCACGCGCTGGGTGAACGAAGTCGTCGTGCCGACAACCACCTGCGCCGTGAGCCTGGCGGGCTGGATGCGCGGCACCACGGCCAAAGGCGTGATGATCAGATCCACGGTCACCACGACCGGGGGATTGGTGACGTTGGGCGACGACAGAACCACCATGCCGCGATTGGTGCCGGCGGCCATTTGGACCGTGTCATACTCGACAGCCACGGCTCCGGCCAGATTGGAGGAACATACGCCATGGGTCGGCGCTACCCGCAGCCACCCCACATTGGCCGTGGCATAAAACGGAACTTCGTCCGTGGCATGTTGGTTCCACACCTGGATATGGTCCGCCGCGATGTACGTGGCTTGCGGTACCTGGTGCTGAAGAACATTGGTCGATACCACCAAGTCGCCATACCCCGCCCCCAGGCAACCCGAAAACAGGAACCAGACACCCGAAACGAACACTCCAAGCTTGCCGCTACGCCGATATACCAGACTCACACTCATCCTCCCCGTTTCGGAAATTTAAAACACAAGCATCCATCAATACACCACCCGTAACGTCTAGTCACGTTTTGTCCGGCAAATGTTTTTATATCGGGTTTTCATCCCGCTCGCCGGGCGCGCGAAGCCAATGGTGATGCCGTGAACCGCGTCGGCCTGCGCATGGTGGACACTGCCCAGCGCACGCGGATGCCGTTCCAGGAGCGCATTGACTATTGCGACAAGCAGATCGTCATGGCGGCCACGGGCGGGCTTCTGACCACGCTGGCCGAGTCGGCCACCGGCACGTATGCGATAATGGGTTCGCCCTTTGCTGCCAGACCTCCTGAGGCAGCTTAAGAAGAAACAACCGACTCATGGATCGGTGGCGAAAAAATGTTCAGTAGTCTATCGGTTGGCCCTGCGACATGGCGATTAAGTGCGGGTGGCGTTCTGGTGGCGAACATCCGGCTGTCGGCTTTTTGTCGGCTTTCTAAACCGATTTTCGGACCATCACACTGGAGCATGAAAAAGCACGAACGCGCAGGTGCCGAACGTGGCGATATGCATAAAACCCTTGATATTATTGGTCAGAATGCTGATCGGCGTTGGAAATGAGGGGGATAAAGTTGGCTCCGGAGACAGGGCTCGAACCTGCAACCTAGTGGTTAACAGCCACCCGCTCTACCATTGAGCTACTCCGGAACCGGAACCGCAATGCAGACCCGCGGTGTTTTTTACAGGCGCCTACCATACTGGCCGTGGCGCGGAAGTCAAGCCTCCTTGGTGAGTTTCTGCGGCGCTGGCATGAGCGCTCGGTAGTCGGCAATAACCAGGCCAAGGCCTTGTCCAGGCCATTGAAGGAGCAACAGCGGAAGAGTTCGGGAAGGCACCGGGCATCCTTTTGCAGGCGGGTGCCCTGGGCATTGATTTCGCACAGGAAAATGGCCAGTTGCCGGAAGGCCACCAGGACGCGGGCGGCCTTGTGGTTGCGGACCTGGCAGGTGTCTTCGCGAAAGGATTTATCGCGGCGGGCGTGGGCTTTGCACTCAATGCCCCAATGCGTGCGAAAGGTGCTCAAGACCCGCTGCGCATTGGCTTGCGGATCGGCGAGCCGGGGCACGGCCGTGATGCCATAGGCGATTTCGTCGGAAGCGCGCGCCACCCGGTCGGTGGGTTCCACGATCCGGCGCACGGCGAACACCTGCCGGGCAAAGGCGAAGCCCATCTGCTGGGCGTCCACCTCCAGACCCCAGATGTGATGGGTTTCGATGCGATTGGCTTGCCGGGTGACGGTGGCGACCTGGCACGGCTGCTGAAGCAGCGGGGCCAATAACTGCTCGGCCGTGGCCCGGATGGTGGGTTGATTATCCTTCAGGCGAAAGTTGTAGAGCCCCCTTTTCTTGCACGATCAAGCGGGCAATCTCTTGCGCCTTCGGCATCCCGGCGCGCCGTGCCCTTGACGGTTTTGCCGTCGATGGCGATGCACCGCAGTTCGGCCGGGTCGCGCGCCTGCATCCAAACCGCCAAGGCCCGTTCCACCTCGCCGGCCGAGATGGCGCAGAGCAGATCCCCCAGACAGGTGGCGCACGGTGCACGATACTGGCCGGTCTGCTTGTTCGGCGGACAGCGCAGGGCCTTGCGTTGCGCCGGCGTCAACTTGGCGGCAAACGAGGCCAATCCCCGTGGGCCGTGGATCCCACAGAGCGTCCCCAGCGCGATGATCGTCAAGAGGGTTTTGAGCGGATAGCGCTGGCCACGGCGCCGGCGCGGATCCTTCACCTTGGCAAAAAGGGCAAACAGCGACTGGATCGCGGGCTTATTCAAGGGACAGGTGCGATAGTCCGTCTCATACGCGCGATAGCGCGGGGGTAGTTGCGGCCGCGCCAACCCCCGTACCCCGGCCGCATGCAGCGGCTTGAACCACAGTTCCTTCGGCCGGCCATGCTTTTGATAAAAGTCGCGGCGCACCCGGCCGTAGCCCTTGGTCAGGCCCAAGGCGGTCCATCCGGCCGCCTTGTAACAGGTGCCACGAAAATGTTCCGGATCTACGAAGGTTTCCAGCGCCACCAGGGGATGGCCGAAGCACGCCTGCGCGTCCGCGCTCACCCGCTGATGCAGCAGACCCAAGACCCGCGTCGCCAGGTTGGGATACCGGGCCTTGTCGACCAACAGGACCAGGCGCGTGTTTTGGCCAATCAGGCGCAGGCGCCGGCCGCGCTGCACGTCATCCCAACCGATGTGTTTCTCCCGTTCTTCCAGATGCGCCGCCGCCTCCCCAACACTCAACAGCGCCACCCACGCGCCGTCGACTTCGGCCACGTACCGCAGTTGGTTGACGTATAAATGCCCGGTTAAATAGTGATGCTTGTCCACCAACTTGCGCCAGCGGGTGCCCTCGCGCTTGGCGATCAAGCGTAGTTGTACTTTGGCCAATGTGTCCGCATCGGCGTATCCCTGCCAGCGCTTCGCTCGGTTGTGCATGCCGCCAAGCAAACCATGCCGACAAATGTTTGTTTAGCCATTTTTTACAACTACCTAACGCATAGCCCATTGTTCCATCCCGCCGAACGCTCGTGCGCCCAGGCTCGCCTTCCCCCGTTGGAACATCTTTGGGCTTGCGCGGACGACGTGAAATCAGATTCAATTCAACCGTGTCAGCCATGGACAGGATGAAAAACAAACCGGTAGAGATCGTATGCGCCGCGTGCGGCGCTGAAGCCGTGTTGTTGCGCCGGCCCCTGTACGAGGGATTCAAGCGGACTGGGGAAAGCTTGTGTTGCGCGGCGTGCGGGCACGTGTACGCGGACGAGGCGCAAGTGCCTTTCAAGGTGCGGGCCGCGCCCCAGGTGTTTACCGCCGCGGATCGGTCTCCGGCCGTGGAGGTTTTCCGGGAGGATGAAGCGCAGCGGCTGTGCCGTCACTGCGAAAGCTACGTGGTCAATCCGTTCGTGCAGCGGTGCAGCCGGCATGGCCGCGAGGTGGAAGCCACCGATACCTGCGCAGATTTCGCGCCGCGGCCGGTACCGCCGCAGCCGGCCAGCCCGCCTCAGGACTCCTGATCGTCTGAGGCGGCTTCCTGCTGGTAGGCGGTGATGGCTTCGCGTACCGCATGGCGGAACGGCATGGGGTCAATCGGTTTGGTCAGGAACTTGAATACCCCGGCCTCGAGCAGGTCGCGCTCCATGTCCGTATCGTGGAACGCGGTGACCACCACGATCTTGGCGTGCTGGTGGCGGCCGAGAAATTTCTTCATGTACTCGACCGGGTCTTCCTTGATGCCCATGACCTCGACCACCAGGACGCCCACACGTTCCAGGGCGTTCAGGTCGATCTCGTCCTTGCACTGGTGGATGCTGATATCCTCGGCGACCAGCAGCTTGCTGAAATACTCCAGGGCGCGGCGCTCCGGGTCCAGCAGAGCCACCGGCGTCTCAGACCCGGCTTCGAGGCTCAGCTTGCCCGTCATCACGTCGTGGACACAGTCGCTGAGGTCGCTCAGGTTGATGGGCTTTTGGAGCACGGCCAGGATGCCGTATTTTTTGCATTTGCGCTCGTCCATGTCTTTTTCCGCGGGCGAGGAAACAAGGATGATCGGCACGTTGGTGACCTGCATCACGTCCTTCATCAGGTTGCGTGAGCTGAGGATTTGTTTCAGAAACTGATCCAGCGCCATGTCCGACAGCGGCGTGTCGATGATGATCAACTGGCTGAGGTGGTCGCGGTCGATTTCCAGGGCGGTCTCGCCTTCCTCGGCCGTCAGCACCGCGTAGCCCTGCGACTTGAGGAAGTTTTCCATGCTCAGGCGGATCGAGGCGCGCCGGCTGATCAGCAGGATCGGAAAAAGCTGCAGTTCATTGGGGTCGCTGGTGCTGTCTTTATCCGCCATCATGTTGTGCTTTCATCCTGATCGGTAGCTCGTTTTTTGGTAGGTTCATCTAAGCAGCAACAGGGCCGAACTGTCAATCCCGGAGTGCATTTTCGCCCGCGCCGCTGCGCCAGCGTTGGATCCACGCCGGCAGCGCGCTGGGCGCCGTCCCGCGGGGGAGCATGTGCACGGATAGGGCCACGGTGGTTTCCAGCACGGCGCCGGGCGCCAGGTTGACTTCCGGGCTGAGCAGTTCGATCTCGGAATAATCCATGCCGGGATTGGTGTAGACCTCGATCGCGCAACCCTCCTCGGGGAACGGGCCGGCGGCGGCGGGCGTGATGACTTCCAGCAGGATCACGGCGCGGTCCACCTGGGCGGCGACCCAGCCCTGGCGGGAATCGGAGCCCAGCTTGGTTTCTGCAGGCAGCTCCGTGCGCAAAACCAAGGTCTGCCGGGCCACCTGCACTGCGGCGGCGGGCGGCGCGGCGAACATCAGGACGCGGTATCCGTTGGTGAAGGCCGAATTGTCATCGACCGGCAGGACCAGCCGGGCGGCGCCCGCCACCTGGCTGATCTGCCACAGCGTTACCGGGACCGTGGATGCCGCCGTGCGCTCCAGGCGCTGGGCGATCAGCAGGCGCTTGGCGCCCGCCTCCAGCTTGATCAGGCGGCTGGCCTTCAGGTGCAGGGGGGCGCCGTAGTGCTGGGACATGAGGCAGCACTGCTGCCCACCCAGCGTCTTCCAACTGGTGTATTCCCAGGGCCGCCCATCCAGCAGCCGTCGCGGCGGCCAGTTGCCGGGCTGGAATTCGGACCAGCGGGTTTGCGCCACCGGCCAGATCCAGTCGCCGCCGTAGTTGGACCAGCGGCCATCGTCGTCGGCCGGCGGCAGCTTGCCGGCCAGCTCGGTATTCTCGCGGTACAGGTTACGACCGCCGGGCCGGCTCACTTGGAGGATGCGGCCAATCTCCGGCGCCACGATCACCTCGATGTGCTCGTTGCCGAGGCGGATGACGTTGGTCCATCCCCCGGCGCTGGAGACCAGAATCGGTTCCAGGGGGACATCTGCGTTGCGGTTGGTTTCGGCGGCGCGCGCCATGTCAACGCGTCCCGCGTGGGACGCCAGTCCCACGCTGATCATCCAGGCGGCTAATCGCCAGCGTGACAGCATGCGGTGTATGTAGCCGGTTGCCGTGCGCACGGCAAGCCCGGAGATCGGGAAAGCGCGGGCGCGCCGGCCGCATCGCGGTCACGTCCCGTCCAGGCCGGCCTGCAGGCGCCGGGCGCTGTCATCATCGGCCAGGGCCTGGATCAATTCGTCGAGGTCGCCCTCGATGATCCGGTCCAGCTTGTAGAGTGTGAGGTTGATCCGGTGATCCGTCAGCCGGTTCTGGGGAAAATTGTACGTGCGGATGCGCTCGTTGCGCTCACCCGATCCCACCTGGGATCGGCGGGTCGCGTCCTGCAGGGCGGTGGCCGCGCTGAGCTTCTGGTCCAGCAGCCGCGCGCGCAGGGCGCGCATGGCTTTCTCGCGGTTGCGGTGCTGGGACCGCTCCTCCTGGCTCTGCACCACGATGCCGCTGGGCAGGTGGGTCATGCGCACGGCCGAATCGGTCTTGTTGACGTGCTGCCCGCCGGCGCCGGACGCGCGGTACACGTCGATGCGCAGGTCTTCGGTGCGGATCTCGATCTCGTCGATTTCGTCGGCTTCCGGCAGGATGGCGACCGTGGCGGTGGAGGTGTGGATGCGG
This sequence comes from uncultured Verrucomicrobiota bacterium, assembly GCA_964489425.1. Taxonomy (GTDB): domain Bacteria; phylum Verrucomicrobiota; class Kiritimatiellia; order RZYC01; family CAZAYP01; genus CAZAYP01. Next base: position 47,376 of record CAZAYP010000015.1, on the reverse strand, counting down.
TCGTTGGCCTCCGTGGCGGGGATGCGCTGCACCCGGTGGACGCCGCTTTCGTAGCGCAGGTGGCGGTACACATCCTGGCCTTCCACCATGAAGATGATTTCCTTGTACCCGCCGATGCTGGAGGGATTGGCGTCGATGACGCTGGTTTTCCAACTCCGGGCCTGCTCGGCGTGGCGGGTGTACATGCGGTATAAATCCGCGGCAAAGAGCGCGGCTTCATCCCCGCCTGTGCCGGCGCGGATTTCGACGATGACATTGCGCTGGTCTTCCGGGCGTGGGGGCAGCAGGGCAATTTCCAGGCGCCGCTCGGCTGACGCCCGGGCGGGCCGCAGCTGCTCCAGCTCTTCGCGCGCCAGGGCCGCCAGTTCGGGCTCGGTCTCGGGCGCCGCAACCAGGGCCTCGTGGCCGGCCACTTCCCGGCACAGCTTCTCGTACAGGTCGGCGGCCTCCCGTGTTTTTTTCAGGCGGGTGTGCTCGGCCATGAGCTTGCGGTAACGGTCCATGTCCGCGGCCAGCGATGGTTCGGCCAGATTGGCCTCCAGTTCCGCCAGCCGCGCGCGCAGCCGTTGCAGGTGTGCCGTCGAGATCATGACAAACAAAACGGCCAGGCTGTTAAGCAACGACCTGGCCGCATGTTCTGGGGGAGGCTAGTTGGACTTGGCCGCAGCCGTGCCCGCGTAGCGTTTGCGGAAGCGTTCCACGCGGCCTTCGGTGTCCAGGTACTTGGCCGTGCCGGTGAAGAACGGGTGACACGCCGAGCACATGTTCACGTGCATGCTTTTCACGGTCGAGCGGGTGCTGATCACGTTGCCACACGCGCACGTGATGGCGGCGGCGTCATATTTCGGATGTATGTCTTTCTTCATTGCTTTCACCTTTCGTGCCGCCGTCAGTCTGCCGGCACCACACTTAGTTACACCTAAAAATAAACATGTAGCACATCATTTTCCGCAAAATCAAGCTTTTCGGGCGGGAAAAATCAGTTTACATTGGCGGCCAATATGCAGGTGGCAATTCCCATGTGGCCGGGCGCGCGAAGGTTGCGGTGGATCGTTGTGCTCCTCCTGATCGTGGCGGGCGGGTGCCAGCACCCTGACCCGGATTATGTTGAGCCGCCGCAGTGCCCGGATCTCGGCGCCCCCCTGCGCATCGGCACCACGCCCAACCTGCCGCCGATTATGTATACCTCCCAGGGCCGGGTCGTGGGCTTGGAGGCCGACATGGCCCGCGCGCTGAGCGCGGCGTGGTGCCGGCCGATCCGCTTCGTGCGCCTGCCGTGGGCCGAGTTGCTCCCCGCGTTGCGGGACGGGCGGGTGGACATTGTCATGGCGGGCATGTCCATCACCCCGGCGCGCCAGTCCGAGGCGGCATTTACCCAGCCGTATCTCCGGATCGGCCAACTGGCCCTGCTGCGCGCCGTTGACCAGCGCAAGTATGACCAGGTTTCCATCCTCGTGTCGCGGGTGCGGATTGGGGTGGAGAAGGGCACCACCGGCGACGCGTTTGTGACCCAGTACTGCCGGCTGGCGCAGCGGGTGCCGTTTGATTCTGCGGCGGAGGGCGCCCAGGCGGTCATCCGCGGGGAAATCGACTTGTTCGTCGATGACGCCCCGGTGGTCTGGTGGCTTGCGGCGCGCCATACCGCGGATGGGCTTGCGTTCCTGAACGCCTACCTGACCCTGGAGGTGCTGGCCTGGGCCGTACGGCCGCAGGACCAGGCGCTGCTGCGCGATCTCAACCAGGTCCTGGCGGCGTGGGAGAAAAACGGCGTGCTGGACAGCCTGCTTGAGAAATGGGTGCCCTTTTATAAATAGGGCCGTATGCTGTTCAGTTCCATCCTGTTCCTGTTCTATTTTCTGCCGCTGTTTTTCATCGCCTACTACACCTGGCGCGGCGGGCGCAACATCGTGCTGCTGGCGTTCAGCGTGCTGTTTTATGGCTGGGGGGACCGCTCTACCTGTTTCTGCTGCTGGCCAGCATCACGGTGAATTATGCGGTCGGGCTGGGCATCGGCGCCAGTCGGACGGCGCCGGCCCGGCGCGGTTGGCTGGCGACGGGCTTGACCCTGAACCTGGCCGCGCTGGTGCTTTTCAAGTACGCCGGGTTCCTGGCCACCTCGGTGCTGGACCTGGCCGGTTGGCGCCTGCCGGGGGCGGCGTGGATGCAGGGGCTGGCGCTGCCGCTGGGCATCTCGTTCTACACGTTCCAGGCCATGTCGTACATTATCGACGTTTACCGCAAGGATGTGCCGGCGGAGCGCAACCTGCTGATCGTCAGCAACTATATTTTCATGTTCCCCCAACTCGTGGCCGGCCCAATCGTGCGGTTTGACGAGGTGCGGGATGCGCTGCACGGGCGCCAGCACAGCGTGGGCCAGTTTGTCCACGGCATGCGGATCTTCGCGCTGGGCCTGGCGTCCAAGGTGCTGCTGGCCAATGCCGTGGCGGCACCCGCGGATGAAATCTTCGGGCGCGACCCGGCCACCCTGTCCACGGCCGTGGCTTGGTTCGGCGCCTGGTGCTACACCCTGCAAATCTACTTTGACTTCATGGGCTATTCCGTGATGGCCGTGGGGTTGGGCATGGCCATGGCGTTCCGCTTCCCGCAGAACTTCAATTCCCCTTATGTGTCGGTATCCATCACGGAGTTCTGGCGGCGGTGGCACATCTCGCTCTCCACCTGGTTCCGCGATTACCTGTACGTGCCGCTGGGCGGCAACCGTCGGGGCGCCTGGCGGACCTACGCCAACCTCATGATCATTTTTCTGTTTTGCGGCACCTGGCACGGCGCCAGCTGGAGCTTCGTGGTGTGGGGCTTGTACCAGGGCTTGTTCCTGATTGCGGAGCGCGCGTTGCGCCGGCCCGTGGAACTTCCGCTGCCCCGCGTGCTGCGGCGGCTGTACGTGATGCTGGCGGTGATCGTCGGCTGGATCTTTTTCCGCTGCGAAACGCTGGCCGGCGCCATCGCGTACCTGCGCGCCATGTTTACGCCGCACACGGGTAACGGTGACTTGACCGTGGGGCTGTATGCCACCCCGTACCTGGTGCTGATGATGCTGATCGCCTCGCTGATCGGCCTGACCGATATCAAGGTTTCGTTCGCCGCGTTCAGGCAGCGCATGGATCGGCTCCTGCCTCCGGCAGGCCAGGCGGTCCTGGCAGGGGCCCTGTGCCTGGCGCTGCTGGCATGGTCCGCGGCCAACCTGGCTTCCGGCACCCACAACCCCTTTATCTATTTCCGGTTCTGACCATGGCGCTGCTCAACAAAGTCGTGCGGTTGGAGATGCTGGCCTACGCGGCCGCCCTCACGTTGCCCCTGGTCGTGCAGTTGGTGCGCCTGCCTTTTGCCGCGCCGCTGGCCTCGATCGACACCGAGTTGCGGCCGCCAGCCCCGTGGCCCGGGTGGCCCAAGAATGCGGACGAGGTCAACGCCTGGCCGGCCGCGTGCGAAGCGTACGTGAACGATCATTTTGGCGGCCGGGCGCAGTTGATCACGTTGGACAGCTTCACCAAGTATCCGCTGGGCGCCTCCGTGAGCCCGGAAGTCAGCGTGGGCCGCGACGGCTGGCTGTTCCTGCGCCGGTCAGGCAATGTGTTCGAGAAATACCGCGGCTTGCGCCACGTGGATCCTGGCCTGGCGGCGGACTATGCCCACCGGTTCGCAAGCTGGCAGGCAAAACTCGCCCGGCAGGGCGTGGCCAGCGGCCTGGTGATCGTGCCCAACAAACACACCATCTATCCCCAGTACCTGCCGCGCGGTTGGACCCGCCTGGGCCCGGCCACCACCGACCAATGGGTCCCGGCCTTCACCGCGGCCGGCGTGCGGTTGCTGGATCTGCGGCCGGTCCTGGCTGCCGCGGCCGGCCAGTCCAACCGCCTGGTTTATGATCGATTCAATACGCACTGGAATGATCTGGGCAGCTTTGCCGCGTACTCGGCCATAGTGCAGGCGATCAAGGACGGAATGCCCAATGTGCCCGTTCTGCAACCCGCGGACGTGCATTTCAACGCCCTTGAAGGATCCGGCGACCTGGCGCGGATGATCGGCATGCTCGGCCGGTTGCGCGAGCCCACGTGGGCGCACAGCACGGTCACCAACTCGGCCGTGGTTGCGGCGGGTTCAGCGCTGGATTACGAGCATGAGGGGTGGGTGGTCACCACCCGCCACACGAACGCGCCGCGTGCCTTGATATTTTGCGATTCGTTTGTGCAGGTGTTCATGCATGTTTTCCTGCGGGAAAGCTTCTCGTACTCCTACTTTATTCACCACGCATGCATTGGACGCTGGCCGGAACTGGTGGCTGCCCACCGGCCGGACATCGTGCTGTTCATCGCGGTCGAACGGTTGATGCCGGAAGCCTTGGACGGTCTCGCTGCCGGCCAGGCACCGCCACCGCCGTTGTAATGCCGCCGCCGGCCCGAACTGGCCGCGCAGATACACCGGGAAATTGCCTGAAAAAGCCACGCATTTGACAGAATTAAAGCGTATTACTATATTGTTCTATAAACGGAGTTGTTCATGACTTGCAAGGTGAGAGTTTCGCGCGAGGTGGGATGCATAATAACCCTGCTGGGACTGATGTTCATGGGTGTGCCGGCGCGCGGCGGCGAAGTGATCCTCCAGTATTTCAACACGTCCTGGGCCGAAATTGCCCGCCGTGTTCCCGAACTGGCCGAGGCCGGCTACGGCGCGCTCTGGCTGCCCCCGCCCACCAAGGCCAGCGGCGGGACGTTCTCCGTGGGGTATGACCCGTACGACCGGTTTGACCTTGGCGACCGCAATCAGTGCGGCACCTATGCCACGCGCTATGGCACCGGCACGGAACTGCTGCACCTGTTGACCGTGGCGCATCGATTTGGCCTGCGCGTGTATTTCGACAATGTCATGGCCCATGATGGCGGGCCGTTCCCCTCCGGCGCGCCCGGCACGCTCGGCGCCACGGGGCTGGTGCCCGAGGATTACCACCTGATCCGCACCTCGGAAACCACCTATAAGGGGCCGCCCAGCCCGGACATGAACCCGCCTGAATGGCAGGTGCTCAACCGGACCTGGTTCGGCCAGGACATCGCCCAGGAAAGCCCCAACGACAGCTTCGGGTACAGCGAGGGCGACGATTATGGGAAGTGGTCCGGCATCCGCCACCCGAACAACCCCGAGTTTTACCTCGACACGGACCTGCCGATCGCCGTGGTGCGGGGATCGAGCACGTCCATCGTGTATACCTTTGCCAACAAGGAGCCGTTCACCGACGTGGGCTACACCAATGGCAGCGGCGTCCTGGTGGCCGCGGCGGTGGGCAACAGCCGCTTTGACTGGGAAGACTCGAATGCCAACGGCCAGCACGACCCGGGCGAGCGCTGCGAGCCGTTCACGGATACGGGGCTGGACCCATCGCTCACCAACCGCCATACCGCGGCCTGGGGCTTTGGTGACAGCCGCTACAACATGGGCAACCCCTCGGCCGAAGACGTGAACGGATTGCTGATCCGCTCCGCCCGCCGCCTGGTCGACCTGACCCATTGCGACGGGTTCCGGCTGGACGCGGTCAAGCATGTGCCCGCGTATTTCTTTGGCAAGATGGACGCGCCCAAGGACGATTCCAACTGGGGCTATGGCGGCCAGATCCAGGAACAGTTCAATATCTCGCGCGGGTTCAGCGACTGGGACAACCACCGCGACACGGTGTTCAACAACGTGCAGGCGCGCGACGACGCCATGCTGTACGGCGAACATCTCGGCGAGCCCCCGGCCAAGTCCGGCTACCTGGCCGCCGGCATGCGCCTTGCGGACGACGGCTTCCTCAACGCGCTGAAGGCCAATATCGGCAGCAACCTCGAGGGCATGGACAACGCCTACTACGGCGTGTCGAGCCCGGGCGAGGTGGTGGAATACGTCATGAGCCACGACAACAACTACATCTGGGGCGGCGACCGCGAGCAGGCGCACGCCGTGATGCTGACCCGCGAGGGGCTGCCGATCGTGTACACCGACGGCTACAACCAGAGCGGCGCGCCGGACTGGTTCCCCAAGCCGGCGGAGATACCGTTTCTCGGCCAGTTTGGCGCGAGCTACCTGCCGGACTTGCTCAACATCAACCGGCATTTCGGCTGGGGCTACCAGTCCAGCCGCTGGAGCGCCTGGGACTTCACTTCCTACGCGCGCTACGATCCCGGGGCAGGGGCCACGGGCGAAGGCGTGACCATGCTGTTCGTGCTGGGCAAGAGCTATCTTGCCTACTGGCCCAGCAAGGATGTGGATGCGCTGTTTCCCGAGGGCGCGCGGCTGGTCAACTACTCGTACCACGGCGGCGAGTTCTGGGCCAAGGTGGTCGGCGGCAAGCTCCGCAGCGCGGATGGCAACCCGGTGTACGTGCCGTCCGGCGGCTATTACGCCTTTTCCTGGCGCACGCCGCAGATGCCCATGGTGTGGGGCGAGGGCCGCACCAACGAGGTGCAGCCGATCATGATCTACCAGGACGGCCAGCGCGCCGGAACCATGACCGCCGTGCGTACGGACGGCCGCAACGGCGACCCGTCCTTCAACCCCTACGGGCTCCCGGACGCCAACCCCGGCGACTACGCTTACAGCATCACCCTGCCGCGCGTGACTGCGGGAACCAACCTGGCGATCGTGGCGCGCGCGGATGGCTCGGCGGAAAACATCCTGCTCAAGCTGGATGGCGGGGTGGACCTCAACTCGCAGATGGATCATGTCACCCAGGCGCCGGGAACGCGCGATTACCCGCCGGCCCTCAGCCAGGACCTGTACCTGGGCTATGAGCAAATGAAATATGTGCGGCGGATCGCCGAGAAGTTCGCCGCCCGCGACGTGAGCCGCAATGTCATCGGCTCGCTGGGCGCGGAAACCTTCTACACCTGGATTGGTTCCAATGGGCAGTTCGCGGTGGACGGCGGCGGCTACAACACTGGCGCGGGTACCGCCGCTTTTGTGTTTCATGACCCGACCAACGTCACGGACGAGGCCCAGGTCCAGTTTGATCCGCCGCCGCAAACCGCCGCCGGCCAACCCGTGGCGGTCTGGGTCAAGGTCGGGTACCAGTACCAGGCCGACAAGGCGTTTCTCTATTACACGACCAATGGCGCCAACCCCGAGGGCAGCGGCGGCGTGGGGCAGGGGAGCACCCGGGTGGCCGAACTGGCCTGGCACCATAACGCCGCCAACGATGGCGTCGGCGTGCCTGACTGGTGGCGCGCCACGCTGCCGGCCATGCCCCAGGGCACCGCCCTGCGGTACAAGGTCGGCGCCTATGACAGCGACGCTCCCAGCCGCTTCCCCTGGAGCGATGACGACATCAGCGGCCGCTTCCGCATGGAAACCCTGTTTGAAATCACCAACTTCAACGCGGCCACCGCGATCCTGTATCCGCACAACGACTGGGGCGACATCCAGGCCGGCCTCGACGAGGGCTATCACATCCTCCATGCCAAGGCGTTTCTCGGCCGCGCCAGCGGCCACGCCCCGATCTACCGCCAGTTTACCCAGACGTTCTACTACGACGCCTGCCGCCCCACCGGCCGGGTCGTGACGCCCCTGGCCGATGGCGTGGCCGTGACCGGGTCCAGCACGCGGGTCCTGGCCCGCTCCGACATGACCGTGGACGAAACCTGGTTCCGCATTGATGACACGGAGCCCGACAACGACGACAGCGCCACCGGCGTGCCCAACGGCAACAACGCGTGGGTCAAAGCCTCAGAAGCTGCCGTGCCCGCGCCCCTGCCGGGCCAGGCCTGCGAAAAAGAGTGGTCGTTCCAGTACGTCAACATTCCCACCAGCGGCACCGCGGTGATCAGCGTGCGCCTGCGCGAGGTGACCTCCTCCGCCAACATGGGGCTGGATGATGCGGCCGGCCATTTCAGCACCCTGCGCCGCACGGTGACCACGGGCGGCAACAGTGCGCGCCTTTATGTTTCCGAGCCGGGCGCGGATGGCGCCCGCGTGGGCGTGGGGTCCAACCTGGTGGCCCATTTCAGCAAGTCCCTGGCGGATGGGCTCGACGACGCCGCGCTGCGCGCCTGTTTCACCGTCAGCCTGGATGGCGCCGCCCAGTCCAACAACCTGCTGGTCATCCAGCGCGATATCAGCATCTCGGAACACGCCGTCCGGATGGCGCTGCCCAACCTCTACAATGGCCAGCCCAATTACCAGCATCTCCTCGAGGTGGCCTATGTGCGGGGTGGGTTTCCTGGCCTGGCCGCCACGCGCAGCGCCTACGCCGTGGTAGACGACGACACCAACAAAGACGGCATCCCGGATTACTGGGAGCGGCAATGGGGCGCGCCCGTGGGCAGCCTGGCCCCCGGCACGGACAACGATCAGGATGGCTGGCCCAACAGCCGCGAGTATGTCGCCAACACCAATCCCTTTGATTCCAACGACTACCTCTACGTCGGTTCGGTAAACGCCGCGACCACCCGGCTGGTGTCCGTGGAGTTCGTCGGCCGCTCCAACCGCAACTATTACGTCTGGTACACGGAGGACTTGCTCCAGCAGGCCGATGACTGGCACCTCGCCACGCCCCTCACGGATCCCATCCCCGGGCTGGGCCGGGAAGCCGAGTACACGGATACGGCCGCCGCCCGAACCAACCGGGCTTACCGGCTGGAAGTGCGGATCCCGTGATGCTGTTTACCGGCCGCGCGCTGGCGCCGGATCATTTCAGCAGGTTGAAAAACGGGAGTCTGGCGGCGTCTTTGTCGAACGTCAAACAGGCATCGCAACCGCAGGCTTGCGCCGCATGGGCGATGAGGATGTCTGCCAGGTCCGCCTTGCTCTTCCGGCCGTCGTTCAGCAGGCGCTCGACAACCCCATCCGCTTCAAAATCGAACACGGGCATCTGCCGCATGTCCTGAATGGAATCCAGGATCTCGGCGCGGGATTTATCGTACGCGCTCTCGAGAACCCAGATGGTTTCCAAGACCACGAGCAAAGGGACAACCAGGCGCTCCCGTTGTGCCGCGGCCTGTTTCAGGCGTCGGCGAACGGCTTCGGCCTGCTTTTCATCGTCACGGACGAGAAACCGGACGATGACGTTTGTATCGACCGCGTTCAAGGCTTGGGGCCTCTGATCCGGCCCGCGACCGCCGCTTTCATCTCCATCACACTGCGGCGTGGCTGGGTTGGGTTGTAAAGTTTTCCGAACACATCGTCCACGGATTTCGTCACCGGTTTCAGCAGCGCCTCCGAATCGCCATGGACAACGAATGCAACCCGGTCGCCCGTGTGTAGATGCAGCGAATCCCTTACCGCCTTGGGGAGCGTGAGCTGCCCCTTGCTTGTTAATGTTGCCGTAACCACGTAGATCTCCTTACTCAAACAATATATCTGACATAGTAGTAAGGAAACCGCGGTGTGTCAAACAGTGCTGTCGTCATGGGGGGGGCGCTGAACTACGGTACGCAGACCTATGGCTTCGTTGCTGTTCCGGACAAAAATGATTTTCTACTTTTGGGTCAGACCATTGCCTTATACCTGGCTGTGCTTTGTGCTTGTCTCGGTGCCTTTGGCTGCCTTTAATGCAGGCCTCAACCTGAGCATGAATAGTTTATCCCATATCGGGCATTGGGGCGGCCGGAGGCCGTGATGAACGCCACCCCCGTGGAGTCCCGTCGTTCTGTTTGGGCCGGGCGGATCGCGCTGGCCCTGCTGCTGGCCGTGGGCATCGGCGTACATGTGTTTGCGGCCACCTGCGCGCAGTACCGCGCCAACACGGATTTCAGCATCGGCGGCCTCATGGCCAAGCACATGGCCGCCCGCACCGAGTTCCCGGTGTTCTTTTACGGCCAGGGCTACATGGGCAGCGTCGAGCCGGGCGTGGCCGCGCTGCTGGGCATGGTGTTCGGGTTTTCGCCGCTGGTGACGCCCCTGGGCACCGTGGCCCTGGCCGCGGTGTTCCTGGTGCTGATTTATCTTTGGGGCCGGGACGCCAGCGGCAGTCGCTGGGGCGGGATCGCCGCGCTGAGCCTCTGCGTGGTCGGGAATGGAGTCTATTACTACTACACCTCCGGAGCGTTGATCGGCTACACGTCAACCCTGGTGTTCGGATCGGCGGTCGTCTGGCTCGCCAACCGGATTGCAGGCCAGGCCCTGCGCAGTGAGCGCTTGGCGCCTGTGGACTGCCTGCTCATGGGCGCAGCGGCCGGGTTGGGGTGGTGGGCCAACCAGCTGATCGTGGTGTTTTATATGCCCGCGGCGATCAGCCTGCTCATCGGGCTGCGCGGCAGGATCTGGCGTCTGGGCATGTGGCTGGCCCTGGGGGCGTTCTTCGTAGCGAGCATGCCATGGTGGGTGTGGAACATCACGCATCACTGGGGCACCTTCGCGTTCGGCGGGTCGCTGGGCCGCACACCGCTGGTCGAGGGCTTGGGGTACCTGGCCGTCACCATCCTGCCGTTTGCCGGCGTGGCCGGGTGGTCGGCCGGGAGTGTCGCGCGCGGCTTGGTGTATGCCGCGGCCCTGGTGGCTTGGGCGCTGATCACGGCACGCAGCCTGCGCCGCTGGCCCGTGCAGGAGCAAGCCCTGCACCTGCTCGCGCCGTGGTTTGCGGCGCTGGCGCTGCTGGTCTTGTTTTCCATTTCCCACTACGCGCCGTTGTGCGAGGTGCGGTACCTGATGCCGCTGTATCCCGTGCTCGCCGTGGCCGTGGGCGTGCTGGTGGCGTGGCTGCGCCAACGCCTGCGGTTCGGCCTGGCCTGGGTCCCGGTGCTGGTCCTGCTGTGGCCGCACCGCCTGGCTTTTGAGGATGCCCTGCAGCGCCGCGCGCAGAACCTGGCGCTGTGGGATCAGGCCATCGAGTTGGCCGCCTGGGCTGCGAAACAGGATATCCCCGTTTTTTTCGGGGTCTATCGCGACCACTGGATCAATTACGTCGTGGATGAAAAGATCTGCGTCACAGAGCTCAATTATGAGCGGTACGCGCCTTACGCCGTCCGGACCGAACTGGCCGACCGGTTCGCGGTGCTGAACGACGCCCTCGGGTTCAACGTGTTCCGGCTGACCTCGGGAACCACGGGCAGCGTGGCGCGGGTGGGCGGGTACCGGCTGGCCTATGACCTGACGCCGCCGCCGCTGGACTGGCAATACCTGACCAAGGAGCGCATCCGGGCCCTTGGCCAGGCCGATGGCCGCGATGTGACCACCAACCTCCTTGACGATGATCTGGATACGCAACTGTCTTTTCTGGACCCGCCGTTTGATCGGCCGGCAGAGCTGACGTACCAACTGGCGGCCCCGACAGCCGTGAGCGGCGTGCGCATGCTCAGCCGCGATGACCGATACCCGGCCGGAATCGCCGTGGACGTATCCGACGATGGAACCCAATGGCGCGAGATCGTCCCCGCCGCCCCCAGCACGCCCTATTTCTGGTCCGGCCCGCGCCTGTTTTACGGCGGTCTTTTCTACGTGCAGGAATACCGCTGGCCGGCCGTGACCGCGTCGTTCCTGCGCCTGCGGCTGCCCACGTCCTACGGCATGGCAGTTTCGGAAATCATGCTGCTCGAGCAGCAAATCTCACCAACGATGGCGCCGCCGCCGCTCGTGGTATCGGAACTCGTGGGACTGTTGGAACAACGCGGCATCGATCAGTTATACGCCAACCGCTGGCTGGGCGGCCGCGTGCACGCGGCCACCGGCGGGCGCATCCGCACCCCGCATGCGCGACTTTTTGAGCGCACCGTCAACCAGCCGCCGCTGCCGCAGGACAACGCCGCGTTGGAACTGGAACTGGGACCGCGCACGGCCTTCATTGTGGCGGGTCCGGACGCGCCGCGCGCGCGCCGCCTGCTGCTGTCCCAGGGCATCAGCATGCGCGAAACCCCGCTGGGCGCATGGATCGTGTTTGATTTTGCGCCGGACCAGTGGCGCGCCGAGTTTCGCCGCGCCACCCGGATGTACTGGACCGAGTACGGCCCGTTTGCCGGCAAGCAGCTTTATGCCAAGCGGCGTGCCGCCCAGCTCTATGGCGAAGCTGCCAAGGCATTGGCAACGCCGGGCACGGACCCGGCCAATGCGTTCGCGGACCTGCGCCTGGCCTTGGAGCTTTACCCGCATTACCAGCCGGCCCTGGACCTGCTGGCCCAGTGGGCCGACCGCGGCGCGACGGACGGCGATCCGGGCAGCCTGCTGCAGGAACTCGCGCGCCAGGTGGTTCCGGACCAGCCCTGCGCCGTCCGCTTCAGGCACGGTTTTCAACTGCTTGGCGTTAACGTGGCGCCGATTGCCGTGGTTCCCGGGCAAGCCGTGGAGATGACCTGGTTCTGGCGATGCCCGCCGCAGGCCAAGCCGTGGCAGTGGGCCGTGTTCGTGCACTTCCAGGCCGGCCAGCGGCGTTTCCAGGATGACCACGTGCTCCTGGGCAACATTCCGGCCCAGGACCTGGCGTTCCAGCCATTCCCGGAGATCTTCACCGCAACCCGCACCGTGGTTGTGCCTGCGGATACCGCGCCCGGCGAGTACAAAATCTGGTGCGGCTTGTATGACCGCGTTACCGGCAAGCGCCTGCGCTTGAGCACGGACGACACGCACCGCGACCAGGCCGTGCAACTGCCGGTCAGCCTGCGCGTCATGCCCCAGGGATCATCCGCTGGCCCCGCGCCATGAAAGGTCCCTGCCTCGTTGCCTGTGACGCAGGGGGGCACGCCTTCGATGTGCCGGACTTGCTGATGGCCGGCGCCAGCCTTGGACAGTGGCGGCAACCGGACATCGCGGAACTCATGCCGGTCCCGGCGGCCAGTTCCTTTTTCTCTCTGCCAGGCCGCTATCCCGTGGGGTTTGATCCGCGCCGGAAAAAGCTCGTGGTATTGCGGGAGTACCGGGGCGCGCCAGTGCAGGCGGCCGCGGTGTTCCTGCCGCCCGGATACCTCCAGTTCCTGTCCGCTGCGTATGAGCAGGAGCCGGCGGCGCCGCGCCTGCCGCTCTTCTGCTACACGGCCGTAGGCTGGACGAACGGCCGGTTTGTAGCGGCGGGCCAACTCATCGACCGCCAGTTGCGGCACCATATTCCACCGGCTTGGGCAGGCCGGATCGCCAGGGGGGCCGCCAGCCTGATCAAGCGCTATCCCCGCAACCGCCTGGTTCGGCACCTGGTCAACCACTGCGTATTTGAGTACCGCTGCCCGAACGCCTGCAACCTGGTCCTGGGCCGGATGGAATGCCCCATCCCAGTCAGTCCGGCCTGCAACGCGCGTTGCGTGGGATGCATTTCCCACCAGCCGGCGGCTTCGTGTATCCCTTCGACCCAGCACCGACTCGATTTCGTACCTACCTGTGCCGAAATCTGCGAGTACGTCGCGCCGCACCTCCAGCACGCGGCTGATCCCATCGCCAGCTTCGGCCAGGGTTGCGAAGGCGAGCCGCTTTTGCAGGCGCGCCTCGTGGAGCAGGCCATCAAGGCTATCCGCGCCCGCACGGCCCGCGGAGTGCTCAACATGAACACCAACGCCAGCCGGCCGGCGGATGTGGAGCGCCTGTGCAAGGCGGGGCTGGACAGCCTGCGCGTCAGCCTCAACTCCGCGCAACCAGAATATTATCACGCCTACTACCAGCCCCGCGGCTACGCGCTGGCCGACGTGGTCGAGTCCATCCGCATTGCCCGCCGCCACGGGGTATGGGTGTCGCTCAACTACCTTGTGTTCCCGGGATTCACCGACAGCCGCGGCGAACTGCGCGCCCTGGAAAACCTGCTGCGCGCCACTGACGTAAACATGATCCAGGCCCGCAACCTGAACATGGATCCGGCGTGGTACGCGCAGGTCTTGGGCCGCGCACCCCGGGGAAAGACCGTGGGCATGCTAGCCTGGGCGCAGTGGCTGCGCCGCCGGTTCCCGCGCGTGCGCCTGGGCTACTTTAATCCAACCCGCGCGACGTTGCGCGGCCAGGCTTCCAGACCCGGCGCAGGCCTTGCAACAGACCCTTGAGATCGCCTCGCCTTCAATTGCAACTATGCTCGGACCGACCCCTTCCTCCTGGTTTCGATCCGCGGATGATGACACCATCAAGGCGGGTAGACCGATCGGGTAAGCCGCCCCTCGGTGTCGCTGCGCCCACGCCCCTACGGGAGATGCGACCCGGCACGGCGGAACCCACCCGCTTGACGTATATCAGTGCCCCCAACTTTGCTATGCGTCAACAAAACCCCATAAATCTTGAGATTTTAAGGTTTGGGTTGACGTAATTGCTGAATTTAAGCATAAACACCCCGTGCTATGCGTGACGCTCAATACTCTGTTGTGTATACGGAAATGAAACGCAGCATCAAGATTCCCGTGGTGATGGTTGCCGTGTTGCAGGCAATCGTTTGGACACCGTACTTGCTCGATCCTCCTTGGTCGTTACCGACGCCAATGGTTGTTGGGGAACGCTGGATTGTTTGGTTTGGATCCCATTTTGATCTCGGCACAGCCACGGATTTCATCCCGGCCCTCGTCATGGTCATAGCGGCTGTAGTTGCCCTCATTTCCGCGTTCCGTTCGCAAACGACCGCTGCGGCTCTCCGTTGGCTCATTTGGACGAATGCAGCCGCCATTCTTGTCCTCATCATTATGGAGGTCATTGGAACCGCAGCGGGTGTTGTCCAGTGGAATGACTTCGGCATCTGGTTCCTAGTCACGATACTCATCTGGTTTGCTCCCCCCACGAGTCTGATTATCCTTTCGACGCGGACGCCAGAATGGAAACATAGGACACACAACAAAGCCCTGCACAGTATTGCCGGGGGCCGTGCGGACGCGTCCCCCAGCAGCCCGTGAGGGCTACCGTTGAATGTGAAATGTGAAGACGCGACACCCTGACGCCTCCGACCCCATGGCGCCTCGACGTTGTTCAGAATAGTTGGAACAAGAACAATGACTAGCGAATCCAAGAGAACCGCATTTTTCCCATTCAGTGACACGGAAAAATATCCAGGAAGCCAAATCTCGGGTCCTTCATTTTCGACGCGATTCTTTGAAGAACGATCTTATTTGCCTCATTTGGGCATATTTTGAAAAGAAAGAGGTTGGGGACGATATTTTCCCGGTTTTAGCCCAGGGATTCATGAATGAGACCATGGAAGTCAGGAAACTGATACTGATTTTGTTCCTAATGGCTATTAAGCGCCGAAGAGATATTGGATCCACTATTTCTGTTCTTCAAAGTGCTTTTCAAAATGAATGGGAGCGATCCTCAATTCAAATTCCATGGGATTATTGGAATGAGATTGATAAGGTCTTGAAACGACCATCCTCCGAATACAATCAATTGCTTGCATCGGTCATAACCAGATATTTCGTTTCTCAAAAAAATCCTGAAGGCATTTTCAACCTTCTTGAAAAACATTACAACCATATTAACCGGGTTCACGGAATATGGTTTTCTGTACCCAGCAATCGGGAAATATTCGCCGCGGTTCATAAGGCATTATGCAATCGGTGCCTTAACCCAGGCCCCGAAGATTAGCCGAACGAACCCTCAAAAAGGGTTCATCCGGGAAGTTCCTGTCTGACGACCGATCACCACGGCGTGGCCCAACCCGGACCAGAATTCTGGACAGGATAACCAACTGAACAGGATGCCCGAATCTTGCCCTGTCCAAGATCCGTGGAACCATCTCGGAACCCAGGTGCCACCCGTTCAAGACGCGGCCTGAGGCCGCAAACCAAGAGAATAATTTGAACCACGGATGCACGCGGATTAACACGGATATTTCAGGGCAATCCGCTATCTTCCCCGATTCACATCCGCGTCCATTCGTGTCCATCCGTGGTTGTTTGTCTGCTTCCATTCGCACCTGCTTTTTGAAATCCAGACAGGCACTTGTCGGATGATCCTCAAAAAGAGGATTGATTTAAAGGAATGACAGAATAGCCGTTTGCGGAAATACACCAGGGGGGTAGGATCCATGCCGTGCCAGTCCGGCGGGATGTTCAAGGCCATTCGCCAGCGGATATCGTATAAGCAGGCGCTCACCGCCTGCCGGTCCGGCAAGCGCTCCACCGGTAAAGCAGCGAAGGGTTTAACGGCGGGGGATTTCCGCTGGCCTTCTGCGAGCGCGACCTGGATATTTATGCTTGCCATAACATAGCCTATAGACTATATTGTCTTGAAAGAAAGGATCGTCGCATGAAAAACCAGGAAGTGGCCCGCTACCCGTTGAAAATACAGGCGATCCGCTCCAGCGGACAAAACCAGAGGTTCTATGTCTATCTGCCAATGCCGCTGGCCGCCGCGTTGGGCGTCAAGGGTGGGGAAGAGGTGGAGTGGGAGCTGCTGAACCGGCGTGAGCTATATCTGATCAGGACGAAAGCCCCCGCCCCCCGGGCCAAGCGGCAGACCAAACAAAGCTGATCGATTTAGAACGCCACGATGTACCCCGACTTTTTCAGCGGAATCCAATGTGAAGACGCGCCCCCCTGGCGCCGCGCGTCATGGCCACGTCAGCCGCCCCGTGCGCCAAACAGGATAAAATTGCATGGAAACAGAACGACTTTATAAAAAATGCGTGTCGTATCTGAATATGCTATGCCAGGAAATTCCAGAACGTTGCGTTGGCAGTGAGGGCAACAGACGAGCAACGCGTTTTTTCGAAAAGGAAGTTTCCTCATTCGGGTGGCGAACACAGATATCTGAGTTGGGCGTAATGGATTGGGAAGACGGTGGAGCAACATTACATGTCGCAAATCAAGAGCTCAACGTCTTGGCGAGTCCCTATTCTCTTGGATGTTCTGTTCAAGCCCCGCTGATAAGCGCTGCATGTTCCAAAGAACTCGAACGGCAGGAGATAACCGGCAAAATCCTTCTTTTGTATGGTGATATTGCCAAAGAACAGCTCATGCCCAAAAACTTCGTGTTCTATAACCCGGAAGAACATCGAAAAATCATTGCGCTTCTTGAACAAACGCGACCTGCGGCGATCATCTCCGCAACCGGACGTAATGCCGCCCTGGCTGGCGGCGTCTATCCCTTTCCTCTTATTGAGGACGGCGACTTCGATATTCCTTCTGTCTATACAACCGAAGAGGAAGGGAAAAGACTCTTGTCCTGCATCGGAAAGCTCGCGCTGTTGCAGTCTCGCTCAGCCCGAATTCCCGCCACAGCGTATAATGTCATTGCGAGAAAAGGGAGAACCAAGGATAAGCGCATCGTAATTTCGGCACATATTGACGCCAAGAAAGGCACTCCGGGTGCAATTGACAATGCCACAGGAGTTATTACCTTGTTACTGCTGGCCGAATTCCTCAAAGACTATCGTGGGGACAGATTGCTTGAGATCGTGGCGTTCAATGGTGAAGATTATTATGCCGTACCCGGACAGATGGATTACATCAGGAAGAATCAAGGACATTTCAAGAATATTGTATTGAATATCAACATCGATGGCGCGGGGTATAAAGAAGGCAAATCGGCATTTTCGTTTTTTGATGTTCCAGCGGCCATGCGAGCACGCGCCAATGACATGTTGGCGAAATACGATGGAATCATAGAAGGGCGTCAGTGGCCTCAAGGAGACCATAGCATTTTTGTTCAACAGGGATGTCCGGCAATCGCCATATCATCACAATGGTTTATAGAACATATTGAGAGCCAGGAGATTACTCATACACCTAAAGACAATATTGACATTGTTGATTGCCGCAAAGTCATCGAGATTGCTGAGGCATTGAATTGGCTCTTACGAAAGTAAGCAAAACACAACAAATGAGTTGATGACCGGAGGTCGACGGGACTGGCCCGCCAATCACAAGCTCATGCTGAGACGGAGGAATACCTTGTGAGAGCTACCCCCATGCGACGAGCGCCAGTGATGGCGCGAGCCCTGACAACACTCGCGATCGGTCGTTCATCGTCGCTGTGGTCGCGGTCATGCTGTGCTTCCAGTGCGAGTCAGAGCAGCCTCCGCAATCGCTGCAAGAATTTCTGCGCGACCTTCCCGTCATGCTCCCTGGGACCTTGATTTTCTACTGGGCAATCGTCTCGGTGATTGTCTTCGCGTACCACCGAATGCTGCCCTACTTTGAGTCACTGCCAAGGAGGCGAATGATGCGCGAGCGGATGCCCGAACAATAGCGTGCAGAATATTCGCGCTCCGCTCCAAATCATGAGGAAAGGCGTGCGGCAATCCGGATCATGCCGCCGCGCGCAGCGTGCTCGCACTATTGACCAACCGCCGGTGTTTCGGTCAGGCGGACGGAAGATCTGATACCATTTGTGCAAGAGGATCGGCACGAATCTGGGCTCCTCGCCTTTTCAAGGCGGGGGGGACCCGCAGGGTGGGGCGGTTGAACTCTGAACCATCATGTTTATGCCGGAGGTTTCCCGCGGAGGCGCAGTGACGCAGAGCAGCGGCAGAATGAACATGGATGAACAGGACGGACAGGATGAATGCGAAGGATCCCCCTGCGTCTCAGCGGCTCTGCGGGAGCATATCCTGGGGGGTCCGGAGCTCGTATGCTTGTTCGCATAGGGATGCCGCGCCCTGCAAGGGCAAACACACTGGCGCAGTCGCTTTACGCACAACACCTTGCAGGGTATTATGTGTGGTCGTGGCGCGTTATTTCACAATCGCCGAACTGGTCGCATGCCCAAGCAGCCGGATGCAACATCATCATAACGATGCTCGTACATGGGCGCTACCCATCGGAAGTCTACAGGGAAAAAGGGGAAGGATATGAGAATATTGTCGTGGGCCCAATGTTTGACCATGGCGGGATTGGCTACCGTGTGGTCTGCCAGCCCAGCCGATCGTTTGCTGGCGGATGACGTGGTATCAATTTGGCTGACCGATCCAAAGCCGAAATATATCCAACGCGCCCCGGTGACCGGACTGCGCGGCGAATGTTACGCCGACGTCGCCGCCGCGGGTTCCTCGGAAATCTATCTGCTGATTGAGCGGCAATGTGACCACTTTTATTGGGACGGGCAAGGGAACTGGGTGCCGGAAGAGCGCAAATTGGACACCCATTTTGACGATCCATTGTCTTGGTGGACGCCGTTCTTCGTCGATATTCTGATCGCCAGCATGATCAACGCCCAGGTGGACGGCCTCCTGTCCTGGCATTCCAACGACATCAACTATCCCGCGTGGGAGAATTTAAGCGACGGGATGTACAAGTATCGCTATCGCATTGAGCGCGCGAATCACTTCGGCGAGGAATCCACCAGCATTCTCTACGATTTCACGCCGCCGCAAGCGCAATTCACCAACCAGAAACCGGAAAAAGTCTATGCCACCTGGCCGACGGTGGTTGGCGACGCGACGGATCCGGCTACCGACAACGAGTGTTCTTTGCGCGGCCGAAGCGGGCTGGATTTTATGGACTATTCCTTTCAGCGTTGCCTGGCCGAACCGAGCGCACGGAATTCCGAGCAGGGCCAAGTCAGGTTCGGCGGCAGTACCTATGAAAGCTGGACCCTGCCACGGCCGTACCGGATGCCGCTGCTGTCTGGTTGGTACGAAGTCGGGTGGTTCCTGCGCGACCGCGCCAACCACTACACCGAATGTACCGATTGGCTGGTCTTCGGCATCGACACGGGATCGCCCCAGAGCGTTTCCTTCAATTTCCCGGCCGTCAACGCCACGATCGCGGGTTTCACTTTCTTTTCAGGCCTGGCGGCGGACGATAACGAGGGCATGGGGATCGACCATGTCGATGTCCGCATCAGGCGGTACGCCGGCGGGGTCTATTGGGATGGCGTCACCCGCACCTGGACCGAGGAGCCGCATGCCCTGGCCACCGAAAAACAATCCACGGGCGTGGATGTGTCGTCCTGGGGCAAGCACTTGCGGCCGCGGCCGGCCGCGTTTTCCTGGCTGTGCCGGAGCAATCTGCCAGCGGCTTCCGAGCTGGAGAACGGCGCTTATACGGTCCAAGCGCTCGCCTATGATCAGGCCGGGCATTCCATTACCGGCGCCCTGCCGCTGACGCTGACCTTGACCCAGCCCAACGTGTTTTTCTCGATTCCCAGCAATGGCGCCGTGTTTGCCGAGGGGCTGGGTCCGTTCTGCGGCTATTCCGTGTTGGGCGCCGGGCTCAGCATCACCCAGGCGCTGCTGCGGGTGTACCGGCATCCAACCCCGGCCACCACGCGCTACTGGAACGGCACGGCATGGACGGACACCCCCTCCGACATCACTGGCACCGTCAACCCCAGCATCTATCAAACGTGGCGTTACGATGGCGCCATGCCGTCCACGGCCGATGAGTTTCCCGATGGGCTTTACTACTTGTCTTCCACCGTACGCGACAACGGCGGCAACGAAGGCACGACCGTCATTGAAGTCCGCGGCGATTCAACCGCACCTGATGCCCCGATGGTTATCTGGCCGTCCAACAACGCTGTCGTGGCCGAAATCGAGGGCATTCAGGGTTGGGCAATAGACACCGCCAACGGCTCCGGCATTGGGCGCGTGACCATGGCCCTGCGTTATCCCGCAGATGGCGCCTGGCGCTACTGGAACGGCGTGGGAAGCTGGTTGTATTCCTATACCTCGTTCGACTGCGGCATTGACGGCACGAACTGGGCGTACGGCGGGGGCCTGCCGGCCGGCAACAAGCTGCTGCAGACGAATTACGAAGTCATTGTCGGGTGCGCCGATCGCGCCGGTTATCCCTCCGGGACCCGGCAAACGGCGTTCTCCGTCATCTATACCGCGCCGGACCTCAGTTCCATGAACATCTCCACCTACTCAGCCCATGTGACGTTTCCCATGCCGGGCGGCACGGTCACCCCGCCGTTCGGCTCGAACACGCTCCGCGATATTTTTTATTCCATTCGCCGGTCCAGCGATGGCTGGTATTGGAACGGGTCCGCGTGGGAAAGCAACTATTTCCGGGCGCAGGGCGCCTTCCAGGGCGATGATGCCCGCCGCGCCCCCGCCGCGGTGCCCAACCAGGTCCAGTGGATTGGCCAGATCACGCTTCCGCAAGACGCGGACGCGCAAGTGGGCGACTATGTTGTTGACGCGGAGGCCACCGATGTCGCCGGCAACACCGCCCGGTCCAATACGGAATTTTCGCTTATCCTGGCCAATCCGCAGCCGGTGCTCGACAGCCTGGAGCCGTCGCACGTGCCGGCCGGGTCGCAGTACGCCCGCTTGGTTCTGCATGGCTCCAACTTCATCACGGACTCCCTGGTCCTGTGGGACGAAAACGTGCGGACCGGCGACTACGTGAACGCCAACGAGATGATCGTCTATATCGGGTCCAACATGCTGGCCTATGCCGGCGCCATGCACGGCGTTTCGGTCCGCAATCCCGAACCGGGCGGCGGGGATTCGTTCCCCCAATTTTTCGAGGTGGACCCGGCGGTGCTTCCGGCCGTCAACGACCTCTTCGCCGATCGCATTCCGTTCCCCGCGGCCACCATGCACTGGACCAACACCGGCAACAACATCGGCGCCACGGTGGAGGGCGGCGAACCGGTGCCCCTGTTCCAGCGTTTGCCGGCGCATTCCGTGTGGTGGTGCTGGGGCTGCACCAACAATGGGCTGGTGACCATCAGCACCATGGGCAGCGATTTCGACACCCTCCTGGCCGCCTATACCGGCACGGACATCAGCAATCTCACGCTGATCGCGGCCAATGATGACTATGTCGGGGGCTCCAGCCAGGTGTCCTTCTATCCCGACCTGGGTTACTCCGTGCAAATCTGCGTGGATGGCTATATGGGCGCCACGGGCTGTGTCGAGTTGAGCATCAACCAGGAACTCGGAACCAATGCGCCGGTCCTGACCCGGCTGGAGCCGCCGTATGTGGTGGCGGGCGCGGGCGCTGGCATCAACGTTCACGCGCGCGGCACCCACTTCGATGCCACCACCACCGTCCTCTGGGATGGCGCGGACGAGAAAATCAGTTCCACCTATCGGGTGGACGGCCGCGATGTGTATGCCCATCTGTATAACGAACACATGCTGGTTCCAACCCAGGCCATGGTCTCGGTCTATAACCTGGACGAGTATGGCGGGCGGCAGTATTCGGGCGAACTCCCGTTTTATGTCCTGGCGGAAAATCCGCCGGCGCCGATATTGCGGTCCCTGGCGCCCAACCGCGTGCGCCCGGACGCCTCGTCCTTTGTGCTGACCCTGGCCGGGGAGAACTTCATCAACGGCTGCCAGTTGCTTTGGAATGGAACCGGCTATGATCCGGAAACCTGGTCAGCCACCCAGTTGACCTGGACGGTGGATTACTCTTTGTTCCGCTGGCAGGAACTTAGCATTGCCGTCGCGGTTTCCAACCCGCCGCCGGCCGGCGGCCAGTCCGACGCGCTGCCGCTGGTGTTCCAGACGCCAGCCTCGGTGCTGCTTTTCCAGGATGTTCAGTTTGATGCCGACCGGCGCAAAGCCATGCGGATGAGTGGGCCCAGTGGCATGTGGGAAGTACAGCGCTCCACCAACCTGACCGATTGGACTTCCATCAGCACGAACGACGGTTCCTTCGGTTTTGCGGACATCATCGACACCGCGCCACAGCCTGCGGGGGTTCAATTCTATCGCGGGGTCCAGCCCGACTTCTAGTCCGCTGCCGAAACCCATCGATTATGTTGCCAATCCGCATTTGATTGCAACCCGCCGAAGGGGTATAGTATTTGGTAAGAGCGATGCCGCACATGGGATTAATTCTGCGAGGGGGAGCGCTAAAGTCAATGAGGGCGAGGTTGCTAGCCAGAGAGCTGACCATTATGCAAACCACCAAGGCGATCCCGGGCTTGATCGTTGCTGTTTTTTTACACTGCACCTGTGCCAACGGGGGGTTCGTGAGAACCTGGGGCGGGACGGGCAATACCGCTCCCGGCACCGTAGCCGTGGACACATCCGGGTGTGCTTATGTGGTCGGCGGGTTCGGTGGCACGACCGACTTCAACCCCGGCCCTGCGACCTATAATCGAAGCGCGGGCGGTTATCGGGATGCCTTCATGAGCAAGTTCAGCACTAACGGGACCTGGCTGTGGACGCAAACCTGGGGGAGTTCCAACGACGACCGCGCCAATAGCGTCGTCATCTACGGATCGAATGTGTATGTGGCCGGCTGTTTCCAGGACACCGTGGCCTTCAATCCGGCCGGCGGCGCCGTGTATACCGCGCCACGGAACACGAACGGGTTTCCGGATAACAACGCCTACCTCTGCAAGTACGATGTCAACGGGAACTTCAAGTGGGCGCGCGCCTGGGGTGGCAACGGCGGTGACGAAGCCTATGACGTGGTGGTTGATGGCTCCGGGTTCGTGTATGTGTGCGGAGACTTCGGATCCACCAACATCCTGCTGGCCCCGATCGGCGGGACAGGGTGCCTGACGAATCACGGACGTTGGGACGCCTTCCTGTTCAAGTTCAACAGCGGCGGGACCAGCCTGTGGGCGAAAAGCTGGGGCGGGCCTTATTACGATGACTGCACCTGCCTGGCGGTTACCGAGGCAGGCACGGTCTACGGCGGTGGCATGTTCGCCAGCCCCACCGCGGATTTTGACCCGGGGCCGGGCACCCATTATCTGCACGCCAACAACCCCGGTACCGACTGGGGGCTGGTCGATGTCTTCCTTACCAAGCTGGATGCCGGCGGGAACTTCCTGTGGGCGCGGAGTTGGGGTTGCTCGAACCACTGGGATGCCGGCCAGGGCGTGGCGGTCGATTCGGCCT
The DNA here is from genome assembly GCA_964489425.1 of uncultured Verrucomicrobiota bacterium. Lineage (GTDB taxonomy): Bacteria > Verrucomicrobiota > Kiritimatiellia > RZYC01 > CAZAYP01 > CAZAYP01. Next base: position 23,753 of record CAZAYP010000015.1, on the reverse strand, counting down.
CCAACGTGTATGTAGCCGGATACTTTGCCGACACAGTGGACTTCAACCCGCTGGGAGCGGCTTCCAACATCACCGCGCGCGGCGGCGACGATACCTTTCTATGCAAATATGACGCCGCCGGCACCTTCAAGTGGGTGTGCACCTGGGGCGGCGCCAGCAACGACTACGCCCGCGGCTTGGCCGTGGATGGAGCGGGCAATGTGTATGTGCCGGGCGATTTCAACTCCACCAATGTTGATTTTGATCCGGGCAGCGGAGTGGATACGCATTCATCCCAAGGCGGCACCGATATCACCCTCAGCAAGTTTGACGCGAATGGCCGATTTATCCAGGCCCGCACCTGCGGCGGCCCCCAAGATGACAACGGGTATGGCAGTGTCGCCGTGGATGCGGCCGGCCAGGTGTTCGAGACGGGTTCGTTCGCCAGCACCGTGAACTTTGGCCAACTCGTGGGGGGGACCAGCAACCAGACCGCGCATGGCGCCAGGGACACCTATCTGTGCGCAACGCGCCTGGGCGTGGGGAGCGCCACCTTCACCTTCCGGGCCATCGGCCTGACCAACAGCGCCTGGCTTAGGTGGACCGATCCCCAGGCTTGCGGTATGGCCAGCCCCAACGTGCAAGTCCGCTGGGCCACGGACCATTATCCCAGCAATATCACGGACGGGACCGCGGCGTATACCGGCACCAACCTGATGTATGCCCACGACGGGCTGACGCCGGGCCAGGCGTATTACTACACGATCTGGGTCAGCCAGGATGGCACCAACTACACGGATCCGCCGTGATCTTTTATCCGATTTCGCAACCATAGCCGGTACGCCTGGATATTCGCACAAAGTTGCACAATCTGCTTGCTCTGGGGGCGCTCTTGTAAGTTAATTGCGCGATTTTTTCACAAACCGGGCCGATGATCCCGGGCGAGGAGGGCTGGATGACGGATACACCATACCGCAGCAAGTCTGTTCAACACCGGATCGCGATCCTGGGGCTGTTCCTGGCGGTGGCGCTCATGCAAGCCGCCGGGCCGGGAATGGCGGCGCCCGGCGGGCGCCATGTCCTGATTGTCGGCATCAGCGGCTGCCGGCCCGATGCGGTGCAGGCCGCCCCGGCGACCAACCTGCACAACCTGGCCCGGGGTGGCGCCGTGGCCTGGGATGCCTACGCGGGCGGCATGCAAGGGCCCGCGGGCGGCGCCATGATGGCGAAATGGCAGCCGACGTTGAGCGGGCCGGGCTGGTGCAGCGTGCTGACCGGCGTCTGGAGCAACAAGCACGCGGTCGGCGACAACACCCTGAACAGCTACAACACGAACTACCCGCACTTTTTCAGGCGCATCAAGGAAATCGCGCCCGCAACCTACCTGTCGTCCATCGTGGAATGGGCGCCGCTCGATACCCAGCTCGTGGCGCCCTTCGGCGCCAGTTGCGACTTCCGCCAGACCGCCACCGATGGCGCGACCACGGACCTGGTGGCCAAGGCCGCTACCCACCTGGCCACCGCCGACCCGGACGTCCTGTTCCTGCAGTTTGACGCCGTGGACCAAGCCGGCAGCGCCTCGGGGTACTCGCCCACCAACCCGGCTTACCTGGGCGCCATCGTGCAGGTGGACGCGGGCGTGGGCCAGATCCTGGCCGCGCTCACCAACCGCGCCACGTACGCAACCGAAGAATGGCTGGTGCTGATGACCTCGGATCACGGGGGCACGAACCAAACCACGGGCGGGCAAAGCGCGGGCGAGCGCACGATCGCCGCCATGGCCCAGGGGCCGGGGATCGTTCCGGCCAGCATTGTTTTTCCGGGGCCGGCGCAGACCTTTCTCCCGCCCACGGTCATGACCTGGCTCGGGTTGGCGATCAACCCGCAATGGGGCTTTGAGGCGCCGATCTTCGGCTTGCCCACCACGACCAATCTCGAGGTTTATCTGAATTTGGACGACACCCTGGCGCCGGCCGCCGGCACGACCCACACCGCCGTCGTCGTTCTCGGTAGCGCGCGCTATGCAAACGGCGTGGTCGGCTCAGCGGCCTTGTTCACCAACTCCGATGCCTTGGTCTCGCGGGACTGGTACGCGCGCCTGAACCGCACCGAGGTGGATTGGATCTATTCGAACGATTTCACGCTCGCCATGTGGGTCAGGGTCACCAACAACATTGGCATCGATCCCGATGGCGCCTTTGCCGGCAACAAGGACTGGGCCACCGGCGGCAATGTCGGCTGGGTGGTGGCCAAGTACAACAATAGCGTGAATTGGTGCACGGCCGTCGGTCCCAGAAGGGACGTGAGGTTACAGCCGGCCGGCCTCATCAACAGCAATTGGCACCAGGTCACCGTATCGTTTTTGCGCAGCGCCAATCGGGTGACGACCTATTTCAATGGGGTGGCCTTCGCGACCAACACGGTGGATTCGACTACCGGCCTGGCCAGCTTGTACACGGGCTACCATACCCTCATTGGCGCCAGCGGTCCAGGCACCTACGGAGTCAACGGGCAAGTGGATGAATTCGCCATCTGGTCGCGCGCGCTCAGCGATGGTGAGGCGACCGAACTCTATTACCGCGGCTTGATCGGGCAGGCCCTAACCAACCGCTGCTGGCCCGCGCCGGCGATTGTCACGCAGCCGGCTTCGACGAACGTGGATTTCGGGCACACCGCTACCTTCCACGTCTCCTTCACCGGGCTGTTCGCGTCCTGCTATTGGACCTTCAACGGCTTTGAGATCGCCGGCTCCACCAGCACCACCTACAGCATCGCCTACGCCCGGCCGGCGCACACGGGCGACTACCGCGCGATCATCTTCAACAGCGGCGGGGCGGTTACCAGTGACGCCGCCGTGCTCTCCGTCAACCCCCGTCCGACCGGCGACGTCACCAACGGACTGGCGGTTCATCTGAAGCTCGACGGGAATCTCGCCGCGGCGGCGGGGACGACTGCCTCCGGAACCGTGTTCGCCGGCACGGCGCGGTACGTTCCCGGCATCATCGGCCAGGCCGCCTCGTTCTCCAACGACGCGGCCAGCCTCACAGGTCCGAGCGACTGGGCCGCCACCCTCGGCAATCTCGAGGCGATTTATTCCAGTAATTGCACGCTTTCCCTTTGGTGCCGCACGACCAAGGATGACCAGGGGGTGCTCATGGGCAATAAGAACTGGAGCAGCGGTGCAAACATCGGCTGGGTTTTCACTTGTTGGGACGACGTCGTTGTGGGCAAGCAGGTCAACTTCAACACGGCGCCCAAAGATGACCTGTTGCGCCGCGATTTTGACCTGAATCCTCCCATGTGCAATGGTTCCTGGCATCTGGTCGCGCTTGTGCTCGACCGAACCACAAACTGGGCCGGGGTGTACCTGGATGGCGACCTGTACGGCACCAACAGCATTGGGGTGAACGGCACCAACTCGCTGAACGCTGGTTGGGAGACGCTGCTTGGCGCCTGCGGAACCAGCAACTACGCCTGCACGGCGGATATCGACGACGTCAAGATGTGGGGCCGCGCGCTATCGGCGTATGATATCGCGACCGCCTATTACGACGGGCTGGAAAACCCGACCGCCGTCACCCTGGTGGGACTGCGCCTGAAAGAGGACGCCGGCCGGGTGCAGGTCTGCTGGCAGACCGCGACGGAGTTCAACACGCTCGGGTTCAATGTCTATCGCCGGGACCATGGCGCCTGGTTGAAGATCAATGCGAGCCTGGTCGCCGCCCAAGGTTGGCCCCAGGGCGGTATCGGCGCGGACTACTGCCTGGACGATGCCGGCGCCGAGCCGGAGCGCGAATACCAGTACTTGCTTGAAGAAATGGAGACCACCGGAGAGACGCTGACCTACGGGCCTTACACGGTCGAGGCCGGCGCATTTTGCATCCGGGCCGCTCGGGATGAGGCAAGTGGTTTGCTGGTAAAATGGCCCAGCCGTTCCGGGGAAACTTACGACATTTATTGGACCGCAGACTTGCGCAGCCCGTTCATGCTGTTGGAAGCCGGCATCCCGGCGCAGCCTCCGCAGAATGCGCACTCCGTCGCGAGCCCGGGCTTCTATCGCGTCCGGGCGCGCTAGGCCGCTGGCTGGCGCCCGGGTTCCACGCGCGGCCGCGAGTGACCCGTGCGAGGGCCGCCCAGGCCGATTTATTCTTTGGGCTGGACGGGGTATAATGGAGTTACCGATCCAAACGCTGTTTGCAGCAATTTGGAGAAGGTCAAGTTGACGAGATATAAGGATATGGCCATGAACTTTAATGCGGCAGCGCTTTTGAGCCTTGTTCTGTTGGCCTTGGGCTCACCGCCCGCCTGGAGCGACGCATGGTTGCGCACCTGGGGCGGCACCGGCAGCACCGTGCCGGGCGGAATGATAATTGACAGCGCGAGCAACGCCTACGTCGTCGGCGGCTTCAGCGGCACGGTGGATTTCGATCCCGGCAGCGCCACCAACAGCCGCACGTCCAGGGGCATCCGGGACGCGTTCCTAAGCAAGTTCAACACCAGCGGCGATTACCTCTGGACCCAGACCTGGGGAAGTTCCAACGACGACCGCGCCAACAGCGTGGCGGTGGATGGGACCAACGTCTACGTCGCCGGCTGCTTCCAGGACACCGTGGACTTCAACCCGACCGGCGGAATGGTTCTCACCGCGCCCCGGAACATCCACGGCTTCCCCGACAACAACGCCTTCCTCAGCAAGTTCGACGCCGGCGGCGGCTTCAAGTGGGCCAGGTCCTGGGGCGGCAACGGTGGCGACGAGGCCTACGACGCCGACGTTGATACGGCCGGTTTCGTCTACGTGTGCGGCGATTTCGGATCCACCAACATTGACCTGGCCACGGTCGGCCTGGGAAGCTGCTTCACCAACCACGGCTACTGGGACGCTTTCCTTTTTAAATTCGACGCGGGCGGCACCAGCCTGTGGGCCAAGAGTTGGGGCGGGCCCTATTACGACGACTGTGTCAGCCTCGACGCAGCCCCCGACGGCACAGTGTACGGCAGCGGCATGTTCGCCAGCCCAACGGCCGACTTCGACCCGGGCCCGGGCACTTACTACCTGCACGCTAACAATCCCGGCACCGACTGGGGCCTGGTGGACGTCTTCCTCACCAAGTTCGACACCGCCGGCAGTTTCCAGTGGGCGCGGGCCTGGGGCGAGTCCAACCACTGGGACGCCGCCCAGGGAATAGCAGTGGATCTCGCGTCCAACGTCTATGTTCCCGGGTATTTCGCCGACACGGTCGATTTCAACCCGCTCGGGGCGGCGTCGAACATCACTGCGCAAGGCTACGATGACGCTTTCCTGTGCAAGTACGATGCGGACGGCAACTTCAGGTGGGTGATCACCTGGGGCGGCACCAGCAATGATTACCCGCGCGGGGTCGCCGTGGATGCCGCCGGCTACGTTTACATCCCGGGTGATTTCAGCTCCACCAACATGGATATAGATCCGGGCGGCGGGGTGGACCTGCGCTGGAACCACGGCGCCAGGGACATCACCTTCAGCAAGTTCGATGCGGACGGCAACCTGGTAATGGCCAGGACCTGCGGCGGGTCCGGCAACGACGGCGGTTACGGGGGCAGCACCGCCGACAACTCGGGCAACGCTTACGAGGCGGGCGTTTTCGTCGGCTCCGTGGACTTTGGCCAGTTGATCGGCGGCAGCACTAACCCGCCGTTCACCGGCATGACGGACACGTTCCTCTGCCGGTTTCCCACCGGGCCGACCAACTGCACGATCAGCGTGGTGATTTCCGGGAACGGCTGGTCTTCGCTTGGCGGCACTTCGCCGGTGAGCGTGGTCGTCCCGGCGGGCGCCGCGACCCAGGTCGTTTATGCCGCCGCCGACTGGCACCGCGTCCAGGCGCTCACGCGCAACGGCGTCGCCGTGGATGCCGCTGCCGGCCTCAAGGTGTACACCCAGGTGCTGGCCGGGGTCTGGGCCGACATCAGCAACCGCGTCGTCTTCGGCCTGGCCACCACCAACCAGACCGGCTACGCGACCGTGCCCACCACCTGGCTGACCAACTGGCCCGAGAACGCCATCGTGGCCGACCCGGCCTTTGACGTGGCCGACAAGTACCTGCTCGGCCTGGACCCGTCCACCAGCAACACCTTCCTGCTCACGGTCGAGTCGATCACAGTGGCCGGCAGCAATGTCGTCACCGTGCTCCAGCGCGTCTGCACCGGCGGCCTCGCCCCGGACGGCATGCACGGCTTCCTTGAACTGCAGGCGACCGCGGACCTGTTGTCGGCCTTCAGCAACGTAGCCGGCACGGCCTTGACCGGGGCCGGCGTCTTCGACGGGTCCGGGCTGAGAACCTACACCAACACGCTCGACGCTGCCAACCTGTTCGTCAGGGGCGTGATCCACTAGCTTGCATATTTCACACTCCCATTCAATGGCTTCAGGCGTTTTCCTATTCTCCCCTTTATTCACGCGGCGCGGCGTCTGCCGCACCGTGGAGCAGGGAGGGAGCATTGACCGGCGCCTGGTTGAACCGTGAAACATGCGGGCTAGGCGTGGTGCAGGGTTTGATTTTTTTTGACTCCGGTGCTGCTGAAGCCTAACGTGTGACCTTGTTCTCGAACTTGCATGGGGCTATCAAGGAGGGCTTTCCATGAACAGAGCGTGGTTGGTGGTGGCATTGACGCTGGCGCTGGCCAGCCGGGACGCGGGCGCGGGCGCAGGTCGGGATGCCGGCATTTCCCGCACCGCCACAAACGGCGGCGCGCGACTGACCTGCGGATTCCAGCAACTTTCCGGCGAAGCGACCCCCGAAGGCCTTCGGTTGGTCTCCACCGCCGACCCCGCCACCGCTGACCAGCCGGTCTTGAGCATTCTGGCCGTTACGCTCGGGCGCGCGGACGGACCGCAGCTGGACCTGGCCGGGCACGGCCGGGTGGAAGTGGCGGACGGCCTGGCGCGCTGGGTGCGGCCAGGCGTGGTCGAGGAGTACTCGGTCAGCGTGGACGGCGTGCGCCAGGACTTCGTGGTGCCCGAACGCCCCGCCGGCGCGGGCGCGTTGTGCGTCGGGCTGGCGGTGGCCGGTGCGCGCGCCGAGCCGGCCGCGGACGGCGCGCGCCTCACGCTCGCCGGCTCAAGCCGCGCCCTGAGCTACAACCGGGTCAGCGCCACCGACGCGCAGGGACACGGTCTGCCGGCGCACCTGGAAGTGGTCTCCGTAAACAGGCTGGCGTTGATCGTGGACGACGCCGGCGCCCGTTACCCCGTGCGCATCGACCCGACGATCAGCGACGCGGATTGGCAGGCCGTGGGCACAAGTGCCCCCGGCGCCAACAGCTACGTTTACGCCATGGTCAGTTTCGGTGCCAGCACCATCTACGTGGGCGGCGATTTCACGAGCATCGGCGGCGTGGCCGCCAACCGGATCGCCAGGTGGGACGGGAATCGCTGGTCGGCGCTGGGCGACGGGATCACCGGCGCGTCCCTGCCGGTGGTGTACGCTCTGGCCGTGGACGATGGAGGAACCCTGTATGCCGGCGGCAACTTTACCACCGCCGGCAGCGTGTCGACTTTGAACGTGGCCAAGTGGAACGGGGTTGCCTGGTCGGGGCTGGGCCAGGGAACGGTCGGGGGCGATTTTTCGGCCGTGATGGCGCTGGCCGCGGACAAGGGCGGCAACCTGTATGTCGGCGGCGCCTTCACCAACATCGGCGGCCACACGACCATGGCCATTGCGCGGTGGAACGGCAGCGGCTGGTCGGCCCTGGGCGCGGGCATGAACAGCGTCGTGTATGCCCTGGCCTTCGACAACGCGGGCAACTTGTACGCGGGCGGCGCTTTCATAACCGCCGGCGACTTGGCGGCCCACCGGATCGCCAAGTGGGACGGCGCCAACTGGACGCCCCTTGGACTGGGCCTCGACGCCGATGTCAACGCCCTGGCGACCGACAGCAAGGGCAACCTGTATGTCGGCGGCAAGTTCACCACCGCGGGAGCCACCCCGGCCGCCAGGGTGGCCCGCTGGGACGGAACCAACTGGTGGGCCATGGGAGCCGGGTTCGACTTTGCCGCGTTCTACGGGGTGGAAGCCCTGGCGGTGGACGCGGCCGGCAACCTGTTCGCCGGCGGGGCGTTCACCACATCCGGAACCCAAACCGTCAACCGGATCGCGAGCTGGAACGGCATGTCCTGGACGCCGCTGGACAGCGGGATGAACAACGAGGTCAGAACCCTGGCCTGCGACGGCGCGGGCAACCTGTGGGCCGGCGGGACGTTCAACACCGCGGGTGGCCTGCCCTCCGTCTGTATTGCCAAGTGGAACGGCGCCTGGCTCAACCTGGGCGCGGGGATGAACGGCGCGATCCGGGCCCTGGCCGCGGACGGGGCCGGCAATCTGTACGCCGGCGGCGACTTCACCCAGGCTGGCGCGGCGCAGGCGCCGCACGTGGCCAAGTGGAACGGCCGGAGTTGGTCGCAGATGGGCTTTGGCGTGAACGGGACCGTTTACGCGCTGGCTGCGCCGGATTCCAACCACGTGTACGCCGCCGGCAGTTTCCCGGACACCTACTTCAGGCCGGCCACCAACGTGGCGCAATATAACCCGGTCACCTTCTACTGGGATCCCCTGGCCGCCGGCCTGAACGCCCAGGTTTACGCCCTCGTCGCGGATGGCAGCGGGAATCTCTACGCCGGCGGCAATTTCACCAAGGCCAGCGGCATCAGCGCCAAGTACATCGCCAAGTGGAACGGCCAAAACTGGACCAACCTCGGTTCCGGCATGGACGCCGTAGTCACGGCGCTGGCCATGGACCAGGCCGGCAACCTGTATGCCGGCGGCTTTTTCACCAATGCCGGCGGACACACCGCCAACCGTGTGGCCCGGTGGAACCGGAATGGCTGGTCAGCGTTGGGTTCCGGCGTCGGGATTTGGGTCAACGCCCTGGCCACGGACAAGGCCGGCAACCTGTACGTCGGCGGCGTCTTCACCAACGCCGGGGCGGTCGGGACAAAAAGCGTGGCCAAATGGAACGGCAGCGCCTGGTCCGCGCTCGGTACCGGCCTGAACGGCTGGGTCAATGCGCTGGCGGTCAGCGAGCTCGGCGGGGTGTATGCCGGCGGCACCTTCACCAACGCGGGCGGGCAGGCCGTCAATTATATCGCGCAGTGGGATGGCAGCCGCTGGTCGGCCATGGGGTCGGGGACGGACAACGCGGTCAACGCCCTCCTCCTGGCTTCTGGCGGGCGGACCCTTTACGCCGGAGGCGCCTTCAGCACCGCCGGTTCCAAAGTTTCGGCCTGCTTCGCCTACGTCCTGCTGAAGAGCCCCGCTCCCGCGTGGCTGCTGCTGCTGCTGCCGTGAAGGGCGGCAGAAACCGACCCGAGATAAACTACAAGCGAGGCACAGGTTGCAATGATAACGCATGACAACCGGAGGCTGATTTTCTTCACGTTATGGATCCTTGCGGGCGGGATGGTCGCGGGCGCCGCCCGAATTTCCGAAATCGACAACGGGCGGATCCGTTTTGAAGCCGGCACCGGCATCTGGAACACCGTCGAATGGTGCGCCGATCTCCAGTCCGGCGAATGGCATGCCGGCTGGATTAACCAGCAAGGCATCGTCAGCACGTCCATGCTGACGGAAATCCAGGTGCCTGTTTTCTACCGCGTCAACAGCGCCACGGACTATTACGACAACTGCGCGGCCGTCCAGGAAACCTTGATGTCTCAACTCCGCGCGGAGTTGCAGGGGCCCGGCTGGTGGGACGCCCTGACCCGGCTGGCCGGGTTCAACGCGTGGCTCACCAACCGCCTCGCCACCCTGGAACTGGGCTCCCTGGTGACCAATGTTCCCGGGTTCGGCCCGGTCGAGTACGCCCGCATGGGTGCCGGTCCCATGCTCCTGTTGTCGCATGGCGGCTTGATGGGTTACGACAACATCTACTTCCTGGCCGCCATCGCCCAGTCCGGGTTTTCGGTCCTCTGCCCCTCGCGTCCGGGCTTCTTGCGGACCCCGCTCCTGCCGGGGACCAACGACTCCTTTGAACTGGCCGCGGACATGATGAGCGGGCTGCTCGATGCGCTCGGAGTCACCAACCGCGTTTTCATCTGCGGCACGTCCGCCGGCGGCCCCACCGCGCTGCAGTTCGCGCTGCGGCACCCGGACCGGACCGCCGGCCTGGTCATGATGGACGCCGTTTCGCTGCCCTACGTGGCCGACCTGGCGGCGACCAACAATTTCGTGATCCCCTTGCTGGTTCCGGACAGCGACCAGGATCCCAAGTCCTGGAAGCTGAACCTGGGAACCGAACGCTACCCGGAAGAAACCATGTTCCAGTGGTTCAAGCTGGTGGTGCAGTCAAACGACGCGTACCGGCGGGAACTGGCCTGCCGGCTGGCCGCCGATCCGGCCAGCGTTGCCCGCCTGCTCCAGTTCACCCGTGGCGTCACCCCGATCAGCCGGCGCTATGCGGGCACCATCAACGATGTCGGCATCATGGCCTATCTGCCGGATTATCCGCTGGAAAACATCACCAACCCGGTGCTGGTCACGCACAGTTACTACGACGGCGACGTGCCCTTTGCAAACGCCACGAACGTTTACGGCCGCGTCAGCGGGCCGAAGACCAATTTCTTTTTTTACGGCGGCGGCCACCTCTATTTCCTTGGGCCGGACTGGGCCGAGATCCAACAACGCCTGCTGGACTTCCTGAACGCCCACAACCCCGGCTTTCCCTGAGGGAAAAACTGCCGCGGGTCTTACCCGACTACCGTCAGGATCGCTGCAACAACTGGGCCAGCGGCCTTGCGCCTGTCATGGCCGAGGGCCTGTGTCCACGAGCGATTCCACGGCCATGACGACCATCTGTTTTTCTGCCACCGAGCTGCGCCGCAATGGTTCGCGGAGAATTACTGCTTAACAGGCAGCGGAACCAGGGCAGCACCTACTGCGGCGCCGCCACCCGGCCCATGAAGAGAATGCTGCCGGTCTTCTGCTCGCGGATCAAAAACAGGAACGGCCGATCCGCGCGGAACACGATCGACCGGGCGACAGACTTTTCGAGCATGGTGATGGCGGTGGCGGCGGCCGCCTCGGTGCCTTCCTCGTTCACCTCCACAAACGCTTTGTGCAGCACCTGCGAGAGGTACAGGTTGTGGGTGCCGTCCATCCCCGAAAAATCCGCCGCGAGGTTAAACGCATCCCGCATACCCAAGTTCTGCAGCGCTTGGTTCAGCGCAACTGCGCCCCAGGTGATCTTGAACTTTGGCAGGCACACGCAGACCTCCTTGGTGACGAGCCGGTCTTGCCACTGCTTCAGCCGCTCCGGAGTCAGTCGGTCCTCGACCGCGGAAAGCGGCGTGTTGGCGCCGGGCAACAGCACGCGCATCACCAACTCGTTGCCGGCATACGGTAATTCAACGATCTGCAGATCCTCGATCTCGGCGTATTTGTACTGGCGCGTTTGCACCATCATGCGCACGGTCACGGGCTTGTCCGGCGCCGCGTAAAATGGGGTGTCCCGCGTGTGTTCAGCCTTGAATTGGGACGCCCAGTTCCCCTTGAAATAGATGGCATTGACCAGCACCAGCCGCGTCAACGGGTCCAGCATGCCCGGGCCGATAAGGTTCTGTATCCGGCGTTGGGTTTTATCTTCGACCCACCCATTGATCAGCTTACGCGCGGCTTCAACCGCGCGCGCATAGTCCACGGGGGTGCTGGCGACACCGTAGTATTTTTTCATCAAGGCGACGTAACCCGGAAGAAAGGGGTACTCTTTTTGCGGCCAGAGCGAGTTGGCGATGCACAATTGCACGTTCCCGCGTTGCTGAATCGCCGCCAGCCGCGCATTCAGCGCGGCAAACGCCGGATGGGTTCCCTGCGCGCCCAGCGTAAAATGCAGGGCTTTTTCCATCTCAGCGGCTGTATGGCCCCGCGCGCCGCCGTACGTCATCGCCAGCGCCACCGAGATACTATAGGGTGAGAAAAAGAGGTTGCCCTTGTCCGCTTTGAGCTGTTGGAACAAATCCAGCGCAAACGCGGTGTTGTCTTCAGCGATGGCGTTGGGGTTGGCGCCCGCCGTCACGGCTACGGCGACCGGCAGCAAATACCAGAGAACCGCCAGCCAGGGGATCGTCCGCCGTCGCCGTTGCGCGCTCAAGAGTAGACTCATGCCATGTCCTCAGCTTTGCCTGGGTTGCCCGGCTCACAGACCGGAAGGGGCCGCCAGAAGGTGGCGCCGCTAATCCTTCACGACCGCTTGCGCTGGCGCCCCGCCAAAATATTCAACTCCCCATTCATCACGCATAATCTTCTTCATGGAGTATAGCCGGCCGCCAGCGCGGGACAAACTTTATCCACGGCCTTCAGTAACGCCGCAGTGACGCAGGGAGGGCAGTTGCCGAGCGGACGCTCGGCGTTCCCGGGAACGCCAATCGCCTGATTGGCTAGAAACGGCGCAAAGGGGCTTTTTATGTTTGACCGGAACCTCTAATGGGCGACCCCTTTTCCTTGCGCCGACCCATTTTCCTTGCGGACCGACCCTTTTTCCCTTGTAACTCCGCCCGGATCAGGTGCGTCGGCCCGGTGGACGGTAACTTGCGGGAACGGAATATCCCAGCCGTGCTCCGTGCAAGCCTCGACCAGGATGCGGTTGATGACGTTTTCCAGCCGGCGATAATAAGGCGCGGCGCCGCCCTTGGTCATGACCTTGGCGACCAAGTCAAGGGAGGAGGGCCCGGCCGTTTTCAGTTCCACGGTCACACTCGCCAAGTTTCCTTCGCCTACCAGTGCGGGCAGGTCCCGGGCCAGGCGGGCCTGCATCAGGTCGGGGATCTCCCTGGTACACTGGGCCTGGTGCTTGTAATCGATGCCGAAGATCACCCGCACCACGAAGCCATTCGAAAGCAGGCAGGGATGCATGTCAAGGAACGCGGCCGTCGGATAAACCACGGAAGCGCCCCCCTCGACCAGCAAGCGCACGGCACTGGGGGTCTGCGACGCCACCTGGCCCCAGCGCCCGTCGCTCAATTCGACCCAGTCGCCTTCGCGGCAGGGGAACCAGGTTTCCGCCTTGCCGCTGGGGCGCGAATGCAAGCCCACCAGCGCCACCACGGGCAGAATCTGGACGCCGCCATCCAGCAGCGGATTGACCAACCGGGCGTTGAAGCCCAGCGCTTCGACCAGCCAGGGCAAGCCATCGTAAAGAATCCGCTCCTGCTCCTTGACTGCGCCGACGTTCAGGACCAGCTTGATGGTCTCGATATTTTGCGGGAGCGTTTTGATGCCCGCCCAGGCCACGCCCAGCAGGAGAATCACGACGATGCCCAGGAGGAACCAATCGCCGACCATGTTGAAAACCAGCAGCATCGCCATGATGCCGCCCGCCATGCTCAGGAAATGAAAGATCAAGGCGCCCAGGCGGGTGGCGAATGTCAGCCGCCGGCCGGCCAGGCGCACCTTCCGGTACGCGGCATAGGCGTAACGGACCCCGAAAAACACCAGCACAAAAGCCAGGATGCCCATGAACAGGTTGAGGCCCCGGGTGCGAAAGAAGACCTGCGCATAATGGGTGGTCGAATCCAGCACCGATTTGCGCGCGGCCAGCTTGTTGTCGAGCTGGATTTGCAGGGCGCGCATCTGGTTATAGGCGTCGTCGCGGCGCTGCGACCAAACCGCCAACTGGTTCTGCAAGCTCGCCTGCAGCAGGGGCGAGGGCTGGGCGCCGAGCAGCCGCTCGAGGTTCTCCACGCCCTTTTCGGCGGTGCCGTGCAACTTGGCCAGCGCATCGATCTGGCTGCGGATCTCGCCCATCGCGCGCGTTTCGGCGGTGGCGCTTTTGAATTCCGCCAGGATGGGCCGGATCAAGGCGGTCAACTCTTCCTGCCAATTGAAGATCTTGAGCGGTTCGCCGGAGAATTCGCTGGTGTCCACCGCGACCGCGAAGCGCTCAAACTGATCCTGTAATTGCGCTTCCTGCTCGTTGAGAGTCCTCAATTCCTCCAACAAGGCGTTACGCGCCACCTCGTCCTTGGCTTCCTGCAGTTTCTGGCGGGTGGCCGCAATGTCCGCCTCCTTGCTGGCAATGGTCTTGAGCAGGGCATCCAGCGACTCGACGCTGCTTTGCAGATTCGAGGTTGCCAGCGTCGACTCCTCCGTCTGGGCCCCGGCGGAACAAACCAGCAGCACCATGGCCAACCCAGCCGCCGCGGAACGCGAAATGAAAATCATCGTACGTCTCCCCCCGCCTGTTCAACCACTCATAAACTGCAGATAATAATGTAATACTGATTGTGCTACCGCGCCCCGCCAAGGGCAAGCAGATTCTGGATCAGCAGGTAAGGCCGTAAGGCCGGGCGCATCTGCGATGCGGTGCACGCAGGCTGCGCCGCCCTTCCGGGAATCGCCGGCCCCGCGAAGGGCACGGGGAGGGGGGGCGAATCTGGAACTCAAGCAATCCAGGAAACCATGCAGATCCATGGCGGTCTACAAGGATCTCAAACTCCGTTCCCAGCTTCCTGAGTTCCAGATGGATAGTCTGCTTATGGAACGGCAGACCCTCACCGAATCCAGATGCGCCCGTAAGGCCTCCGCAACGCAGGGCGGCTCTCCCGGAGGCACGGAGACCCCGGGATGAACGCAAAGGGAATCGGCGCGCTTTGGATTGATGGGCGGGCGTCCATGAAGCAGGCCTCGCGCCATCCATGGCTCGATCGCAACGGTTCCCCGTGACGCGGTGGCTCCGGAAAAAAATGGACAAGGTACGGCACCGTATTCGCCCCCCCCGTAGCGGGTTCGGAAACGATGACCCCTGACGATGGACACACAGCTCAAGCCCGGCGCCTTATCACCCCGTTTCACTGAGGCCTTGCATCAGCAGATTCTGGATCAGTGTCGCGGTGCGAGCAAAAGGTGACACGTTGTGTGCGACACCTTGTTCGCTCTGCATGCGCGCGCGGCGGCGGGTTGCGAATCGGATTGTGTTGCCCGGCCGGCTGGCATAGGATGCGGACAGGATTCGATGATGTGGAAAAGAGAGCATGAAACTGACCTTCAAGAAAAAAGTGATTCTCCTGGCGGCCCTGTCCGCCTTCATCCCGGTGGTGGCCCTGCTATGGCTGCAGAACGGGCTGGAGGATGAACTCGCCCGGCGCATGGCCCACGAGCTGAACGATTTTGTCCGCGTGAACATCGGGCAGGTCTCGGCCAACGTGGTCAACATGTGTGTGCTGACCGAGGACCTGGTCACGGTCCAGCTGCGCCAGAACGAGTTCCTGATTCGCGACATGCTGGAACAGGCCGGGCACGTTACGGAAGCGGCCACGCAGGTGGTTTGGCAGGTGCGTACCGCCTCGGGGGCCCCGGCGGGCGAGCTCAGCCTGCCGGGCTTGGTGTTCGGCCGGTCGCGCCTCGCTGCGGTGGCCAGCCTGGCCGAGCCGGTCCCCATCGTGGACGAGTTTCACCGGGTGACCAGCCTGGATTGCACAATATTCCAGCGCTTCAACGCGACCGGCGACATGATCCGCGTGGCCAGCACGGTCCCCATGCCGGATGGCACGCGGTCGGTGGGCACGATCTACCGCGCCCATGACGAACAGGGAACCATCCGGCCGGTGATCGCGGCGATTCTCCAGGGCCGCAGCCATGCCGGCATCGACCGGGTCGTCGGCAAGGCGGACCTGACCGTCCGCGTGCCGCTGACCAACGCGGCGGGCCACGTGTTGGGGATGGTGGGCATCGGCGTTACATTTGATGAACTGGACAAGCTGCAAAACATGATCCAGAACATCCGGGTGGGCCGGTCCGGCCACGTGTGGGTGCTGGATGGCGTGGGCCCGGAACGCGGTGACTTTATCCTGGCGCCCCCGGGCCATGGCAGTCTAACCAATGCCTGGACGATCCAGGATGCCGCGGGCGCGTGCCCCTGGCAAACCATCATCACCAATGCCCTGGCGCAACGGCCGGGCGAGACGGGGTATTTCCAGTACGATGTGCCGCCGGCGGGAGACACCCCGGCCCGCCGCCGTTATGCCGCCTATACGTATTTCCCGCCGTGGGACTGGGTGATCGTGGCAGAAACTTTCGAGGATGATTACCTTGGCGCCCGCGACCAGGTCCGCGCTGAAATCCGCGCGCTCATGATCCGCGCGGGGGCGGTGGGATTGGGCATCGTGGTGATCGCCGTGGGCATGGCGATCTTTGTGGCGCGCCGCGTGACCCGGCCGCTTGGCGGCGTGATCACCCTGGCCGAACAAATTGCCGCCGGCGACTTGAGCGCCGCGCGCCAGGCCCTGCAAGCGTCCCTGGGCCAGCGCCAGGCCCCGGCGGGCTCCGGTCCGGGCGCGCCGCCGCGGGATGAGATTGAGAAGCTGCTGGGCGCATTCCAAACCATGGTGCAACGGTTGTCCGCCCTGATCGGCCAGGTGCAGCGCTCGGGGATCCAGGTCACCAGCTCGGCTACGGAAATCGCCGCCTCGGCGCGCGAGCTGCAAGCCACGGTGGCGGAGCAGGCCGCGGCCACCCGGGACGTGACCAACACCACCCGCCAGATTGCCGCCACCTCCCAGCAGCTCGTGGACACCATGCAGGTCGTCGGCCAGACCACCACTGATACCACCCGGATGGCGGAAGCCGGCCAGACCGAGCTCAACCACATGGCCGCCAGCATGCGCCAGCTTTCGCAGGCGGTGGTCTCCATCTCTTCCCGCCTGGCCGTGATCAGCAACAAGACCAGCAAGATTTCCGGGGTCGTGACCACGATCAATTCGATCTCCGACCAGACCAACCTGCTTTCCCTCAATGCCGCGATCGAGGCGGAAAAAGCGGGTGAACATGGCCGTGGCTTCTCCGTGGTGGCCCGCGAAGTGACGCGCCTGGCGGAGCAGACCGCCGTGGCCACCCAGGACATTGAGTACATGGTCAAGGAGATGCAGTCGGCCGTGGCCTCGGGGGTCATGGAGATGGATAAGTTCGGCGAGGGCGTGCGCCATGGCGTGGACGAGGTGACCCGCATCGCCGGGCAGTTGGGCGGGATCATCGAGGGTGTGCGGCAGTTGGCGCCGCAGTTTGATGCCGTGGAAACGGGCATGGGCCAGCAGGTCACTGGCGCCCGCCAGATCAGCGAGACTTTGGATCAGCTGGCGGCCACGGCCGACCAGAACCGCGATGCCCTGACCGAGTTCAAGCACGTGACCGAACAGCTGAACGATGCAGTGCGTGGCCTGCAGCAGGAAGTGACGCGCTTTAAGCTGGACGGGCAGGGGTAAGGCCGCCGTGCTGGTGCTTTTTTTCAACGCCGGGTCCAATCGCTATGCCATTGAGGCCGGCCTGGTGCTGGAGGTGCTCCCGTGGGTGGACCTGCGGCCGCTGCCGCACACCCCTCCCACCGTGGCCGGTACGTTTAACTACCATGGGGCCACGGTGCCGGTGCTTGACCTGGTGGCCTTGCTGGTGGGCGCCTGCAGCCGCCCGGTGTTGAGCAGTCGCATCCTGCTGGTGGATTTTGTGGATGCCGCGGGCGGCCGCCACCCGCTGGGGCTGCTGGCCGAGAAAGTGACCGATACCGGCACCTTTGCCGTGGACGAGGCCCAACCCGCCGGGGTGGCCCCGCCGGACGCGCCCTACCTCGGTCCCTTGCTGGTCCAGGGCCGCGAGCAGGCCCAGTTGATCCGGGTGGCGGAACTGCTCCCGGACGACCTGCGCCAGATGCTGTTTCAACCGGAAGCCTGATTTTTGGCGCCCATGAGCTTGGACGCAGGCATAGCCCGGTTCTTCAAGGAAAGCATGGGGCTTGACGTCGAGTCGCTCGGCGCTGCCAAGGTCGAGCAGATGCTGCAAGCGTATCTGCGGCGGCGGGATTGGCCGGACCTGGTCGTGCTGCAGGAACGGATCGCGGCCTCGGCGGAGGAGCGCCAGGCGCTTCTCGAGGAGCTGATCGTCCCGGAAACCTGGTTTTTTCGGGGCCGCGAGTCGTTCGAGTATCTGCGCCAATACGCGGCTGAACACCGCGGCATCGCGGACGGCGTGCGGATGCTTTCGGCGCCTTGTTCGACGGGCGAAGAGCCTTATTCGATGGTCATGACCTTCCTGGCCGCCGGCTGGCCAGCGGAGCAGGTCTGGGTGGACGCGGTGGACCTGAGCGCCCGCTCGCTCGATTGGGCCCGGCAAGCCGTGTATGAGAAGAAAGCGTTCCGCGAGGATGATGACCCGGCCGTGCGTAAATATTTTGAATCGCGACCGCTTGGTCGTCTGGCCGTGGCGGAGGCGGTGACGGCGCGGGTGCATTTCCATCACGCCAACCTGGTGAAGCCCGACTATCTACGGGAAGCGGCGCCGTACGATCTCCTGTTTTGCCGTAACATGCTGATTTACCTTAACCCGGAGGCCAAGGCGTGTGTGCTGGAAAACATCCGGCGCCTGCTGCGGCCGGGCGGGCTTCTGTTCACGGGACCCACGGAGCTGATCTACTTTTACCAGCGCGGGTTCCAGCCGGTCGACAACCCGCGGGCGTTCGCCTGCCGGCACGTGCCTGGCGCGGAACTGTGCCGCCCGGCGGCGGCGCCGCGCATCCCGGCGGTTCCGCGCCGACCCCAGGCCCAACCGGCGCCCGTGCGGCCGGCCCCGGCGGCCCCTGCCGTGCGCCCGCCCCCCGCGCCACCGCCAGCCGCCGGGCCCGCTGTGGACCTGGACCAGGTGCGGGCGTTGGCGGATGCCGGCCGCCTGGCCGAAGCCGCGTCGGCTTGTGCCCAGCACCTGGAAGAGCGCCCGGCTGATCCGGAGGCGCATTACTTGTTCGGGTTGATCCAGGAGGCGCAGGACCGGCCCCGGGCGGCGGAAGAATACTATCACAAGGTGCTGTACCTGGATCCCGGGCATCGCGCCACCTTGGCGCAGCTGAGCCTGATGTACCGGGCGCAGGGGGACGCGCAGCGCGAGGCGCTTTACCGCGCGCGCCTGCAACGGCTCGGCCCGCCGCCGCGCGCCGGCCGCTAGTCGGCGGCCGGGGTCGGGCGCTGTTGCAAGGAGGCCGCGAAGGCGCGGCCGGCCTCGGTTTGCCGCAACTTGTCAAAAGCCGGCTGCTGGTACAGTTCGGCCACGGCCCGGGCGGAGGAAAGCTGCGTGGCCTGTTGCAGGAACCCCAGGGCCTTGTCCGGCTGGTTCATCAGTGCGCAGGTGGCGGCGGCATCCGCATACAGGGGCAGCCAGGCCGGCGACACCTCCAGGGCTGACTCCAGGGTCTTGAGGGCTTCCTCGTATTTCCCCATGCTGGCGTGGATCACGGCCTGCTGCTGGAGCGCCCCCCGGTCATGGGGCCGCACGTCCAGGTACTGCTGCAAGGCCCGGGCCGCCTCTTCGGGCTGCTTTTGAGCCAGGTAACAGAGGGCGATATTGAAATAGCTGTCGGCCTGTTGCGGCGCCAGGTCAATGGCCAGCTGGAGAAACTCCATGGCCGTGGCATAGTTTTTCAGGTGCAGCGCGGCGACTCCCAGGTCGTTGAGGATCGCCGGGTCGTTCGGGTTGCCGATCAGGGCCCGTTCCAGCGCCGCGCGGGCGCGGCGGAAATCTTCGAGCCGCAAGTAGGTCCGGCCCAGCTGGGCCCAGCACGCGCTGAATCCCGGCCACGCGTCGAGCGCCTGGCGATAGTAGGCGGCGGCCTCGCCGTAGGCGGCTTCGTCCCGCATGTTATTGCCCAGCTCGAACCAGACGAGCGCATCCCGCAGCGTTTCCCCGCTGAACTCGTAGACCGTTTCGGCCTGGCGCACCATCAGGGTGGTCAGTTCGGCATCCGCGAGCGGTTCTTCGACCGCCAAGTCCGGCGTCGGCTTGGCGGCCGGGGCGGCAGCCGGGCGGGGCGTGGTTTGCGGCCCGCGCCAGTTGTGGCGGGCCAGCGTGAACGCCACTCCGAAGACCACGGCCATGAACAGCGCGGCGCTGCCCAGGATGCGCAGGTTGCGCAAGTATTCCTGGCGCACAAGATCCGCGGACTTGGGGCGTACCGCCTCGCGGGAGCGCGCCGGTGACCGGCGGAACTTGGCCGTTTTCTTGTCGTAAAAGGAGGTGCGGGCCGGCGCGGCCGCGGGTGGGGCATCGGCCGCGGGATCAGCGGGGGCGGGTTCGGTGGCGTGGTTTATGTTTGCCTTGCCCATGCGATCATATTACAAGAATCCGGAAACCGTTCATGCGGCAATACTAATGACATGATGGCGGATTGTAAATGGCGATGTGGGCCGTGAGCGTGGAGCCAGTACTCCAGCTCTCCGTGGTCATCCCCTGCTACCAGGAGGCGGACAACATTCCGATCCTGGCGGATGAGTTGGCGCGGGCCGGGCTGTTGCAGGCCGGGACCGAGGTGGTCTTCGTGGATGACGGCAGCACCGATGGAACCTGGGATGCCATCCAGGCGTGCGTGGCGCGGCACCCGACGCTCCGGGGAGTGCGCCTGCCGCGGAATTTCGGCCAGAGCGCGGCGTTGCTGGCCGGGTTGCGGGCGGCCGGCGGCGCGGTGATGGCCATGATGGATGGTGACCTGCAGAGCGATCCTGCCGACATTCCGCGCCTGGTCGCGGCCCTGGGCGATGCCGACTGCGTTTGCGGCTACCGCGAAAAGCGCCGCGATAGCTGGTCGCGCCGCGCGGGGTCGCGCCTGGCCAACCGGGTGCGCAACCTGGTCACGCGCGACGGGGTGCGCGACACCGGCTGCAGCCTCAAGGTGTTCCGGCGCGCCTGTGCGGACGATCTGCCGCCGCTCAACGGCGTGCATCGCTTCATTCCCGCCTATCTCAAGCTGCACGGCCGGCGCATCGTGGAGGTGCCGGTGCACCATCGCGCCCGCATGCACGGCCGCTCGAAATACACCAACTTGAAGCGCCTCCCGGTCACGATCGTTGATTTGCTGGGGTTCTGGTGGTACCGGCAGCGCCACGCGCGGATCCACGCCGCGCTGCAGGCTGGCGCCGCGCCGGCGGGTGGGGCGGCGTCAGCCGCTCGCGCGGAAGCTGAACGCGATTGTCTGGCCCCAGGCGCGTAGCGCGGCGCGCAGCAGCCGGCCCTTGCGGATCGATACCACGCCGGTCGTCCGGAAGTGGTAGGCGACCGGCAGTTCCACGATGCGCAGGCGGTGCCGGGCGGCCAGCCCGGCCAAAATCACGTTGGGCGCAAACGTGTTGTCCGGCAGGCGCGCAAACCAGTCGCGAAACATGGCCGTGCGCATGAGGCGATAGGGGCTGTTCACGTCGTACACGCCGCCGCCGTAGAAAGCGCGCACCACCCAGCGCGCGGTGGCGCTCACCAGCGCGCGGGCGGCGGGGCTGTTCCGCCCGGTGCGCCGGCCGATGACCAGGTCGAACCGGTCGCGGTGCGCCCAGAGCGTGGGCAGGGCGTCCGGCTCCATCTCGTCATCGGCATCCAGTTGGAAAATCCAGGCATGATCCGCTTGCTCGCGGTACCCGCGCAGGATCGTGGGCCCGTGGCCGCGGTTGGGGTGGGTGTGCACGTGCACGCGGGGGTGACCGCCGGCGGCTGCGCGGGCGCAGGCCAGGGTGTCGTCGCGCGACCCGTCGTTGTACACGTGGAACTGGTAGTCCGCGCCGAGCGCGTCCAGCGCGGCCATCCACTTGGCCATGACCGTGGCGATCGCCCCGGCCTCGTTGTACGCCGGCATGACCACCGCCAGCGTGGAATCCGGATCAGCCATGCTGGATATCCTTTGCTGGCGGGTCGGCCCGGTGGATGAACCGTCCCAGTACGGCGTCGTACAGCGTGACGATCCCGCGCAGCGGCGAGTACAGCAGGCGCAGGCGCGCCATGGCCAGCACCATCTCCAGCGAAGCGCGCGTCACCTGCACCTTCGATCCGGAGACATCCTGCCAGATGGTCGGCCGTTCGATGATCGCGTACCCGGCGCGCCGCACCTGGAAAATAAGGTCCACGTCAAAAGCCCAGTGGGTGATGCCCAGGTGGGGCAGGATGGCTCGCAGGGTTTCGCGCCGCAGCAGCTTGGCGCCGCACTGGGTGTCCGAGATCCGCACCCCAAACAGGATCCGCACCATCAGGTTGAACACGCGCGATGCCACGCGCCGTGACCACGGTTGACGCGGGCTGACTACCGCGCCCTTGAGCCAGCGCGAGGCAATGATCGCGCCGGCGGTCCCGATGTTCGCCACCAGGTCTTCGAACGCCGCGGGCGGCGTGGCGCCATCGGCATCCACGAATCCCACCAGGTCGCCGCGCGCCGCCGCAAATCCCAGCAGGAGCGCGCCGCCTTTACCCACGCGCCGGGGTTCCTCGATCAGCCGGATCTGTGGGTACCGCGCGTGGTATTCGCGCACGATGTCGGCCGTCCGGTCGTTCGAATAATTCACGACCACGATGAACTCCAGGGCGGCCCCGTACCGCGGAACGAAATACCCGAGGTAGGCGTCCAGGAACGGCCGGATGCGGTGTTCCTCGTTGTGGGCCGGCACCACGATCGTCAGCGCCATCCGCTCTGGTGGAAGGGCGGTCACGGGGCCGGACCGCTCCCCAGGGCCGGCGCGCGCGCCTCGAGCATGCGCAGCAGGGTGTGGCCCTGGCCAAAATATGGCACCTGCCGCACCTCGGTGTAGCGGGCCGCCAGCAGCTCCCAGAGCGCCTCCTGTTCCGGCGCGTCCAGTTCCCGGATCTCCGGCGCGGCCATGCTGAACCCGTATCCGCTGGCCGCGGCGAAGCGCGCCGGGCACGTGGAGATCAGGTTGACCAGCAGCTCCCGGTTCACCACGTGCAAGGCGCGTGCCTGGTCCGTGGGCAGGTCCGGGTAATAGCTGAACGGACCCATCTCAAGCCCTGGCGGCACCTGCATGCCGGCTTCCACGGCCAGGTAGGTGTCCTGGGTCAGCAGCAGATCGCCCGGCTGGGTGCGCGCGCGCAGCCAGCGGCCTGCATCGCGCAGGCGGGCCAGGTCCGGCTGTTCCTTCATGCGCCACCAGATCCGGTCGCGGCCGCGGATGAACCAGTCCTGGTTGATTGGCGATGACCCGGCCGCGGCCAGGGTGAGGAGCAGCAGGAACCCCAGCGTGCCAGTCCGCCAGGCCGTGGCGGCCGGATGTTCCGGGACCGGCAGGCGGCGCGCCCAGGCCGCGGCCAGCGCCGCGGCCAGCACCGGGTAGACCACGACCTGGTAATCGTCGTAAGGGAACGGGGTGATCAAGTGCACGAGGCTGATGCCAATGACCACGGCCCACAAGCAGGCCGCCCAGGGCGCCGGCGGTTGCGCGCCGGTCGCGGCCGCGGGCAACCGCCACCAGCGCGCTCCGGTAAGGACCAGGGCCAGCCACAGGCCGGCCGCGACAAAATACGCCTGCACCCAGCGCGAAACGAAGCCGGCCTTCAAGGTCAGCAGGTATCCCAGGCTGCCGGGGTCCCGGCCCTTGTGGTATTCCCACACGCCAAACAGGAATCCTTGTGGCGCCAGGATCAGCCAGGGCAGCACCAGGACGGCGGCACCGGCCAGGCCGCCCAGCACAAGATACAGGAGCCGTCGCGGCGGCCGGTCCCGTTGTAGCGCCAGGACCACGAACACGATCAACGCGGCCACTCCGGCCGAGGTGCGCGTCCCGCCCGCCGCCGCCAGCAGCAGCCCGCCCCAGAAACAGCGGCCGGGCTTGCCGGAAGACTGCACCACCGCCAGCAGTCCGCCCACCAGGAACACGCTGCACAGCGCGTACGTCTTGACCACCGTGGTGAAATAGCTCTGATACACGTTGAGGCCGATCAGGATAAAGGCCAGCAGGCCGGCCCAGCCGCGGTCCGCCGGCGGCGCCAGCGCCCGCGCCAGCCTGG